>JBGAQA010000043.1:0-6332 GCA_044220955.1 Sandaracinaceae bacterium
CAGTAGCGTTCGACGCGGAGCCCGGGCACCCGCTCGAACTCGCGAACGTTGCGCGTCAGCAGCGGCGCCGCGTCGCGGAGCGCCGCCGTCGCGATGAGCGCGTCCATCGCGGAGATGCGCTCGCCGCGCGGCGTCAGCCACGCGAGGATCTCGGCGTAGGTATCGGCGAAGCGCTCGTCCGGATACGTCAGTACGACCGCTGCGAGCAGGCGCCGTACCTTCGCCTCCTCCTCCACTGCCCGTGGAGCGAGGCGGGCGCCGGCCGCGAGCTCGCAGGCCACGTGAACACCCACGCGCAGCTCCTCCTCCGGGTGCGCCCGCAGCCATCGCGTGGCAGCGCCGTCCTTGCCCCGGGCGCGCTCTCGGAGCAGGTCGATCGCGAACGGGGTGTCGAGGTGGATCACGGGCGCGTCGCGCGTGCGGGGCTCTTGCGCCGGCTCCGAACCTGCTTCTCGATCGCGTCGATGGTGTTCTCCGACGGCACGTCCTTCTCGAGCGCCGCGAGGAGGTCTGCGGCGGTGCGGCGCGGGCCGAAGTGCAGCTTGATGATGTCCGAGAACGACTGCCCGGCCTTCTTCGTGCGCGAGAGCGCTTCGTAGGCTGCCACGTCGATGGTGATCGTCTTCACCGCCATGCACTTACCGTGCGCTGACGTCGCGAGCCCGTCAATCCCGGGGGCCGCGCGAACGTCGGGCCCGTCGTCGGACCGAGGCGCCGGTCGTTCCACGTCGCGCGACACCCGGCGGCCCCGGCAGCGTCGCCCGAGGCGGACGTGCTACGCCTCGGCCCGGCATGGCGAGCGAAGACGATCTGATCGAGGCGCGGCGGGCGAAGATCGCCGAGCTGCGCGCGGCGGGAACGGCGGCGTTCCCCAACGACTTCCGCGCGACCGAGGCGATGGAGCGCGACCGCGCGCGGGTCGTCGCGCGCCTGCGGGATCCGATCGAGCACGCGGCCCTGCCGCTCGAGACGGAGATCCCGGCCAGCGCGGAGCAGCACGTGCTCTACGGGCGCGTCGTGCGGCGTCGCGGCCCTTTCCTCGTGGTCCGGACGCCGCACGGGGACGCGCAGATCCTCGCGCGGCCCGCTCCCGGGAAGGACGGCGAGCCGGTCGCCCTCTCGCCGGCCGACCTGGCGGTGCTCGCGACCACGGATCTCGGCGATCACGTCGCGGCGAGCGGCCCCCTCTTCGCGAACCAGAAGCGGAACGACGCCGCGCTCCGCGCCGAGACGTACCGCCACCTCGGCAAGGCGCTCGTGCCCCCGCCCGACAAGTGGCACGGCCTCACGGACGTGGAGAAGAGGTACCGCGAGCGCTACGTGGACCTCTTCGCGAGCCCCGACGTCGCCCGCGTGTTCCGGGCCCGCACGGCGATCGTGCGGGCGGTGCGAGACTTCTTCGACGGGCGGGGCTTCCTCGAGGTCGAGACGCCGACGCTGCACGCGCTGCGCGGCGGGGCGACCGCCAAGCCCTTCGAGACGCACCACAACGTGCTCGACCAGAAGTTCTACCTGCGCATCGCGCCCGAGCTCTACCTGAAGCGGCTCGTCGTCGGCGGCCTCGACCGCGTCTACGAGATCGCGCGCTGCTTCCGCAACGAGGGCGTCTCCACGCGGCACAACCCCGAGTTCACGATGCTCGAGGCCTACCAGGCCTATGCGACGTACGAGGACATGCTCGAGCTGACCGAGTCGATGGTGAAGCACGTCGACGCCGCGCTCCGCGCCGGCTTCGCCGCGGATGCGCCCGCGTGGTGGAGCGAGCGCCCGTTCACGGTCGAGGAGCCGTTCGCGCGCGTCGACATGCGCGACGCCATTCTCCTGCGCTGCGACTCCACCGCCTGCCCGCCCTCGCTCCTCGTCACTCCGTTCGAGGGCAAGCTCACGCGCGAGATCATCGACGACGACGAGGCGCTCGCGACCCTGGTCCGGACCACCTTCGAGCCCGCGGCGCTGAAGGCGGCGACGGCCGGCGTCCCCAATGCGCAGCGGCAGCGCTGGTTCGACGCGATCAAGCACCTCGGCAAGCCCATGGGCTACGGCGAGCGCCTCTTCGTCCTCTACGAGATCCTCGTCGAGCCGGATCTGCCGGTGCTCTTCCGCAGCACGGACGGCACGAGGTCGCGCCCGGTGTTCGTCACGGGTCATCCCTCCGAGATCTCGCCGCTCGCACGCAAGAGCGACGCGGACCCGCGCTTCACCGATCGCTTCGAGCTCTTCGTCGAGGGGCGCGAGCTCGCCAACGCGTTCTCGGAGCTGAACGACCCCGACGACCAGGCGGCGCGCTTCGAGGCGCAGCTCGCCCGGCGCGAGGGCGGCGACGACGAGGCGATGGACTTCGATGCCGACTACGTGCGCGCGCTCCGGTACGGGATGCCGAACGCCGGGGGCATGGGGCTGGGCATCGACCGGCTCGTGATGATGCTCTGCGCGCAGCCCTCGATCCGGGACGTCCTGCTCTTCCCGGCGCTCCGGCACGAGGCGGCCGCGACGGGCAAGGACCGCGCTTGAGCGAGCCCCGCGGCGCCTCGCGCATCGTCCGCACCCACCTCGTGCTGGCGCTCGTCGAGCTGGCGCTCGCCGGGGCCCTCGGCGCGCTCGGGCATGCGACGCTGGGCGGCCCCGCCGTGGGGCTCGGCGCCGGGATGGCGCTGGTCGCGCTCGTGGACGTCGTCCGTGCGCTCCGTGCGCGTCGCGTGGCTCCGGGCGCGACGCTCTCGCTGCGCATCGGCGTCGCGGCGATCCCCTGGGTGCTGGGTGCCGTCGCGCTGCTCGCGTGCGGCTTCGTCGTGTTCGATCTGCACGAGCGGATGCCGCGCGAGGTCTCGGACCCGCTGGTCACGTACGTGTTCGCCGGCGCGCTGACGCTCGGCGTCCTGGGGGCGAGCGTGGTGCTCTCGCGCGTCGTCCGCGTCGCGCAGGGGACGCCCGGGACCGTGCGTCTCGCGATCGGCGCGATGGCGTCGCTGCTCCTCGTCGGCGCGCAGCTCGCGTTCTCCGTGGTGGTCTACTTCGCGTCGCACGACCGCGTCTCGTTCGAGCTCGACCTGATGCTGGACGACTCGGGGTCGAGCGCGATCGGCGCCTACCTCGCGACGGTCGAGGCGGTGGCGGTCGCCCAGGGGCTCGTACCTCTTCTCTACGGCGCCTACGTCGCGGGCGGCCTGGCCGCGACGCTCATGCTGGGGGCGCTGATCTCCAGCTGGTTCCTGCTGCCGGAGCGCGCACGCGCCGTCGTCTTCCTGATCCTCGACGCGCTCGTGGCCGCGGCGTTCGTCTTCGCGCTCTACGCGCTCCCGTTCGTGCCGTCCGAGGAGCACCCGGACGCCGTCGAGCTACCGGCGATCGCGCTCGGAATCACCACGCTCTTCGCGATCCGCGCGCTGCTGCGCGCGATGCCCCACCTGCTCGACGCGGTCGAGCTCACGGGCTTTCGAGCGCTGGTCGCGGCGCGGATGCTGCGCGCCAAGAAGAGCGGCTTCCTCACGGTCATCGGCGTGCTCTCGATCCTCGCCGTCAGCTTCTCGTCGTGCACGCTCGCCACGACGCTGAGCGTCATGGGCGGCTTCCGCGCGGACCTGCAGCAGAAGATCCTCGGTAACCACGCGCACGTGGTCGTCGATCGCGAGTACGGCACCTGGGAGGACTGGCGGCCGATGATCGACCGCGCGCGCGAGGTGGACGGGGTGCTCGGCGTCACGCCCTACGTCGCGGGCGAGGTGATGATCACGAGCGCCTCGAGCCTCGCGGGCGCGGAGCTACGCGGCATCGACCCCGACACGATCGGCGACGTCACCGACCTGCCGCGCAACATGCGTCACGGGCGGCTCGACTACCTCGGGCACCCCGAGCGGATGCTGCACCTCACGCCGGACGAGATGAGCGGGAGCCTGCTCCTGCCGGAGCTGCTCGGCGTCGACGAGGAGTCCGGGGGCGATGCGATCTTCTCGCCGCCCGACGCGGGCGTTCCGGTCGATCACGCGGGGATCACGCGCGAGATCGACGACCTGTTGCGGGAGATCGATCGCCGGCAGGGTGGGCCGCCGAACCTCGCGCCGCGGGGCGACCCCGAGCAGACGGACCCGAGCGCGACGCGCCGAGAGCAGATCGCGGCCGAGCTCGACGAGTTCCTGATCCCCGAGACGCTGGATCGCCCGAGCCACCGCGAGCCCGAGCACGAGCGGCCGCCGGCGGGCGACGTGCTGCCCGGGCTCGTCGTGGGTCAGGAGCTCGCGCGCACGCTGCGCCTGCACGTCGGCGACGAGGTGAACGTGGTCTCGCCCAACGGCGACCTCGGCCCGACCGGCCCGGTGCCGCGCACGCGCCCGTATCGCGTCGCAGGTATCTTCTACAGCGGCATGTACGAGTACGACATGCAGATGGCGTACACGGACCTCGCCACGGCCCAGCGCTTCCTGCGCTCCGAGAGCGGCATCTCGGGCCTCGAGATCCGCGTCGACGACTGGGAGCACGCCGACCAGGCGGCGGACCGCGTGCGGGCCGTGATCGGGCGCGACGACCTGCGCGTGCGCAGCTGGCAGGAGGTGAACCGCAACCTCTTCGGCGCGCTCGCGCTGGAGAAGCTCGCGATGTTCATCACGCTGGGCATCGCCATCCTGGTCGCGAGCTTCTGCGTCGTCGGTACCCTCACGCTGATGGTGCAGGAGAAGGGCCGCGAGGTCGCGATCCTCAAGGCCATGGGCGCCGAGGACCGCACGATGGTCGGGATGTTCCTGCTCCAGGGGCTCTTCATCGGCCTCGTCGGCGCGCTCTCGGGCCTCGGCCTCGGCTACGTCGTGTGCTTCGCGGCCGAGCACCTCGGGATCCACATGAACCCGGAGGTCTACTACATCGACCGCCTGCCCGTTCACGTCGATCCGCTCGAGTTCACCTGGGTGGGCGTCGCCGCGGTGCTCGTGTGCGTGCTCGCGACGATCTATCCCGCGATTCTCGGGAGCCGGCTCAAGCCGGTCGATGCGCTGAGGGATCGATGAGCGAGAACGAGAGTCCGAGCGAGAGCGAGAGCGAGAGCCAGAGCGCGGCCACCGCCAGCGAGGGCGCGACCGAGGTCGAGGCCGCGCTGCCGCCGCGCAAGGAGCTGGTGCGCGTCGAGGGAGTGACCAAGCGCTTCCTGCACGAGGGGCGAGAGGTGGAGATCCTCAAGGGCATCGATCTCACGATCGGCGCGGGTGAGATGCTCTGCATCGTCGGCGCATCGGGCGCGGGCAAGAGCACGCTGCTCCACATCCTCGGCACGCTCGATCTCCCGACCAGCGGGCGGATCCTCTTCGAGGGCATGGACCTCACGCGCTACTCGAGCGCTCACCTCGCCGCGTTCCGCAACCGGGCGCTCGGGTTCGTCTTCCAGTTCCATCACCTGCTGCCCGAGTTCAGCGCGCTCGAGAACGTGATGATGCCCGGGCTCATCCGCGGGCAGCCGCGGGCCCAGATCGACAGGGCGGCGCGCGCGCTGCTCGAGGAGGTCGGCCTCTCGCACCGGCTCACGCACCGCCCGGGCGAGCTCTCGGGTGGCGAACAGCAGCGCGTGGCGCTGGCGCGCGCCCTGGTGATGGAGCCCAAGCTCATCCTCGCGGACGAGCCCACGGGCAACCTCGACAGCAAGACGAGCGACGCGATGAACGACCTCTTCTTCGATCTGAACCGGCGCCGCGGCACGACCTTCCTCGTCGTGACGCACAGCCGCGATCTCGCCGCTCAGATGCCGCGCGTGGTCACGATGCGCGACGGGCGCATCGAGTCGGACGAGCGTCGGCCACTGCCGCCGCGCGAGGTGCTCACCAGCCCACGGGCAGACAGTGCCCCGCCGAGCACCTGAAGCCGAACGCCGGACAGATGCCACCCGCGCCGCAGGGCGCCGCACAGACGCGGTTGCCCGTGCTCGTCATCGCGCAGTCTTCGGTGAAGCCGCACGGATCCGGCGGACCGCAGGGTCGCATGCAGCGCGAGCCGCCCGAGCCCGGGATGCAGGCGTCCGGGACGCTGCACCCGGGGCTGCCTCCCATGACGCACGGGTTGCCGTGCGAGGGGCTCACGATCTGAGTGGCGCTCGCGCACTGGTAGCTGGGGCCCGGCCCGGACCAGGCCCCGACCACGCAGCTCTGGCCGGCGCCGCACGACCCGAGCATCGTCGGAGCGCACGCGCCGCCGTTGCCGCCGTCGACGGGCGGAAGCATGCCCGTGTCCACCTGCGGGCCAGCGTCGGACTCGGCGGCCGCGTGGCAGCGGTGATCCGAGCTCCAGCAGTTGGGGAGGCTCGCGGGGCACTGGCCGTCGGCGCAGCCGTACACGCCGTCCCGGAGCGACGCGGAGCA
>JBGAQA010000043.1:6341-54463 GCA_044220955.1 Sandaracinaceae bacterium
GCTCCAGCAGTTGGGGAGGCTCGCGGGGCACTGGCCGTCGGCGCAGCCGTACACGCCGTCCCGGAGCGACGCGGAGCACCCGAGCATCGACGCCATCGCCGCCGCGACGACCCCGACGAGGACGGCTTGGCGCATCAGAAGCTCCCGCGCACGGTGAGAGTCCCGACGCCGAGGTCAACCACCAAGCGCTCGTCGCGCGCGCTCGTCGGGCCGCTGGCTGCGACACCCCAGACGACGCCCACCAGCGCGGCGGCCAGCCCGAGGCCGAGCGCGCCGCCGCCGACCCCCGTCTCGATCGGCGCCCGCCCGTAGGCGCCCGAGAGCGAGCTCCATGGGGTGCCGGAGACCGCGCTCTGCACGCTCGCGATGTCCGCGTACCCGACGCCGAGCAGGACCGCCCCCACGGCCGCGACCCCGAGCCCGACGCCCATCACGATCCACGGGGTCGGCTCGTCGCCCGTCGGGGCGGGCGGGACGGGCGTGTACGTGGCGGGCGGCTCGGCCGTCGTCGGGGGCGCTGCGCTCGCGACGCTGGCCAGCGGCGACAGGTCGATGTCGAGCGGGCCGTCGGTGTGGGCCCGGACCACCACGCGCGCCGTCGCGGAGCGGCCGTCGTCGAGGCGGATCGCGACCTGGTGCTCGCCGATCCCGAGCAGCACGTGACCGGTGGAGGCGGGCCACCCCTCCGCGATCTCGACGTGCTCTCCATCGAGGTAGAAGCGCGCGCTCCCAGGTGCGGCCGGGACCGCGTAGCGACCGACGAACGCCGCGGCGCGCTCGCGCAGCTCCGCGACCTGCGTGCGCTGCTCCGGCGTCAGCGGGCGAACGGTCGACGCGAGCGCCTCGTCGAGCGCCTGTACCGCCTCCGGGTAGTCGCGCATCTCGTAGCTCGACATCCCGATGCCGCGGAGTGTCCTGGCGTTCGGGAACATCGCGTGTCCCTGCAGGAAGAGGGCGCGCGCCTCTGCCCAGTGGCTCGCCGCGAACTCCGCGACGGCCTGATCGATGACGGGGTCGTAGCCCGCGGGCGGCTCGTCGGTCTGCGCGCGGGCCACGGCGCTCGCGCACACCCAGGCGAGCACGAGCGCCAGTGCACGCGCCGGCAAGCCCACCGAAGGAGCGCGCGGGCGGCAGGGGCCAGGGAGGCGAGCCGACGCCATGGGGGGGCTGCTCTTCAGAAATCCTCTCTTCAGAAGTCCTCGCGCGTGATGCTACCCGAGCGGCTCGTCGATGTCGTGCGGGCGCTGGTCGTCGTCGGCGGCGGATCCGCGCGCGCCTCCTCGGAGAGCGCGGTGTGCGAGCGCGTTCCTTCGGCGTGGCGCGCGCGGGCGCTCGCGGGCGGCGGATCGACACCGACGGTCGTCGTCGGCGGTGGCGCGAGCAGGTCGGGGGCTCGCGGCGGCTCTTGGCGCTCATCGACCGGGACGGGCGGCTCGTCTTCCGCGGCCGCGCTCGGCGGGGGCCGCTCGGTCAGCGGCTCGACCGCCGTCGGCGCTGGCAGCGTGAGCGCCGCGTCGCGCGCGGCGTTGCCGATCCCTCGGATCACGAGGACGAGCGCCACGAGCACCGCCACGGCGACGGCCGCGAGCGTCATCCAGCGACGGTCGGGCGCCTGGCCCGGGCCCGTCCCGACCTCGCCCGCGTCGCCGGTCTCGGGCGCGCTCGGGCGGGCGATGCGGATCGGCGTCGGCGCTGCACCCGCGGCCTGCCTCGGGGCGCGCACGGCAGGGAGGTCGAGCTCGGGTGTCGCGACGGCGGAAGGCGCCGGGTCGGCGACGGTGGCGGCGGCCTCGATCGGCGCGGCGCGCTTGACCCCCGCCACCGTGGGGGCCGCGGACTCGCGCGGCGCGCTCGGTCCGGGCGGCGCGAGGGAGGGGCTGCGCGGCTCGGCGAAGCGCACGCCGCGCGCGAAGGGCTCCAGCGCGCGGGCGAGCTCGAGGACGCTCTGCCAGCGATCGCCCGGCTCCTTCGCGAGCCCCTTGTGGACGACGCGCGCGAGGTCGGGGGGAACGACGTTGGGATCGAGAGGCGCGTAGGGCTCGACCGCGATCGCGACCAGCAGCGCGCCGTAGTTGTCGCCATCGAAGGGCGCCCGACCGCTGAGCATCTCGTAGAGGATCGTCGAGAGCGCCCACACGTCCGTCCGCCCGTCGATCGTGGCCCCACGCACCTGCTCGGGCGCCATGTAGGTCGGTGTCCCGACGACGTGTCCCGTCTTGGTGAGCTTGCGCGCCTCGCGCTTCCTCGAATCGTTCTCGGTCAGCTTCGAGATGCCGAAGTCGAGCACCTTCGTCGTCTGCGCCTCGCCCGACGCGCTCCGCACGACGAAGAGGTTCTCCGGCTTCAGGTCGCGGTGCACGACGCCCGCGCGGTGCGCCGCCTCGACGCCCTCGAGCGCCGGCAAGAGGGTGCGCAGCGCGACCTCGGGGGACAGGCGCTTCTCGCGCGCGATCAGGGCCCGCAGCGACTCGCCGCGGAGGATCTCCATGACGAGGTACGCGATGGTCCCCTCGGTCCCGACGTCGAGCACGCCGACCACGTTCGGGTGCTCGATGCGCCCCATCGCCTTCGCCTCGCGCACGAAGCGCTCGAGCGAGTCCGGCTCGTCCTGGAGGTCCGCCTCCATCCACTTCAGCGCGACGCGTCGCTCCGAGATGGTGTGGCGAGCGGCGAAGACGACCCCCATCCCGCCCCGCCCGAGGATCGACTCGACGCGGTACTTCCCCGCGATGACGTCTCCGACCTGGGGCGTGGCGTGCGGCATCGATCGCCGCCGATCCTACCCCGATCCCCGCTGACGTGAGCAAGCGCAGCGCCGGAGGATCGAGGCGGGGCCGACCACGCGTAGCCTCCCGCCAGCGCGATCGCGTCGGAGGAGCCCATGGAACGAGCCTTTTGGTGTGGCGTCTCGGCCGGAGCGGTGGCGGTGGGGCTGGCGCTCACGCCGGGGTGCACGGTCGGCGACGGGCGGCCGGACCGCGACTCCGCGGTCGGCGGCGACTCGGGCGTCGTGGTGAACCCGAACTGCGATCCGGGCGTCGACAGCGACGCCGACGGCATCGCCGACGACCTCGAGAACGCCGTCGACATCCGGGACGCGGACATGGACGGGACGCCGAACGATCACGACACGGACTCGGACGGCGACGGCCTCGTCGACGCGGACGAGCACGGTCCGTATCCGGGTTGCGCCGCGCGCGACTCCGACCACGACGGCCTGCCGGACTATCTCGACGACGACTCCGACAACGACGGCCTCTCGGACGCCGACGAGGTCGGGATGGACAACACCAACCCGCTCGTCGCGGACACTGACGGCGACGGATTCACCGACCTCGCGGAGGTCGCGGCGAGCACCGACCCGACCGATCCGGGCAGCCGCATCCCGGACACCGACTTCTTCGTGATCCTGCCGTACAACGGCGATCACGTCGTCAAGCAGCTCGAGTTCCACACGGACCTGCACGTCGCCGACGTGTACTTCCTCGTCGACGCGACGGGCTCGATGGGCGGGCCGATCCACAACGTGCGCGTGTCGCTCGACGACATCGCGACGCGGCTGCGCGCCACGATCGACGACGTCCAGTTCGGGGTCGGCTACATCGAGGATTTTCCGTGGCGCACGGGCGGACCCTTGGGCATGACGTTCTACGGCAGCGCGAGCGACGTGCCGTACCACAACTCGCAGGACATCACGCCCGACCTCGGCCTGGTGAGCACGGCGCTCGAGGCGCTCGAGCGGCCGGACGGCGCGGGCGGTTACACGTCGATCGGCGACGGCGGCGACGGGCCGGAGTCCCAGGTCGAGGGCCTGTACCAGACCGCGACGGGCGAGGGCGGCCAGTGGACGTGGGGACCGACGGGAGCGACGTGGGAGCTCTCGCGGCGCGACTGCCCGGCCGCGCCCGACGAGCCTGGCCGGCGGCGCGGCTACCCCTGCTTCCGCGCCGGCTCGCTGCCGATCATCGTGATGGTCTCGGACGTCGACTTCCACAACGGGAGCGAGACCGGGACGCGCTACCCCTACCTGATGATCACGCCCTCGCCGCACGACCTGCTCGACGCGGCGTCGGCCATCTACGATCTCGGCGGGCGCTACATCGGCGTGCCCATCCAGAGCGACTCCGGGATGTCCGCGCGCATGGATCAGACCTCGATGGCCAACCTCACGGGCAGCGTCGACGGGGGCGGGCAGCCGCTCGTGTTCCCCGCCCCGCTCGGCTCCGTCGGCGACTCCGTCGTCAACGCGATCCAGACGCTCGCGCTCCACACGCCGATGGACGTCACGACCCTGGCGGAGGACTGGCCGCCGAACCCCGACGCCATCGACGCGACGCGCTTCATCCGATCGATCGAGGCCATCGAGGGCTACGGGCCGGGCGCGGGCGAGGGCTACGACCACCACGACACGACGACGTTCTACCAGGTGGTCCCCGGCACCCGGCTGCGCTTCGACGTGGACTTCTGGAACGACTTCCGGATGCCCGCGCGCAGCGCGCAGATCTTCCGCGCCAAGATCGCGGTCATCGGCAACCGCTCGGCCCGCCTCGACGAGCGGAACGTGTACATCATCGTCCCGCCCGACTCCGGCTACCTGGTCATCTGAGGCGCGTCGTCAGCAGGTGATGCAGCGCGGCAGCTCGGCGAGCACCTCGAGCGTGATCTCGTCGACGATCACGAAGTTGCCGACGCAGCCGTCGAGGGTCGAGCCGCTGCAGCAGAACAGGTCGCTCTCGATCTCCGAGGTGCCGACGTGGCCGGCGGCGAGGAGCACCTCGACCTGTCGCGCGACGTGCACGAGGCCTGCCGCGTCCACGTAGAGCGCCGAGTCGCCGGCCGTGCGCGTGTCGCCCGTCGTGATCGCGACGCTCCCCGGGCCGCCCACGACGCACGCGTTGAAGTGCGTGTAGTGCAGCGAGTCGCCGACGAGCGAGGACTCGAGCACGCTGGGGTTGAAGCAGGGCGTGGGGATCAGGCGCGTGGCGACCGGAAGATAGCTCCCGGCCCAGTAGCGGATCGTCCCGCTGCGCGTCACGTGGACGAGCAGGTCGTTGTCCTGTCCGAGCAGGCGTCGCCCGCCGTAGGTGCCCCCGTGGAGGCGCACGATCTCGGCGTCGAGGATCGAGTCGTAGCTGCAGGCGCGCATCGTCAGGTCGGCCGGCACGCGCATGAGCGCGGCCCGATCTCCGAGGAACGTCTGGACCGCGTCGAGCGCCCGCGCGCACGGGTCGGTGATCGCGGCGTCGAGCGCCACGGGGAAGGGCCCGGAGAACCCGGTGACGGCGGCCGTCGTCGGGTCGAGCTCGACGGTGACGCCCGTGTCGGTCGTGAACGCAGCCGCGGCCGCGTCGACGGCGGTCCGCTCGTCCCGCGTCGCGGCGCTGCTCGTCGGGTAGCCGGGGCGATCGCAGGTGAGCGCCGCGTCCACGTCCGCGGCTGCGTCGAGGCCCACGTCCACGGGCGAGGTCGCGTCGCGACCGGCGTCCGACGCGCCGGTGTCCGGAGTCGCGCCGGCATCGACGAGGTTCGCGTCGATGCACGTGCTGATCGGGATCGATCCGGCGGGGCAGGGGCCGCAGCGGTTCGAGACGAGGGTTCCGCCACAACGATCGACGCACATGACGGGGAAGTCGCACATCGCCGGGCACCCCGGCGCGAGGGTCGCGACGATCGAGAGGGTGAGCAGCGGCAGCGCGAGACGGACGTAGTTCATGGGCGTGGTGTTGCAGACCACGTGCCAGCCCGCCACGACACGCCCTGGCGCAGCCTCGCGCCGTGCGCTTCAGCCGTGGGGCAGGCCCTGCGCGCCGTTGTGGAGCCAGGTTCCGATGCACTGGCCCGCCTGCGTGACCGCCTCGCGCTGGAACTGCGCCCAGTCGTGGCGTCCCGTCGAGCCGACGAGGTTCGACACGCCCAGCGCCGCCGCGAACGGCACGTTCGCCGCCTGGCACGCCGCAGCCACGCCGAAGAGCTCGCCGTTGTCGGCGTCGCAGCCCGTGGCCGCGTGCAGCCCGGCCGCGAGCGCGTCGTCGATGATCGGCGCCATCATCGACGCCATCGGCACCTGCGCCGCCCGCGGCCCCGACGCGGCGAGCGCCGAGCGCAAGAGCGCGTGACACTCCACGCTCGTCTGCATCGGATCGGGAAACGCAGCCTTTCGCGCGAGCACGCTCGCGTCGGCGAGCATGACCCTGGTCGGCAACAGGACGTCGTACGGGCGGTACTGGGAGAGGCCCGGGAACACGGCGCATGTGCCGATCAGCACGACGGCGCGCGGCGCGAGCGCTTGCACGCCGCGCGCACAGCTCGCGGCAGCGACGGCCATGCCGAAGCCGAGCACCTTGGTCTTGATGGTCAGCCCGCGCATCTGGCCGTCGAGCTTCTCGCCCAGGAACGCGCGCATGCCGGCGAGGTCGGGCGCGTGGGCCGCGACGAGGAGGAGATCGGCCTGACGGGGGACGCTCACCATCGTGCGCGCCAGGCTACTACGTGGCGGTGCTAAGCTCACGCCCGTGATCGAGCTCGTCGATCGACATCGACTCGTCTACCGCTGGGACCTCGACAAGACCTACCTGCGGACCGAGTTCGACACGGTGCGCGACTGGGTCCGCACCGCGTTCGAGACGGCGCGCGACAAACAGACCGTCCCCGGCGCGGGCGCCCTGCTGCGCGAGATCCGCGGGACCGACCCCTTCGGCATCTACATCGTGTCCGGCAGCCCCGAGCAGCTCCGGCGGGTGCTCGAGGCCAAGCTCCGGCTCGACGGCGTGCGCTGGGACGGCCTGGTCCTCAAGCCGCAGCTGACGAACATCCTCCGCGGCCGCTTCAAGTCCATCAAGGAGCAGGTGGCCTACAAGCTCGGCGCGATGCTCGAGACGCGGGCCACGCTCCCACCCGACACGGAAGAGGTGATGTTCGGCGACGACGCGGAGGCCGACGCCCTCATCTACTGCCTCTACGCCGATCTCTGCGCAGGTCGCGTCACGCCCGCGCTCTTCATGCAGGTCCTCGAGTCCGCCGGCACCTATCCCGATGCGCTGACGCGTCTGGTGCGTCTGGCCGAGCACGTCTCGCGCGGCGGCCGCGCGCGACGGATCTTCATCCACCTCGATCGCGTCTCGCCCACCGACTCCTTCAGCGATCTCGGCTCCCGGGTGTGCACGTTCCACAACTACTTCCAGCCGGCGCTCGTGCTGCTGCGCCACGGCGCGCTGGATCCGCTCGCCGTCGTGCGCGTCGGCGGCGAGCTGCTCTCGGAGCACGGCTTCACGCCCGACGCGCTCGTCGCGAGCTACGGCGATCTCGCCCGGCGCGGGCAGATCGGGGCCGCCGAGGCCCGCACGCTGCTCGGCTACCTCGCCGGCGCCGACGACTCGACCTTCGGCGTCGGGGCCGCGCCGCTGCGTCGCTTCGCGGAGCTTCTCGAGCGCGACGCCGTCATGCAGTCTCCCGAGCCGGGGCCCGACTTCGTGCCGGAGATCGACTACCTCGCCTTCTTCGCCAAGGACCGCCTGCGCGCCAGGTCGGTCAAGCGGCGCTCGATGGGCAAGGATCCCCGGCGCGACGAGGACTGACAGCCTTGTTGTCCGCCCGGCTTTCCGTCTACCGTGCCCCGACGGTGCGCGCGTCGGTCCTCGCGGTCTGGTTCCTCGCGCTGTCGGCTCTGGCCGGCTGCGGGCCCTCCTACCCGACACGCTACGTGATCGAGCGCGACGTCGGACCGATGTCGTACCGGCGCTACCAGCGCGTGCTCGACGTGGAGTTCCCGGTCGCGGGCAACGACGCGGTCGGCCACACGGCGACGTACGTGCGGCGGAGCGATCGGGGCGAGCCGCCCTACGTGAACGTGTTCGTGACGGTCTACGACCACGCCGCGAGCCTGACCGCGGACGTCCGCCACCAGGTGCAGAGCCTCGAGAGCTACGACGTCGCCGTCGAGGACGTCGGGGGGGGGCGCGCCTGGCGGCTGGACGGCGGGGAGGACGACCGCTGGGTGGTCTGGGTCTCGTCGCGCTTCGTGGTCAAGATCGGCGGCAACGCGAGCGAGGATCTCGTGCGCGAGATCGTCGGCGCATACATGGGCGCGTACCCGAGCGATCTCGACGAGCACGGCCGCGCGCGCGACGGAACGCCGAGCGCGGGCGATCAGACGGGGAGCGTAGCCGTGGAGCAGGAGCAGATGGAGATGCCGAGATCGCTCGGCGGCGAGGGCGAGACCAGCTCGACGCCGGCGACACCGCCGACGACCGGGAGCGGACATGAGTGAGCGGCCGGCCGCCAGCGCGTCGCCGGCCGCCTCCGTCGACGCGCTCCTCGCGCTCGTGCGCGACGACATCCGCTCGCTCGAGCCGTACAAGGTCCCGCTCCACCCGCCGCCGATCGTGCTCGACGCGAACGAGAGCCCGTGGCCTCTCTCGCACGAGGCGCGCCGCAAGATGGCCGACGCGCTCACGCACATCCACTTCCACCGTTACCCGGACATCGAGGCCGGGGTCCTGCGCGCGGCGCTCGCGACGCGCGTGAAGGCACGCGAGGACGAGCTCGTGATCGGTATCGGGTCCGACGAGGTGATCGGCGTGCTCTGTACGACGCTCGCGCGCCCGGGCGCGAAGGTGCTGCTCCCGGATCCGACGTTCTCGATGTTCGCCGCGAGCGCGCGCGTCGCCGGGATGACGCCCCTGAAGGTGCCGCTCGATTCGCGCTTCCAGCTCGACCGGGCCGCCATGCTGGACGCCATCGCGCGCGAGCGGCCGGCGCTCGCGTTCCTCGCGACCCCGAACAACCCGACGGCTGCGTGCTTCGACGAGGCCGATCTCGAGGCCGTCGTGCGCGCGATGCCGGACGGGCTGGTGGTGCTCGACGACGCCTACGCGGCGTTCTCCGGGCGCTCGCACGTGGACTGGGTGGACCGCTTCCCGAACGTGGGCGCGATGGGCACGCTCTCGAAGATCGGGCTTGCCGCGCTGCGGATCGGCTGGATCCGCGTCCGCGCCGAGCTCGCCCGGGAGCTGGACAAGGTGAGGCTGCCGTACGACCTCCCGACGCCGACACAGGTGCTCGGGACGCTGGCGCTGACCGAGCTCGCGTCGGAGCTCGAGACCTACGTGTTGAAGATCGTCTCCGAGCGAGAGCGCCTCGTGGGCGAGCTCGCGCGGCGCGCCGGGATGACCGTCTTCCCGAGCGATGCGAACTTCGTGCTCGTCGCCCATCCTCGGGCCGACGAGGTCCATCGCGGGCTCGAGGAGCGTGGCGTCCGGGTCCGCGCGTTCGCGGGGCACCCGCGCCTCGCGTCGCACCTGCGCATCACGGTGGGCACCCACGGCGAGAACGACGCCCTTCTGTCGGCGCTGGACGCCGTGGTATGAGGACGACTCTTGCTCACCGGAGTGAACGCATGCGCTCGATGATCGTCGTCGGTCTGGTCCTCGCGCTCGCCGGCTGCGGTGGCTCGTCCTCGGGTGGCTCGGGATCGGGCTCCGGCTCGGGGTCGGGCTCCGGCTCCGAGACGCCCGTCCTCGCCGGCGAGGACGAGGGTTTCGAGGACGACGGGATGAGCGACGCGCCCCCCGAGATCGATCACGGAGCGCAGAGCCCACACCAGCTCATCGGCGTGAACCCGCCCCCCACGCCCTGGGCGAACATGAGCGCCGAGGAGCGCGAGTGGTACATGGTCGGCGTGTACCTCCCGATCCAGGGGGAGAGCTTCGCCCACTACGATCCGGCACGCTTCACGCAGTTCGAGTGCGAGAACTGCCACGGCGACGACGCGCGCGCGAGCCACTTCGCCATGCCGTCGCGCTCGCTGCCGCCGCTGCATGCGCCGGGCACGCCCCAGTGGGAGCAGATGGCGGCGGGTCCTGCGTACGCGTTCATGCACGGGACCGTCGTGCCCGAGGGGGCGACGCTGCTGGGGATGGAGCCCGTGAGCCCGGAGCACCCGGACGGCTTCGGCTGCTTCAGCTGCCACCCGCACGCGCAGTAGCTCCACCCGCGGCCGAGGGGCGCTCTCAGCGCCCGAAGGCGATCGACTGCACGATGGTGTCGATCTGCGGCGGCCGCGGATCCTCGTCGGAGATCTCGAGGTTCTGACCGGCGACCTCGATCACGCTGCGGCCGTCGGTGGCGACGATCACCCAGAGCTGATCGTCGTGGCGCGGCCCGACCTGATCGTAGCGGACGTCGAGCCCGGGCTGTCCGCCCACCTCGACGTGCTCCTCCGACGTGAGCTGGCCGCGCGCGCGCGCGAAGAGCTCCTCGCCCCAGGCATCGAGCACGTGCTCGGCCTCTCCGTCGCGGGTCGCGCGGAACAGGCGCACCTCGTAGCTGCGACGCGCTTCCGCGTCGAGCACGAGCGTCAGCACGACGCCCTCGCGCCGCTGGCGCGCGTCGTCGATCTCCTGCAGCACGCGGGGCATCCCGGGCAGGGCGAGCGAGACGCCGTAGCGGAGGCTCCGCACGCGGACCCAGCCGACGCGCGACGCGTCGTGCTGGGCCTCGACGCCCGCATCACCGAGCGAGATCATCCCTGCGCAGCCGACGGTGAGGAGCGCCGCGATCGCCAGCACGACGCGCACGGTGCTCACTCCGCGTACATGACGATGTCGGTCGCGGCCTCCATGCACATCTGGTAGGCGGCGTCCCAGTCGGGGTGGCGAAGCAGGATGTATCCGTCGCTGAGCAGCGTCTGCTTCCAGTCGCGTCGAGGCGTGCCGGGGCGCAGGAGGTTCTCCTCGTTGATGAAGCGCCCGTACTTGCGGACGAACTCCCCGAGCCCGTCGATCCGCGTGATGCGGCCGCGGCCCTTGGCGCGCTTGAAGACGATCCCCGAGCAGTACTTGCGCTCGGTCGACGCCTCGAAGCTCTTCCAGCACGCGACGCGCGCCCACTCGCGGAACAGGTCGATGTCGCCCGTGTAGTTCATCTGATCGACGATGCAGGCGCCTCCGGGACGGCACCCGATCTCTCCGAACACGGCCTCGCCCTTCGGCGTGAGAAACCACTCCATGTGGGTGAAGCCGTCACCCATGCCGAGGGCCTTCAGCACCTGCCGGCCGAGCTGCACGCCGCCGCGGATCTCGGGCTGCGCGAGGTCGCGGACGGAGATGACGACCGGGCTGATCCACTCGTGGCTGCGCGCCTCGAGCGGCTTCGGGAGGTAGCGCGTGACGTTCTCGTAAGCCGGGACGCCGTCGATGCAGACGGTGTCGTACGTGAACTCCTTGCCCTCGATGTACTCCTCGCAGCTCGCCTCCGTCACGTTGCCCATCTTCGCGAGCGCCGCGTCGAGCTCGGCGCGCGAGCCACAGCGGTAGGTGTCGGCGCTCCCGGCGCCGCTGATGGGCTTGACCACCAGCGGGTAGCCGATCTCCTCGGCGGCCTCGAGCGTCTCCTTCACCGTGCGGACGCGGCGTGAGCGCGGGACGCGCAGGCCGGCCGCCCGCACGCGCTCCTTCATGAGCTGCTTGTCGCGGAACCCCATCACCGTGTCGACGCTCATCCCCGGGATGCCCCAGCGCTCGCGCATCTTCGCGGCGAGGATGACCAGCGGCTCCCAGTTCGCGAGCACGCGGTCGATGCTCCGCCCACGGAGCCACGCGGTCGCGCGCGCGATCACGTCCTCCTCGTCCATGATGCGCGGCACCTGCAGGTAGGCGTGGAGGTGACGCTTCACGCCGGCTGGGAGGGCGTCCTGGTGGCTGTCCCCGATGCCGTAGACCTCCGCTCCGACCTCGGCGAGGCCGCGGGTGTACTGCTGCATCTCGGGGGGATAGGCGGGCGACAGGAAGACGACGCGCATCGGCATGGCGCCGAACGCTATCACGGGGATTCGGCGCTCGACTACGCGCGGCGGCGTGGGCGGGCGCAGAGCGCCATCGCGACCAGCCCGAGCAGCGCGGCGCCTCCGAGGCCGCGGCCGCGGCTCGCCGAGCACCCCCCCGAGCGCGGCGGCGTCATGGGCCCGGCGTCGCGCGCCGCGCTGGCGTCGCTGGCCCCGGTCCCGCCGGCATCCCCCACGACGCAGCGGACGCAGTCGTACTCCAGGCTGCCGGGGCCGGGGGACGCGTCGACCGTGTAGTCGAGGCGCGTGCACCGCGACATGGTGCAGACGCCGCTTCCTGCGGCGTCCATGCACGCGGCTCCCAGGGCGTGCATGTCGCACGCCGTGACGTCCATCGGGATCACGTCGGCCGAGCCGGTCGCCGGGGCGAGGGCGAGGGCGAGCATCGCCAGGGGGAAGACTACAGCTCGATCACGCAGAGTGTGCCGGGAGGTCATCGTCCTCCGTGCGCAGCAACGGGGATGCCAGCCGGTGCCGGCACTCGGACCCAAGGGTTGGATCGGGCGCGGGTCACACCGGATCGACGATGGTCCTGCGCATCGGCGTGCTCCTGGTCCTGGCGGCGATCGCGTCGCCCGCGGCCGCGCAGGACGTGCCGCGCGATCTGCCGCCCTTGCCGCCCGCGGCCGAGGCGCCGCCCCTCGACATGCGGGAGGTGCACGATCGGTGCGTTCGATCGATGGTCCGCATCGAGCGACCGGATGGGCAGTTCGGCTCGGGGTTCGTGACGGACGTCGGCGGACGACGGGTGATCGTGACCAACGCGCACGTCGCCGCCGGCGCCGACCCGATGCGCGTCGTGCTCTACGACGGCACCGCGCGGATCGCTCACGCGCGCTACGTCTCGGACCGGATCGATCTCGCGGTGCTCGTGACCGAGGAAGCGCTCGATGCGCCTGCGCTCGAGGTCTCCGACGCGGCCCTCGTGCGCGGCGAGCGCGTGGTGCTCGGTGGCAATCCGGGTGGGCTCGCGTTCATCACGACCGAGGGCGTCGTGGCCGGTGTCGTGACCGGCACGCTGCTCTCCGACGACGCGTGCGGTGAGGGCAACAACTGCATCGTGCTGGACACCGAGGCGGAGCCGGGCTCGAGCGGCGGACCCGTCGTCGACCAGCAGGGTCACGTCATCGGGATGCTCTGGGGGGTCTACATGGGCACCAGCCTGAGCATGACGATCCACGGCACGACGCTCGCGACGGAGCTCGCGACGGCGGCCGAGACGCTCACCCGGCGCGGGCGCCGCGTGGCACACGCGCGCCCTTGACGTCAGCGCCCGGGTGGCCGGTCACGATCTCGCGACTCGCGGGCCGCGGGTCGAGCGACGCCTACAAGAGCATGCCGGCGGCGACGGTGTTGTTCGTCGCCTCGTCGACCAGGATGAAGCTGCCGGTCGCGCGGTTGCGCCGGTACTCGTCGAAGAAGATCGGTGCCGTCGTGCGCATGGCGATCCGGCCGATGCCGTTGAGGCCCAGCGTCGTGACGCCCTCGATCCGGTGCAGGGTGTTCACGTCGAGCTCGTATTGGACGCTCGTGACCATCGCCCGCACCCAGCGCGTCGTGTGCTTGAGCGCGTAGCGTCCACGCAGCTCGAGGGGCTTGTCGCTCATCCAGCAGATCATCGCCTCGAGATCCTGCGACGCCGTCGGCTGGTTGTTCGGGCGGCAGAGCATGTCGCCGCGCGAGATGTCGATCTCGTCCTCGAGGTGCACGGTCACGCTCATCGGCGCGAACGCCTCGTCCACCGGGCCCTCGTAGGTGTCGATTCTCTTGATCTTGGAGCCGAAGCCGCTCGGCAAGGCGATGACGTCGTCGCCCGGCTTCAGGATCCCGCCGCTCACGACCCCCGCGTAGCCGCGGTAGTCGAGGTGCGCGCCGCTCTGGGGCCGCACGACCCACTGCACGGGGAAGCGCACGTCGATCAGGTTGCGGTCCGACGCGATGTGCACCTGCTCGAGGTGGTGCAAGAGAGGGCTGCCCTTGAACCAAGGCATGTTGGCGCTGCGCTCGACGACGTTGTCGCCCTTGAGCGCGCTCATCGGGATGAACGCGATGTCCTGCACGTCGAGCTTGCTCGCGAAGTTCCGGAACTCCTGCTCGATTCGATGGAACACGGCCTCGTCCCAGCCGACGAGGTCCATCTTGTTCACGGCGAAGACGAGGTGCGGGATGCGCAGGAGCGAGGCGAGGAAGGAGTGGCGGCGGGACTGCTCGACGAGGCCCTTGCGCGCGTCGACGAGCACGATCGCGAGGTTCGCAGTGCTCGCCCCCGTCACCATGTTGCGCGTGTACTGGATGTGGCCGGGCGTGTCGGCGATGATGAACTTGCGGCGCGGCGTCGCGAAGTAGCGGTACGCGACGTCGATCGTGATGCCCTGCTCGCGCTCGGCGCGCAGACCGTCGGTCAGGAGCGCGAGGTTGGTGTACTCGTCGCCGCGGCGGCGCGAGACGTCCTCGACGTGC
Organism: Sandaracinaceae bacterium; assembly: GCA_044220955.1. Lineage (GTDB taxonomy): Bacteria > Myxococcota_A > Polyangia > Polyangiales > Sandaracinaceae > JBBSAT01. The sequence goes on from JBGAQA010000043.1 coordinate 20,641, forward strand.
GCGAGCTGGTCCTCGAAGATGGCCTTCGTGTCGTAGAGCAGACGCCCGATGAGCGTCGACTTCCCGTCGTCGACGCTCCCGCACGTCGAGAAGCGGAGCAGCTCGGCGCCCTCCTCCATGACCGCGACGTCGCGACTGACCAGCTCCGACTCCGACTCCATCGAGCCTCCCGAATGCAGCACCCAGCGATTGGCGCACCGGGAATAGCGGGAACGAGGCGCGAGGGCAATCACTCCGGACCCATCGACGAGGGTATGCTCCACGCCCATGGCACGCACACCCGTCGGGCTGGTCGAAGCGCTGGGCCTGCGGCCCTTTCGCACCACCGCCCGCCAGACCTGGCTCACGATCGCCGGGGACGCGACGACCCCGAAGTCGCGCTTCGACTTGAGCTCGCTCCGCCAGTTCCGCCCGCGCTTCGCGGTCCCCCTCTGGCTCGGCCGCGCGCCGATGGGGCGCCAGGTGCCGGTCACCAACCTCTACAACTACCTGCAGCCCCCGCCCGAGCTGGGCTGGTCGGTCCGCGTGACCAACGTCCGCGACTTCCGCGGCGGCAGGAACACCTACGACTCGCACAACGGGACCGACTTCGCGATCCCGCCGGGCACCGACGTCGTCGCCGCCGCGCCGGGCCTGGTCCTGCGCGTCTCGAGCGAGTTCCACCGCGGTGGCCGCAAGGTCGTGCTCGATCACGGCCGTGGCCTCGTGACGACGTACAACCACCTCTCGCGACCGCTCGTCTCGCCCGGGCAGCGCGTGAAGCGCGCAGAGCGGATCGCGCTCTCGGGCTACAGCGGGCTCGACGCGCTCGTCGGCTTCCCCTGGACTCCTCCCCACGTGCACTTCAACTGCTGGCTGAACGGGCGCTACGTCGACCCGTTCGTGCCGGCGGGCGTGGGCGAGGCCTCGCTCTTCCGGGTCCACAACGATCCGAGGCCGGCGCGCGGCGGCGACCTGGACGACGACCGCTTCGAGCCGACGACCTGGGACCCCGAGGCGATCGCCGCGCTCGTCACGCACTCACGGTCGGACGACTCGCGCCGCGAGATCGAAGAGGCCCCGAGCCCGCTCGAGCGGGCCGGCGCGGCGCTGCTCCACCTGAACTACTTCCCGACCCGCTTCGACCGATCGGCCCTCGACGCCTGGGCCGGGAGCGAGGGTTTCTGCCTGCACCGCGCGCGTTTCCCGCGCGAGCCCCGCCTCGACCTCCCGTTCTCCGCGCGTGACTACGACGGTGTCCTCTTCGTGGACCGCTGACCGCGCAATACTTCTTCACCCCGTCGCTGCGCCGCCGAGCGCTTGTCGGGCTATGGATGGTGTCGTGAACGAGCGCCTCGCCGCCCTGGGGATCCCGGCCGTCTCTCCCGTCCGCAAGTGGGTGGGACGCGGCCTCGTCGCGCTCCTGGTCGTGCTGGCGGTCGTGGGCGTCGCCGCCTACGTCCGCGGCCGCGGAGACACGGGCCCGCAGTACGACCTGGCCGCCGTGTCCCGGCAGGAGCTGGTCGCCACCGTCGAGGCGACCGGGACGCTCCGGCCGCGCCACACCGTCGACGTCGGCCCCGAGATCTCCGGGCGGGTGCGCGACGTGATGGTCGAGGTCAACGAGCAGGTACACGTCGGCACGGTGCTCGCCGAGATCGACACCACGCAGATCGACGCGCAGATCGCCGAGGTCCGCGCGCAGCTCCAGCAGGCGCAGGCGAACGCGCGGCTCGCGCAGGCGCAGCTCGCGGCCTCGCGAGTCACCCTCGGGCGCATCGAGCAGCTGCACGGGCGGCAGCTCGCGTCGGACCAGGACCTCGACACGGCGCGTGCGGCCGTCACGCAGGGCGAGGCACAGGTCGCGGCCGCCCACGCCGCCACGGCGATCGCCCGTGCGGCGCTCGACCGGGCGCAGACCGATCTGGGCCGCGCGCGCATCGTGTCGCCGATCGAGGGGATCGTGCTCACGCGCAACGTGCAGCCCGGGCAGCCGGTCGCCGCGACGCTGAGCGCGCCGGTCTTCTTCCAGATCGCCGAGGATCTCGCGCAGCTCGAGCTCCACGTGGACGTGGACGAGGCCGACGTCGGCAGCGTCCACGAGACCCAGGAGGCGACGTTCGTCGTCGACGCGCACCCGGACCAGGAGTTCCACGCGAGGATCTCGCGGCTGCACTTCGCGTCGCACACCGTGTCGACCGTGGTGAGCTACGAGGCCGAGCTCGAGGTGGACAACGCCGCGGGCCTCTTGCGCCCGGGCATGACGGCCACGGCCACGATCGTCACCGACCGCCGCCCGGCCGATCTCGTCGTGCCGAACACCGCGCTCCGGTTCGTTCCGCCGGTCGAGATGCGGATGGGCGGGCCGCAGCGGCAGCAGGACATGCCGACGGGTCCGGTGGTGTGGGTGCTCCGCGGGACGCCGCCGGTCCCCACGCCGGTCTCGGTGGAGACGCGCGGCACCGACGGCCGCAACACGGCCATCCGCGGCGAGGGCATCGAGGAGGGCACCGAGGTGATCACGGGCCTGGCCCACACCGCGGGGGCGACGCATTGAGCGCCACCACGCCGCCGGAGGTCGGGTCGCTCGTCGTCGTCGAGGACGTGCGGAAGGTCTACGGCAAGGGCGAGGCCGAGGTGCGAGCGCTCGACGGAGTCTCCCTGACGATCGAGGAGGGCGAGTTCGTCGCCGTCATGGGCCCGAGCGGAAGCGGCAAGAGCACGTTCATGAACCTGCTCGGCTGCCTCGACGTGCCCACCAGCGGCCGCTTCTTCCTGCGCGGCGTGGAGATCGGCTCGCTCGACCGGGACACCCTCGCGCTCTTGCGCCGGCACCAGCTCGGCTTCGTGTTCCAGGGCTTCAACCTCATCGCGCGGACCACGGCGCTCGAGAACGTGGAGCTGCCGCTCCTCTACCAGGGCGTCGCGCGTGCCGAGCGGCGCGCGCGGGCGCTCGAGTCGTTGCGTCACGTGGGCCTGGCCGACCGTGCGTCGCACCTGCCGAACGAGCTGAGCGGCGGGCAGCAGCAGCGCGTCGCGATCGCGCGCGCGCTCGTGACCCGGCCGGCGGTCATCCTGGCCGACGAGCCGACGGGGAACCTCGACAGCGTCAAGAGCGCCGAGATCATGCGGCTGCTCGTCGCGCTCAACGCGCGCTCGGGCATCACCATCGTGATGGTCACTCACGAGTCCGACATGGCGGCGTTCGCCGGCCGCACCGTCAGCTTCAAGGACGGGAAGGTCGTCGCCGACGAGCGCCGCCGCCCCCCCAGCCAGGGGCGGGCGCCGCTCGACGGCGCCTTCGAGAGCATCGAGGCCCTCGAGCGCGAGCAGGCCGAGCGCGACGCGCGCGTCGCGAGCACGGAGGGCGCCACGTGATCTTCACGACCATCGTGATGGCCCTCGTCGCCATCCGGCGAAACGCCATGCGCTCGGTGCTCACCACCCTGGGCGTCGTCATCGGCGTCGCGTCCGTGATCGCGATGGTCACGATCGGGCGCGGAGCGACGGCGCGCGTCACGAGCGACATCAGCTCCCTCGGCAACAACATGCTCATCGCGGTGCCCGGCGCCGATCGCCGCTTCGGCAGCTCCGGGAGCGCTCAGCCCTTCACGCTCGACGACGTCGCGGCGATCCGCGAGGAGTGCCACGGCGTCGCCGCGGTGGGGCCGACCTCGGGCGGGGCGGCCCGGGTCGTGTACGGCAACCGCAACTGGTCGACCGGCGTCACCGGCGCCGACAACGCCTACTTCGAGGTGCGCGGCTGGGACATCGCGCTCGGCCGCGACTTCATGGAGAGCGAGGTGCGCGCGGGCGCGAGCGTCTGCATCCTCGGCGAGACCGTGCGCCGCGAGCTCTTCGGCTCGGGCGACCCGCTCGGCGAGCACATCCGCGTCGCCAACGTGCCGTGCGAGATCATCGGCGTGCTCGAGGAGAAGGGCCACTCGACCTTCGGCGAGGATCAGGACGACTTCCTGGTGATGCCCCTGGTCGCGTTCCAGCGGCGCATCAGCGGTAACGACAACATCGGTGCCGTCCTCATCTCGGCGGCGGAAGGGACCGATACGCGCGACGTGCAGCTGGAGGTGCAGTCGCTGCTGCGTCAGCGTCGGCGCATCCGCGGCGGCGAGGAGGACGACTTCGTCGTGCGCGACATGCGCGAGATCGGACAGGTGATGCAGACCGTCACGGGCGTGCTCACCGCGCTGCTCGGCTCGATCGCGGCCGTGTCGCTCCTGGTCGGCGGCATCGGCATCATGAACATCATGCTCGTCGCCGTGACCGAGCGGACGCGCGAGATCGGGATCCGCATGGCGATCGGCGCGCGCGCGAGCGACGTGATGCTGCAGTTCCTGATCGAGGCGATCACGCTCTCCATGCTCGGCGGCATCACGGGCATCCTGCTCGGGCTCGGGGGGAGCTACGCGGCCACGCGCTACCTCGGCGTGCCCTTCGTGCCAGGCCCCGACGTGATCGCGGGCGCGTTCGTGTTCGCTGGGCTCGTCGGCGTGTTCTTCGGCTTCTACCCGGCGCGTCGCGCCGCGCAGCTGAACCCGATCGAGGCGCTGCGCTATGAGTAGGTGGCTCGTCGTCGTCCTCGCGCTCGTGCTCGGGCTCCCGCGGCTCGCGTCGGCGCAGATGAGCGCGTCGGACGCCATCGAGGCTGCCCTCGCCGCGTATCCGGGCTACCAGGCGGCGGCCATCCAGGTCCGCCGGAGCCGCGATCACGTCCGCGCCGAGGAGGCGCGCTACCAGCTCGTGCTGCACCTCGAGGGCAACGGTAACTTCGGCAGCCAGCCGAGCCTGACGAGCTCGGGCAACCTCTTCGGGATGACCGTGCAGGGGCGCGTCATCTTTCCCTTCAGCGAGCGCGTGAACCTCATCGCCGAGCTCCAGCGCGCGTTCGACACGGGGACGCTCGTCGCCTTGCGGACCACCGGCTACGGGCTCTTCGGCCAGTCGTCGTTCGCCGGCACGTCCACGATCGCGACCACCGGCCCCGGCTATGGGCTCGACGTCGCGCTCACCGTGACGCAGCCCTTCCTCCGCGGGTTCGGGCCCGACGTCGGGGCCGCGGACCTCCACGCCGCGCGCATCGACCTGCACGCGCAGGAGGCCGCGCGCGACCTGCGCGCCGCCGAGCTCGTCCGTGACGTGCTCCAGAACTACGCCGAGCTCTGGTACGCGCAGCAGGCCGTCCGCATCGACACGGCGTCGCGGGAGACCGCCGAGCGGCAGCACGCCGATGCGCAGGGCCGGGTCGAGGTCGGCACGCTCGCGCCGGCCGACGCGCTCTCGTTCGCGACGCGCGTGGCGTCGATGGAGGAGGCGCTGGCGCTCGCCGAGGTCGAGCGACGCTCGCGGGCTCTGGCGCTGGCGACCCTGCTCGGCGCAGCCGGCGCAGGCGCCGCGTCCATCGGGACGGCCGCGGGCCTCGACACGAGCGTCAGCGATCTGCCCCTCGTGTCGTATCCCCCGACGGACTCCGAGGCGGTCGAGCTCGCGATGGCGCGCTCCCCTCGGATCGCGCAGCTGCAGGCGCAGATCGAAGCGGCGCGCCAGGCGGCGCAGATCGCGACGCAGGCGATCATGCCGCGCCTCGACGCGCAGGCGCAGGTAGCGTTCCACGGCCTCGGTCTCGACGACGTGGGCGCCGCGTTCCAGCAGGTCGGCACCTTCTCGGCGGTCACGGCGCTCTTCAGCCTGATCTACGAGGTGCCGCTCGAGGACACGCGCCTGCACCAGGAAGAGGAGCGCGCGAGCCTTGCGATCGACGCGGCGGAGGCCTCGCTCGCGGAGGCGCGCCTCGTGATCACGCAGCAGGTCGAGACGCTGCTCCAGCAGCGGCAGGCCGCGCGGCGGCGGATCGAGCTCGCGCAAGGGACGGTCGAGATCGCCCACCGGACGGTCGAGGCCGCGCAGGGGCGCGTCGAGGTCGGCAGCGCGCAGATCACGCAGTTGCTCGACGCGCAGGAGCAGGAGCGCGCCGCGCAGCTGCGGCTCGCCCGCGCGCGGACCGATCTGGTGGTCGCGGACACCACCCTCGCGAGCCTGACGGGCCGCCTGCTGGACGACGTGGTGCTGCCGGAGTGAGCAACATCCGGACGCGACGGCTGCCTCGCTGCCCGCGCTGCAACCAGGCCGAGGCCGCGTGCATCTGCGACGCCCTCGTGCGCGTCGCGATCCGTACGAAGGTGCTCGTGCTCGTCCACCACCTCGAGGCGCGCAAGACGACGAACACAGGACGGCTCGCCGCGCTGGGTCTGGGCGCGCGCCTCGGCCTCTGGGGAGATCGCGACGCGGATCCGCCTGCCTTGCCCGATGGGCGCGTGCTGCTCCTCTTCCCGTCGGAGGCTTCGCGGCCGCTCGTGCCCGGCGACGCGACGTCGGACGCGACGCTCGTCGTCCCGGACGGGTCGTGGCCGCAGGCGCGGAAGATGGCACGGCGGGTCGAAGCCGCGTGCGCCGGCCGTGTCGAGCGCGTGCGGGTCGAGGCGGGCGTCCCGAGCCTCTACACGCTGCGGCGCACGACGCGCGAGGGAGCGCTCGCCACCATCGAGGCGATCGCCTACGCGCTGTCCGTGCTCGAGGGGGACGAGGGCGCGCGCGTCATGACCGAGACGCTCGCCCTCTTCGGGGCGTTCGTCGAGCGGCAGGCGCGACATGGTCAGCGCGCGCTGCACGCGCGCGCCGCGCGCCCCCAGTTGTCGTGAGCCGCTCGACCGTCACGAAACGCACGCTCGGGCGCGCTCCGAAGCTTCCGGCGGCTTTTCGCGCGGCACGCGACGTGTAATGCCTGCCGCCTCATGCTTCGCGGTGTCGCCATCCTCACGTTGGTCCTCGCCATCTCCGCTTGCGGTGCGCGCACGGGCGTGCTCTCGCAGGAGCCCCACCTGCGCGATGCGGCGCGGCCGGACGTGGGACCCGTCGACGGGGGCCCCGACGCCAACGTCGACTCGGGCATGGACGCGGGCACGGACGCGGGCGACGACGCCGGGTTCGACGCCGGGCTCGACGCGGGGCACGACGTGGGCATCGACACGAACCCGGACACCGGCTGCATGCCGAACCCGGATGGCTGCTCCGACACGGAGAGCTGTACCAGCACGGCCGACGACGACTGCGACGGCCTGGTCGACGAGGGCTGCGACTGCGAGCCCGGCGACGTGCGCGACTGCTTCCCAGGGCCTCCTGGTCGCCGCAGCGTCGGCGCGTGCACGGACGGCATGGAGGTCTGCGAGCTGAGCCGCAGCTGGGGCGCGTGCATGGGCGGCATCGGGCCTCAGCCCACCGTCTGTGACGGGCGCGACAACCTCTGCGACGGCTGTAGTGCCCAGCACGACTGCCCGCTCGACTGCCCGAGCCCGGGAGATCCGCGCGTGACCGACGGCGCGCCCTTCGCTCCGTACGCGCTGCACGGCGGCGAGTTCTACCCGGGCCTCGCGCGCTCCTTCCGCTGGACCATCGAGGGCGGTCCGTGCGACTCGCTCGCGACGCACCTGGTCAGCTTCGATCTGACGGGCGCGAATACCCAGGACGCCGTGTTCACGCCGCGCCTCTCGGGCGACTACACGATCACCATGCAGGTGGTCACCGTCGAGGGAACGCTGCTCGAGTGCTCGTGGGTGGTCCACGTGACCGCGCCCGGTCTGCGCATCGAGATGTGCTACCCGGAGAGCGAGACGCAGGATCTCGACCTCGCGGTGCACCGGCCGGGCTCGACGGCTCCCTGGTACCCGCGCCGCGGCACGGCCCAGGAGATCACGACCGAGGCGTGTAGCTGGGCCAATTGCGAGGCGATGATCCGCGGCGGCGCGGCGTACCTGCGTGCCAACTGGGGCTATCCGCGGAGCCCGCTCGCCGCGTGCGAGAACGGCCCGCAGGGCGATCAGTGGAGGGCGCTCGGCTTCTGCGGCAACCCGCGCCTCGACATCGACAACAACCTGAGCGAGGGCATCGGCCTGCCCGAGAACATCAACATCGACACGCCCGGCGATGGCGAGGTGTTCCGGGTGATGGTCGACAACTGGACGGGCACCATCGCGCACCCGGTGGTGAACGTGTACTGCTCGGGCCACCGCATCGCGACGTACGGCGCCGCGCCGGACACCGTGCCGCGCTTCGAGGGCAGCGTCGGCTCGGTCGCCCCGGGCGCGATGTGGCGCGTGGTCGACGTGACGACGCACGTCGCGGCGGACGGGACACTCGCGCCGGTGGGGACCGCGTGGAGCGGGCCCTCGGTCGTGGACGGCGAGAGCATCGTCGATCTGCGCGTCGCCGCGGCGCCCGCGTCGAGCGTGGTCACTGGGCCGCGGCAAGCCGGCGTGCTCGTGGCCGCGCTGATTCGGGATGCGGCGAGCGGGATGGATCGCGTGTGGCTCGGCGGCGTGTACGGGTGCGCGCCGTAGGAGAGCGAGAGCGAGGGGCGCTCCCATCGAGAGCGGATGCCGGGGGAGGGGGTCGAACCAACACCGACGCGTGCGAACGCGCGGAGTTCTGCACGGCCTTCGCGGATTTCGCGTGCCTCGGAGGGGCCTGAAAATGCGGAGCCGCGTACGGGTGCGGTGCAAAGTGTGACGCATGGAACGGTCGCCCAGTTCCGGCGCCGCATGCTCGCGCTCGTGCGCGACCTCGAAGCGAGCGGCTACGTCGAGATGGCGCGCGAGCTGCGCGCTGCTCGATCGGTGGCGGTGAGGTGCGACGCGCGAGCAGTCCGAATCGTCAAGGGACGGCTCCGGAGGTAGCCTCGCGTGATCGTGTTCTGGCGAGTGAAGCACCTCGAGACGCGCCGCGTGGTGGCGGACGACTCCTCGGCTGGGCAGGGCCGCCCGACCGTGACGCAGCTCGTCGCGGACGGTGAAGTCATCGCGAATGCCATCGAACAGACGACCTGGACCGCCAGCCGCGTCCAGCCGATCGTGTGCACGGGCTGCGGCATCGAGCACTGCGCGCCCGGTGGTTGGGTTGCGCTGCGAACCGTGGGTCCCTCGGTCCTGTGGCTCCCGGCGTTTTCCGAGATGCGCGAGAGCGACTTCGACGCGCGCGAGTACCGTCCGCCGGACTACATGGCGACGCGAGGCATCCCCACGTTCGACGAGGCGCGTGCGGCCATGCTGGTCGCGTCGATTCCGAGTGTGCCGCACGTCGAGCAATTGCTGCCGCTCCACTCAGACGAGTTGGTGCTCGCGATGCAGTGGACGGCGCCGGGCGAGATCCTCGGAACGTTTCCCGGTCCTGCCGTCGTTCGAGAGACCGACGTGCTCGCCGTCAGTACGGGCGATCGAGACGAGTGCCTCCGCGACCTTGCTGCGCTCCTCAGGGGTGCACGCGCTGCGTCCGAGCCGGTCGTCTTGCGCCCGTGGAGCGAAGCCGACGAGCGGATCGAGTTCTACCTCGACACGCCGGGCCACCCCGTTTGGTCTCCGCTCGCCCGCGTCGATGGCGTGCTGAGGCTCCATTTCGAAGGCATCGGCGTCGACGCGGACGACAGGTCCGGATCTCGATGAGGGTCTTCCACCGCTACGTGCTTCTTTCGGACGATGCGAATGTCACGGCCGAGCTGACTCGGTTGGGGATCGCGTGCCCGCTCGAACGACGGCAGTTCGGCGACCTCACGTCCGTCACGGGCGAGTTCGTGGTCTACGAGGATGACCCCGCGTTCACCGAGAAGCGGCGCGCGCTCGAACGCCTGGGCCTGGAGTCGAACAGCGAGGGCACCGAGGTCTCGGCAGAGGAGGAGCAAGCCGCGGCGTGGCATGTGCTGAGCGTCGAGCAGTCCGGATACCCGCAGCCCGAACGTACCTGGTTCCAGGGTGCACTTGGCGTCGATGGCACGTGTCGGACCTGCGGCTACTACGAGCGCCAGATCGCACCCTTCCGTCTCAAGACCGAGCCCAAGGCGAAGCACCGCCAGTTCCTCGGGTTGAACTGGGCGTTCGAGCCGATCTTCGCGCGCGACCCGGTGAAGGAGCTCTTCGAGCAGGAGCGCGTGAGCGGAGTGCGCTTCACGCGGCCCGTGCTGCACCGCACGGGCGCTCCGCTAGAGACGGTCTGGCAGCTCGACCCAGAGGTGCGCCTCGCGGGCGGGTTACGGACCGAGAACCTCGTGGACGAACCATGCGCGCCCGTCACGGACGCGGCGATGCGCCGATTCCTCGCGGCGCTTGGCAGCAAACACCTCGACGGGCCGTTCTGCGGGCGGACCAGGCACAATCATCCGACGCGCGGCTTGATGACGTTCGATGCCGATGCGCCAAAGGGCGCGCCGGACGTGGTGCAGACGCGCGAGATGTTCGGCAGCGGCGCCAGCAGCGCGCGCGTCGTGCTGGTCACGAAGAGGGTCCGCGATCTCATCGTCCAACGACAGCTTCGAGGTGCATCGTTTCGCCCCGTGCTGCTCGTGTAGCGCGACGCGCTCGGTCGCGTGCGGCGTGCGTTCAGATCCGCAGGATTCGCACGGCAGGAAACGCGGCGTTGCGCACGCGCTCGAGATCGTCGAGGTCGCTGGTGTACACGATGTCCCCGCGCTGCGCCGCGGACGCGACCACGACGGCATCGACCGGGCTCGGTCCCTCACCACACTTCGCGAGTGCGGCACCGGCGATGCGCGCGAGGTCGTGTGAGAGCGGCTCCACGTCGATGCCGCGCAGGATCGTCGCGGCCGGTCCGCGTTGGTCGCGCCACCACTCGACGACAACTGCGCTGGGGACGGTGACGCGCACGCGACGGCTGATCGCGCGAGCGACGATACCGGCGGCGACCGACGGGACTCCGCGCGCCGCTGCTTTTTCGAGCGCTACCAGCGCACCCGTGTCGAGTGTCAGCCCTGGTCCCACTCGCGGTCGATCTCGGCGAGCTGCTCCGGCGTCGCCGGGGGATTGTGCTGGAGGATCATCGCGAGCAGTTCGCGCCGCGCCTCGATCTGCTCGGGCGTCGCTTCATCCGGCGCTCGTGCGGGCACGGCGGGCGGAACCTGTTTGCGGGCTTCGCTCACGAGAAGACGGTAGCACGCTCCGCGGGGGACCGCCTCCGCGGCCCTCGTGACAGTCGGCGTGACAGTCGCCGAAACCGACGCATTTCTATCGCGCTGCGGATGCCGGGGGAGGGGGTCGAACCCTCATGTCGCTCGCGCGACGAGGGATTTTAAATCCCCTGCGTCTGCCATTCCGCCACCCCGGCCGAAAGGCGGCAGCCTAGCACCCTGGAGCACGTCCCTGATTGCGTCGGCTCGCGCCTCCGGCCGCTCCCGTCCGCGCGCTGCGCGCGCTCCCGTCCGCGCCCTCCGGAGCGAGCACTCCTGCCGACTCACACCGCGGACTCGCGGCGGGGGACGATGCGCGACAGCTGCGGGTCGAGGTGCGCGTCGACCAGCGGGGCCAGGCGCGCGCGCAGAGCGTCGCGCTGCGCGCGGAGCGCCTCGAGCTCGCCCTTGAGCGCCATCATCCTCGTCAGGACGCGCAGGCCGTGGCGCACGACGGCCTGCTTCTCGAGGACGCGGATCGCCGCGAGGCCCGACGTGATCAGCAGCGCCAGCACGAGCGCGGCGCGCAGCGCGCCGCCCGGCGTCGGGTCCCAGGCGAGCACGGCGCCGGCGAGGCCGAGGTAGACGACCATCACGCTGCCGGTGCCGATCATCATGCGCATCGTCGCGCGCACGTCGTCGCGCTCGAGCACCATCTCGCCCGCACGCGTCGCGCCCCACAGGATCGGCGTGAGGAGCACGAGGCCGGGGAGGGCGAGCGGTACGTCGACCATCAAGAGCACGACGTGGCGCGCGATGCGGCGCGTCCAGTCCCAGCGCGAGATCGGCTTGCGCAGGTCCCAGTCGGAGAGGTCGAGCGCGTCGAGCAGCGCCAGGTACGCCGAGACGTCGACGTAGAACTGCTTCACCTCCGCCACGTCGCGCTTCACCTCCCAGTGCGAGACGAGCCGCCGGACCAGCTCGGCCTCGTCGGCCAGCGAGAGCTCGCGCGTGTCGGGGACGTAGAGGCGCCGCACGCCGTCGAGCACCTTCAGCGTGTCGAAGTCGTCGGCGTTGATCGTCAGCGCCCGCATCGCGAGCTCGACGGCGTCAGTCAGCGCGTGCGCGGCCTCGCGCGGATCCTTCTTCCAGCGCTCGAGCCAGCTCGCGTCGAGCGCGATGGGGCGGCCGTACTGCACGAGCACGCGGCCGCGGTAGTGCTGCTTGCGGCGGTACGAGAGGCCGACCGGGACGATCACGACCGGGATCCCGTCCGCCACCGCCGAGAGCGCCATGCGCGCCGCGCCCGTCTTGAGCGGCTGCAGCTCCGGCTCCGTGTAGCTCACGCCCTCGGGGAAGATGCCGAACGCGTTGCCGGCGGCGAGCAGCGCGTGGATCGCGCGGAACGCCTCCGCGTTGTCGGTCGCGCCGCCGGCGAGAGCCGAGTGCCCGGCCTGCCGGGAGGACACAATCGTGTCGGGTCCGCTCTGCGGACCACTCCGCTCGTGATCTTGCTTCCGCTTGATCGGCACGCTGCCGAGCGCCCAGAGGATGGGCCGCAGGTGCGGCATCGAGAAGAGGCCGTCGCGCGCCGCGAAGCTGACGCGGCGAGGGCAGGTCGTGGAGATGAGCACCGGGTCGACGAGCGAGTTCGGGTGGTTGCCCACGAACATCACGGGGCCGCCCGCCGGGACGTGGTCCTGGCCGACGACCTCGACCGTGCGGAAGAAGACCCGCGTGACGAGCCGCAAGAACGCGACCAGGAGCCGGTAGACGAAGGCCTGCATTCCGGGAGCGGCGATGGTACAGGCTCCCTCGTGTGGGCGGCGAAGCAGGCGTTCCTCGTTCACGGCATGGGCCGCTCGCCGCGCTCGCTCCTGCTCCTGGCGATGCGGCTCGAGCGCGCGGGGATCCACACGTCGCGCTTCGGCTACTCGGTCCTCTCGCACGACCTCGACGAGATCGCGGAGCGCTTCCGCCGCCACGTGCACGAGCGTGCGACCGGGTCCTACGCGATCGTCGGGCACTCGCTCGGCAACGTGATCGCGCGGATGGCGAGCCCGCGCCTGCCGCCGGGGCTCACGCACCTCGCGATGCTCGCGCCACCGAACCGCCCGCCGCGCCTGGCGCTCGCGCTCGAGAAGCACCCCCTCTATCGGGTGCTGACGCGCGACGCGGGCCAGCGGCTCGCGAACGCCGCCTTCTACGAGTCACTGCCGGTGCCCGCGGTGCCGACGCTCGTGTTCGCGGGGACGGTCGGGCCGCGCGCGCGCTGGCTCCCCTTCGCGGGCGCGGCCTCGGACGGCGTCGTGGCGGTGGACGAGACGCACCTGCCGGGCGCGGAGCACCGCGAGGTGCCGGTGATCCACACGCTGATCATGAACGACGCGCGCGTGGCGTCCGAGATCACGCGATTCCTCCGGGCCGGGTCGTGAGAGCGGCAGCGCTCGCCGCCGGGCTCACGCTCGGTCTCTGCGCGACCGGCTGCTACTTCTCGCGCTCGCCCTCGCGGCCCGTTCCGGCGCTGCTCGCGCACGCGCGGGAGGGGCACACCGAGCGCTGCCTCGTCGTGTTCCTCCCCGGGCTCCTCGACGGGCCGGACTCGTTCCTCGAGCACGGCATGGTGCGCGACCTGCGGCAGAGCGGCGCGCCCTGCGACGCGGTGATGGTGGATCTGCACTACCGCTACTTCTTCGGCGGGCAGGCCAGTGCCGTGCTCTACGAGGACGTGATCTCGCCTGCGCTCGCGCGTGGCTACGAGGAGATCTGGCTCGTCGGGATCTCGCTCGGCGGCATGGGCGCGACGCTGCTCGCGCGCGAGCACGGCGAGGCGATCACGGGGATCATCCTGCTCTCGCCCTTCCTCGGCATCGAACCGATCCGCTCGGAGGTGATGGCGGCGGGGCTGCGCGACTGGGATCCGGGGCCGCTGCCCTCGGCGATCGACGACGCCACGTTCACGCGCTTCGTATGGGCCTGGCTCCGCGGGTACGTCGACGACGCGGACGAGATGCCGCCGATGTACGTCGGCTGGGCCGAGGGCGAGACGCAGGAGCCGCCGTCACGCACGCTCGCGGCCGTGCTCCCGGAGGACCACCACGCGACGGTCGAGGGCCGGCACGACTGGGACGCGTGGACGCAGCTGTTCCGGGTGCTCGTGGCGCGGGCGAGGCCGGGGCGCTAGAGGGCGAGAGCGAGCCTCACCCCTTCACGCAGACCACCTGCTTCAGCGTGTGCACGATCTCCACCAGGTCGCGCTGCGCCTTCATGACCGCGTCGATGTCCTTGTAGGCCGCGGGCGTCTCGTCGATCACGTCCTTGTCCTTGCGGCACTCGACGCCCTCGGTGGCCTCGCGGTGGTCCTTGAGCGTGAAGCTCTGCTTGGCCTGCGTGCGGCTCATCTTCCGCCCCGCGCCGTGCGAGCAGCTCTGCCAGCTCTCGGCGTTGCCGAGGCCGCGGACGATGAAGCTCTTGGCGCCCATCGAGCCCGGGATGATGCCCAGCTCGCCTGCGCCCGCGCGCACCGCGCCCTTGCGCGTGATCCACACCTCGACGCCGCCGTGCGTCTCCTTCTGCACGTAGTTGTGGTGGCAGTTCACGGCGAGCTCGTCGGTGGCGAAGCGCACGCGCACCTCGTCCTTCACGGCCTTCACCACCGCCGCCATCATCAGGCGGCGGTTCCACGCGGCGTAGTCCTGCGCCCAGCCCACGGCCTCGACGTAGTCGTCGAACCACGGCGTGCCCTCCTCGAGCCACGAGAGGTCGCGGTCGGGCAGGCGCGCGTCCTTGCGCTGCATCTCCTCGCGCGCGCGCTCGATGAAGTACGTCCCCGTGCGGTTGCCGACGCCGCGCGAGCCGGAGTGCAGCATCAGCCACACGCGGCTCGCCTCGTCGAGGCAGACCTCGATGAAGTGGTTGCCGCCGCCGAGCGTGCCGAGCTGCTCGGCAGTCGCTCCGCGGACGAGCTTGCCGTGCTTGGCGGTGATGCTCTTCCAGCGCGGCGCGAGCTCGTCGTCCCACGTGCGCGCCACCGCTCCCGGCACGTCGCGCCAGGCGCCCTTGTCGTTCTTGCCGCCGTTGTCGCTGCGGCCGTGCGGCACCGCGCGCTCGATCGCGTCACGCACGTTGCCGAGCGAGCGCGGCAGGTCGTTCGCGTCCATCGACGTGCGCACCGCCATCATGCCGCAGCCGATGTCGACGCCGACCGCGGCCGGGATGATGGCGCCCCTCGTCGGCAGGACCGTGCCCACCGTGGCGCCGATGCCGACGTGCACGTCGGGCATCACCGCGACGTGGCCGTGCACGATCGGCAGCATCGCCGTCTTGCGCAGCTGCACCTCCGCCGCACTCTCGACGAACACGCCGCGAGTCCACGCCTTGATGGGGACGCCAGGGCTCGCGATCTCGATCGGCCCCCGCTCTTCGGTGTCCTCTCTGCTCAACGCCCGACGTGCTGCATGTAGACGGGCGAGTTGCCCTCGCAGCCGCCGGAGCTCGTGATGTTCTGGCCCGTGAACGTGGTGCCGTCGGGACCGAGCTGCATGATGTACTGGTCGGTGGCGCAGAAGCCGCCGCCGGGGCCGGGGTACACGTTGAAGAGCTGCGTGTCGCGGCCGATGAGCAGCCCGCGCTGCACGTCCCAGGTGCCGTCGATGGTCGAGTCCACCGAGCCGCCGCCCGACTCGAAGTGGATGAAGCCGCGGATGGTGCGGCAGTCCCCCATGACCTCGACCTGCATCGTCGCGCGGGCGCTCGGGTCGCTCGAGATGTTGCCCACCCAGGTGCCGTCGATGACGTGGCAGTGGGGGTCGTCGTAGCCGCCGACCGAGCCGACGAACTGCGTGCTGCCCGTGACGGCGATGTGGAACGTGGTCGAGAACTGCTGCCCGTTGAGGAAGTACACGGTGACGGTGCCGGTGGTGACGCCCACCGGGACACGGAGCGCCATGCGGCCGAACGCGGCCTGCACGAGGTCGGCGCGCGTGAGCTGGATGACCTGGCCGCTGTCCGTCTGGATGACGATCTGCGCGACCTGATCGACCATCGCGACGGCCTCGGCCGGGATGTAGAGGAGCTGCCCGCTCACGTCGACGCTGGTCGTGGCGGTGGTGGTCCGCGTGTCGGCGATGACGACGCCGCTGCCCGTGCGGCTGCCGCCCGAGGAGACCGGCACCTGAACCTCGGTCTCCACGATGCGCGCGCGCCGCGTGCAGCCCGATGCCGAGAAGAGGGCGAGGGCCGCGGCGAGTGTGAGGAAGAGAGCGCGCATGAGGAGCCTCCGAGGCAGGGATGGTACCCGCATTCGAGCGTACGCGCGGGTGGGACCGTCTGTTCCCCGCGGGCATTGGGCGGCACAATGACGTCGCATGCTGCGTCGAAGCGCTCTGCCGGCCGCGCTCGCCCTCGGGCTCGCGGCACCGCGCGCCTCCGGGCAGGCGTCCATGGTCCCGGAGTGGCTCGCGCGCGACGCCGCAGTCCTCAGCGGTCAGCGCGAGGGGACGCTGCCGGGGGTCGAGAGCCTGTACGCCGCCGCGTCCGCCGCGGCCACGCACGTCGACGAGCTCGCGGGCGCGCTGCTCGTCTGCCACGTCGCGACGAGCGAGAGCGGGCCGCGCGGACGCTGGGACTCGTTCGCCGATCCGGATCTGCGGATCGAGCTCCGCGCCGGACGCTCGCATGGGACCGCGTGGGGGCCCGAGAACGCGATGACGGCCTACGTCTCGTTCGCCGGTGTGACGCTCCGGACCGGCGACGCGATCGAGGTGCGCGTCTGGGATCGCGACGTGACGGGAGACGAGCGCATCGACACGCTGCGCGGGCGCTTCGACGGATCGCTACCGCTCGCGCTCTCGCACGAGGCGACCTCGATCACGTGCGGGCAGATCGATGCGGCGCGGGCGGCACGCGAGGCTGCCTCGGCGCTCGTGCGCGCCGAGGCCGCGCTCGGGGCGGTCGAGGCGGCGACGCCCTCGCTGACCGACGCCGGGCTCGGCCGGCCGGCGCGCGAGGACACGCAGGCGTCGGGTGATGTCGCGCTGGCCATGGCGTGGGCGGGCGTTCGCGACCCACGCGCGCGTGCCGTCCGCGATCGACTCACCGCGGCGCGGGCATCGTTCGATCGCGCGCTCGGCGCAGCGGTCCGCGAGGCCCGGGCGAGCAGGGGCGCGGGACCGGTGCCGATCCCTGGGACGAGCACCACGGTCCGGCTCGAGGGCACCTTGACGGCGGCGCGCGCCATCCGCGCGCAGTACCCCGACGCGCCGCAGCCGATCTCCGCCGTGATCGAGCTCGTGCTCGAGCCGCCGGCGAGCGAGCCCGCCGCCGTGCTGGGCACGCCCGACGTGGTCGACTCGCGCGGGATCGCGTGGAGCACGCTCGCGCCGGTGCGCTCGCCGGGCGATCCGGCGCGCGTCGGGCTACCGGTCACCGGACGCCCCGCGGGAGGCGTCCTGCGCGTCGGGACCGGGATCCGCGCACTGCTGGTCGCGCGCTGAGGCGGACGGGGCCGGGCACGCACGAATCGCGCACCTTGCCGCCAGTGCGTAATGATTTCGAGTGGTTGAGACCCCGTGGAGTGACCCCGCTGGCTGACCCCGCTGAGACCCCGTGGAGTGACCCCGCTGGCTAGTCGGTGCCGTCGGCCTGGGCGGGGCGGGAGGCGCCGGCGTAGCCGAGCTGCTCCAGCTCCCGGCGGGTCGTGTCGTCGATCACCGCCGCCTCGGCGCCGATGGTGCGGTGGCTGCCGTGCTCGACGCCCGCGAGGTAGAGGCCGAGCAGGCCGCGCGCGTAGCGCACCGCGATCGGGCGATCGGCGGCGAGGTCGTGCAGCTCGCCGGGGTCGTCCGTGGTGTCGTAGAGGAGCACCGTGCGCTCGGTGCGCTGCACCAGCTTGAGGCGGCCGACGTTGATCGCGCGCCAGCCCTCCATGAAGCCGGTCACCGCGGCGCGCGGCGCGTCGCTCGCCTCGCCGAGCAGCTCGGGAAGGAACGACTGCCCGCTCAGATCGCTCGGGATCGGCCGGCCCATCGCCTCGTAGAGCGTGGGGAGCACGTCGACGAGCCCGACGACCTCGTCCACGCGCGCGTCCTCGCTCGACCCGTCCGTCACGCCCGGGATGCGGACGATCAGCGGAACGTGGATGAGCTCCTCGAAGACGCTGTGGCCGTGGCCGACCGAGCCGTGATCCCAGAACTCCTCGCCGTGGTCGGCGGTGAACACGACCATGGTGTCGTCGGCGAGGCCGCGGCTCGCGAGGCCATCGACGATCCCGCCGAAGTGCGTGTCGTGGTAGCTGATCTCGCCGTCGTAGAGCGCCTCGAGGTGCTCGCGGTCGCGCTCACCGAGCGTGAGCGAGCCGGACTTCACGTGCTCGAGCAGCTCGCGGTCTCGCCCGAAGTCGACCACGCCCTCGTAGGGGAGCGGATCGTAGAGCGCCAGCTCGGCGGAGGGCGGCATGTACGGCACGTGCGGGTCGACCGTGTGCACGTAGAGGAAGAACGGGCGATCCGCGGGTCGGTGGTCGAGCCAGTCGAGCACGTCGTGCGCGACGAACTCGGCCTGGTTGCGCAGGCCCTCGCGCACGTAGTTGCGGAACGTGCGCCAGCCCTGCCGGAACCCGAACCGATCGGAGCAGAAGCCGTTCGCGACGAAGGCCCCCGTGTGGAAGCCCTCGCGACCGAGGCGCTCGCTGATCAGGTCGACGTCGCCGGGGACGACCGCCTCCTCGCTCGTCGCGTGGTGCTCCCACGGATAGAGGCCGGAGAGCAGCGTCGCGACCGAGGGCTTGGTCCAGTTCTCCTGTCCGTGGCCGCGCGTGAGCACGGCCGCGCCGTGGGCCCATGCGTCGAGCCGCGGCGTGCGCACGCGGGTCGCGGGCCGGTAGGGCCGGAGCTTGTCCGCGCGGAGCGTGTCCGTGAGGTAGACGATCACGTTACGCACGTGCGGCCGCGGCCGCGGCGGCGTTCCGTCCAGCGTCACGACCGCCGGGGTCGTGAACCGGGGCGTGCCGCCGCGCGCGCGCAGGTCGAGCCGCACGATCGAGCCCTCGACGGAGGTCAGCGCCAGATCGACCTCCGCGCCCTCGCTCGAGGCTGCGATGGCCCCCAACGACGCATCCGGTGCGCCGTCGCGCACCGCGACCACCTCGAGCGTGCCCGTGCCCCGCAGCCGTCCGCGAAGGCGGGCGCCCGCGGGCACCTCCATCGCGTAGCCCAGCGACCAGCCGTCCGGGATCACGAGCGCACGCGCGCTGCCCTCGCCCGTCGCGAGCTCGGCCGGCGAGGGCGGCGGGACCCCTGCGTGCGGATCGCCCTCGGGCCCTACGCGCATCCAGTCGATGAGCACGCCCGCGCTCCCGACGCCCGCGACGCTGCCCGTGCGCGGGACGCGGAGCTGCACGATGTTCTCGCCTCGATGCACGGCCTCGGCCGGCAGCACGACGGTCGCGCTGCCGTACTCCGCCGTCGGGAGGGTCGCGTGCCCGAGCGTCTGCCCGCCGACGTAGACGGTGGCGCGCCCGTCGGCCGCCGCGCGCGCGTGCAGCTCGATCGCCAGCGGACCGTCACGATCCGAGGGCGCGAGCACGAAGCCGGTCACGTTCTCGATCGCGCTCGCGGTGACCTCGCCGTCGCGCACGTCGTCGCCGACGCGCGTCCGCCAGCCCCCGAGCGTGTACTTGGCCGCACCCGGTGTGCCGAAGTCGATGACGAGGGTGTCGCCGTGGCGGAGCTCGGCGCGGGGGAGGTGGGCGGCGAGGTCGTAGCGGACGCGGGGGGCGCGGGGAGCGCCGGGATCGGGGCCGCGCTCGGGATCGGGCACGGGATCGGGGCCGGCCGCGGGATCGGGGGCCGGCTCTGCCACGAGCTCCGGCTGGGCGGGTCCCGAGCACGCGATCGCGGCACCGACCGAGGCGCACGCCGCCACGCCCAAGAGCAGGGAAACTCGCCGGATCCGCCCGTGGGTCGCCACGGCGGCCGAGCGTAACCGGTTCCCCGGTCCCGGCCAGCGGTCGTCCCGGGCGCGCCGACAGGTTGCCCCGGGCCGGTCTGCCTTCCTATACTACGGACGTCCGATGCGGTTGTCCGTCCTCGCGGTGCTCGTCTTCCTCGGTCTCGGCGGCTGCGCCGTGGAGATCGGCAGTGCGGCGGACGGTCCGACCGAGGCCGGCGCCTCGGCGCTGGAGGGCAGCGTCGGGGTGCTCGAGATCGAGCGCCGCGTCGACGACGACGGGACGCTGCTGACCGCGGCCTTCGCCCGCTACCACGGCCTGGGCGAGCAGGACGTGATCACGCTGGTCTCGTCGGGCGCTCGCGCCGAGGTCGACGCCTGCGCGATGGTCGACGGCGACCTTCCCCTGCCGCTCGACGCGGACGTCGAGCTGGTGGACGTGGGCGCGCTGGACCTGCGCCTCGAGAACGGCGAGGCGGCGTCCGAGAGCACCCAGCTGGTCGCGCGCACGTTCCCCGACGTCGCGAGCGTCATGGCCGGTGTGTTCTACGCGGGCGAGGCCCGGCTGCCGTTCCCGCAGGCCGAGCGCGCCTCGTACGTCGTGCGCGCCTCCGGCGGCCGCGACGTCGGCAGCTTCCGCGTGGGCGTGGCGGCCCCCGCCGAGGTGGCCGTGCGCGTGTACGGCGACGACGAGGGCCACGTGGCGCGTGACCGCGTGCTCGACTTCGCCTGGGTCCCGGGCAGCGTCGCCGGCGGCGCGCCGGACGTGATCGAGCTCGAGCTCGCCTCGCGCGGCGGCACGCTCGTGTGCACCGCCGCCGACGACGGCGCGTTCCGGATCGAGCCCGCGACGCTCTCGCAGCTCGCGGTCGATCGCGACGCCGAGCTCGTCGTGCGCCGCGTTCGGGTGCGCGCGTTCGAGGCCGACGGCCTCGACTCCGCGTTCGCGCGCGTGGCCGTGACGCGCAGCGCCCGCGTTCTCATCCACTGAAGCTCGAGAGGCCCGGCGGGAGCCCCTCGCCGCGACGGCCCCTCACCCGGCGCGCACGCCCGAGAGCCGCTCCTCGAGCGGCCGCGTGAACGTCCCCTCGATCGGGAAGCGCACGAGCATCAGGACGGCGGCGGCGGCGAAGAAGGGCAGGACGCTCACGACCGCGAAGCCCAGCACGCCGAGGATGAGACCGAAGATCGCGACCGCCTCGTTGAGCGCGATGCCCACGATGAAGGGCGTCATGCCGAGCTGGATCGCACGCCTCGAGAGCATCTCGCGAGACTCGCGGAGCGCGCCGAGGTCGTGCTCCGTCAGCGCGCGCAGCGCCTGCGCGTAGAGGAAGCGCGGCAGGAAGATCGACGCCGCGCCCACCACCATGGCCACGGCCGAGAGGGCGGTGAGCATGATCGGCTGCGGCGGCTCGCCCGAGGGCTCGATCACGTGCCCGACGACGACGTACACGTAGAGCCCCTGCGACGCGAGGAACGCGCCCCAGAGGATCCGCAGGGTCGCCAGGCTCGGACCCTGCATCAGAGCATTCGCCAGCGGGTGCCCTGGGGGCCGTCCATGATCTCGACGCCGAGCGCGACGAGCTCGTCCCGCAGTCGGTCGGCGGCGGCGAAGTCCTTCGCGTCGCGCGCGGCGCTGCGCGCGGCGATCTTCGCGTCCACGTCGGCCTCGGTCAGCCCCTTGGCCTTCGTGCGTCGCGCCCGCAGCCGGAGGAGAAACGCGCTCGGGTCCTCGTTGCCCACGCCGAGCTCGCGCCCGAGCGCGTCGAGCGCGCGGCGCGCGGCGTCGACGGCGGCGCGCGCGACGGTGCCCTTCTTCCTTCGCGAGAGGTCGACGAGCTCGTTGACCGCCTTGAGCATCTCGGCCGTCTGAGCGAGCGCGACGGGCATGTTCAGGTCGTCGTCGAGCGCCGCCGCGACGGCGCCCGGGTACTTCGTCAGCGCCTCGGCCACCTCGCCAGCCTCGGTCACCCGCGCAGCGTCGACGGACGCCAGGCGCTCGCGCGTCGTGTAGACGTACTCGACGCGCCGCTCGGCCTCGTCGAAGAGGGGGAAGCTCGTCTTGCCATCCGTCGTCTCCGGGGCGAATCCGAGGGGCGAGCGGTAGTGGACGGTCAACATCGCGTAGCGCACGGCCTCCGGCTCGTAGAGCTGGAACATCTCGCGCGCCGTGAAGAAGTTGCCGAGGCTCTTGCTCATCTTGGTCTTGTCGACCTCGACGAAGCCGTTGTGCATCCAGAGCCTCGCCAGCGGCTTGCCGCTCGCCGCCTCGCTCTGCGCGATCTCGTTCTCGTGGTGCGGGAACACCAGATCGAGCCCGCCGCCGTGGAGATCGAGGGTCTCGCCGAGGTGCGCCTTGCCCATCGCGGAGCACTCGATGTGCCATCCCGGCCGCCCGTGGCCCCAAGGGGACTCCCATCCCCACTCCTCGGCGTCGCCGCCCTTCCAGAGGGCGAAGTCGGCCGGGTCTTCCTTCTTGCTGGTGTCGGCCGTGTCGGTGCGACCGCTGGCGTCCACGATCAGCTCGTCGAGCTTGCGGTGGGAGAGCTTCCCGTAGCCGGGGAACGAGCGAACGCGGAAGTAGACGTCACCGCCCGACACGTACGCCGCGCCCTTGTCGATGAGCGTGCCGATGATCTCGAAGATCTGAGGCAGGTGCTCGGTGACCTTCGGCTCCACGTCGGGCGAGGCGTTGCCCAGGCGCGCCATGTCCTGCCAGTACGCCTCGGTGAAGCGCTGCGAGAGCGCACCGGGAGGCTCGCCGTTCTCGGTCGCGCGCTTGAGGATCTTGTCGTCGATGTCGGTGATGTTCCGGGCGTACGTCACCTTCAGCCCGCTCTCGCGGAGGTGACGCACGAGAACGTCGTACACGACGTAGCAGCGCGCGTGGCCGATGTGGGCGAAGTCGTAGACGGTCGGGCCGCAGACGTAGACGCGGGCGTGGCCCGGCTCGGCCGTCTCGAAGGGACGCTTCTGCTGCGTGAGCGTGTCGTAGAGGTGAAGGGGCATGCGCGTTCCGAGGGGGTGTACGCGGGCCCCGCGCTGGCGACAAGACCGGCACCAACGATTCCACGCGTCCGCACCGCCGGACTTTGCAGGCGAGAGGCGTCGGACTATCGTTCTCGCGATGGTGGATCTGCCCGATCCGATCGCCGAAGGGGACCTCGAGCGGACGGCGTTCGCTCACGTGCTCGCACACGTGGCGTCGCGGCAGATCACCGGCTCGATCGTGGTCTGGCCGGAGGGCGAGGGGCGGACCGGGCAGGATCGCATCCGGACCGAGCAGGGCATGATCACCGCCGCCCGCCTGGTGGAGCGCGCTCCCGTCCTCGAGCGCGGCCTCGCGCCCCTCTTCGTCCGCAAGGCCGGGCCCTACGCCGTCTACGAGACGATCGATCTGGTCGGCGACACCGGGATCGTGCAGCGCGCCGACCCCTACGCGCTCATCGCGAGCGCACTGCGCGGCGACGGGCGCGACGACGCCGTCGAGCGCGTGCTCGCGCAGGTCGCCGGTCGCACGCTTCGCCTGCGGGCCGCGGGCGAGCTGAAGCGCTTCGGCCTGCTGCCGAAGGAAGAGCGCTTCGTGGAGCTGCTCCGCGCGGGCCCCGGCACGGTCGAGGCGCTCGGTCGCGCGTGCGAGCTCGGGCCCGTCTTCGGCAAGCGCATCCTCTACATGCTCGTCGTCTCGAAGTACCTCGAGCCCTACGAGGCACCCCCCGCGCGGGCTTCGCTTCCCGCGGAGCCAGCGCGCGTGTCGCAGCTCCCGGTGCCGCCCTCCGTGCCGCCGGCCGCGGCGCCCACCCCCGCGCCGGTGTCGATGGCGCCGCCCGCGGAGCGCGCTTCGGTCGCCGCGGCGTCGCCCTCTTCGGCGCGCTCCAGCATGTCCGGCTCCCGCTCCGCCGCCTCGCGCCTGAAGGACGCCCCGGCGCTGCCGCCCGATCCGCCGGCGCAGGGCCTCTCGCCTGATCAGCTCGCGTTCTGGAGGGAGACGATCGAGCGCACCACGAGGATCGACACGCAGAACTACTTCGACATGCTCGGCGTCCCACGCGACGCGGGGACCGACACGGTGCGCAAGGCGTACTTCGGCCTCGCCAAGCGCTGGCATCCGGACCGCGTCTCGGGCGCGCTCCTGCCCATCAAGCCCTTCGTCGAGCGCCTCTTCGGTCAGCTGACGCAGGCACAAGACACGTTGGCCGACGAGGCCAAGCGCGGTGCCTACCTCCGCACGGTGCAGGACGGAGGCGGCACGCCCGAGGCGGACCGGAAGCTCGGTGCCATCGTCGCGGCCGCGATGGAGCACCAGAAGGCCGAGGTTCTCATCCGCCGGCGCGACTTCCAGGGGGCGCGCACGATCCTCGAGGGCGCCATCGAGCTGAGCGCCGACGAGCCTGACGCGCTCGCGTCCCTGGCCTGGGTGCTCTTCAACCTGCCGAGCGAGAAGGCCTCCACGATGCTCGACCTCGTGGAGCGCGCCATCAAGCTCTCGCCCAAGCACGACCGCGCGCACTACACGCGAGGGATGATCCAGCGCCGGATGGGCAACGAGAACGAAGCGATGGCGTCGTTCCGCGAGGCCGCCGCGGCGAACCCGAAGAACCTGGACGCGGTCCGCGAGGTCCGCATCGCCGACATGCGAGCGCCCGCGGGCGGGGCCAAGCGCTCCGGCACGGCGCCGACGGCGCGCGGAGAGCCGGCGAAGTCGGGCGAGTCGGCGTCGCCCGCCGAGGGAGGCTTCCTCTCCAAGCTGTTCGGGTCGCCGAAGAAGAAATGACGCTCCGCGGCGTATCGACAGGATACCTTTGACCTGTCGATTTTCGGTCGAGTAGCATCGTGGCGCGACGCCCCCTGGGTGGCCGCGCACGCATGATCGCCACCCGATTCGCCGCCGAGACGCTGCGCTTGCTTCCCAGGAAGCGACTCAGCCGTGCGATCGGGCGCGTCGCGAGGGCCGACGCACGCGGCGCGCTGCTCTCGCGCGCGATCGATCTCTACGTTCGCGCGTACGACGTCGATCTCTCCGAGTGCGAGGTGCCGAGCGGTGGTTTCCGCACGTTCAACGAGTTCTTCACGCGTCCTCTGCGAGAGGGCGCCCGACCGCTCGACGCGGACCCGGCCGCCATCCTCTCGCCGGCCGACGGCAAGGTCGAGGACGCAGGCGCGATCGACGCGCGGGGCTCGTTCTTCATCAAGGGCCGCCCCTACGCGCTCCACGAGCTGCTCGGCTGCCGCGGTGAGGCAGCCCGCCTCGCGGGCGGACAGTTCGTGGTCGTGTACCTGTCGCCGCGCGACTACCACCGCGTCCACGCGCCCGTCACCGGCGAGGTCGTGCGCGCCCGCCACGTCGGCGGGACGCTGTTTCCTGTGAATCGCATCGGCGTCGAGCACGTACCGAAGCTCTTCGCGAAGAACGAGCGCGTCGTCGTCGTTCAGGACCACCCCGCGATGGGCGAGGTCGTCACGATCCTCGTCGGCGCCCTGGTCGTCGGCGGCATCGGCCTCGCGTTCGACAGCTCTCTCGTGACGCGCGAGGGCGCGGCCGGAGGCGAGACGACGTACCGCGCCCCTCGCCCGTCGATCCCGCGCGGCGCCGAGCTGGGGTGGTTCGAGCTCGGCTCGACGGCCATCGTCGTGATCCCCGCCTCGGCGCGCGCCGAGCTCGCGGTCACCCCCGGGCAGCCCACCCGCGTGGGCCGGGCGATCGCACACGCGCGGCTCGGCGCGGTGGCGGACGCATGAGCGACGACGAGAAGGAAGGCGGGCGGCCGCGCCGCGCGACCGTGAAGCTGCGGCGTCGCTCGCTGCGCGTGCCGGTCGACGAGGTGCCGCGCCGCAGCTCGCCCTCGCTCCCGCGCGTGTCGTCTCCGGGGATGCCCGCCGCCGCGGCAGCCCCGCTGCCCCCGCTCGAGCCGCAGCGAACCGATCCCGGCGTGAGCGTCGCGGAGCTGTCCGAGACCGACATCGAGGTCGAGGAGAGCCGCGAGATGGACGTCGTCGTCGCGACGGCGGCGGGCGAGCCCGTCCCCGAGGAAATCCTCGCGGACGTCGCCGTGGCCGGCGCGCCCGGTCCCCTCACGACGCTGGAGGAGCCTCCCGCCACTGCCGCTGCGCTTTCGGAGCTCGGCCTCGACGCGACGGCGGTCGCCCGCGCGGCGGCCGACGACGACGGCGAGGTGTCGGTCGACCTCGCCCCCGAAGCGACCGTGGTCACCGAGGCGCTCGATCGAGCTTCCCCTGCGCCGGCGCCTCCGGCCGCCGTTCCGGAGATCCTCGGCGCCGAGGTCGAGGTGCGCCTGGCGCGGGTCAGCGAACGGCCTCCCGCCACGCGGCTCAGCGACCGGCCGCCGCCGCCGCCGAAGATCGAGCCTGCGCCCCCGCCCGTGACGCCGACCGTCCCGGAGCGGCCGTCTGCTCCGACCAGCAGTCCGGGCGCCGTGGTCGTGGTCTCTCGCGTCGCCGTCGTCGGCACGGCGGCGCCCGCGGAGCCGCTCCGCGTCTCGACCGAGATCGCCAGGGCCGTGGTGGAAGCCGAGGCTCCGAAGCAGGAGCCTCCGAAGGACGACGGCTTCGAGCTCGAGGTCGAAGAGGGTAGGACGAGCGCGCCGCCCGAGCTGGTGGAGCCCGACGAGCTCGTCGCCGACGAGATCGTCGTGGAGGAGCCCAAGGCGAGGCCGCAGCGACCGTCGCGCCCGCCTCCGCCACGCAGCATCCCCGCCATGGCCGCGGTCTCGGGCGAGCGCCCGCCGGCGGTGCCCTCGGGACCGCCCCCAGCGCCGCCCGCGGCCCCCGCCGCCGCCGCGCCGGCGCCCCCGCCAGGTCCGCTCGCCCCACCACCTCCGGCACCTCCTCCAGCGGCGGCACCACCTGCACCACCCCTGGCCGCCGTGGCACCGCCTCCGGCGCCGCCGCACCGCGACGCACCGCCTCCGGCGNCCCCGACGGCCCAGGCGCCTGCGGCCGACGGGCCTCCGACGGACCCGCGGCGGGGCAAGAAGAAGGGCGCCTGGTGGGAGGACTTCTTCAACGACGACTACCTGCGCACGGTGCCTGCCCCGCACCCGAAGCAGGTCCGACGGCAGGTCGACTTCATCGAGGCGCGGCTCGGTCTGGCCGCGGGCGCGACGGTGCTCGACGTGGGCTGCGGCCTCGGTCTGCACGCGGTCGAGCTGACGCGCCGCGGGTACGTGGTCGTCGGGCTCGACCTCTCGCTGCCGATGCTCTCGCGCGCCGCGGACGAGGCCCAGGACCAGGGCTTCAAGATCAACTTCCTGCACGCCGACATGCGCGAGATGAGCTTCGAGAGCGCCTTCGACGCGGTGCTCTCGTGGGGGACGACCTTCGGCTACTTCGAGGACGAGGCGAACCGCACCGTGCTCGACCGGATGCACCGCGCGCTCAAGCCGGGCGGCCTGCTCCTCTTGGACATCGTCAACCGCGACTACGTCATCCGCAGCCAGCCGAACAACGTGTGGTTCGAGGGTGACGGCTGCGTCGTCATGGAAGAGACGCAGTGCAACTACATCACGTCGCGCCTCCACGTGAAGCGCACGGTGATGCTCGACGACGGTCGGCAGCGCGAGAGCGCGTACTCCGTGCGTCTCTACGCGCTGCACGAGCTCGGGCAGATGCTCCACCAGAAGTTCCGCGTCGTGAGCCGACTCACCCCGGACGATCATCGTGGCCGAGCGTCGCCTGCCCGAGGCTCCGCCGCCGCGGCCGCCGGGCCCGCCCGCGCCGCCCAAGCGCTCCGACGCGGACCAGACGCCGCCACCGGCCGTGCCGCCGACCAGCGACAACGGCTAATTCGCAGCCGCCGTCATCGTGTAGGTCGCCACGCAGGGCAACGACGAGAAAGGCCCGCCGTTCGTCGCGAAGAGGGCGCTGCAGTCGGAGCCGGGAGCGACCGAGAGCTGGATGGTGTCGGTCCCCGTGAAGCCCGTGGAGTGCACGCCCGCGTCGGGCCCGCCGTCGGCCGCGCTCGCGGCGTCGAGCGCGTTGGCGCCGTCCGACACGCCCGCGTCCGAGGCGCCGAGCGCCAGCGTTCCGTCGATCGTCTCGATCTGGCGGATGGCGCACCCGGGCGCACCTCCGCGTCCCGCGTCGGCGCCGTACGCCTGCACGTCCTGACCCGCGACGAAGTGGAAGTGGCCATCGGCGGAGTACGTCCCGCTCGCGACGGGCGTGTCTCCGCGGTGCCAGTACGACGTCTCGCCCTCCACGCGGATGTCGGTGACGTACTGGATCAGCGGGTCGGGATCGAAGCCGCCGGCGCACGCGTTGGACGTGAGCGTCGCGGTGACGGTGAAGGTCCCGGCCGAGGTGCCCGGCAGCGACCGAGGGCGGCACGCCGTGGTCGAGAGGGAGAGAGCCGCGAGGCAGACCACGAGCGCGAGCGAGCCGAGGACACGCATGCACGAGACGTGATCCCGCGCCCGGCGCGGCGTCCAGTTTTCGGCAATGCTCTGCCCGATGGAGCTCAGGGTTCTCTTTCGCGACGCGGAGCTCTTCGTGGTCGACAAGCCGCCCGGGCTCGCGACGACGTCGCCCGACGGCCGGCGGTGCCTCGCGGAGCTCGCCGGGCGGATGAACCGCGGCGCGCCGCGCGTGCACCCGACCTCGCGGCTCGACCGCGACGTGACGGGGGTCGTGATCTTCGCGCGGACGGACCGGGCGATCGAGGCGCTGCGGCTGGCGCGCGAGGCGGGGCGCTACCGGAGGCGCTACGCGGGCATCCTCTCGGGGCAGGTCGAGGGCGAGGGGGGGACGTGGGAGTGGCCGATCGCGATCGACCCGCGCGACAAGACGCTGCGCATCGCGCTCGAGCCCGGGCAGCCCGGGCAGCGCCTGCAGGAGGCGCGGACGCGCTGGGAGGTCATCGCGCGTGGTGGGCTCGCATGCCGCGCGTGGCTCTACCCGGAGACCGGAAGGACGCACCAGCTACGCGTGCACGCGGCGCGGGGCGGACATGCGCTGGTCGGTGACGTCGCGTACGGCGGGCCGAAGCGAGTCGTGCTGCCCGACGGCCGCGTCCTCACGGCGAAGCGCCCGATGCTGCACTGCGAGTCGGTCGAGGTCGCGCACCCGGCGAGCGGCGACACGATGCGCTTCGAGGCGCGCGTGCCGGACGACTTCGAGGGGGTGTGGGCGGGGATCGCCGGGGGGTGAGCGAGAGCGAGAGCGAGGGCGAGGGCGAGGGCGCGAGAGCGAGAGCGAGAGCGAGGGCGAGGGCGAGCTGCGAGGGCGAGGGCGAGGGCGAGGGCGAGGGCGAGGGCGAGCTGCGAGGGCGAGGGCGAGGGCGAGGGCGAGTGTGCGACACTCGATCGATGCGGCTCCGATGGTGGCCCTGCCTCGTGCTCCTCGTCGTCGCGTGCGACGGACCTGCCGGCCCCCCGGGCGACGCAGGCGTCGACGCCAACGTCGCCCGCATCTGCCGCTCCGGGCGCGGCTGGGATCCCGGGCAGCCTGCGTTCGTCGATCGCACCGCCGAGTGGGGGCTCGAGGGCCTGACCGGGAACAACTTCGGCGTCGCCGACATCGACGGCGACGGCTGGTCGGATCTCGTCCTGAACGCGGGCTCTGCCTACGACCGCCAGAGCGGGCACGTCTTTCTCAACCAGGCGGTGAGCGGGCGGCGCTCGTTCGTGGATCACAGCTCCGGCGCCCATCTCTACGACGTCCGCGGCTCGAGCGAGACCGGCCGCAGCGTGAACCTGGTCCGGCTCGGAGACGTCGACGGTGACGGCGACGTCGACGCGTTCACCGGTACGTTCATGTACCTCACGGATCCCTCGCGGACGCCGCTCACCGACGTCTCCGAGATCCTGCTCAACGACGGCACGGGCCGCTTCACGCTCACGGACACCACGACGATCACCACGCCGCAGAACCCGCTGCTCTCGGACGCGCTCTGGCTCGACCAGGATCTCGACGGTCGCCTCGACCTCGCCGTGGGCTATTGGTGGGTCCAGCCGCCCTTCGTCGAGCCCTACGGCAGCCAGCCCCAGCTCTTCCGCGGGGACGGCAGCGGCGCGTTCACCGACGTCACCGACGCGGTCGGGATGACGCTCATCGCGAACACGTTCGCGTACCTCCAGGGCGTCAGCCCTCGGCCGCTCTTCGGCTTCGTGATGTGCGACGTCAACGACGACGGCCGGCTCGACCTCGTGGGCGCGGCCTACGGCCGCATGCAGAACGAGCTCTTCCTCGCCGACGGCGACACGTTCTCGGAGGTCGGCGCGCGCACGCTCGTCGGCGAGGACGACCGACGAGACTACTCGGACGACGAGAGCTTCCGCTGCTACTGCCTCGATCACCCGAGCACCATGGGCTGCGCGGGGCTGCCTGCGCCGCGCTACACGTGTCCGGTGCGCGGCTGGGTCTTCGGGACGAGCGACCAGCCGATGTCGCTCGGGGGCAACACGTTCTCGTACGCGTGCGCCGACGTCGACAACGACGGGGACCTCGATCTCTACGAGAGCAACATCCGGCACCCGGACGTCGGCAGCGCGAGCGATCCCTCCGAGCTGATCGTCAATTCGACGCCGGCCGGCAGCTCGGGCCTCGACGCGCTTGTCTTCGATCGCCCGGGCCGCGAGACCATGGGCCTCGTGCCGCCGATCGATCTCGCGACGACCGACGAGGGCGGGCAGCACGACGCTGCGTTCGACTTCGACGCGGACGGATGGCTCGACCTCTATCTCGCGGGCAGCCCGTATCCGGGGAACCGGGGCTGGATCTTCCACCACCGCCGTGACGGGGCGCTCTCGTGGGAGCTCATCGGGCGCGGATCGGGCTTCGATCATGCCTGCCCCGACGGCTCGGCGATCGCCGACTTCGATCGCGACGGCGACCTCGACCTCATCGTCGGCACCTACGGCTGCAACGGCCCGGGCGGCGACTGGTCGCCGCCCGAGAACCAGCCGGTGCGCTTCTACGAGAACGTGTCGACCGATGCGAACTGGATCGCGATCCGCCTCGTCGGCCGAGGCGCGGGTGGGGCGAACCCCCAGGGCCTCGGCGCACGCGTGCGGCTCACCGCCGGCGGGATGACGCAGACCACGCTCGTGCGCGCGTCGTCGCAGCAGGTCGCACAGGAGGCGGAGGCCTGGTTCGGCCTGGGGGCCTCGTGCGACGTCGAGCGTATCGAGGTGCGCTGGCCGAACACCGCGCTCACGGTCGAGGCGTTCACGGGGGTCATCGCGAACCACCGGGTCGAGATCCGCGAGGGCGAGAGCAGCGTGCGGTACCTGGACTGAGCGAGAGCGAGGTCGAGAGCGAGAGCGAGGTCGAGAGCGAGAGCGAGGTCGAGAGCGAGGTCGAGAGCGAGGTCGAGAGCGAGGTCGAGAGCGAGGTCGAGAGCGAGGTCGAGAGCGAGGTCGAGAGCGAGGTCGAGCGCGAGGTCGAGAGCGAGAGCGAGGTCGAGAGCGAGAGCGAGAGCGAGAGCGAGAGCGACGTCGAGGTCGAGAGCGAGGTCGACGTCTCGGCGCGCCGAGCGCACCGCGCCCGCGCCCGGCCGCTCCGCGACGGCACGCCGGCCGCGCGCTGCCCCATCTGCTCGCCGCGGAGCGCGGAGGTTTCTTCGTTCACGATCGAGAACCACTGCACCATCGCCGTTCACGTCGCGTGGCGCGACTTCGACGGCGGCGTCCGGCAGTACGGCACCCTCGCGCCCGGCATCGTCCGAGCGCAGCCGAGCTACGTCGGCCACCGCTGGGAGATCGCCGACGACGACGGACGCACCGTCGCGCGTCACGTCGTCGCCGAGGACGGCGAGCACGTCGTCGCCTGCCCCTGACGCTCCGAGGGGGAATTGACTCCGGTCGGCGCCGTACTACAGTTTGAACACGTTCAAAGTAACCCCCGACGAGGAGCGCCCCATGAGCTTCGATCTCTTGCCCGCCGTCTACGGCGTCTACGCCACCGTGAGCGTCGTGCTCACGATCTTCCTGGCCCGCACGCTCGGCTCGAACGGACGCGTGTTCCTGCTCGACGTCTTCCCGGAGTCGCCGGAGATGGCCCGCGCGGTGAACGAGCTGCTCGTCGTCGGCTTCTACCTCGTGAACTTCGGCTACGCGTGCCTGCTCTTGCGCGGCGGCTCGGCCGCGACCGTCACGATGGCCGTCGAGACGCTCGCGCAGAAGCTCGGCTACCTCTTGCTCTCGCTCGCCGGGATGCACTTCGCCAACCTCTACGTCTTTCACCGCATCCGCCGCCGGGCACGCGCCGGCTCGATGCCGGCGCCGATCGTCCCGCACGGGCGCGTCGCGCTGACGCCCGCGAACGCGTGAGGACGCCATGCGCCTCGCCATCCTCTACGACGACGCGTGCGCCGTGTGTGTGCGCTGCCGCGAGCTGATCGAGGCGCGCGAGGCGCTCGTGCCGCTGCGCTTCGTCGCGTGCCGCTCGCACGAGGCCCGAGAGCGCTACGGCACGATCCCCTTCCTCGTGCACGAGCTCGTGGTGGTCGACGACGACACGGGCGCGTGGTGGGCGGGACCGGCGGCGTTCGTGATGGCGCTCTGGGCGCTCACCGACGGGCGCACGCTCGCCGGCCTGCTCGCCTCGCCCGCGCTCGCGCCGGTCGCGCAGGCGGTGTTCGCCTGGATCAGCGCGCACCGCGGGGACCTCGGCTGGATCGTGGGCGCGCCCTCGTGCGAGAACGGCGCATGCGAGTTGCCCGGCCACGCGCACGCGGCGATCTACCGGTGAAGCTCCGCGCGCGCCGGAGCGACGGCGAGGCGACCGAGAAGCGCGTCTACGCCGCCGCCCTCGCGCTGTTCCGGCGCAGGGGCTTCGCCGCGACCACCATGCGCGACGTCGCGCGCGCCGCGAAGCTCTCGCTCGGCGCGGCGTACCACTACTTCCCGTCGAAGGACGCGATCCTCCAAGCGTACTTCGCCGAGCAGGTTGGTGAGCACGAGCGCCTCTTCGCGGAGCGCTCACGGGGCGTGACCGATCTGCGCGAGCGGATCGGCCTCGCGTTCGAGACGGGCATCGAGCCGCGCCGGAAGGATCGCGCGCTGCTCGGCGCGCTCGCGAAGGTGGTGCTCGACCGGGCGAGCGGCGCGTCGCTCTTCGGCGAGTCGAGCGGCGAGGTGCGGCGGCGCTCGATCGCGATCTTCGCCGCCGCCGGCGATGTCCCGGCGGTGTCTCCGGAGGTCAGGCCGCTCCTCGCGAGCGCGCTCTGGGCGCTGCACCTCGGCCTGCTCCTCTACTTCGTGGACGACGACTCGCCCGGCCAGGCCCGCACCACGAAGCTCACGAGCGAGGTGCTCGACCTGGTGCCGCCGCTCGCGCTCTTCTTCGGCATGCCCGCGATGGAGGGCATGCGCGACAAGCTCGCGTCGGCGCTCCGCGACGCGGGAGTGCCGCTCGCGGGGTGAGCGAGAGCGCCTCGACTCGCCGCCTCTCCGGACAGCGAGCTGCGGCTCGGCTCAGCCGAGCGCGTGCGCGTACGCGTCCTCGCGGAACCCCACCAGCACGGTGTCCCCGCTCACCAGGACCGGCCGCTTGATGCGCTTGCCGTTCTCGGCGAGAAGGGTCGCGATCTCCGTCTTCGTGAGCTCCGCGACGGCGTCCTTGCCTCGCTCGGCGATCAGCGCGCGGTAGGCCTCGCCGCTCGTGTTCCACCACTTGCGGGGTGCGAGGCCGCTTCGCTCGATCAGCGTCTCGAGCTCGCGGGCCGTGGGGGGCCGCTCCACGATCGGGACGACCTCGGGCGCGACGCCGTGCGCCTTCAGCCACGCGAGCGCCTTCTTGCACGTCGAGCAGCCCGCGTACGCGTAGATGGTGACCTCGGCGTTTTTCGGCATCGGCCTCGATGGTACTCCTTGGGCCTCGACGCGCGCGTCTGCTAACCCTCCGCCCGGCATGGCGAGCGAAGACGATCTGATCGAGGCGCGGCGGGCGAAGATCGCCGAGCTGCGCGCGGCGGGAACG
>JBGAQA010000044.1:0-38578 GCA_044220955.1 Sandaracinaceae bacterium
CTCGCTCTCGCTCTCGCTCTCGCCCTCGCCCTCGCTCTCGCCCTCGCCCTCGCCCTCGCTCTCGCTCTCGGCGCTCTCGCCCTCGGCGCTCTCGCTCTCGGCGTGCCGGAGCAGCCTCGCGCCACTTGCGGGCTCCCGGCGACCTGCGCGGCGCGAGCGCCGCCTATGTCTCCTGCGGCGGGCTGCGCCCGCCGCTCGCCGTCGTCAGCGCCCGAGTCGCCTTCGCGCGTCGCGGTACCCCGGCGAGATCTCGAGCGCACGCTCCCAGGCGCGTCTCGCTCCCGCGGCGTCGCCGCTCGCCTGCAGCGTGTCGCCGAGCAGCACGTAGTTGCCTGCGTTCGGCGTGTGGCCCTCCGCGAGGCGCCGCGCCCACGTGGACGCGGTGCGCGCGTCGTGACGCGCGAGGTGCAGGCGCGCGAGGCCCGCCATCGCCCGCGCGTTGTTCGGCGAGAGGCGCAGCGCATGCAGGTAGTCGGCCTCGGCGCCCGGCAGATCGCCGTGCGTGCGCTTGAAGTTCGCGCGGTCGACCCAGTACTGCGGGTTGTCCGGGCCGGGCTCGTCTCCGTGGTCCGTGCTCTCGGCGTCGTCGGAGCTCGCGACCTCGACGACGGTGGTCGGCGGCGGTGGCGGGGCGACCTCGACGACGGTGGTGGGCGGCGGCGGCGCGACCTCGGCGACGGTGAGCGGCGGCGGCGCGACCTCGACGAGGGTGGTGGGCGGCGCGGCGATGCTCGTCGGCGGTGCGACGACCACGCTCGTCGGCGGCGCGCGGACCACGCTCGTCGGCGGCAGCGGCGACGCGATCGGTCCCGGTCTCGCGAACAGGCCCATGCGCCACGCCGCGATCCCTCCCACCGCGAGCAACGCGACGAGCACGAGCGCGCCCAGGATCACGCCCCAGCCCGTGCGCGACCGGGCGCCCGGGATCGCGACCACCTCCTGGTGGTCGGCGCGCGGCGGTGGGAGCTGGATCTGGTCGGTCGCCTCGAGCGGCGCGGCGGCCGGTGTCGCGAGCGCGGGCGCGGTGGGGCTCTCGGGCGCGCTCGGCGGGACCACGATGGGCGTGGGCACCGAGGGTGACGCGAGCGCGAGCTCGGCGTCGAGCAGCGCGCCGAGATCGGTCTCGCCCGCGAGCGGCGCGCTCGAGCGCTCGGGCGCCGGGTCGATCACCGCGCGCTTGGTCGTCTTCGCCTCGTCGTCGATCGGCTTCGCGGGCGCGATGACGGAGACGGGCGGTGGTGCGATCGCGACGGCCGGCGGGGCCACCACCGGAGGCCGCTTGCTCGTCGGCGGCTCGATCTCCACGAACGTCTTGGCGGGCGGCGCGACCGAGCTGGGCACGGGCACGGGCACCGGCTTCCTCGGCGGCGTCGCCGCGGGCGCGGTCGCCGTTCGCGCGAGGCCCGGGGGCACGGGCATCCCCATCTGCGTCGCCTTGCGCAGTCCGGGCTTGGCGGGCGGCGCGGGGAGCCGTCCGGGCGCTGGAAGCGCACCCCTGGCGACCGCCGCGGGCGTGGGATCTCTGCGCGGCTCGGCCGCCGCAGCGGCTGCCGTGGCCGCCGCGGTCTCGCTCGGCACTTCGAGCGTGCCCGGGGGCAGCGTGTGGCGGAGCTTGTCGAGCAGCGTCTCGAGCTGCGTGACGAGCGCGCGCGCGTCGTGCTCGCCCGAGGGAGACGGGCGGAGCGACCCGTTCGCGGGTGTCGGCGCGTGGATCGAGGGCGGCCCGGCCGGCGGCGGGACCGAGGGCGTGAAGATCGGCGTCTCGCGATCGGCGGCGGCGATGGCGTCGTCGACCGGCGACATCACGTTCGCGACGGAGGGCGCGTCGCGCGGCTCGATGCGCACGCGTCCCGAGGCGAGCCCGAGCGCGACCGCGATCGCGGCGGCGCCCTCCACCTTCGACGCCTTGCCGCCGGGCTCGGCCGCGACCTCACCGCGGGCGCCGACGATGAGCCCCTGGGCGAAGTCGATCCCGATCGTCGCGCGCCGGTGCCGGACGATCGCGTGCACGGTCGTCCCGGCGCGCGCGACCGCGCGCAAGAGGCGCGTCGGCCCCGTTGTCTCGAGCCGCACGTCGATCGGGCCCTTGCCCTCGCGGACGCGCGTCATGAGGCTCTCGTCCGGCTCGACGAGGGGAAGCATCCCCGCGGCGAGGCGCGTGATGTCCGGCTCGGGCGTGTTCGCGCGCCAGAGCTCCTCGCCGCGGGTCACGAGCAGCGCCGCCCAGCGCAGGCGCGAGTCGCCGCGCACGAGCTGCATGGCCTGGCTCGCCCAGCCGCCCACGCCGCTCACGTCCACGAGGATCACGTCGGGATCGATCGCGCGCGCCTTGGCGAGGCCGGTCCCCTCGCCGTCGATCACCACGACGTGCGCGCCGCGCTCGCGAAGCGCGACCACGAGGTCGTCCGCGCGCGCCGGGCTCTTCTCCACGATCACGATGCGGCGGTGGCGGAAGAGCGCGGCGACGTCGAGCTCGCCGGACGGGCCCTCGTCGTCGAGCGTGAGCTCGGCGAGCTTGCCCGTCGACGCCTGCTGGAACTCCCAGCGCACGGTCTCCGACTGCGTGACCAGGGGCCGCAGCCGGTCGACGAGCTCCTCGATCGCCTGCGTCACCGGGCGATCGCCGCGGAGCACCACGCGCTCGCTGCCGCCGCTCGCCGACACCGCCAGGATGCCGCTCCTCAGCCGCCGCGCGAAGAGCTCGACCACCTCGTCGAGCGTCGCCTCGCCCAGATCCGTCGGCCCGTCCGACTTGCGCTCCGGCAGCTCGCGCGCGACCTCGGCGACGAGCGTCGCCATCGCGTCCGCGCTCGCGCTGCGCGCGACCAGCGCCACCGCGCCGAAGCGCGCGGCCTTGAGCCGGTGATCGAGCCCCGCGTCGTCGGCGAGGATCGCGACAGGAACCACGGCGGTGGCCACGCTGCCGGCCAGCTTCTCGAGGACGGCGCGTCCTTCCTCCTGGGAAGCGTCGCCCACGAGCAGGACGAGATCGGGCGCGTGCACGAAGACCGACTGCACCGGGTTGTCGGGATCGCCGATCTCGAGCTGCACCCCGTGCCGGTCGAGCGCCAGCGCGACGGCGTCGAGCATCGCCTCGCCGCGCCCGATCGCGAGGACGGTGGGGCGATCCTCGAGCGCGTGTGCGGCGCTCGGCGCGTCTCGCGTGGGCGTAGCGGCCAAGAAGAAAAGGATACCGAAGCGCGCGAGAGGAGCGCGAGAAAGGGACGCGTCCCGCGCTCGCTGTGGCAGGATCCGGCGCCATGCGGATGGTGAGTGTCGTCGGTTGGACCGTGGGCGGAATCGCGCTCTGTTGTGCGGTCGCGTGTGGGTCGAGCGCGCCGGCAGAGCCGCCGCCCGAAGAGACGACGACGTCGGGGGAGGAGCAGCCTCCTGCGCCACCCCCGCCGCCCCCGCCAGCGCTCGTGCACGTGGTGCACGCCTCACCCGATCCGGGGCTCTCCACGTTCACGATCCGCCTCGACGACGGGCCCGCCGTCGTCACCGATCTGGCGGCTGGCTCGGCGAGCGGCGCGCTGGAGGTGACCCCGGGCTCGCACGCGCTGCACCTGCTCGGCGTCGCGTCGGTCGAGACGGGCGAGGCGCCCGAGGTGCTCGCGACGAGCATCGAGGTCGACTCGGGCGCGCACCCGATGGTGATCGTCTTCGGCGAGCCCTCGGCCGAGCCGCCGCTGACCGTCCGGGTGCTCGACGAGGACACGAGCGAGTCGGCGACGCGCGTGCGGCTGCTGCATGGGCTGGTCGGGGTCGGCACGCTCGACGTGTGCGTGGGCGGTACGCCGCTCGCGGCGGGCCTCGCGCCGGGCACGATGGCGCCGATCGCGTCGCTCGCGGAAGGATCCGTCGCCCTCGTCGTGCACGCGGCGAGCCCCAACGCGTGCCATGGCCGCGCGGTCGGCACGGCTCACGCGACGCTCGCAGCCGGGACGGCGTACATCGCCACGATCACGGGGCACTCCGGTCGGCGAGGCCGCGTCACGGGTGCGCTCGTCGTGTGTAGCGAGGGCGCGGACACGGCGTGCGCGAGCGCGACGCTCGGGGCGCGCTGAGCACGACTGGAGTGCTCGCTCCGGAGGACCCGGACGGAAGCGCGCGCAGCGCGCGGACGGTAGGGGCCGGAGGCGCGAGCCGACGCAATCGACTCGTTCTCAGCGGCAGTAGGGACGCCCCGGGTGCGGCTGGTGCGCCCACGTCTCTCGCCGCGCGAGGAACTCCGTGACGGCGGCGTCCATCGGCGTGCCCGCGGGCGGGGAGGTCGGCGCGGTCTCGCGCGAGCGGCGGCGCGGGTGCGCGAGCACCGGCTCGAGGCCGGCGTCCGCGAGCTGATCACGTCGCCACGGGTAGATGGGCGAGGCGTCCTCGCAGCCGGCACCCAGATCCTCGTTCGTGCAGAAGAAGCGGACGTGCAGGTGGTCGTCGTGCGGGTAGCCGGGCTGGCAGGTCACGTCCTCGAAGCGACGGATCACCGCCCGCGGCGCGTGAGCGCGCGCGGCCTCGGCGAGCAGCATCGTGCGCACGTGCTCCACGACGAAGATGCGCTGCACGAGCGCGTCGTCGTCCTGGAGGATCGCCTGCACGAAGCGCCACGTGCGGGCGAGGTCGATCTGCATCGGCACGTCGTCCGCGGGATCGACCAGGTCGCCGTAGTCGGTGCCTCGCCCCTCGGGATCGATCGGCACTGCCACCGACGCGCGCGGCGCGCCCGCGGGATCGAGCACGTAGAAGAGGACGTCGACGTCGCGCCCCGCGCGGTGCGAGCCGTGGTGTGCGATCGGCCCTCCCTGGGGCAGCCCGATGTCGTTGATGGTGAGCGTGCCTCCGGGCAGCTCGCGCTCGACGCTCGCGGCCGCGTCGACGAGCGCGCGGACGAGCTCGTAGGTGCCGTAGTAGGCGTCGTGGCCCGGCCGCCGCGGATTGCGCACGAGGCCTGGAGCGCGGCGCGGAAGGGGAACACCACCCTCGAGCCGGCCCTCGTTCGGGCCGCCGATGGACGTCGAGGTGGAAGGCCTCGCCGTCGCGAGCGTGATCGCCGCGGGGCCGCCCGCGTCGACGTCGCTCGCGACGGGCTGCGACACCTCTTCTTCTTCCCGTTCTTCTTCCCGTTCTTCTTCCCGTTCTTCTTCCCGCTCGGGCTCGAGGGCTCGCTCGGGCTCGGGAGCTCGCTCGAACTCGATCGCCCGCTCGGCCGGCGTCTCGCTCTCGGTCGTCCGGGTCTCGGACGAGCCGGGCGACACGGGGGATGGACTCGGCCCCGGCGCCTGGCCGCCGCAGCCGAACACCGCGAGCGCGAGCGCGAGCGCGAGCGCGCTGCGCGAGCGCCGGTCCCCGGCCCGCGCGGCAGGCACTGTCGAGCTCGGCCACATCCGACGTGGAACACGCTGAACCACTCGACGTTTTCCCGCAAAATCGAGGACCCGCGTGATTGTGTAAAGTGATACTTGACACGTTACACGATTGATCGCACGCTAGGGCCATGCGGAAGCGAGCACGGGCTCTCGACGTCGCGGCAAGCGCCCTCGCGCACGTACTGCCGCGGCCCTTCGCGCGCGCGATCGACCAAGCGCGCCTCGACGCGGAGTCGATCGTCGATGGGCTCAGCGGGCGCCGTGCGCCCAGCTTCTCGACGCGGCAGGCGCCGCTGACGCCGCCGCCGGCGCTCGCCGCGATCGATCCACTGTACGAGCTGCTGCCCGGGCCCATCGCGCGGCGCTATGCGGTCGCGCTCCGCGACGTGCGAACCATCACTCGCGAGCTGCGCGGCGAGCGCCTGCCGTCCGTCGTGCCGCGCCCGCCCCGGCGCGTGGAGCCGCGTGCGCCGGCGCCTGCGAGCGCGCGCCGCGCCCTGGTCGTGCGCTCGCTCGTCCACGAGACCGACGACGCTCTCGCGATCGAGCTGGCGGACCCGAGCGGGCGCCCGATCGCGTTCGAGCCGGGGCAGTTCCTCACGCTCCACGTCCCGATCGAGGGACGCGAGCTGCGGCGCGCGTACTCGATCTGCAGCGCGCCCTGGAGCGGCGACACGGTGACGATCGTCGTCAAGCGCGTCGAGAACGGCCTCGTCTCCGGGCACCTGCACCGGACGCTGCGCGAGGGCGCCCGCCTCGACGCCAGCGGACCGTCCGGCAGCTTCGTCGTGCCACCGTCCCGCGCCCCGCGTCACCTCGTGCTCTTCGCGGGCGGCAGCGGCATCACGCCGGTCTTCTCGATCCTGCGTACCGCGCTCGCGCGCGAGCCGGGCGCGCGCGTCACGCTCGTGTTCGGCAACCGGCGCGACACCGATGTGATCTTCCGCGCACGCCTCGATGCGCTCGGGCGCGAGCACGGCGAGCGGCTGCGCATCGTGCACGTCCTCGAGGAGCCGAGCCCGATCGCGGCGCGCGTCGGTCGGCCCGACGCGACGATGGTCGGAGCGCTCGTGCACGACCTCGCGCTCGACGCGCGTCTGCCGGGCGAGGACGCGCCGCTCTTCTTCGTCTGCGGGCCCGCGGCGATGATGGCGTCGGTCCGCGGTGCGCTCGACGCGGCGGGGGTCGACGCGGCGCGCATCCGCGAGGAGCGCTTTCTCTCTCCGGCCGACCCCGGCACGTCACGCGCGGACCTGCCGAACGTCGCCCAGCCGATCACCGTGCGTCGTCGCGGCGTGCTGCGGACCTTCCAGCAGCTGCCGGGCGAGTCGATCCTCGAGGCCGCCAGCCGCGCGAAGGTCGAGCTGCCGTCTTCCTGCACGATGGGCGGCTGCGGCGCCTGCCGCTGTCGCGCGGTCGAGGGCGAGGTCGTGGTCGACGAGCCGAGCTGCCTCACCGAGGCCGAGCGCGCCGAGCGTTACGTGCTCACCTGTGTCGGCCACGCCCGTGGTCCCGTGACGCTGGAGGTCCCGTGAGCATGGAGTCCTCTC
Organism: Sandaracinaceae bacterium; assembly: GCA_044220955.1. Classification (GTDB taxonomy): domain Bacteria; phylum Myxococcota_A; class Polyangia; order Polyangiales; family Sandaracinaceae; genus JBBSAT01. The sequence continues at coordinate 6,914 of JBGAQA010000044.1, forward strand.
CCGCGCCCGCGAGCGTGCTGCCGAGCCTGGCGCCGGACGCGGCCACGCACACCCTCCGCATGAAGGATCTCTGCGCGGAGACGGGTCTGCCGCGGCAGGCGATTCACTTCTACATCCACGAGGGCCTGCTGCCGCCAGGCACCAAGACGGGCCGGAACATGGCGCTCTACGGCCACGAGCACGTCGCGCGCCTGAAGCTGATCAAGAAGCTCCAGCACGAGCGCTTCCTGCCGCTCAAGGCGATCAAGGCCCTGCTCGAGGGTCGCGAGGAGCACTTCGCGCCCGGGCAGCGCAACGTGCTGCTCGACGTGAAGCAGCGCCTCGCTCAGGGCCAGCTCGTCCGGCTCGACGGTGCCCCGGAGATGACGCTGCGCGCGGACGACGCGTGCGCCCGCGCGCAGGTACCGCGTGCCGACCTCGACCACGCCGTCGAGATCGGCTTGCTCGGCGCGCGCGAGGACGAGCAAGGCAACCTCGTCATCGCGGCGGACGACGCGTGGCTGCTCGAGGCGTGGGGCGAGCTACGCCGCCTCGGCTACGCCGACGACCTCGCGCTGCGAATCGACGATCTCGCCCTCGTGCAGGAGGTCGTCGACGACCTCTTCAACCGCGAGGCCCTGCTCCTCGCGAGCCGCATCGATCGCATCTCGCCCGAGCGTGCCGCGACGATGATCGAGCACGCCCTGCCCATCGTCCATCACTTCCTGACGGGTCTTCACCTCAAGAAGATCCGCGCGTTCTTCGCGTCCCTCGAATAGCTGGAGGCTCCATGGCGATCACCGACCGTCTCTCGAAGATCCTGCCGCAGAAGGTGAAGAACCAGGTCGAAGCGTACGCCGACGCCGCGTCCACGCTCTTCGAGGTGCACGATCCGCGCGTGCTCGGCGCCATCGGTCCCTCCGCCGTCCGCGGCACGATCTTGAAGCGCGGCAAGCAAGGCGTGCCCACGCAGATGCCGAGCTCGCACCGCGCGTACTTCGACTGGACCTATCCGCACGATCACGCCGAGATGGCGACGCTCTACGAGCGCGCCAAGCGTGGTCAGTGGAACGGCGACGACCTGCCCTGGCAGACGAACGTCGATCCCTTCGATCCCAGCGTGCCCATGCTGCCCGACGACTTCCTCGGCTGGGACCGGATGGAAGCGCGCGGCATCAAGCTCAGCGAGAAGGAGCGCGCGGTGCTGCGTCACAGCGTCGTGGCGTGGATGCTCTCGCAGTTCCTCCACGGCGAGCAGGGCGCGCTCTTCGCTGCCGCTCAGGTGACCGAGTCGGTCCAGTTCTTCGACGGCAAGCTCTACGGCGCCACGCAGGTGATGGACGAGGGCCGCCACGTCGAGGTCTTCCACCGCTACCTCGACCAGAAGCTGAACAAGCTCTACCAGATCAACGACAACCTCTTCGTCATCATCGACGCGCTCATGCACGACGGGCGCTGGGACATGAAGTTCCTCGGCATGCAGATCATGGTCGAGGGCGTCGCGCTCGGCGCCTTCAGCACGATGTACCGCGAGACGAGCGAGCCCCTGCTCAAGCAGTTGCTCAAGAACGTGATCCAGGACGAGTCCCGCCACGTGCACTACGGCGTGCTCGCGCTCCGCGAGCACATCACCAAGGAGCTCTCCGAGAGCGAGCGGCGCGAGCGCGAGGACTGGGCCTTCGAGGTCGCACTCCTCATGCGCAACCGCTTCCTCGCGTACGAGGTCTACGAGGAGTGGTTCGAGCACCGCATGTCGCGCGCCGACTGGCGCGAGTTCATGAACACCTCGCCCGGGATGAACCGCTTCCGCCACCTCATGTTCGGCCGCATGGTCCCGAACCTGCGCGAGATCGGTCTGCTCTCGAAGCGCATCCTGCCGCACTACGAGCGCGTCGGGCTCGCGGCTTACATGGGCGGTCTCGCCGCCGATCAGCTCAGCGGCGATCAGATGATCGCCGACCTCGACCGGCCGCTCGCCGCGTGACGCGCGCCCGAGCGTGGCTGGGCGTGGCGCTGGCGATCGGTGCCCTCGCGACCGACGCAGGCGCACGCGCCGACGCGCTCCCGGGGCGCCCGACGTGTCCGGCCCAGCCGCGCGACGGCACGTCTTGCCGCGCGTTCCACGCCGGTGCCGCGTGCCGCTACCCTCGCCGCGGCGTGATCTGCGAGTGCCGCCGGGTCTCCGTCGACGAGCACCGCCGACTGCTCTGGTCGTGCGGCGAGCTCGGCGAGTGAACGTCGGTCCACGCGAAGCGCGCGATCACGTCGCGCGCCGAGCGCTGGATCCGGCCGCCGGCCGCGTCCCGAGGCTCACCGACCGGCTTCGATGAGTCGGTTGAGCTCGCCGTAGTGACGGTCGGCGAGCGCCGTCAGCGAGCGGACGGTCGAGCGGAACGCGCGTCGATCGAAGTTGGAGTCGGTGTTGAGCACCATCGCGAGCCGCACCTCGCCGTCGGTCGGATCCCACTCGAACTTGCCGAGCAGCATCGTCCAGTTCAGCTCCATCAGGCGCCGCATCACGACGTCGGTGTGCGCGCCCTCGCTCGTCGCGACGAGGTAGCGATCCACGTAGGCGTACACGCTGTCGGTGACGTCGCTGTATGCGAGGTGGATCTCGTAGTCGCGGTTGGTCGTGCCGCCGGTCTGCGTCATGCGGCAGTGCGCGCGCTGCGAGTCCGTCGCCTCGCACGCCGCGTCCGCGATGCCCATGGCCGAGAGCTCCTCGCGCATGGCCGCGAGGTAGCGCGGCTGCCCTTCGGGGACCGTCGCCGTGGCGGTCGTGGCGGCGGTGGAGGGCGGCGCGGGCGGCGTGCCTGCGTCGCGTCCGCCCTGGGCGAACGCGGGGGCGTTCGTCGTCAGCCGGCCGATGGCGATCCCGAACAGGACGAGGGCGAAGGACAGGGCGTGGCGCTTCATGGGGCGCTGCTTCCCACGCGGCTCGAGGGCCGTCGAGCGCGCCCATGCCGGAAACGCGCACGCCTGCGTCGAAGGCGCTACGATCGCCGCGAAATGCGCGGGCAGAACCTGAAGTTCCTCCTCGGGGTGGCCGTCATCCTCGCCATCGTCTGGGGCGTGCTGCGGGCCTACTACATCGAGATCGTGACCGTGGGGCACGACGGCATGGCGCCCACGCTGATCGCGGGCGACACGGTGGTGGTCTGGCGCGATCCCGTGCCCGAGCACGGCGCGATCATGCTCTGCCGCCACCCGACCGACGACACCCGCTTCGTCATCGGTCGCGTCGTGGGGCGCAACGGCACCGACCTCAGCGTCGACCGAGGGCGCCTGCGCATCGAGGGTACCTTCCCGCCGATCGACTGGCGTGGGGAGGTCCCCTTCTACGACCGCGCCGATCGTGTCCAGGTGCAGATGAACTGGGGCATCGAGCACCTCGGCAACGACGATCATCTCGTGTTCATGCGCACGGGGCGCGAGCTGCGGATGCGACCGATGTCGGAGTACGACGGCATCTACCTCCTGGACGACAACCGCTCGTACACGGGCGAGGACAGCCGCGAGTTCGGCCCGATCCCCGAGTCGCGCTGCATCGGCCACATCTTCATGCGCGTCGGCATGGCGGACGGCACACCGCCCGAGGTCGGCAACCGCTCCGTCCAGCTCCTGGATTGACCGCGGGATGCGATCGCTGCACTGGCTGCGTCGCGTGGGACGCCCCCTTCGCCGACCTGGCGGCCGTCCGCTACAATCAAAACGTGACAACCCCGGAGATGCTCGTGGAGATCCTGCGCCTCCCCGTCGACGAGAGGGCGAAGCTAGCGCTCGAGCTGCTGCGTAGCCTCGAGGGCGAGCCGGACAGCGGCGTGGCGGAGGCGTGGGATGCGGAGATCGAGCGCCGCGCGGCGGAGGTCGAGGCCGGCACTGCCGAGACGCTGACTCTCGAGGAGTACCGAGAGCACGTTCGCCAGCGTCGCAGCGCACGCGTGCGATGAAGCTACGCGTCCACCGCCTCGCGGTGACCGAAATCGATCACGAGGTCGACCATTACGAGTCGTATCAGGTCGGGCTCGGTGAGGAGCTCGAGGAAGCGATCGATGCGGCCTTCGAGAAGATCCTCCGCTTCCCCGAGGCGGCGCCGCAGTGGAAGAGTCGACCTGATCGACGGGTGGCGGTGCTCGACCGGTTTCCTTTCACGCTCGCGTACCAGCTCACGGGCGACGAAGTCGTGATTCTCGCGCTCGCGCACCACCGCCGCCGCCCGGGATATTGGTCCCGACGCAGGCACGACTGACCTTGGGTCAGTGATGCCCCGCGCGGAGCGAGCCGCGGGAACTTGTGAGCGGGGCGGTGGTCCCACGCGAAATGCGGGACGAGGCAGAAAAGCGCGACGGCCTTCTCAGAATGGCCATCGGCCGGCGTTCGCCGCAGTCGCCGGCTTCCCTTGGCTGCGCGTGCTCTCCGACGACGTGTGGGACGCAATCCCGTGGCCCGTGCGCGACACGTGCGCGCCCATCCTCCTCGGCCTCGCCGCGACCGTCGCGCGCATGGCGGGATGCGGCGAGCCTCGGCCGTCGTCGCAGCGGCGATCGTGCTGTGCGCCTTGCACCCGTTCCCTCACTGCCGACCGGTGGCATCGGTCACGTCGACGGCCGTCGTCCTCGCGATGCTGCTCGCACACACTGACGGCCGAGCCCTCGCGAGCACCCTGCCTCTTCGCGGCGGCCGGCCTCGCGTGCGCCGCGCTCGTCACCGTCGCGTGGGGCAAGACATACGGTCTCGTGCTCGCGGTGCCGGTGACGCCGCTCGTCTTGGCCCAGTCGCCTTGGTCAGCGGGCGAGCACATGCGCTGGGCATGCACGCATCACATGGCGTTCGTGCCACCCATCGTCGCGGTGCTCGCCGCGCTCGCATGGCTACCGTGGGCGCTCCCGGCGTTCCGCTTCGTCATGCGATCGTGCTGACGAGCCTGAGAAGCCGAGGGCTAGACCTCAGCCCGCGATCGGGATGAGGTCGCGCAGCACGCGCGCGCGCTCGCGGGCGAGCGGGACCTTCGGCTTGTCGGGGTGCGCGAGCAGCATGTCGAAGGTGCCGGCGCCGCTCGGCTCGAGGGTCTTGATGCGGTCGAGGCGCACGAGGTAGCCGCGGTGCGAGCGGAAGAACACGCCGCGCGGCACGCGCTGCTCGATGGTCGAGAGCGTGAGGTCGAGCGCGAAGCGGTCGGTGTCGGTCACGGCCCAGACGAGCTCGTCCTTCATCTCGAACCACGCGACGTCGGCGATGTCGACGACGACGAGCCCGCCGCGCCGCTTCACCGCGAGGCGTGTGAGCACCTCGCCGGTCGGCGGCAGCTCGACGCTCTCGCTCGCGCCAGCGCTCGCTTTCTCGCGGCGCTCGCGCACGCGCTCGATCGCCTGCTTCACGCGCGGCAGGCGAGCCGGCTTGAGCAGGTAGTCGACCACCCCGACCTCGAAGCCGCGGATGGCACCCTCGTCGTGCGCCGACACCACGACGACCGAGATCCCCGGCCAGCGCGCGTGGATCGCCTCCGCGAGCGCGAGGCCGTCCGGGCCCGGCATGCGCAGGTCCACGAACGCCACGTCCGGCATCAGCTCCGCCGTGAGCTCGAGCGCCCGCGCCGTGGAGCCCGCCTCGCCGACGACCTCGACCGCGCCGGCCTGGCCGAGGAGAAACGTGAGCTCGTCGCGCGCCAGCGGCTCGTCGTCGACCACCAGCGCGCGGACGCTGGCGGAGGCTTCCGGGATCGTCGTCATGCGGCCCTCTCCTCGCTCGGAGCGGCAACGCCGGCCCCGGGCGCGTCCATTCCCAGCGCCGCGATCGGAAGGCGGAGCGTCACGACCGCGCCAGGCTCGGCCACGGACAGCTCGAGCGAGGCCTGCGCGCCGAAGCGGCGGCTGAGGCGCTCGCGCAGCGTCGCCAGCGCGATGCCCGCGCCGCGATCGGCCTCGCTCTGGGGGATCGCGCTTCCCTCCGTGCGGTCGACGACGCGCACGACCAGCGTGCCGGCCTCGTCTTCCGCGCTGATGTTCACGACGCCCGGCCCCTCGTGACGCGCGACGCCGTGGCGGATCGCGTTCTCGACGAGCGGTTGCAGGCTGAGCGCCGGGACGCGCAGCGGCGCGAGCGCGTCGGGTAGGTCCACCTCGAGGCGCAGCCGGTCCTCTCCGAGGCGCGCGCGCTCGATCGCGACGTAGGCCTGCGCGTGCGCGACCTCCGCGCGCAGCGGCGCGTCGTCGGGGTGCGAGAGCAGGTAGCGGTAGAGATCGGCCAGGTCGGCGACGAGCTCGCGCGCGCGCTCGGGGTCCTTGCGGATCGTGGCACGCACGGCGGTGAGCGCGTTGAACAGGAAGTGCGGCTCGAGACGCCGGCGGAGCGACTCCAGCGTCGCGTGCTCGGCGGCCGCGCGCGCCTCGACGAGGTCGACCGCCGCTCGCTCGCGCGAGACGACGACACGCGCGACGGCGACGAAGAGGGTGACCCCGGCGGCGTTCACCAGGAGCTTCACGACGTGCGCGGGCCACGCGGGCAGGTAGCGCTCCGTGGTCCCGGCCACGACCAGCCCGGCACCGACGGTCACGATGTGAACCGCCTGGATGCCGAGCGCGACGCCGAACACGCGTGGTGGCTCCCGCACCCAGTCGGGGCGCCGCTCCGCGACGACGCCGGCGAGCACCCCGTCGATCACCGAGGCGACGAGCACCCAGGGCGCGGTCTCCTCGTCCACCTGCGTCGCGTAGAAGAGGCCGCCGCCGAGCCCGGCGATGAGGCCGGCCTTCCAGCCGCCGAGGATCGCCGCGATGAGCACGCCGATCGCGCGGACGTTGAAGTGCTCGTTCGCGAAGCGGAAGCCGAGGTTCGCGCCCCAGATCGAGAGCGCGAGGCCGAAGAGCGCGGCCGCGAGCTTGTCGCTCCGCTGTCCGCCTCCGAGCAGGCGCTTGCGCAGCGGCGGGTAGAGCACCGCGACGAGCGCGGCCGCCGCGAGCAGGCCCATCTTCTCCGCGAGCTCGACGAGCATGACGTCGGGAGACATGGGCTGGGGCAAGCCTAGCGTCGGATCGGTGCAGGCGCCGGGCGGAAGCCGCGAACGGTCTCTCCGGTAGGCTCAGAGGCCGTCCCAGAATCGCCGCCAGCGCCCCCGGAGAACTCATCAGTCGTAGCGGACCATGATCGGGTAGTTCCGCAGGTCGTTCGCCGCGGGGCCGCTGTTCACCAGCACGATGGAGACGGTCCCCGAGGTCGCGGCGGCCGGGAGCGTGAGGCGCATCGTGGTGGAGACGCCCTCGTTGAGGGTCGTTCGCCCGAGCATCGGAGCCACGTCGCGGCCCGAGGCGGTGCGGGCCGACACGCGGAAGTCGGGGACGGTGCCGCGCGCGAACCCGCTCAGCGGCACGTCGAGCGTCGTCCCGGGCGCGCCGTGCACGCTCGTCTCGGGTGTCCACACGCCGTAGTAGATCTCGCCCGGCTCGGTCGGGATGCAGGGGTCCGTGCCGGCCGCGCCCGCCGCGTTCGACCAGCTGCGCGCGAGCACGTAGCCCGAGCGAGCGAGGTAGCGGCCCACGCAGCGATCGGTCGTCTCGCCGAAGATCGCCCAGGGATCGGCGAGCCGCGGATCCCACTGGTAGGCGGGCGCGGAGTCCACGTAGGGATCGGTCGCGGCCTCGATCAGCTCGTGCGAGGACGCGGCCTCGAGGTAGCCGAGGTGATCGAAGCCGCGGCCGGGCCCGCAGTCGATCGCGAGCGCGTACACGAGGTGCGTCGTGCCCGAGCCGGCCTCACCGTGCACGCCATGCCAGCCGCTGCACGCGGCGGCGCCGCCGCTCAGGGTGATCGCCGAGCCGGCAGGGAAATAGAGGAGCGCCATCACGCCGTCGAAGGTGCCGTCGGGCCCATGTGGGATCGTGCCGTCGGCGGCGCGCGCGACGAGGAACGACTCGATGACCGCCTGCGACGCGCTCGCCGGCGCATCGACCGTGAGGTGTACTGCGCCGAGCGAGACGAGCGGGCCGACGCCGTACTCGCTCGTCGTCGCGCTCCACCACGCGCTCTCGGCGACCATCGCGTCCGTGAACGTGTCGAGCGCGGCGCGGCTCGGATCGTTCGCGTAGGTGATCGTGACGACCGAAGGATGAGCGAGCACTGGTCCGCCGCGCGAGGGCAGGGGTGGCGAGTACCCGGTCACGGGCCCACCGTCGAGCGCGGCGTCGCCCGGTCCGGCGTCGGCGGACAGGGAGGCGTCGGATCCCGCGTCCGCTCCGCCGGCGTCGGTCCCGACGTCCATCCCGAGGGGCGTGGCAGTGTCCGTGCCTGCGTCGGCGGAGGCCGGCGCGTCCGGCCGCGGGCCCGCGTCGGCCCCCGAGTCCAGCGGCGCGACCTCCGTGGCACACCCCGCGAGCGAGGTGGCGAGCACGAGCGTGGAGAGCCGGATCCAGTTCATGGCGGTCCTTTCGGCGACACGGTTCAGAGCTCGGCGGCGAGCGCGGGCAGCCCCGCCGCGGACAAGGCCTCCGCCAGACCCGTGCGCGCCTCGTCGTGCGCGCTCGAGCCGGCCGGGATGCTGGCGAACAGGCGCGCCGCTTCGGCCGGAGCCCCCGCGGCGAGGCGAGCCTGCGCGAGCACCAGCGTCGCCTCCGTGCTCGCCGCGGCGTCGGCCCGCGCGACCTCCGCGAGCTCCGCGGCGCGCGCGGGATCACCGAGCGCGAGCCAGTGCCGCGCGTCGAGCGTGAGCGACGCGGGGCGCTCGTCCCGGGGAAACGCGAGCCAGCGCTCCGCCGCCGCACGGTCGCCCGCGGCGATCGCGACCTCGATCGCCAGCTCGCGGTCGAGCGTCTCCTCGGGAAGCCGCTCGACCAGGCGGTGGGCGACCCGCACGTCTCCGCGCGCCGCGAGCGCGCGCACGGCGGCCACGATCTCGTCGGTGTGGCCCGGAGCCACGCGCGCGAGCTCGGTCGCGGCGTCGTAGAGGCCGAGGTCGTCGCCTCTGGCGAGCGCGAGCGCGAGCGACGCGCGCAAGGCCCCGAGCGAGCCGCCCTGCGCCGCGAAGTCGGAGAGCAGCGTCGCGGCGCGGTCTTCGTGGCCGCCCGCGGCGAACAAGCGCGCGAGCGCGAGCACCGGCTCTTCGCTCCGGGGCTCGGCATCGCGCGCGCGCTCGTAGGCCGCGATCGCGTCGGGCGTCTCGCCGTGGCGCTCGGCGATGACGCCGCGCGTCTGCCAGAGCACCTCCGCCGCGGGATCGAGCGCCTCCGCGCGCCGCAGCGCTTCCTCGGCGCCCGCGCGGTCGCCGAGGTGATCGCGCGCGTCCGCGAGGCGCGCGAGCAGGAGCACGTCGTCCTCGCCGCCCGCCCGCGCTCGCTCGTAGGCGTCCGCGGCCGCGCTCCAGTCGCCGCGCGCGGCCGCGAGCTCACCGCGCACGAAGTCCTCGTACTGTGCGGGCGCGACGAACACGCCCTCGCGGGTCCGGCCGCCGACCGTGCGCGTGACGGGGTAGGGCGCGTACCGGATGCAGCCCGTCAGCGCGAGGAGCGCGAGCAGCGCGGGCGCCGCGCGCGCCGCGCGCTTCAGAGCCCGGCGCACATCATCTCGAGGCCCGTCATGCAGGGCACGTTCACCTGGCTCGAGTCACCGAGCACGAGCGGCCACGCGGGCAGGTAGGCGACGCCGGTCGCGATCGTGTTGCCGCCGCGCTCGACCGTCGCGCGCACCTGCGGGCCCGGATGCACGGAGCGATCGTCGGTCCAGAGCTCGAGCTCGAGGCGCGGGTCGTTCCCCGACGCATCGGCGAGCGCGTGCGCGCGCACGTACGCGCCCGTGACGTTCATGGTCAGGATGCCCCGCGCATCGACGCTGATCACGACCTCGCCGTTCTCGAACGACGTGCCGCGCGTCGGCGCGAGGAAGTGCCCCGGCGGGCTCGTCCCCTCCATCGTCGGCGCGATCACCACGCGGAGCGTGTCCACTGCGGCCGCGTTCACGCCCATCAGCTGGATCGCGAGCGTGAAGCCCTCGGGCGCCGTCGGCGCGGCGCAGCTCGGGACGAGCGCGGCGAGCGGCAGCGCGAGGGCGAGGCGAGCGAGCACGGAGATGAGGTGGCGCATCGTCGTGCTCCTAGAAGCGGATGCCGGGGAGCGGGATGCCCATCGGGTCCGGCGCGGCGGTCGGCTGCGACGCGATCACCGCGCCGATGATGACGCCCGCGATCACGAGGACGCCGGCCCCGACGCCGACCCAGACGTACCACTCCTCGTACCAGGGCGTGGACGCCGCGGGGCCCGCATACGAGGGGCCCGGGCCCGCAGCTACCGCCGCGCTGCCCTCGAGCGGCGCGAGGACGACGTCGATGCGCGCCTGCTCGCCATCGGCCACCTCGACCGTTCGTCGCGTGCCCGAATAGCCGGCGCGCGACACGAGCACCACGTGCTGTCCGGGCGTGACGCGCATCGCGGCGACCGGCGACTCGCCCGCGCTCGCCTCGTCGATCATCACGCTGGCGCCGTCGACGTTGACCGTCACGAGCAGCGTCGCGGGAGGCGGCGGCGGCGAGAACATCACGGGCCGCAGCTGCTCGATCAGCGGCGCGAGCGCCGCGGCCACGGCGGCCGCATCGACCACGCTCCCGCTCAGGGGCTCCGGCAGGCGCGAGGCGCCGCTCACGGGGTCCACGATGTCGAGCACGAGCGCGACGCCGCCGCGGGCGCTGCGGCGCGAGAGCCGCGCGAGGATCGCGCCGATCGCGCCGGCCTCGGCGAGCATCGCCCCGCGGCACGCGGCGTCCGCGCACGCGCCGAGCCGGTCTCGCATCTCCGCCATCGCGAGCGGCAGCACGGGGCGAGCGCCCGACATCGGCCGCACGCCGTCGACGAGCGCGCTCTGCACGGCCGCGATCACGTCGTCGGGCACGCTGCCGGTCGTGAGCACCGCGACCATCACCGGCGGCACCGTCGGTGCGGCGGTCGCCGGCGGCGTGGGCGGAGCGGCCACGTCCTGCGCCGACGCGAGGGTCGTCACGGCGAGCGAGGCGAGGAGCACGAGCGCCTGGGTCCGCATGGCCGGGAACCATACCAAAGAACGCGCCGCCGCCGCGCCGGATGGGGTTTGACGGCCGGGGCGCCCGCGACGATGCTCGCGCGCGTGCCCTCGGACGGGAGCCTCGCGCCCTACCTCGCCCTGATCGTGATCGGCGCGATCCCGCTGATCTTCGTGACGACGACCAGCTTCGTGAAGATCTCGGTCGTGTTCTCGGTCCTGCGCAACGCGCTCGGCACCGGGCAGATCCCGAGCGGCACCGTGATCACCGCGCTCTCCTTGATCCTCACCCTCTACGTGATGGCGCCCGTGGGCGCGGCGATGATGGACGCGGCGGCGCCCGCCGCGACGGCGATCGATCCGAGCGCGCCGCTCGCGCATCCTGCCGACCTGCTCGCGACGATCCGCGCGGGCGCCGAGCCGCTCCGGACGTTCCTCGTGCACAACGCCGGCGAGCGCGAGCGCGGGCTGTTCCTGGATCTCGCGCGGCAGGCGCGCCCCGAGGCGCAGCGCGCGGCGCTCGCGGACACGGACCTGCTCGTCGCGGCGCCGGCCTTCATCGTCACCGAGCTGAGCGAGGCCTTCCAGCTGGGCTTCCTGATCTACCTGCCGTTCCTGATCGTGGATCTCGTCATCGCGAACGTGCTCACCGCGCTCGGGCTCAGCGCGCTCTCGCCCACGCAGGTGAGCCTGCCCTTCAAGCTCCTGCTCTTCGTCATGGTCGACGGCTGGTACCTGCTCGCGCGCGCGCTCGTGCTCGGATACGCGTGATCCACGCGAGGGCGAGCGCCAGCCAGCCGCCGACGGACGAGCCGCGCACCCCCGCACGACAGCCGCAGCCGCCGCCGGTGACGTCGAGCGCGTTCGTGCGCGGGCCCGCGTCGCGGCCGCCGTCGATGGGCGTGCCCGCGTCGAATCGGGTCCCAGCGTCGGGCCGGCGCCCGGCGTCCGTGCCCGGCAGGGGAGTGCAGGGCTCTACGCTCGCGTCGCCCGCGTCGAGCCCCGCGAAGGGATCGCCGAGCCCGCCGTCGGGGTAGCGCTCCGCGCACGGGCTCGCCGCGCGGCACATGCCGTCGCAGAAGTCGTGCTCGATCGCGTTCCCGTCGTCGCACTCCTCGCCCGTCTCCGCGATGCCGTTGCCGCACACGGGCATGACGAGGCCGTGCAGCCGCCACACGCCGGGCATCGAGACGTTGCTCGTCGTGCACAGCTCGAGCACCGCCATCGTGCGCGAGCCGGGCAGCGTCAGGTGGTTCATCCCGTCGGCCGCGTCGAACCCCGCCTGCGCCGGCGTCCCACCGAAGCCCATGCGCCCGCCGCTCGCATCGCCCGTCGTCCACTCGCAGCGCGCGTAGCGCAGCTCGACCTCGAAGGTGACGCCATCGGCCGCCGGCGTCAGCACGATCTGGAACGAGTTCAGCAGATCGTCGTGGCTGGAGAAGTAGCCGACCTGCGTCCAGGTCGCGACGAAGCGTCCGTTCGTCGTGTCGAGCGCCCAGTACACGAGGTTCTGGGCCGGATCCGGCAGCGGCAGGCGCGTGTCGACGTCGCCCCACCACGCCGCGATCATCGGGCGGCTCGTCGTCGCGAGCGGGAACCGGTTCGGCGTGAAGGTGGCGAGCGAGCCGCCGAAGCTGACGTTGCCGTTCGTGTTCACGAAGAGGCTCGTGTAGTGGTGGCCGTAGAAGTCGAAGCCGGTCGGGAAGAGCGGCGTCAGATCCACCTCGGAGCTGATCGAGTCGTCGCCGCGCGCGAGCGAGTCGGTGCCGAAGTCGAGCGGCCCGCCCAGCCCCGCGATCAGGCTCGCCTGCGCCGCGGCGCTCGCCGGCACGAGCGCGAGCGCGAAGCCGACGACCCAGAAGGCTCTCTCGCTCATGGCTGCACCTCGGGCGGCGCTTCGGCCGCGGCGGGCCGCGGCGGCGGCGGCGCGTGGTGCACCGTCGCGCCGAGGTTCGTGATCTCGACCGCGTCGCCGGGACCCGCCGGCAGCGTGGCCGGCTCGAAGCGGGTCGCCTCCACGCCGAGCGCGACGAGGGCCGCCACGATCGCGTTCGCCCGCGCGAGGGCGAGCGCCATCCCGTCGTCGCGCCGCGAGGCGGGCACCGCGCGCACGGCGATGCGCCAGCGCGCGAGCGTGTCATCCACCGCCAGAGTGCGCGCGATCTCGTCGAGCGCGCCGCCCGCGCTCACGGGCAGCGTCGCGTCACCCTCCTGGAACTCGATCGGCCACGTCAGCGTGATGCGCTCGGCGCTCGCGGTGATGAGCTGCGGGCAGCCGTGCTGGAAGTCCTGTCCCGGCGCGCGCGGGCACTGGTCGTCCTCGTCGCGCACCCCGTCGCCGTCGTCGTCCGGATCCGGGCAGCCGTCGGTGTCGGAGTAGCCGTCGCGGTCCTCGGCCTCGCGGGGGCACGCGTCGTCCTCGTCCATCCAGCCGTCGGCGTCGTCGTCGGGATCGACGCAGCCGTCGCCGTCCTGCCAGCCGTCGCGATCCTCGGCGAGCGTCGGGCACGCATCGTCGGGGTCGAGCATCCCGTCGCCGTCCGTGTCGGCGATCGGCGGGGGCGGCTGCGTCCAGCGCACGCCGGCCAGCGCGCGTACGTCGGGGACGCCGGGCGCTTGCGAGAAGCCGAGCGCGAGGGCGAGGTCGAGGGCGAAGCCGCTGCCCACGCGGAAGCGTCCGCCGAGCAGCGCCTCGAAGGGCGCGGGGTGCGTCTGTCCCTCGGGAAGGCTCACGGCACCGATGCCCTCGAAGAGCACGTCGACGACGTCGGGAACCGCGGGCACGAGGATCGAGACCGCGTACTCGAGCTCGCTGCCGGCGTGCGCCACGGAGATCACGCGCTCGGGGCGGTAGAGGCCGCCGGCCATCACCGCGAGGGTCACCTGAGAGAGCGCGAGCGTCGCGAGCAGCTGGCCGCGCGCGGAGAACTCCGTGTCGCTCGCGTACGACGTGCTCGTGCCCCAGGGGATCAGCGCCTCCACGCCGAGGCCGAGCGAGAAGCCGCGGCGCCCCTCCGAGAACAAGGACACCGAGCCGCCGAGCGCGCCGTCGCCGAGCGCGACCACCTCGGGCGCCGTGAACGCGACGCCCCCGACCGTGGGCGCGTCGCTCGCCGAGAACGCGACGGGGACGCGCACGTGGAATTCCAGCATGTCGAGCACACCGAGCGCGCCCGTGACGTGTGCGAGGAAGCGGTTCGAGACGACCTCGCCGCGCTCGCCCTCGGTCGTGCGTGCCACGAGCGGCGCGTGCGCGTAGTCGAGCACGAGGCCGACGCTCGGGACGAGGTGTCCGAGCGTACGCGCGTACCAGACGCCCATGCCGTCCTCGCTCGTCGGCGGCGGGCGCAGGCGATCGATCCGGAAACCGTCGCGCGCCTGCGCGCTCGCGGCCGTGCACGGGAGGGTCAGCGCGAGGGAGAGCGCCGCCGCGAGGGCGGGACGAGACATGGGCGTCGATGGTACAACGACTGCTCGCCGAGTAGGCCGGTCGCGCGTTCGTCAGGGGCGGTTCTCGGGACGCGCGAACACAAGGAGGATGAGGGAATGGGACTCTTCGATGCTTTCGGAGCCGGTGGTGGTTCGCTGACGCTACAGCTGCAGTCCATGCAGGTGGCGCCCGGGCAGATGGTCGGCGGCGTCGTGACCTTCGTGGGCGGCAAGCGCGCCCAGAACATCACGAGCGTCAAGGTCAAGATGACCGTCACGCAGACGCAGCCGCACATGCCGGGCAAGCCCTCGGCGGGCTCGACGGTCACGAACGTCGTGCCCGAGCAGACGCTCAGCGGCCCCTTCTCGGTGCAGCCGGGGCAGCAGTGCCCGTTCCAGTTCCAGTTCCAGCTGCCGCCGCAGATGCTCGCGGAGGTGAAGGGGCAGGTCGACTACCGCGTGAGCGCCGCGGCCGACATCCCGGGCGAGGTCGACGCGCACGCGAGCGCGGACATCCAGGTGATCGGCGGCGCGCCTCCGATGGGCATGGGTATGCAGCAGCCCATGATGGGCATGCAGCAGCCGATGATGGGGCAGCCGATGATGGGGCAGCCGATGATGGGGCAGCCGATGATGCAGCAGCCGATGATGCAGCAGCCGATGCCGATGGGCCCGCCGCAGATGGGTCAGGCCGTGATCGGCCAGCACCCGAGCGGGGGCATGTACCCGGGCAAGGTCGTCGCCCTGCAGAACGGCATGATCGGTGTCGACTGGGACGATCCGAACCTCGGCGCGTCCGCGTGGCTGCAGCCGCAGCAGGTCCAGGCGGCGCCGATGATGCAGCAGCCGATGATGGGGCAGCCGATGATGGGGCAGCCGATGATGGGGCAGCCGATGATGGGGCAGCCCATGGGCATGCAGCAGCCGATGATGGGCAAGGACATGGCCCACCAGAAGGACATGGCCATGCACAAGGACAACCACATGCACAAGCCCGGCATGGACATGGGCAAGGGCGGCGGCGGCGGCGGCGCGTTCGCGATGGGTCAGAGCGTCATGGCGCAGCACCCGCAGCACGGTGGCTGGTACCCGGGCAAGGTCGTCGGCATGCAGAACGGCATGATCGCGGTCGACTGGTCCGACCCGAAGCTCGGCGCCTCCGCGTGGGTGCAGCCCCACCAGGTTCAGCACGGCAAGTAGTCCTCGCGCGCCGGCCCTCGTATCGCTTCGCGAAGAACCGTCCCGAGATCTCGGGACGGTTCTTCACTCGAGGGGGGCCGCGAGCTCGAACGCGTCGCGGTAGCGGGGGCCCACGCGGATCGCGGCGAAGTCGCTGTCCGTCGTCAGGACCCGGAGCACCTGCAGGCGCTCGCCGATCGCCGCGACCGCCGAGTCCACGAAGCCGAGGCCGACGTCGGCGAACTTGCGGTCGATCTCTGCCGCCCGGACGACGTCGGCGATCGTGCACTCGACGTACTCGTAGCGACCCTCGGCGATCTCGCGCAGCAGGCGCTGCATGTCGCGCCGCCGCTTGCGCAGGTGCCAGTCGACCTCCGGCAGCACCGGCGCCGGGACGATCGCGTGCGCCGCACTCGTGAGCACCGACGCGAACGGCTCGTCTCCCGCGAGCGCGCGCAGCCATCCGCCGGTGTCGAGCAGAACGGGCCGCGGTGGCGGCTGCGCGAGCGAGAGGCCTCCGCGCCGCGTCATCGCTCGCGGTCGGGGTCGCCGAACTCGTCGTCCGTGATCGCCGCACGCTCGCCGCGCGACAGGCGCAGCCAGCCGACCGTCGGGGGCCTTCGCGGGCCGGAGCCTCGCGTGGCGAGCCGGATGCCGCGGCGGATCAGCTCCGACTGGGACACACCCTCGCGCAGCCCCGTCTCGCGCAGCGCGCGCAGCTCCTCCGCGGAGAGCACGACGGTCGTCCTCGACGCCATATCCACCATATACCCCGAGGATGCGCCCCGGCCAAGCGGGATCACACCTTTCTGAACAGCACCTTGCTTCGGCGCCGGTGATCGTAGCGCGCGCGCCTCGCCACGGGCAGCGCGCGCACGGTCGCCGGGACGAAGCCGCGCTCGCGGAAGAAGTGCGCCGTCTGCGTGGTGAGCACGAACACGCGCTCGAGGCCCATCGCGCGCGCGCGGTCGACCACGTACTCGACCAGCTGCTCGCCGCGGCCCGACTCGCGGTAGCGCGGATTGACGGCGAGGCAGTAGAGCTCGCCGGTCTTCTCCTCCGCGAATGGCTCGAGCGCCGCCGTCCCGATCACGAGGCCGTCGCGCTCGACCACCACGAAGCGATCGATCTCGTGCTCGAGCGTCTCGCGGCTGCGGCGCACGAGGAAGCCGGCGTCCTCGAGCGGCGAGAGCAAGGAGAGGATGCCGGGGATGTCCTCGGTGTGCGCGGGGCGGATGCCCTCGTACTGCTCCTGCGTGACGAGCGTCCCGCGTCCCTCGCGCGTGAACAGCTCCTGCAGCACCGCGCCGTCGACGCGTCGCTCGACCAGGTGCGTCCGCCGGACACCATCACGGCACGCGCGCGCCGCCGACGCGAGGTGCTTGCGCGTGTCGGGGTGCAGGTGCTTGCCGCCCGTGGACAGCGTCTCGGCGTCCGCCGGCGTGAGCTGCGCGATCCCGCGGCCGCGCCGATCGACCACGCCCTTTCCCTCGACCAGGCAGACGAGCTTGTCGGCGCCGAGCGCCGCCGCCGTCGCCGCGGCGACCTCGTGCGACTGCAGGTTGAAGATCTCGCCCGTCGGCGAGTACCCCAGCGGCGAGACGAGCACGATCGCGCCCGAGTCGAGCCGCTGCCGGATCGCGTCCGCGTCGATGCGCCGGATGCCACCGGTGAACTGGAAGTCGACGCCGTCGCGCACGCCATGCGGCCGCGCGACCACGAAGTTGCCCGACGCGACACGCAGGCGCGCGTTCTCCATCGGCGAGCTCGGCAGCCCCATGGAGAACAGGCCCTCGATGCGACCACGGATGTGGCCGACCGCGTCCTCGACGCAGCTCATGGTCGCGCGATCCGTGATGCGCACGTCGCCTGCGAAGCGCAGCGGCACCTTGCGCTCGCGCATGCGCCGCTCGATCTGGGGCTTGCTCCCGTGCACGAGCACGAGACGCACGCCGAGGCTGTGCACGAGCGCGAGATCCTGCACGAGGTGCGGGAAGTCGTGGTCGATCACCGCCTCGCCCCCGAACATGACGACGAAGGTCCGCCCGCGGTGTGCATGCACGTAGGGCGCTGCCAGGCGGAAGAGCTCGACGAAGGTGGGCGCGTGCGGTCCGGACTCGGTCATCGACGCGAGAACGCTAGCAGAACCCTGGCGCGATCGAGCCGTTCAGATCGCGCCCGCGTCCGCGTACCCTCGCCCGGTGGCATCGCGCTCACGCTATCGGACCGATGGGGACCGGTCGGTCATCGACATCCACGTGCGGACCACGCACCACCTCTTCGATCTCCGCGATCCGGCGCCCTTTCCCGAGCGCGACCTCGACGACCGCGCGCTGGAGTACATCCTCGGCGCCGTCGATGAGCTGCCCCGCCACACGCCGCTCGAGCTCGCCGTCTGGGTCTCCGAGCCGGGCGAGCCGAACCTCTCCGAAAGCGAGCTCACGGAGGCGATGCGCGCGCACTTCGCGTGGGAGCGTGATCGGTTCGCGCACCGTCTCCGCGATCACATGCGACGCGCGCAGGTCGTGATGCTCATCGGGCTCACGGTGCTGGGCACCTTCCTCTCGCTCGCGACGCTCGTCGACGCCTACGTCGCGCCGGGCCCGGTGCGCGAGGCGCTGCGCGAGGGATTCCTCATCATCGGATGGGTGGCCATCTGGCGGCCGATCGAGTCGTTGCTCTACGACTGGTGGCCGCTCTTCGTGCAGCGCCGGAGCCGCATGCGCCTGCTCGAGGCCCCCATCGTCCTGTGCACCGGCCGGCCGCCGGGCGCGGGTCCCTGACCCGACGGCAGGGCCCCCGGGGAAACTCAGCCGCAGAGCCGGCGGATCGTCCTCTCGAGGAGCGTGACCATCGGCGCGATCCGGTCGAGCGGCAGGTGCTCGTTGGGCTGGTGCGCGACGGCGATGTCACCCGGGCCCATCACGATGGTCTCGAGCCCGAGCGCGCTGAGGAAGGGCCCCTCGGTGCCGAAGGAGACGGCCTCGGCCGGATGGCCGGTCAGCTCCTCGGCGGCCCTCACGATGGCGGCGGAGGCCGGCGTCTCGAAGGGCGGCACGCCCTCGTGCAGCTCGTCCATCGCGATCGTCAGCTCGCTCCCGGCGAGCGCGCGCTCGATCCGCTCGCGCAGCGCCGCGAGCACCTCGCGATCGTGCATCCCGGGCAGCACGCGCAGGTCGAACTGCAGCTCGCACTCCGCGCAGATCCGGTTCGGGTTGTCGCCGCCGTGGACGTTGCCGAGGTTCATCGTCGGCACGGGCGGCCGCAGCCACTCGTTCCGGTGCCGCGCGCCGAGCTCCTCGCGCAGCGCGACGAGCTCGTTCATCACGCAACGCATCCCCTCGAGCGCGCTCCGCCCCAGCGAGGGATCGCTCGAGTGGCCGGAGCGCCCCGTGAGCCTCACGCGCGCCATCGTCACGCCCTTGTGCAGGCGCACCGGCCGCAGGTTCGTCGGCTCGCCGATGATCGCCGCGCGCGCCTTGGGTCGCTCGAGGGCGACGAGCGCGCGCGCGCCGGCCATGCCGCACTCCTCGTCGCACGTCGCGAGCACGATCAGCGGCTCGCGCAGGGACGCCGCGTCGAAGCGCCGCGCCGCCTCGATCGCGATGGGGAAGAACCCCTTCATGTCGCTCGTGCCGAGCCCGAAGAGGCTCCCGCCGCGCTCGGTCGCGCGGAACGGATCGCTCGCCCACTTCCCCGCGTCGTAGGGGACGGTGTCCGTGTGGCCGGAGAGCACGAGCCCGCCGGGCCCGCGCCCCTTGGTCGCGACGAGGTTCGCCTTCTTCCCGTCGGGCGAGACAGGCAGGATCTCGATCGCGAAGCCCTCGTGCTCGAGCCAGCCCGCGAGCAGGTCCACGACGGCGCGGTTCGGCATGTCGAGCTCGGGCCGCACCGCCGACACCGAGGGCGTCGCGACCAGCTCGGCGATGCGTTGCGTGATCGCGTCCATCGAGCGCGTGATCTAGCACGCGCACCGATCGATCACGGCCGATCGATCGTCCCGTCGGGCCGCCGCGCGAAGCGGCCCTCGTCGCGCGCATGCACGGGGTCGTCGCTCCTCCAGGGCCATCCACCGAAGCGCGTGCGCTGGTAGTCGGCGAACGCCTGCTGGATCTCCGCGCGCGTGTTCATCACGAATGGGCCGTGCTGCGCGATCGTCTCGCCGATCGGGCGGCCCTGCAGCAGGAGGAGCTCCGCGTCACCCTCGGCCGCCTCGATCGCGACGGGCTCGCGCCCCGCCAGGACGGCGCCGCCGAACGCGTCGAGCCGCTCGCCCGCGATCGTCACCGCGGGACCCGCGAAGAAGTAGAGCGTGCGCAGCGTCTCTTCGCCCAGAGGCGCCGCCAGCGTGACCTTCCCGCCCCGCTTCATGCGGATCGACGCGATCGCGACGTCGGCCTCGGGCTGCGACGCCCACGAGTCGGGCGGCGGCGGCGGCGGCGTGGCGCCCTCGAGCGTGCCGGCGATCACGACGATCTCGACCTTGCCCTCGTCCTTCGTGACGCGCGGGATCGTCTCGCTCCAGAGCATCGAGAAGTGCGGCTTGGCGTGCTTGTTCTTCGCGGGGAGGTTCAGCCAGATCTGGAAGAGCTCAGCCGGGTTCGGCCCTTTCTCGTCGATCAAGGGGAACATCTCGGCGTGCTGGATCCCGCCGCCTGCCGTGAGCCACTGCACGTCGCCCTGCCCGTAGCGCGCCGTGGCGCCGAGCGAGTCGCTGTGATCGACGAACCCGCGACGCATCACCGTCACCGTCTCGAACCCGCGGTGCGGGTGCGCGGGAAAGCCGGGCACCGTCTGGCCGTGGTACATGCGCCAGCCATCCTTGCCGGCGAAGTCCTGGCCCATCTGCCGGCCCGCGAGCGACGCGTCGGGTCCCATCTTGGCGTTGCCGCGCGGGTAGACGTCGAGGTGGTGCACGCAGAACAAGAACGGGTCGATCGTGGGCCAGGGCGCGACGCCTCCGTGCGGGTCGAGCGGGAGCAGCTTCAGGATCGGTCCGTGGTTCTTCATGTCGAGATCAATCTGCGTCGAGGCGGCGAGAAGTCACGCGGTGCGACGATGGGACGAGGGCGTTGCGATTCCGGAACGGGTCGAGAACGCGGCTCGGTCGAGACGAATTCGGAAGCGCTCGGCAGCGGCAGGCGCGGGGGCCGGCGGTCTCCGCTCCCTGCGTCCACGACGCTCCGGTCGCTGCGACCCCCGGCGCCGCTCCAAAGAGGTCGAGAGCGAGGTCGAGAGCGTTGGTCGGTCGATAGCGTTGTCGATAGCAAAAGCGGTTGACGTGCTGCGCGGCCGCGTGACAGTGTCGAACCGCGCGCTGCGTGGCGTGACGGGAACGGGGGCGCGATGCTGCATACGAATGCGCGCTGGACATTCGGCTTGCCTTGGCCGATGGTCGTGGCGCTCGTCGTGGCCGTGTCGGGCTGTGGTGGAGTCATCATGCCACGCTACACGCTTGGTCCGCACACGCTCGAGCCGCAGACCGTCTTCACGCGGAGCGCGGAGAGCCTCCGCGCACAGGGCTATACTCTCACGGTCGTGGACGGTCCTCACGGCCGCATCGTGGCAACGTCGCACTACGTCGATCGTCGCGGCCGGTCCGCGACGTTCACCGTACAGTGCTACCGAGCCGCGTGGATCGCGATCGAGGTCGCTGGGCCGATGGTGCGCGAGAACCAGGGCCGGTTCTCGCTGCCGGGCGACCTGGGAAACGAGTACCTCGATCTCGTCATGTTCCTCGGCGCGTCGGTCGGTGTGATCGAGGTTGTCGGAGGCGAGTCGTGAGAGGCTGGAGTCCTGGAGTCTGCGCGTTCGCCCTGTTCCTTGCAGCGGCTGCGGGCACGGCGCACGCTCAGTGCACCGACGGCCGCGTCACGTCACCGATGACGGCCGGGCGTTGCTGCTGGCCCGGTCAGACGTGGAGCACGAGCGCGCGCGTGTGCGAGGGGCCCCCGCACTGTCCTGCGGGCTGGGTCGGCCATGGCGACGACTGCGTGCCCGAGCAGGTCTCGGCGCCGCCGGCAGCTCGGTCCGCCGTTGCGTCCGCGCCAGCGGACGGCTTCGACCCGACGGTGACGACCGCCGACGCGTGGCCATCGGCCGCCGCGCTGCCGCGTGATCGTCAGAGCAACCCCCGTTACGTGCACGAGGACCTGAACCCCGACATCGTCATTCCCGGCGTGACGCTCTGGGCGCTGGGCTACCTGGGCTCGCTCGCCGGCGCCATCGCCGGGTTCGCGTCCGGCGGCAGCCCGTCGGATTGGTCGACGGGTATCGAGCGGAACAACAGCTGCTATCAGGCGTACGGGGGCGTGTCTCTGATTCCCGTGGTCGGCGCGATCGCCGCGATCGGCGTATACGCGGGATGCGCGGCTACGTACTACTACGATGACGGCATGGGTGTGCGCACCGCGAGGAGTGCGAGCATGGCGAGCGACAACCAGCCAACCTACGTAATCCTCCCGATCATCAGCAGCGCGCTTGAGATCTCGGGGTTCATCATGACGATCGTGGGTCTCTTCGCCGGGCGCCGAGTTGTTCACACGGACGTGCTCACGGCGCGCCTCGATGATCGCGGGACCACGCTCACACTCCACGTTGGTTCGGCGAGTCTCGGTCTCCGCCTCACGTTCTGAGTGCGACGCGGGGGGTGCGGTCGCATGCGATGGCGCTCCAGCGCAGGGCCGCTGGCGCGGGGAGCGTGCGAGCGTCTGGCACCCCGCGCTCGGCCACCGCAGCGCTGACTGGCGACGGTTGCTGCAAAACGCCTCCTCCCCTCCTCTCCCCTCCTCTCTACTTCCTCCGCTTGTGCCAGGGCTCGAACGCATCGAGCTCGTCCAGCCCGGGGAACGCCCCGTCGAAGCGCCAGCCGCGGTCGTCGAGGTACACGTGCGCCGGCACCTTCGAGCGCGGGAACGAGAGCTTGTCGAGCACGGCGGCCTCGAGCCCCTCGCGCTCGAGCCACTCGCGCATCGCCTCGATGCCGCCCCGCTCGCGCGAGCGCGCCGAGTGGATCGCCACCTTGAAGCGCTCGACCGCCGAGCGCAGCCACGCGAGCGCGCCCTCGACGGGCGGATCGGGGATCACCGTCGCTCCGCGCCAGCCGGACGTGTACGCGTGGATCACTCCGTCGAAGTCCACGACGATCGTCTTGTGCGGTACGCGCTTGGTGCGCACGCGCGCGATCGAGCGCGGCAGCGCCACCGTCTCTCGCTCCGCCGAGATCGCCCTCGGCGTGCCGGGATCGGTCACGCGCTCCTCGAGCGGTGGCGATACCTCTTTCTCCTTCTGGACGAGCGGCACCGTCGTGGCGGGCGGCAGCGGGTGCGGGTGCTCGTCCCAGTCCGCGTTCGGATCGTCGTAGACGTAGAGCGCGTCCTCGGCGCCGTGCACGACGTACTCCTTCTCCGGGTCCCCGAGCAGCGGCGAGACCGGGGCGTGCAGCACCGGAAGCCGGAGTGGCTCGCCCACCTCGATGCCGAGGTCGCGCGGGTCGAGGATGGGCGCCGCGTGCGAGATCGCCTCGCGCGGCGCGTCGCGGCTCGGCGTGGCGGGCAGGGCGTAGTTCGCGGCGTGCCCGCTCATCGCGCGGTCGATCTCGCCGCCGCTCCGCTCGTGCGCCCACTTCCAGAGCGCGTCCCAGTGGCCGGCCGGCACCGGCACGGCGAGCGGGAGGATGACGCGGAATTTCGGGTGCAGCGGCGTGTGCGACCACGTCGTGTGGACGAGGTGGAAGTGATCGGCGAAGGGCGCCGTCGCCTCGGGGATGCGCGCGCCGGCGTCGTAGTCGAGCACCAGACACGAGACGTGCGAGACGCCCTCGCTGCCGCGCTCCGCCGCATCGGGCCGGTACACGGCGGGCGACCAGAGCCGGAGGTCGCGCTTGGCCTCCTTCTTCGCGGCCACGCGCAGCTCCTCGGCTCTCGCGCGCATCGCGCGCTCACGGTCCGCACCCACGGCCGAGCGCCCGGCCGCGGCGATCTCGGCGACGGCCCCGCCCACGGTCTCGCCGGCGAGCGCCAGCTCGAGCGCCCGGTCGACCCTTGCGAGCTCGCGCTCGATGCGCGCGTGCAGCTGCGGCTTGAGCTCGAAGCGGCGGAAGCACGCGACCAGCTCGCTCAGCGTGAGCACCTCGTTCAGCGGCGTCGTGTCGAACACGCGCTTGAACGAGCAGACCGGAAACGTGAGCAGCCCCCCGTCCATCGAGTCACGCCCCCGGGACGACGATCTGGAGCCAGAAGGCGTCGAGCCCCCCGAGGGAGGGAAACGTGGCCTCGCTCGGCGCCATGAAGCTCGTGTCGTAGTCGCCCGCGACGTACGCGATGCCGCCGATGGCGCCGCCGATGCGGAACAGATCGTCGCGGCCCGTGCCGCCGAGCGTCGCCGGCGCGGTCGCGTACCCACTCGGGTTGACCGCGAAGAGCACGCCGTCCGTGCCGCCCCTCGACGTGAGGCTCCCCCCGCTTCCGCCGCCCCCGGTGAGCGCCGCGGTGCCCGCGTAGGTGCCGACGACGGCGAAGGTCCCGGCCGCGTACGTGATGTCGGCGAGCACGTCCTTGGCGGTGCCGCCGAAGGGCACGACCCACTGCGCGGCGCGCGTCGTCCCGTCGAGCCCGGCGACGAAGCCGTCGGTCATACCGGTCGAGCTGAGCGGGACTCCGTCCACCGTCATGCTCCCCTCGAACCAGCCCGTGACACCGATCTCGGCGCCGAGCATGTCCGTGTTGATCGCCACGCCGGTCGCCGCGTCGTTGCCGCTGCCGCCGATGGTGCGGGCGAAGAGGGTGGAGGCGTCCGCGGCGGACAGGAGCCAGAGGAAGCCGTCGGTGGGCCCCGACGCGCTGAGCATGGCGGCGCCGAACATGCCCGACCCCGCGAGCGCGCCGACGACGTACACCGTGCTCGCGTCGAGCGCGACGCTCAGGGCCCCGTCCATGCCGCTCGTCGGCACGCTCGCCACGTGGCTCACGCTCCCGGCGCCCGTGCCCGTCGCCACGAGGTGGATCACCACCGGGTCGGTCGTCGCCGACGCCGGGAGCGGCATCGAGCCGATCGCCGCGGGTCCGCGCATGCCGCCCACCACCCAGAGGTCGGGGCTCGAGAGCGCCATGCCAGAGATCGCGTCGTCCGAGGGCCCGCCGAAGCGGTGCGCCCAGACCGGGACGAGCGAGGCGTCGAGCCCGACGATGACCGCGTCGCGCCCGCCCTGCCCGGCGCCCGCGTTCACCGCGATCGAGCCGACCGAGAGCGTCGCGCTGGTCGTCGTGAGCGCGACGAAGACGTTCCCGAGCGGGTCGATCGCGACGGCCGTGACCATCTCGTCGCCGGCGCCGTCGATGGCGAGCGCCGCCCGGCAGTGGCTCTGCGCGTCGCGCACGCTGACGATCCCGGAGGCGCCCTGCGCGTCGAGGTGCGTGCCGCAGCCGACGCCGAAGCCGGTGCCCGAGAAGCTGCCCCCGAGCACGACGAAGTTCGCGTTCGCCGCGACGCTCGTGCCCACGTCGTCGCGCGGCGAGACGCCCACGACCCCGTCGAGGCCGCCGGGCACGCAGCGCGACTGCGCGCACTGCTCCGCCATCGGGTCACACGCCGCGCTGCACCCGCCGCAGCGGAGGTCGTCGGCGATCGTGCTGGTCTCGCAGCCTGCCGCGATCGTGCAGTCCGAGAAGCCGGGCTGGCAGGCGGCGGCGTGGCAGATGCCGACCGTGCAGGTGAGGATCGCGCCCGGGATCGCCGCGCAGCTCGAGGCCGCGGGATCCTCGTCGACCGCGTGATCGCAGTCGTCGTCGCTCGCGTTGCACGTCTCGCTCGCGCCCGGGTGCCGCGCCGCCGCGCCGTCGTCGCAGTCGCGCGCGTCCGTGACGTACCCGGCGGGGGCGAAGCACGCGATCACCGCGGTGCCGGGGTCGCCGAATCCGTCGCCGTCGCCGTCGCGGTGGAACGTGGCGCTCGTCGCGTCCTCGTCGACGTGCGTGTCGCAGTCGTCGTCGCGCCCGTTGCAGATCTCGGCGGCGCCCGGCAGCGCCGTGGCGTCGCGGTCGTTACAGTCCATGCCACGCGCGCCACCACAGTCGACGTCGGCGACTCCGTCGTGGTCGTCGTCCTCGAGGTCGCCCGGCGTGATCGCGAAGTCCGCCAGGCCGTTGCAGTCGTCGTCGCCGCCGTTGCAGATCTCGGGCGCGCGCGGGCTGCGGGCGCTCGTGGTGTCGTCGCAGTCGGTCCCCACGAGCGAGTAGCTCCCGGCAGGCGGCGCGCACTGCACGAGCGTGGCGCCGCGCGCGTCGCCGTAGCCGTCCCGGTCCTGGTCCACGTACCAGGGCAGGGCGCCGGCGCTCTCGTCCACGCGCATGTCGCAGTCGTTGTCGAGCGCGTCGCAGACCTCGAGCTGGCCTGGGTTGCGCGCGACGTTCGCGTCGTCGCAGTCGCCGCCCATCACGGCGAACCCGACGGTGTCGCCGCACTGCGTGACCTGCGGCATCATCGAGTTGCCGTAGCCGTCGCGATCGGCGTCGGGATACATCATGACGCCGAGCATCTCGTCGACGTGGCCGTCGCAGTCGTCGTCGACGTGGTTGCAGACCTCGCTGGCCGCCATGTTCACGCTGCGGTTCGAGTCGTCGCAGTCGGTCCCGCAGTCCGTGCCGTTGCAGCACGCGCGGTCCTCGAAGCCGTCCGAGTCGCCGTCGATGCGGCCGTGCGTGGCCGTCGCGCAGTCCTCGTCGTGCATCGCCCTGTCGCAGACCTCGGTGTTGCCGGGGAAGCGGTTCACGTCGTCGTCCGCGCAGTCGTCGCCGAGCGCGAGACCCGTCGCGTCGAGGCAGCTCGCGTCGCCGTGGCCGTCCATGTCGAGGTCCGGGACCTGGTGCACGCAAGCGCGGCTGCTCTCCGCGCAGAAGTCGCGCGTGCATGCGATGGCGTCGGCGCACGCGGGCGGTGTGCCCGCCGCGCACGTGCCGCCCGCGCAGCGCTCGTCACCGTTGCAGAAGAGGCCGTCCGCGCAGTCCGCGTCCGCGCGGCAGCGCGACGTCGTGTCCGTGCTCGTGTCCGTCGCCGTGCCCTCTCCGACGTCGGACGCGCCGCCCGCGTCCGCGTCGCCCGGCGCGGCTCCGCAGCCCGGCGCCCCGACGACGAGCACCAGCGAGAGAGCGGCGAGGCGTGCGGCGCGGACCATGATCTCGGAATGCTACACAGGATCGGGCCCCAGGATCGCCTCGACCACCGCGTCGGGCGCCTCCTCCGCCGGGAAGTGCCCCACGGCAGGGAGCGTGCGGACCCTCGCCTGCGGAAGCGCCGCGCGCAGTCGCGAGAGGTAGCTCGGCCCGAACGCCGGGTCGCGCTCTCCCCACACGATCGCGGACGGGATCGCCGCCAGGGCTGCGCGTCGCGCCCAGAGCGTCGCGTAGAACGCGCTCGAGCCGGCCAGCTCGCGGCCGAGCACCCAGGGGGCGAGCCGCTCCGCGCGAACGCGGAAGGGGCCGAGGTACTGCCGGTGGATCGCGCGCGTGAGCAGGCGCCGGTCGCCGAGGGCGCTCGGCAGCAGCACCCGCACGGAGAACGAGAGCCAGAGATAGAGGAAGCGTCCGATCGGGCCGCGCACGAAGCGGCTGATCGACACGGCCCGGCGATCGTCGTCGACCGGCCAGAACCACGAGTTCAGGTACACGACGCGCTCGACGCGCTCGAGCCGCGCGAGCACCGCGCCGAGGCCGATCGGCCCACCGAAGTCGTGCACCACGAGCGTGAAGCGCCGAAGCCCGAGCGCGTCGAGCAGGTCGGCGAGGCGGCGGGCGTGCGCGGCCGGCTCGTAGGCCGCGCCGGCGGGCTTGTCGGAGAGCCCGAAGCCGAGGTGATCGGGGACGATCACGCGGCGATGCGCGCGGAGCGCCCGGACGACGTGCCGCCACTCGAACGACCAGGTGGGTGTCCCGTGGACGACGACGATCGGGTGCGGGTCGTCCCGCGGGCCCTCGTCGACGTAGTGCATGCGCGCGCCGTCGATCTCGTGCGTGTGATGGGTGAAGGGAAACGCGTCGCGGTCGAGCCAGGCGGGTGTGTCCATGCCCTCGGTTTGCGCCTCCCGCGCGCCGCCGGGCACGGTACGTTCGTACCGCCTTGAGCACGCTCGAGCGCGAGATCCTTCTGCAGGCCGCGGCCGCGACGTCGCTCCCGGACTTCCGCGCGCGCGCGCTCGCCTCGCTCGGTCGCGGCCTGGCCTTCGACGTCGGTCTCTTCCACGCGCTCTCGCCGCGCGTGCCGCTCTCGACGGGCGCCCTCGTCGGGATCGAGCCCTCGGTGATCGCCGGGGGCATGCGCGACTGGGATCGCCTCGCGGTCGAGCTCGGCGCGCTGCGCGATCACGCGCTCTCGCACGAGGGCGTGGCCGCGGACCACGAGGTCTTCCCGCGGCCGGGGCGCGCCCGCGAGCGCTTCCGGCGCGCGCTCGGACGGGTGCTGCGCGCAGAGTCGATCGCCATCGCGCACCTCTCGCTCCGCGGCGCCGTGCGCGCGGCGGTGGTGATCGCTCGGCGGCGGCCCGATCCCTTCGCGCCGCGGGAGCTCGCGCTGCTGCGGGCGCTCGTCCCCGCGCTCGCCGTCGCCGATGCGCTGCACGAGTCCCTCGACGGCGCCGAGCGCGCGAGGGTTCCGATCACGCTTCGCTGCGAGGATCAGCGCCTGACGCCGCGGCAGCGAGAGGTCGTCACGCTCGTCGCGCACGGCCACACGAACGCCGCGATCGCGCGCTCTCTCTCGATCTCGCCGAACACGCTGCGCAACGCCCTGGCCGACGTGTTCCGGCGGCTGGGCGCCTCCAACCGCGCCGACGTGGTCCGCCTCGCCGTGCTCCGCGCGTGAAAACGCGAAAGGCTGTACCCTCTCCGTTCGTCCGGTTCGTTCCGCGGGAGGGCACCATGGCTTCGATCGTCCGTAGGTTCGCGATCGTCGGCTGCGCGGGGGCGATGGCGCTGGCCGCGCTGGGCTGCAGCTGCGCGAGCCCGATCCGCCGCGCCGACGCCGGGCCGATCGTCGAGGTCGACGGCAACGGCTTCGACGTGAACCCCCCGCGCGTGGACACGGGCCCGGGCGACGACACCGGCGCGAGCCTGCCCGACATGGGCAACGACGCCTACGTGGACCGCATGACGTTCTGCATGGGGCGCGGCCCCGCGGTCATCGTGGGCGACATGACCGTCGGCACGGCCACGTGCGCGGGCGCGATCGCCAGCCGCGTGTTCGACAACGCGATGTGCACGTGCACCAACGCCGGCATCGGCGGCTACATGAAGACGCGCTCGTTCCACTCGGCCATGGGCACGATGGACATGGCGTCGGGCGCGCCGGTCGGCATCAACGGGATGGACACGACGGTCGGCTACACCGACATCGGCGGCTCGCTCGTGATCGCGGGCTCTGGCGGCGTGATGTTCGGCGGCTACCTCGACGTGGACGGCGACGCGTCGTTCGGCGGACCGGTGTCGGCGGCCGGCTACATCCACGTGCACCGCGACCTGCACGCCGACGGCAACGTCACGTGCCTCGGCGCCGTCACGGTGGACCGCGACGCGTACCTCACGCCCGGCCACAACCTGATCACCTTCCCGGACGTCGGCGGCTCGACGACCCACACGTCGTTCACGGTCGAGCCGCCCTGCGACTGCACGCCCACCGGGATCGTCGACATCGGCGCGATCGTCGACTACGGGCGCACGCACAACGACAACGCCGACGTCCCGCTCGATCCCGGGCTGCTCTCGAACGTGCTCGGCATCGGCGTCGACATCACGCTGCCCTGCGGCCGCTTCTACGTGGACAGCATCGGCGGCATCGGGGGCATCACGCTCCACGTCCACGGCCGCACCGCGCTCTACGTCGGCGGCGACGTGAACGCGATCGGCGCGCTCGACGTCGACCTCGGCACCGAGGGAGAGCTCGACGTGTTCATCGCCGGCAACATGCTCTCGATCGGCGCCGGCAGCTGGGGCGAGCGCAGCCGCCCGGCCGCGAGCCGCATCTACATCGGCGGAACGCACGACGTCACGCTGATCGGCGCCTCGGGCTTCGTCGGCAACGTCTACGCGCCCAACGCGCGCATCACCGCGGTCGGCGACACCGAGGTGTACGGCTCGCTCTTCGGCGGCTCGATCACGATGCCCGGCTACCTGAGCATCCACTACGATCGCGCGATCCTCGACGTCGACGTCGACTGCCCGCCCCCGCCCGGCGACTGCTCGTGCGACCCCGGGCGAGGCTGCGTGGATCACCACGCGTGCATCGGCGGCACGTGCGAGGCGTGCACGAGCGACGCCGACTGCTGCGCCCCGCTGGTGTGCTACCCGAGCACCGGCCTCTGCGGCAGCTTGGTGATCTGAGCTTTCAGGGGCGCCGGGCGCGCCCCTCGACGCACCGGCGGAGCCGGATGCGTCTCACCCCCACTCCGCTCGCTACGCTCGCGAGGCACACGGGTCGTCTCGCTCGGCCGCCGGATCATGCCCGTGGCTGGCGTCGATTTTGGTGTGACTCGGCTCGCTCCCGCTCGCCTCGCGAGGCACACCGCTCGTCGCGTGCGACGGCCTCGTCGTGCCCGCGGCGGCCGTCACTTCGGGACAGCACGGAGGGCTCGCCCCCTCTCCCCGTTCGACGGGGAGAGGCTGGGTGAGGGGCTCGCCCGACGCTCAGCCGCAGAAGTGATCGGCGCGGCACGTGTAGCCGAAGCCGCTCGGGCACTCGCAGGTCATCGCGCAGCCGGTCCAGCAGTGGTGGCTGCCCGAGCAGCGTCCGTCGTCGAGCCCGATCGCGCCGCAGTCCGAGTCCTGGGTGCAGGCGATGCCGAAGCCGGCACCGTCGCGGTGGCTCTCGCACGTCGCGTACGCCTCGGGGACGGTGCAGTAGGTGGTCGCGGGGTAGCCCGAGAGGCTGACGCGCGCCTCGGAGAGGACGCCGCACGTGCCGCACGACGCCGCGCTGGTGCCCTGCGACAGGCAGAACCCTCCCGGGCGTCGGACGCCGCCGAACGACATCGGCACGCAGCGCGACACGCTCCCCGAGCACTCGCTGTCGGCGAGGCAGGGCGAGCAGTCGGCGATGCTGTGGACCGTGGTCGTGGTGCACGAGCCGGTCGCCGGATCGCAGCTGTGCGTGCCGCAGGGCGTCTCGTCGCGGACCGTGCACGCGACGCACGCGCCCGCCGAGCAGATGCCGCGTCCGGCGACGTGCGCGCAGTCTGCGTTGGTCGCGCAGGGCCCGCAGGTATGGCTGGCGGGGTCGCAGACCGCCGCCGTGCCGGGGCAGTCGGTGCTCGAGAGGCACGCCACGCACGCGTGGGCGGTCGGCTCGCAGAAGGGCGACGGCGCCGAGCAGTCGGACGGGTCGCGGCACGCGACGCAGGTCTCGCCGAGGCAGAAGGGCGTCGCGCCGGAGCACGCGCCGTCGCAGGGCACGTGCGCGTCCGTTCCGGCGTCGCTCCCGGCGTCGGCTCCGGCATCGTCCGCCACGACCGCCGCATCGCGGCCGCCGTCGATGCTCGCGTCGCGCCCCGCGTCCCCAGCGCCTCCGCCGTCGCTCGCCCCGCCCTCGTCCTCGAGCGCGACGCACGCGGCCCCGACCTGCGCGAACCCGGGCGGACAGGCCGCGGGCGCGCAGCCGAGGCCGAGCACGAGAGCGAGGAGCGAGGCGAGCAAGAGCGGACGCGTCATGGCCTCACCATCAGTTGAGCGAGCAGAAACCGCCCGTACAAGTGTAGTGGCTCGCACACGCCCCGCCTCTGCAAGGGCAGTCCGACGTCGTCGTGCACTCGACGGTGCAGTAGTGGTTGCTGCTCGTGTCGAGGCGGCAGAACCCGTCGGCGATTCCCGGGGCGCCGCAGCTCGGATCGGCGCTGGTGCCCGTCGTCGGACCCGTGCACTGGCCACCCGCCCCCGTCCCGCCGGTCCGGAAGTCACCGAGGGCGGGACAGGACGTGACCGCCAGCAGACACGTGCTCGCGGCGACACCGTCCACGCTCGTCGTCGCCGTGGCGCTCACGTAGGGCGCGACGCTCGCGCAGTTCCCGTTCGGCGCGCCAGATCCGGCGGCGTCCTGCCGCCACGC
>JBGAQA010000044.1:38677-53224 GCA_044220955.1 Sandaracinaceae bacterium
CTCGGCGACGCAGGCGACGCAGGTGTGGTCGCCCGCCGTGTCGCAGACGCGCGCGGTGCCTGCGGTGCAGTCGCTCGAGCCGAGGCATGCGACGCAGGTCTCCGTGGTCGGCAGGCAGCGCGGCGTCGCGCCGCCGCAGGCGCCGTTGCAGGGCACGTGCGCGTCCGCGCTGCTGTCGACGCCCATGTCGCGCATGGGGCCGGTGTCCATGTCCGCGTCGCGCGTCCCGCCGTCGCCGCCCGCATCGACGTCCTGGCACAGCGGATCGGTCGGGCGCGACGAGCACGGCACGACCGAGCCGGTGCAGGCGACGAGCACAGCGCACAGGAGCAACGAGCATGTCAGACGAATCATCGGTCTCTCTCCCTCAAAACGAAATGGCGAGGCCGTCCGCGGTGAAGGCGACCGCGGGCGCGCTCGCGCCGCTCGACGTCACACCGACCACGATCAGCACGACTCCCGCGACGAGCGCGACACCGCCCGCGACGGCGAGCGCCACGTCCGCCGCCGTGTTCGGGACGTAGACCGTGCGGCTCGCAGCAGGCCCGCCGCACGCGCTCGCGCAGTGCTCGCTCGTCGCGACGTTGGCCAGTCCAGCGACGAGCAGCCCCGCCCCGGCGGCCGCCGTCACCGCGCCGGCCACGATCAGCCCGACGTCCGGGCCCGCGCCGGGCGTCGCGGGCGCCGTCACCGGCGCGTCGCTCCCGGGTGCGAGCGCGAACGCGATCTCCAGCGCCTCGGTCGCCGCCGGGATCTCCACGTCGCGTCGCTCCGTGACGTGCCCGTCCGCGCTCACCACGAAGTGATGCGTGCCGGGTGCGAGCGAGCCCTCGTGCGGGAGCGTGCCCCAGGGCTCGCGATCCACCGTCACCGTCGCGCCGTCCGGCGTGCCCACCACGCGCACGGGCGATCCGCTCCGCGTCGCCCAGCGCGCGCGCGCCTGCGAGAGCGCCGCCTGCGTGAGCTGGCCGATCACCGTCGCCGCGCCGTCGGCGTCGGCCGAGACCTGCACGCCCTGCGGGTCGACCAGCACCACCGAGACCTGCACGAGGCCGTGGCGCGGCCAGAGCGCGACGCCCACCGCGAGGTCCGCGCCGAGCGCCCGCAGCATGGGCCCGGCGCAGCTCGGATCGGCGCACTCGTCCGCGTGCGCCGCGCGCATCGCCGACGCCAGCGCCGCGCCCGAGACGAGCGTGAACCCCGACTCGCCGAGGTCCGACTCCACGCGCGCGATCGCCTCGGCGCCGTTCGCCGACGCCAGCGCCGCATCGCCCCCCACCGGAAACACCACGGCCGTCTGCGCCGAGGCGACCGACGAGGACGCCCCCAGCGACACGAGCGACAAGAAGAAGACGAGAGCTCGACTCAAAACACGCCTCCCAGGCTCAAGGACGCGCCCGTCGCGCTCACGCTCGCGCTCGGGGTCACGCTGCCACCACCACCACTGCCGCCGACGGCGCTGCGGATCAGCAGCACGAAGGGCACGGCGAGCAGCGGCGCGCCCATGCTCGCGATCGCCGACCCCTGGTCCGCGAGCGCCGTCGCGCCCACGCACGCGTCGGTCGGTCGAGCGTTGCCGCACGTCCCCGAGGTCAGCGCGATCGCGACGCCCGTCGCGACCGCCGCCACGCCGACGGCGCCGATGACCCAGCTCCACCATGGTGCGCCGTCCTCGTCGCCCATCACGAAGGGCAGCGCGGCCGTCCCCAGCGCGCCGCCCACCCAGCCGAGCGCCAGCGCGGGCAGCTCGAGCCCCGTCCACTGGCTGCGGCGAGAGAGGTAGTCCGGGTCCGTGACGAGCGGCTGCGTCGCGAGGTGCCCGTAGCCCTGCGCGGTGCTCACGAGCGCGAAGCTCGCGACGTAGCCGCCGATGCCGAGCACGCCGAGCCCGATCCCGACGCCGAGCTCCCAGCCCGCGCGGCCCGGGCCGCTCGACGCGCGCGCGCCGCCCGCCGCTCCGCGCGCCGCAGGGCCGGACGCGCCCCACGCGCGCATCGGGGCCGGCTCGACGCCGGTGCGGTCCTCGCTCTCGCCGCGGGCGAGCGACGCGATCGATCCCGCCAGGCCCGCGGCCGTGTGCGTGCGCACCGACGCGAGCACCGCCGACGACGAGACGCTCACCCGGTCGAGCCGCACGACGTCGTCGGCGCCGTCGGAGCTCGGCTCGACCGAGAGCAGCCACACCTCCGCGGCGCCGATCGTGTTGGCCGCGGCCACCGCGTCGCGCAGCCGCCGCGCGTCGGCGTCCGCCTGCGTGGCGTACGCGAGCCGCAGCGCCGTGTCCGTGCGGACGATCGCGTCGAAGCGCACGTCGATCCGCACCGTCGAGGTGCCCTCGGCCAGCCGGATCCGGTGGATGCGGCCGCGCGAGGTGGCCCCGTCGTCGCCGCACTCGATCTGCGCGCGGTACTCGCCCGTCGCGAGATCCTCGCTGATGAACGGCGTCTCGCCGAGCGGGATGCCGTTGAGGCGCACGCGACAGCCGGTCGGCTGGCTCTCGAGGCGCAGCGAGCCCGGCGGGGCCTCGGCGAGGCGCCGGTCGACGCGCGTCATGAGCTCGACGACCTCGGGCGTGTGGATGTAGGGAGAGGGCGCGATGCGCGGCACCAGACGCCGGCACTCCATCGCGCGCGTCTCGGCGCGAGGATCCTCCTGCTCGACCAGCCCGCGCACGTCGAAGAGGCACGTGTCGAGCACCTGGCGCGCGCGCGACTCCTCGCGGTTGAGCTCCGCCGCCGCCGGCTCCGAGAGCGCCTGCGCCTCGCGCAGCGTCGCGGCCGCCGCGGCGTAGTCGGCGTTCGCCAGCTCGCGCACCGCGCGCCGCGAGAGCGCGAGCCAGTGGTCCAGGTCGCTGTCCGACATCGTCGGCGGCTCGGCGGAGCCGTGCTCCTCGAAGCGCGCGCGGGCGTCGGCGATCGAGATGGGCGAGACGTCACCCGTCGAGAACGCGCCCACCACGCTCTCGGCGCGCGCCGCGAGGGTCGCTCCGTCCGCGTCCCCGACCGACCAGGGCAGCACGAGCACCGTCCGCGCCTGGGCGTCCACGCTCGCCGGGAGGAGCGAGCAGAGGCCCAGGAGAAAGACGCATGCGACGCGCGCGCGCGCCAGGGGTGATCGAGGTGTCATGAAGACGGTTGTCGAACGCTCCCCCGAGTCGTTGCGCCCTCCGGGAGCCAGCGGCGGCGGACCTTAGCCGGAAATCGGCCCCGTTCCACGTTTTCGCGGGCCGTGCCGGAGGTGCATGCGCGGGCGATCCGTGGCACAGACGGGCTGCTTTTTTCCGGGGAGGACTCGCATGCGCTCGCTCGACCGTGGCACCGTCGTTCGGGGGGGCCTGACCCTTCTCTGGCTCGCCGCAGGCTGCGCCCCGACGACGGCGACGTGCGGGGTGGGCTTCACCCTGCAGGCCGACGGTCGCTGCGTCGCGAACGAGGACGCGGGCGGCGGAGCCGACGCGGGCCCGAGCCCGGACGGCGGCCCGGACGGCGGCAGCGACGCTGCGACGGCGCGCGACGCCGGCGGCGGCACCGACGCGAGCACCCTCCTCGACTCCGGTCAGGGTCGGGACGCGTTCGTCGCCCCGGTCGATGCGGGCACCGACGCGTTCGTGGACCCGATCGACATGGGCACGGACGCGTGCGTGCTGACGACCTACTACCAGGACGGCGACGGCGACGGGCACGGCAACCTGGCCTCCTCGACGCAGGCGTGCAGCATGCCGGGCGGGTACGTGACGTCGAGCGACGACTGCGACGACACGACGGGCACGCGCCACCCGGGCCTCGCCGAGACCTGCGACGCGGTCGACAACGACTGCGACGCCACCGTCGACGACGGCTTCCCCTGCGTCCAGGGCGCGGCGTCCGTCGCGTGCACGACCAGCTGTGGCTCGACGGGAACCGGCAGCTGCACCGCGAGCTGCGCGCTCCCGACGGGCGCCGCGTGCACGCCGCCGATCGAGACGTGCAACAACGTCGACGACGACTGCGACGGACTGATCGACGATGGCGTGCGCCGCTTCGGCCCGCGCCGGGACCTCGGCGCCGGCACCTCGGGGATCGTCGCGCTCCCGACCTCGACCGGATACGTCGTCGTCTACAACACCGGCAGCGGGATCCGCGCGCGCCGCCTCGACGCGACGGGCGCGCTCGTCGGCGCCGAGGCCAACCTCGTCGGCTCCTCGGTGTTCTCCGCGACGGTCAGCGGAAACAACCTCGTCCTGGCGTACATGGTCGGCAGCGCGCTCACGGCGGCCGTGTACGACGCGAGCACGCTCGCGACGCTCACCGCGGCCACGACGATCACGACGGCGACCGG
The DNA here is from genome assembly GCA_044220955.1 of Sandaracinaceae bacterium. Taxonomy (GTDB): domain Bacteria; phylum Myxococcota_A; class Polyangia; order Polyangiales; family Sandaracinaceae; genus JBBSAT01. The sequence goes on from JBGAQA010000044.1 coordinate 42,995, forward strand.
GACCACCGAGATCCGGGTCGTGGCGACGGCCACGAGCGCCAGCTTCGTCACGACGGACGGGATCGCCGTCTCCTTCACGAGCCGCTCCATCCCGACGCTCGCGGGCACCGGCGGCCTCGTCTCGATCGACGGGAACATGCGCGGCGACTTCGACGCCGTGGCGCAGGGCACGCACGCGTACGTCGCGTTCGTGGACACGACGTACAACGTCGAGGTGCGGGGCTTCACGATCGGCGGCCCGGTGGACGGCGCGATCACGGCGACCCTGGCGAGCGGCGGCGCGCCGTACCGTCGTCCGGCCGTGCACGTCGCGTCCGTGGCCGGCACGAGCCGGCTCGGTGTCACGTGGGAGCACAACGGTGGGACCCCCTCGACCCAGCACTACTACTTCGCCACGTTCGATGTCTCGGGCACGGGCACGCTCACGGCCCACACCACGGCGAGCGCCGTGCTCATGGGCATCAACGCCGTCACGCCGACGAGCGCGGGCGAGAGCCGCGCGCTCGACCTCACGTACACGAACGCGCGCTGGGTGGTGAGCTACCTTTCCGGCACGAGCTCGAGCACGTGGTCGATCGTCGAGGTGCAGGAGGTCAGCGGCGGGATCAGCGCCAGCACGGCCGTGCAGGTCGAGACGACCGGCACCGACAACCGCGGCGTCGCCATGGCGCCCGGCACCGGCGCGCAGCTGCTCGTCTCCGCGAGCCAGACGGCCGCGGCGGCCCGCGCGTACCTCTGGGCCTGTGGCAGCTGAGCGGCGACGAGCGGCCCCTCACCCAACCGTCTCCCCGCGGGCGCGCGGGCGGGGAGAGGGCTCTCGAATCACATCAGCAGGCGCGCGGCGGGGCGCTTCAGCGCTCGCAGGGCGCGCTGCATCTCCTGGGCGTCGGCGAAGCGCTCCTTGGGCTTCTTGGCGAGCGCCTTGTGGACGAGCGCGTCGAGCTCCGGGCTGACCTCGAGCTCGGGACGGCTCTCGGCGAGCGGCGGCACGGGCGCGAGGGCGTGCGCGCGGATCATGTCGGAGATCTCCTCGGCCACGAAGGGCCACGCGCCGGTGAGCAGCTCGTAGAGCACGACGCCCGCCGAGTACACGTCGCTGCGCTCGGTCGCCTCCTCGCCGTAGCCCTGCTCCGGAGCGATGTAGGCGGGGCTCCCCATCAGCGTGCCCATCGCCGTGAGCACGCTCGATGGGCCCAGGCTCGCGTTCGAGCCGAAGCGAACGAGGCCGAAGTCGATGAGCTTCACGCGCTCGAGCCCGTCGTTCGTCGCGAGGAAGACGTTCTCGGGCTTCACGTCGCGGTGGATGATGCCGTGCGCGTGCGCGCAGCCGAGGCCGGCGAGCAGCTGGTCGGCGATCGCGAGCGCGCGGGCCGGCTCGAGGCGCGTCTCGACGAGCAGCGACTCGAGCGTCCGACCGACGAGCAGCTCGGTGACGAGGTAGGGGATCTCGAGGTCGACCCCGAGCGCGACCACGCCCAGCACGTTCGGGTGGCGCAGCTCCGCGAGCGCGCGCGCCTCGCGGTCGAAGCGCTTGCGGAGATCGGGGCGATCGAGCGCCTCGCCGCGCAGGAACTTCAGCGCGACCGGCGCGCCCCCGCGCGCGGGATGGCCGCGGAAGACGATGCCCATCGCGCCCTCGCCGAGCACGGCGTCGAGCACGAAGTCGCCGACGGTGTCGCCCGGCCGGTGCAGCTCGTCTCCGCTCGCGGGGAGAGGATCGTGTGAGGGGCCGCGCGTCATTCGGGCGCGAGGCTCTCGCGCAGCGCGGTGAGGCGCTCACGCGCCGCGTCGTCCCGGACCTCGCCGAGGACGCGCGTGACCTCGTCTCGCGCCTCTGCGCCGTAGATCTCGCGCACCATCGGCGCGGCCTCGTCGCCGTGGTCGGCGCGCGCGGCGATGGTGACGAGGTCGTGGCGCATCGTGGGATCGAAGCGTGCGTCGGGATCGACGTTGAACGCGTGCTCGTAGCGGTGGAGCGCGTCGCCGTACGCGTGCGCGATCACCTCGGCGTGACCGAGCAGGAGCAGGCCGCGCGGGTCGTGCGGGTGGTTGCTCGAGAAGCGGAAGAGCAGCGCCCGCTGGTCCGGGGTGATCTCGCGCTCGTCCCGGACGCGCGCCTCGATCGGGGCGAGCTGCGGCGGGATCGGCTCGGCCCAGGGGTCGGGCTGGCCGCTCGGCGGCGGCGGGGCGACGACCGTGCTCGCGCTCGCGGGTGGGGCGACCACGCTCGGCGGAGCCGGCACGGGCGCCGAGGTCGGGACCGGATCGGTGACCGCGATCGGCGCTCCGGAGCCACGCCCGTAGCCGATCACCACCACGGCCACGATCGACGCGATCCCGATCGCGATCATCCAGCCGGGCCCCCGTCCGGGGGTGGGGGCCGCGCCCGGCTCCGCGCGACGCGGCCCGGTGGCGGTGGCGCCCGACGGTCGTGGCGGCGGCACCGTCACGGCGACGCTGGGGCTCGACACCGGCACGTCCGAGATCGTCACGTGGATCGAGTCCGTCTTCGTGGAGGGATGGCCCGGCTCGCTCGGCAGAGGGAGCGCCGGCGTCGACGCGCGCGGGGCGAGGCCGTCGAGCGCGGCGGCCATCTCCGCCGCGTCGGCGAAGCGGTCTGCCTTCGACTTCTCGGTGGCGCGCAGCACGATCGGCTCGAGCAGCGTCGCGGCGGCCGAGTGGGGCGAGAGCTCGCTCATCTTCGGCAGCGGCTGCAAGAGGTGCTTGCGCAGCACCTCGGCGCCGTCTTCCGCCGTGAACGGGCGCCGCCCGGTGATCATCTCGAAGAGCACGATGCCCAGCGAGTACACGTCGGCGCGCGCGTCGACGACGGACGCGGTCGCCTGCTCGGGGGACATGTACGCGGGCGTGCCGATGACCATGCCCGCGCGTGTCACGGTGGCGTGCGCGCCCTCGCCGTCGACGAACTTCGCGAGCCCGAAGTCGAGCACGCGCACCACCTCGCCGATCTCCGGCACCCGCTGCAGGAACACGTTCGCCGGCTTCAGGTCGCGGTGCACCAGGCCGATGCCGTGCGCGTACGCGACCGCCCGGAGCACGTCGCGGAAGATCGGCACGATCCGCTCGGGCGGCAGGCCCTCGTGGATCGCGGCCTCCAGCGTGCGGCCCTCGAGCAGCTCCATCACGAGGAAGGGCAGCTCCTCGTCGACGCCGTAGTCGATCACCGAGACCACGTTCGGGTGCGCCAGCCGCGCGAGCGAGCGCGCCTCGCGATCGAAGCGCGTGCGCAGCTCGTCCTTGGTCACGTGATGCTGGTGCATCACCTTGATCGCCACCGGCCTCCCGAGGCGCAGGTGTGTCCCGCGGAAGACCTGCCCGAGCCCGCCCTCGCCGAGCAGCGCGTCGATGCGGAAGCGCCCGTCGAGCACACGGCCGATCATCGCCGGCGGCATCGGCGGCGGGGGCTCGGTCTTGGCGAGCGCGGAGGACACGGCCACAGAGCGTAACGACCTCGGCCGATCGTCGCGAGCGCGAAAACGCGCGATCGCGCGAACGTGTAGCATCGGGACCGCCATGCCCTCACGCATCCGCATCGAGACCCACGCCGAGCACGTCCGCGAGGTGATCCTCGACCGCGCCGCGAAGCGAAACGCGTTCGATCTGCAGATGCTGCGGGAGCTCGCCGAGGCCTTCACGCACGCGCAGGACGAGCCCAGCGTCCGTGTCGTCGTGCTGACGGCCGATGGCGCCCACTTCACGGCGGGGCTCGATCTCGCCGAGGTCGGGCCCGCGGTCGCGAGCGGAGGCCGCCTCTTCCCCGAGGGGTTCGTCGATCCGCTCGGCCTGAACGGTCGCGTGCGCAACAAGCCCTTCGTCGCGGCGGTCCGCGGCATCTGCCTCACGATCGGGATCGAGCTCGCGCTCGCGGCCGACGTCGTCGTCGCGGGCGACGACGCGTCGTTCGGTCAGATCGAGATCAAGCGCGGGATCTTCCCCTTCGGCGGCGCGACGTTCCGCCTGCCTGCGCGCGCCGGCTGGGGCAACGCGATGCGCTGGCTGCTGACGGGCGATCGCTTCGACGCGGCCGAGGCGCTGCGCATCGGCGTGGCCCAGCAGGTGGTGAAGGCGGGCGAGGAGCGCGGCGCGGCCCTCGCGCTCGCGAGCACGATCGCGAAGCAGGCGCCGCTCGGCGTGTACGCGACGCTCGAGAACGCGCGCATCGCCGTCGAGCCCGGGCCCGAGGCCGCCGCAGCGGCGCTCCTGCCGCAGGCGCGCAGGCTCATGGCCAGCGACGACGCGCGCGAGGGTGTGCAGTCCTTCCTCGAGCGTCGCGACGGGAAGTTCAGCGGCCGTTGATCATCGGGCTCGGTCGATCACCGGGCGATGAGGACGAGGTAGGCCATCGCGCCCGCGGCCGAGAGCTGCACCGCCTGGAAGCGCAGGCGGCTCTTCGTGAAGTCGCTCCAGGCGCGGGCGACGAGCACCATCGACGCGAAGAGCGCGAGCGCCACGAGCGAGCACTGCACGAGCGAGAGCGAGTGGCCCATCGAGCTGGCCATCCCGGGACGGATCACCCAGCCGTGCAGCGCGACGAGGTGGGCGACGTACACGACGAGCGACTCCTCGCCCACGACCCGCACCCAGCGGAGCGCGCGCGCGACGCGCCCGCGGCCCGCGAGCACCATCCCGACGCGCTCCGCGCCGAGCTCGAGGTACGCCAGCAGGGTGAGCACGCCGGTGACGTTGCCGAGGCGGAAGAAGAAGTAGTACGGGTCCGTGCGCCAGAAGTCGTGCGGGCCGTAGGGCGCGAGGCCCAGCCGGTTCAGCGCGACGGGCATGCCCAGCGAGACGATCGTCAGGCCCAGGAGCCAGGGTGCGAGCGCTCGCGAGGGCCGCGAGGCCGTGCGCGCGACGAACGCGACGAGCACGCCCGCGTAGGTGAAGCCGGCCCAGGGCAGGAGCGGGAAGTACGAGCCGGAGTCGCCGTTCACGAACCCTGCGAGCGCGAGCGGTAGCGCCCGCTCGGCCGGCCACGCCCACACGATCGGGGCGAGCAGCACGACCGCGAGCAAGAGCGCGCCCACGATCGCCGCGAAGATGGCCTCGCCCGCTCCCTCGCGCGCGAACCGGCGCACGGCCACGGCGAGAAGCTGCAGCACGCAGAGGCTCACGCCGATGTGCTGGAGCACGTCGACCTGCAGCAGCTGGTGGAGCGGGCCCTCACCGGCCGACACGAGGCCGCCGAGGGCGAGCGTCGGGACGTGCATCAGGTAGCCGATGCCGAGCAGCCACGCGTAGCGGCGCAGGCGCTTGTAGAGCGCGTCGCCCGGCTGCGTGGCGCGATCCCAGCCGCGAAACGTCGTGTACCCGAACGCCAGACCCGAGGCGAACAGGAACATCGGCGCGGTGTAGCCGTGCACGAACTGGTGGTGGCGGTACCAGCGCTCGTGCTGCACCTCGGCACCGAGCAGCTCGGTGAAGGTGTGGCCCTGGACCATCAGGAAGACGGCGACGAAGCGCAGGAGGTCGAGCGCGAGCCAGCGCGTCTTGCCTTCTCCCTGCATGGCGGTCGGCGTGTGTTCCACGGAACGATCGACCCCGCAAACCGGCGCTGTGCGTCGGGTCGCGCCGGGCGCTCGAAGGCGCCCGCCTCAGGTGTGCATCGCGGACGACACGTGCAACCCCGCACCGCCCGCTCTTCCAGGCCGAAGTGCGATCGATCACCCAGGTCGATCTTCGGGATCGGCCCCAGAAAACCAAACTAGAACCAGCCGACGACGTCCAGGCCGACCGTGTCGCCCGCGCCGATCATCGGGACGGGCACCGCGGCCACTGCCGGGCGCAGCTCGGGGCGCGCGCCGCCCTGGTAGTGGAGCAGCCAGGGCAGGAGCCACCCCGACATCAGCCCGACGAAGGCCCCCGTGACGACGTCCGTGAGGTACTCGAGGTTGCTCATCACCCGCGCCAGGCCCGCGACCGTCGCCACGGTCAGCGCTCCGACGCACATCGTCGCGTCCGCGCCTTCGTCACCGAACACCGCCATCGTCGTGTGGTGCAGGCACGTGAGCGCGGCGCCGGTGAACGCGTTCACCGTCGTGTTGGAGAAGAAGCTCTGCGTCGGCTGCGTGTTGGCGCACTCGGCCGCCGAGGGCGGTCGGACGGCGTCCGCGCCGGGACGGCAGTCGTGCGTGACCGGACGCTCGCGCCGCGCGAGCAGCGAGGTGACGCGCCACACGACGAGCGAGACGACGTACGCCTCGAGGCTGATGAGCCCCATCTGGAGCGCCGTGTCCCAGCTCCCGTCGCCGATGCCCGCGGCGAAGAGCGCGTCGACGACGAAGGGCACGCCGACGTCGATCCACATGAGCACGTCGCCGGCGATGCGCGCGGACTCGCGCTGCTCGGGCAGGTTGAGCTGCAGCCCGTCGTGCGCGGCGCCGTCGAGCGCGTTCACGTCCGTCCAGTTCGGGCGCGTCGTGGCCGTCGGGAGCAGCTCGGCGGCGAGCAGGAGCACGCCGAGCCCGACCGAGAGCACTGCCTCGTCGAACGAGTAGCGCGGCCACTCCTCGCGCCACGCGAGGTGGTGCTGGGAGGCGCGCGGCGTGTCCTCGCCCTGGCTGAGCCCCGGCTCGCCGATCGCGCTGCCGAAGCTCGCGACGACGTCCTCGCCTTGCGCGTCGTCCGCCTGAGGCGGCTCCGAGCCGCTCTCCTCCGTCTCGTCCGGCACCTGGTCCCCGGCCGCGGCGTCGCTTGCGTCTCCCGACGACTCCGTCGTGGACTGTGCGGCCGCGCTCGACGCAGTGATGAGGACGAAACCGAGGACGGCGAGGCGCATGCGCGTGGGCTGTTGTAGGAGACGCGCCCCGTCGCGACAAGCGTTCGGCGGGGCGCGCGGTACGCTGCGGCGTGCGCACCCGCGCCACCGTGGAAGACCTCGCGCGCGAGCTGCGCGAGATGCGGCACCGCAAGGTGGCCCGCTCGCTCTCGCACGTGGACCTCGTGCGCTCGTCCGAGCCCGCGATGCTCACCGACCAGGATCTGCTCGACCGCGATCGGGGCCGGCTCTTCCTCGACTACTACGGCGACGAGGGCCTGCTGCTCGCCTTCGAGCGCTACGGCCTGACCGCTGCGCTCGCCCGCCGGGGCTACGTGGACCTGTCCGTCGTGACGCGCGCGGCCGACGAGCGGCACATGCTGGTCCTCAACGCGCGGCCGACGGCGGGCGGCGAGCCCATGCGCATCCTGCAGCTCGTCGTCCGGCGCGACGCGATGCTGCCGCGCGTGCCGGGCTCCGAGTCGACCCTCCGCCCGCGCTACGACGTGCTGACGGTGGACTGGCTCCTGCTCGAGAGCCCGCTCGGACACTTCACGAAGGAGCGGCCGCGCCTGCCGGGACAGGAGCGCCCCGGGCTCGGCGTCGGGTGGCGCGTGCTCGCGCTCTTGTTCCGCGTCGTGGAGCGCCTCGAGCTCGACGGCTTGCTCACCGTGGCCGAGCACCTGCACAACGCGGAGCTGTACGCGCGCGAGCTGCCCTTCGTCGATCCGGTGCACGCGGGTCGTCTGGAGGCGTTCGTAGCGGCGCTGCGCGTGCGCGAGGGCCTCACCGTCGCGCAGGCGAGCTGGGCGCTCGAGTGGGGGCTCGTGCGCGACCGCGAGGGCAAGAGCGTTCACTGGCGTGGCGAGGCGCAGCTGAGCACGAACGAGAAGACGTTTCCTTCCTGGGTCGAGTCTGCGACCTACGCGCAGTACGCGCGGCAAGCGGCCGAGGCCTTCGCCCCGACGCTGGATCGCGCGGCGTTCGACGCGCGCTGGGCGAGCGAGCACGAGGCCCTCGAGCGCTGAGGTACTTGCGAGCTCCGGGGACGGACTTCGAGCGCTCCGCTTCGAACGGGTTGGGGCGCGGGCCCGAGCCGCGGTACAAGCTGGGCCATGCGACGCGCGAAGATCGTGTGCACCCTGGGGCCTTCGGTCACCTCGCCGGAGATGATGGACAGGCTCGTGCAGGCCGGGATGGACTGCGCTCGGCTCAACTTCTCCCACGGCTCGCACGAGTCCCACGCGGCCGCCGCCAAGCTCGTGCGCGACGCCAGCACTCGGGCGCGCAGGCCGCTGGCGATCCTGGCCGACCTCTGCGGCCCCAAGATGCGTGTCGGGCGCTTCGCGGACGGCAAGATCGAGCTCGACGTGGGCCAGCGGTTCACGCTGACGACGCGAGAGGTCCCGGGCACGAAAGAGGTCGTCTCGCAGACGTACGAGCCGCTGCCGCGCGACGTCCTGCCGGGCACCATCATCCTGCTCGACGACGGCCTCTTGCGCCTGCGCGTGCTCGAGACGAGCGCGACCGACGTGACCTGCGAGGTCGAGATCGGCGGCGAGCTGTCCGACAAGAAAGGGATGAACATCCCGGGCGCGAACCTCTCGACGCCCGCGCTCACGCCCAAGGACCGCCAGGATCTGGTCTTCGCGGTCGAGACGCTCAAGGTGGACTACCTCGCGCTCTCGTTCGTGCGTCGCGCCGAGGACGTGGCCGAGGCCCAGGCGATCGCGCGCGGGACGCCCGTCATCGCGAAGATCGAGAAGCCCGAGGCGATCGACAACCTCGCGGCCATCCTCGACCAGGCGCAGGGCGCGATGGTCGCGCGCGGCGATCTCGGCGTGGAGATCGGCAGCGAGTTCGTGCCCCTCCTGCAGAAGCGGATCATCCGGGAGGTGAACGCGCGCGGAAAGCTCGTGATCACCGCGACGCAGATGCTCGACTCGATGATCCGCAACCCGCGCCCCACGCGCGCCGAAGCCTCGGATGTGGCCAATGCGGTTTTCGATGGCACCGACGCGGTGATGCTCTCCGGTGAAACGGCCAGCGGTCAATACCCGGTGGCGGCCGTGCAGACGATGGCGCATATCATTAGGCAGGCTGAACAGGCCGCGATCTGGAGCCTGCGCTTCACCGATGAATCTGTGGTCAGAGTGACCGTCGCGCAAGCCGTGGCCCATGCCTCCTGCGAAACCGCGCGCGATCTCAAAGCCAAGGCCATTATCGCGCCGACCATCTCTGGCAGCACGGCGCGGCTGGTCGCGCGCTTCCGGCCCCAGGCTCCCGTGGTCGCGGTGACGCCCAGCGCGCAGACCCAACGCCAGCTCATGCTCTCTTGGGGCGTCTATCCTTTGCTGGCTGACCGCGAGACCACGACTGACCGTATGCTCGCCGACGCGATCCGCGCGGCGCAGCGCCAGGGCTTTGTCAACCTGGGCGATACCGTGGTGGTCACGGCCGGCAGCGTGGGCAGCCAGCCCGGCGCCACCGACCTGATGAAAGTGCACGTGGTATGAGCGCGCGTTCCTGGCCCCATGACGCAGCGCCAGAGGTGGCCCAGGGCGCCAGATCAAGGCGATGGTGGGACTGGCGCCGCCTGTCGGCCGCGTTGGTCGAAGGCGAGCCGCGCGCCATGCGGCGCACGCTGTGGTGGTTGATCGGCGTGGCCGCGCTGGCGCTTGGTCTGTATGTGGCCTTGTTAGGGCCAACCTACGCCCTGGCGGGCGCGGTCGGCATGGCGGCCGCTATTCTCGTTTTGCGCAGCACGCGGTGGGGTTTCATCGTCCTCGCCGCGGTTATTTGGATTCTACCGTTTGCAGCATTCCCGTTCAAACTTGGTTTCACGCCCACCTTCCTGGATGCCGCGCTGCTGGCGCTTTTCTTCGTTTGGCTGATGCGCATCGTCACGGGCCAGGATCGCACCTTTGTCTTTTCACCGCTGGGCGGCCTGGTGCTGCTCTTCTTGGCCCTGGCGCTGTTCACCTTCGTGATGGGCGCCACGCACGCCATGCCGACGCAGCAGATCATGCGCCAGTTCATCGAAGTGGTGATCAGCATCGCGCTCTTTTTTGTGGCCGTCAACGAGATCCGCACCCGCGAGGATGTAGACTGGCTGACCCGTGTCCTGATCATCGGCGGCGGCGTTTGCGCGCTGATCGCAGTCGTTTTTTATGTCATCCCCGATGCCTGGACTGTGCGCATCCTGGACGCGTTGGCGCGCTTGAAATACCCTGGCGGTTACGGCGCGCTGCGCTACATCGAAGACGATCCGGCCAACCCCATGCGCGCCATCGGCCTGGCGGTGGACCCCAACGTCTTGGGCGGCATGATGATCCTGGCCGCCGGGCTGACCGCGCCGCAGTTTTTCAGCCGTTCGCCGCTCCTGCCGCGCGTGTGGATCAGCGCCATTTTCGTCGTGCAGGTGCTGGCGCTCTACCTGACCTACTCGCGCTCTG
>JBGAQA010000045.1:0-53007 GCA_044220955.1 Sandaracinaceae bacterium
GGCGCCGCTGACGTCGGGCGATCTCGTGCTCGAGACCGACCGCGGCTGGTTCCAGCTGATCTCCGCCGCGCCCGACCGGCGCCTGCGCACCATGCGCACCCCGAGCGACATCGAGCTGATCGGCGACTGGAGCGACCGCTCCGGCGTCGTCTTGCGGACGACGAGGGCGGTGGACATCCCGTTCCGGGTTGCGCGCATCGACTACGCACAGCGCGCCGGGAGCCCGGCCGCCGCGAGCACGATCGGCGCGTGGCTCCTCGGCGACGGGTCGGCGCTCCGGATGTCGATCGTGCTCGACGCCGACGACCCGGAGATCGGCCCGCCCGACCGGCTCTGGAGCCACCTCACCCGCAGCGCGCGAGCCGAGCGCGAGATCGTTCTCTTCGGCGCGCGCTGACTCAGCCCGAAGGAGCACCGACCGCCGCGCTCTCGGCGACGGCCCTGCCCTCACCCCACCCTCTCCCACGAAGTGGGAGAGGGCTTCTCTCAGGTGTTCTCGATGAAGCTGCGGAGCTGCTTGCTCCGCGAGGGGTGCCGCAGCTTGCGCAGCGCCTTCGCCTCGATCTGCCGGATGCGCTCGCGCGTGACCTCGAAGTCCTGGCCGACCTCTTCGAGCGTGTGGTCGCTCTTCTCGCCGATGCCGAAGCGCATGCGCAGGACCTTCTCCTCGCGCGGCGTCAGCGTCTTGAGCACGCCGCGGGTGCGCTCCTCGAGGTCGGTGTTGATCACCGCCTCGATCGGCGAGACCACGCTCTTGTCCTCGATGAAGTCCCCCAGATGCGAGTCTTCCTCTTCACCGATGGGCGTCTCGAGCGAGATGGGCTCCTTCGCGATCTTCAGAACCTTGCGGACCTTGTCGAGAGGCATCTCCATCTTCTCGGCGATCTCTTCGGGCGTCGGCTCGCGGCCGAGCTCCTGCACGAGATAGCGGCTGGTCCGGATGAGCTTGTTGATCGTCTCGATCATGTGGACGGGGATGCGGATCGTCCGCGCCTGATCGGCGATCGCGCGCGTGATGGCCTGGCGGATCCACCACGTCGCGTAGGTGCTGAACTTGTAGCCGCGGCGGTACTCGAACTTGTCGACCGCCTTCATGAGGCCGATGTTGCCCTCCTGGATCAGGTCCAGGAACTGCAGGCCACGGTTCGTGTACTTCTTGGCGATGCTGACGACGAGGCGCAGGTTCGCCTCGACCAGCTCCGCCTTGGCCTTCTCCGCGTCGCGCTCGCCCGAGTGCAGCTCGCTGTAGGTCGCGCGCAGCGTCTCGACCGGCTGGCCGAGCTCTTCCTCGACCTTCTTGATGGCGCGGCGGGCCTCGGCGATCTCCTCCAGCACGTCCTTGAGCTGGTCGGGGTTCGCGCCGATCTTCTTGGTGAGCTTGCGCGCGAGGACAGGGTTCTCCTGCATGTCGCGCATCGCCTGACGGATGGCCTTCTCCGTCAGGCCGCCCGCGCGACGCTCGGCCTCGCCGATGCTCAGCTCCGCGCGCTCCACGCGGCGCACGAAGCCCTTGATCGTGTTCACGATCCGATCGAGCTGCTTCTTGTTCAGCCGCAGCTCGCGGAGCGTGTCGAAGCGCTCGCGGCGGATCTTCGACATCTGTGCCTCGACGACGCGGCGCGCCTTGTCGCTGATGCGCTTGGCGCTCTCGAGCTCGTCGAGGAACTTCTGATGCTGCCCCTCGAGCCGCTTCACCTTGTCGATGTGGCGGATGACGCGGGCCTTCCACTCCTCCTCGTCGGCCGCGGCCTGCTCCTCGTCCTTCTCCTCGACGACGGCGGCGAGCGCAGCAGCCGCGGCCTGCGCCGGGGTCTCCTGGTCTTCCTTCACGACGTCGCGGACGCGGATCTTGCCCTTCTTGAGCTTCTCGCCGAGCTCGATGACCTCGCTGAGGCCGACCTTCGAGCTGAGGATGACCTCGAAGACCTTGTTCTCGCCCGTCTCGATGCGGCGCGCGATCTCGACCTCGCCCTCGCGGGTGAGGAGCGAGACGCTGCCCATCTTCCGCAGGTACATGCGGACCGGGTCGTTCGACTTCGTGTAGAGCGCCTCGTCCACGGACGGCGGCGGCATCGTGCCCGAGCCCGTCGTGACCGGGCGGCGCTCTTCCTGCTCGTTGTCGTCGTCGTCGTCGTCGCCGCTGGCTCCGGCACGCGGCGCCTGGCTCTTGCGGTCGCGCTCGGCGTCGCGCTCCTTGCGCATCGCCGCCTTGGCGTGCGCGACGTCGACCACGTCGATCGACTCGCCGCCGAGCAGGAGAAGGAGGTCGTCGATCTGATCCGACGTCACCATCTCCGGCGGGAGGGCGTCGTTCAGCTCGTCGTAGGTGAGGAAGCCCTTGCTGCGTCCCTTGTCGAGCAGGGCCTGCACCTCGCGGCGGTGCGCGCCCTTGAGCGGTCCCGGACGGACCGAGCCCGAGGGCGGCAGGCTCGACAGAGCGCGCGTGGTGCGCACCTCGTTGTCGTCGTCGTCGCGCTCGTCGTCGTCTGCGGGCACCTCGCCGGCCGACGATGCCGTCTTCATGCGCTGCCGCTTGCCGGCTCCGGTCTTGTCCACCATCTGCAAAAGCTCCTGCACCCGTGCCGATTCGTGTGCGCCCGCTCCCCCGAAGCAGCCGGCCTCTCCGGCGAAACTCGGCGCGCGTGAGAGACGGCCGCCTGAGATCGCTCAAGAATCCGGCTTAGTCAAGGAACGCCGTGTAGTTTTCTCGCCCGTCAGCCGCCCGGGCGGCTTCCGCCCCGGCGGAACAGCTCGTCCCTCTCCCGCATGAGGGACGTCGCCCGGTCCGTCTCGCCGCTCCGGAGCGCCTCCTTGATCGCCCGCTCCAGCTCGCTCCGGCGGCGGGCCAGCGCCTCGCTTCGCAGGCGGGCCAGGGCGCTCGCGAGGAACGCCTCCCCCCCTCCCAGCTCGTGCTCCGGCCTGGCGAGGCGGCCGCCGAGCCACTCCCGGAGCCCCTCCGCCGCCCCGGCCAAGAGGAGCGGGGCGTCGAGACTGCCGCGATCCTCCATCATTCGCGCGGCCATCCGGACGACCGAGCGCAGCTCGGGGCTGGTCATCAGCTCGACGAAGCGCTCGCCGCCGTCCCCACCGAAGAGCACCGGGCAGTCGAGGAGCGCTCCGACGATGTCCTTCTCGAGCGCCGGCACGACGATCGGCGGCGCGGGCGCCGGCAGCTCGGAAGCCTTGGCCTCCATCGTGCTTCGCTCCCGCGTCGCCGGCTGCCGGGCCCCCTTGGTCAGTGCGCGACGAACGGCGTTCAGGTCCGCGATCTGGAAGGCCTGCGCGACCCGCTCGACGTAGAGGCCTCGCTCGACGGGGCTCTCGATGCGCCGCAGCACCGGACCCAGCTCCTCGACGGCGCGAGCGCGCGCCGCCGGGTCCGAGCCCGCCTCGCCCGCGGCCGACTCGATGAGGTGGTCGACGATGGGCGGGGCCGCTGCACAGAGCTGCTTGAACGCGTCGGCGCCCTTCTCGCGGATGAACGAGTCGGGGTCGGCCTTGCCGGGCAGCGCGACCACGCGCGAGGCCAGCTGGGCCTCGGCCAGGAGCGGGAACGCCTTCTTCACGGCCTCCTTCCCGGCGCGATCGCCGTCGAAGACGACGAGCACCTTGGTCACGTACTTGCGCAGCACCTTGGCCTGCATGGGCGTGAACGCCGTCCCGAGCGGCGCGACGACGTTCTTGAACCCGGCCTGGTGCACGGCGACGACGTCGAAGTTGCCTTCGCAGAGGATCGCCTCGCCCTCGCGGCGCAGCTCGACGCGCGCCTCGTTCAGGCCGAAGAGCAGCTCTCCCTTCTTGTAGAGCGGGCCCTCGGGGCTGTTCACGTACTTGGCGGGCGCCTCCTCCGGCTCCCGCTCGCCCGGAGGGGTCGGCAGCGCGCGCCCCGAGAACGCGACGATGTGCCCGTCGTGGGTCGCGATCGGGAACATGAGGCGGTGCCGGAAGCGATCGTAGTGGCCATCGCCGCTGCGGCGCGGGACCACGAGGCCGACCTCCTCGCACTCGGCGGGCGAGTAGCCCTTCTGAGCGAGGAAGGTCGCGAGCCCGTCCCAGCCGTGCGGCGCGTACCCGAGCCGGTAGGTCGCCGCGACCTCGGGCGTGACGTGGCGCTTCTCGATCTCGGCGCGCGCCATCGAGCCGAGCGGGTGCTCGGAGAGCATGCGGAGGTAGTAGCCGGCCGCCGCCTCGGTGATCGACACGAGCCGCGAGCGCCGCTCGCGCTGCTGGCGGTGGGCCGACTCCTCGCGAGGATCGGCGACGGGGATCTCCACGCCGGAGCGCTCCGCCAGGCGCCGCAGGGCCTCGGGGAAGGGGACGCCCTCGAGGCGGGTGATGAACGTGAACACGTCGCCCGACGCCTGGCAGCCGAAGCAGTGGAAGAACTGCCGCTGCGGGTGCACGTAGAACGAGGGCGACTTCTCCGGGTGGAAGGGGCAGAGCCCCTTGAACGAGGCGCCGGAGCGCTTGAGGGCCACGTGCTCGCCGATGAGCGAGACGATGTCCGTCTGCTCGCGGATGCGCGCGATGACCTCTTCCCCTGCGAACGCCACGGCCGGGTGATCTGATCGACGCGCGCACGCCGCGCCAGCCGGCTCCTCAGAGCGTCGGCAGCACGTAGCTCGTCGCCTGGAGCGGCACGCCGACGTCGCGGTACTCCACGTCGGCGTGCAGCCGCTCGGGGTCGAAGCCGGGGACCTGGACGCAGGCCCCGACGTCGGCGTGCGAGACGACGCCGTGCGCGAGGTCCATCGCCGCGTCTTCGAGCACCACCACGCCGCACGGGCTCGCGCCGTCGACTTCGAACGACGTCAGGCGGACCGACGAGCGCCACGCGGCCGAGACGCCGAAGCCGCCCGCGTTCTCGGGGCAGCTCGAGCGCGCGCACTCGGCCTCCGCGACGCCCTGCACGCTCGTGTCGTGACCGACGATGCTGCCGTCGACGTTGGCGATGATCCCGAAGGTGTGGGTCGTCCGGACCGCGACCCGCTCGAGCACGGCGCTCCCCCCGCGCTGCGCGATGAGGCCCGCGCCGAGCAGGCTCGTGGCCGCGTCGGGGAGCACGTCCTCGATGCGGACGTCGGTCGCCACGAGCGTCGAGCCGGCCGACTCGACCCAGATCCCCGCCTCGTGGGGCCGGAAGATCGCGACGCGCTCGAGCGAGACGGCGCCACCCTCGAAGACCTGCACGCCGCGCCCGTAGCGCATGGAGGGACTCGTCGGGAAGACGTCGCGCACGATCGCGTCGACGACGTCGAGCGTCGCGCCGGCGCCGAACGAGAAGAATCCGTCGATCGCCGTGCGCTCGACCAGGACGCGCTCGACGCGCGCGTGCCCGCCGTCCGCCGCCACGACCGCGTCCGCGTCGGCCTTGCGGAGCATCGCCTGCCGGATCTCGAGCGTGGCGCCGGCTCCGGTCGCGAGGGCGAGGTACTCCGTGGCGCCCGAGAGCTGGACGCGGGTGAGGACGAGGCGCGCGCCCGCCCCCGCGACGGCCGCGATGCCGGGGAGCATGCCCAGCGCTCGGACCCCGTCGACGGCGATGTCCTCGCCCTCGAGCGCAGAGGCGCCGTCGTGCACGGCGATGCCAGCGCCCCCGCTCTCGACGATCAGCGCACGCGTCACGCGGACGCTGCTGCCGCCGCCGACGTCGATGCCGACCCCCGCGGGCGCCGTCGCGACGAGCGCGATCCGGTCGAGCGTCGTCGTCCCGCGCGCGACGCCGATCGCCGCGTTCTGCCACGCGCGGACCTCCACCTGCTCGACGCGCACGCTCGTGCCCTCCGCGCGGATCGCGCCGCGCCCGGGCGCCTCGATCGCGACGTCGCGCAGCGTCGCGTCGCCCCCCATGACGATCAACGCCGCCCCGTCGATGACGTCGCTCGTGATCACGGTGTCCTCGACGCACGCTCCGACGAGCGACTGGCCCGAGCCGAGAGAGACTCCCCTCTCGCGGTAGCGTCCGGTCGCGAGCGCGAAGACCGCCGGGCCCGGCGTGGCCGTCAGCGCGTCGGCGAGCGTCGCGAACGCGGTGGCCGGCGCACGGCCGTCGCCGCCCGGCGCGGCGTCGTCGTCGATGAAGACCACCGCTCGGCCCGCGGGAAGCGTCGCGGGGAAGCCGTCCGCTGCGCACGGGCTGCCGACGCGCACGCAGGCAGGCTCGCCCGGGTACACGAAGCTCGCGCGCTCGCAGGTGGGGCGCGCGCCGTCCCACGGAGCGCAGGCCGGCAGGCCCTCGAACGTCACCGCCGCCCAGCCCGGCTCGCATGCGCCGAACGCCGGCGGCGCGGGGGCCACGACGCTCCGCGCCGCGTCCGCGGGCGCGGCGGCGTCCGGCCCTGCGGCGGGCGCGCCGCCGGCGCACCCGGCGAGCGCGAGGACGCAGACCCACGGAGCCCGAGCGCACCAGCCGTCCACGCCCCGAGCCTGCGGGAGTCGGCCCGCTCGAACAAGGAGACGCGCGTCCCAGCACGGCTCGCCGTGGTAGCTTCGGCGCCGTGTCACGGATGCTCGCGGCCTGCGCGGCGTGCGCGTTGCTCGTGGGTTGCACCCCGACGAGGCGCTACGAGTCCGTCTGCCAGCTCATCCGGCGCGAGGTCGTCGAGACGGACGCCGACGGACGCCCCACGATCGTCGACGTGGAGCTCGAGTGGGACCCGTGCCCGGGTGATCAGTTCCAGGCCGTTCGCGGCGACGCCGCGTTCGCCGAGTGCATGGCGCAATACGAAGTGGGCGACGCACTGCCCGTCGTGATCCGGCACTGGTGGGACAGCCGCGGCTACTACGTCTGGGACCTCGAGTCGGTCGGCGGGTGCGCGCACGCGATCGAGCCAGGCGCCGAGGGCTCGTTCGAGAAGTCGCAGGAGTGCCACGACGTCGTGCGCCACGGGCTCGCGGTGGGCTTCGAGTGCAACCGGCAGCCCTTCGAGCAGCTCGTGTCCGTCTGCCCGTGGATGGCCCGCGAGTGACGCGCGATCGGTGCCCGGCGTAGCCGGGGCCCCATCCCTCACTACGGCCGCGACCAGCTCGTCCCGTCGGCGCAGCCCACGCGCTCGACCTGTGCGAGCGCGATCGAGCCGATGTCCGGGTGGTGGAGCGGGTACTCCTGGAAGGCCGACCCGCCCGGCGCGAGGTCGAGATCGGTGGCGTGGAACGCGACGTAGTGCTCACCCGCGCGGTTGAGCCTCGCCGGCCGCCCCCAGGCGTCGAAGCCGTATGCGACGCCCTCGACCTCCCGCACGGCGCACGTGCCGTGGTTCACCAGCGTCACGTGCAGGAACATCTCGCCGTCGCTGCGGCCGACGGAGCCGACCGGGACCCGCACCGGGTCGTCGGCGACGAGCGCCCGCAGCGCGGCGCGCGCCCGCTGGATGGGCATCGCCGCGAGCACGCGGGTGCCCGCGGCGGGCGTCGGATCGGCGTCGCCCTCGCTCGACCGACGCACGTCGTCCTCGCCGAGGATGACGGGCTCGGACCACTGCCGCTCGAGCTGCCAGCGCCCCGCGAACCAGCCGACGGTCAGTCCGACCACCAGCACGACGAGGACGATCGCGATGACCCTGATGCGTGTCACGTCAGATCCACACGGCGGCGATCAGCATCGCGATGGTGATCGGCGGGATGAGGTTGCGGGAGAGAACGAACACCCTGTCCACCTTCGACTCGTCGACCACGAAGAACGCCCAGGTCGAGACCATGTTCAGGAAGAGCGAGACGTAGAGCGCCAGCATGACCTTGTCGGCGCGCGTGAGGTAGCCCGTCGCCGGCAGCGACTGCATGAGCGAGTAGTGGAAGAGCACGGCCGCCGCGAGCATCGGCGCCCCCGTCGCGCTGCGCACGTCGACGCGCGCCGGCGGGATCCAGAGGCCCGTCAGGCCGATGAGGATGATGATCAGGGCGGGGACGAAGACGCTGAACGCGGCGGACGTGCCGAAGCGCTCGATGTTCGTCTCGAAGACGTAGCGCGACACGTAGAGATCGTCGCGATCGAAGCGCGGTGGATAGAGGTGCCGGTACGCGCGCGCCCCGACGGTCGCGACGCCCCAGCCGGCGACGGAGAACCCCTCGTCGAGCGACGTACGGTTCGGATCGGCCTCGAACACGATCTGATCGACGCCCTCGCGCTGGGCCTCCATCTCGATGCGGAGCGCCTGCGTGTCGAACGGATAGTGACGGAGATCCACCGGGCTCGTGAAGGTGCCGGCCAGCCGGTAGACCTTGAGCGTCGGCGTGTCGACGAGCACGACGGTGTCGAGCTCGGAGCCGTTCGTGAAGCGCACCTCGATCTCCGGCATCGCGCGGTCGCCCGTCAGCGAGAGGAAATAGTCGGCCTCGAACGACCCCGTGTGGATGTCGTAGTCGCGGATGTGGTTGAGCACGAGGCCCACGCGTACGCGCGCGGGTGTGCCGAAGCGCGGATGCGCGAGCGCCGATCGATAGCGTCCCTCGCGGTGGATCGGGACCAGGCCCGTGCCGAGCGCGATCTGCTGCTCCTCGCTGAGGGAGGGGTCGACGTCCTCGGGCCCCTGCAAGACGGCATAGTCGATCGGCGAGAGCGGCGCTCCGACGTCGGCGTCCTCTCCCGGCGCCGCCGCGTCGAGGCCCGCGTCCGGCGTCGCCTCTTGCGCCTCGAGCCCGCCCGTCGTCACGGCCGCACCGACCCCGAGCGCCAACGAGACGACGACGATCAGCCCCCGCACCGGTCTCACGGGCCGAACCTACCAGACTCGCGACGAACGTGGGCCGCTCTCACGCTCGCCGCGAGCGCACGAGGTCGAGCAGCGGCTCGATGCCCTCGCGCCGATCGAGCGGCGTGGCGGGGATCCGGCGCTGCACGAGCTCGCCGAGGACCATGCTGCCGTACGCGAGGTCGGCGCCCCAGATGGCGTGCACGGTCCCCTTCGGCGAGCGCTGCAGCAGCGTGGCGAGGTCGACGGGCTCGATCGACGGGAACTCGACGGCGTCGACGAGCACGATCGGCGGCAGCCGCCCGCCCTTGACGCGCGCCGAGAGCTCGTCGTGGGTCGTGAACGTCCGCGTGGTGATGCGTCCGGGCCCGAGCGCCGCCTCGAGGCGCATCGCGAGATCCTCCCGCCCGGAGAGCACGAGCACTGCGACCGCGCCCTTGTCGAGCGAGATCTCGAGGGTGATCTCGAGGTCCCGCACCTGCGCCCGCGACATCGGCGCGATCGGCGTGGCCGCCGGGCCCACGATCGTCCGGAGCATTCCGACGAGCTCGTCGATGATCAGGTCGGCCTCGGCGCCCCGGACACGCCGGCCGAGCACGCGCGCGAGCGGGCCCTCGACGAGCGCGAGCGTCGCCTCGCCGCTGGCTGGCGGGCGGCCTCCCACCTCCGCGAGGGCCTCGAAGAGGATGCTCGACGCCAGCTCCGGCGCGACGAGCGACTCGAGCTTCTCGCGGACGAGCTTGAGCTCTGGGCGCTCCAGGTTCATCGCAGGACCAGGCTAGCTCTTCACGCGCGATCCAGAAACCCCTCGTCGTACTGGCACGCGCGAAACGACTCGTGGTTCAGCGCGCGGCGCAGCAGGCGCAGGTTCGTCACGAGGGGGCCGATGCGCGTCTCGGCGACGATGCGGTCGAGCGCCAGCACCGCCTCGTGCCGGGTCGGCGCGTAGGTCGTGACCGTCGCGACCGTCGGATCGTGGTCGGCCGTGATGCGGGAGCGCGCCTGGATCC
Organism: Sandaracinaceae bacterium; assembly: GCA_044220955.1. GTDB lineage: Bacteria > Myxococcota_A > Polyangia > Polyangiales > Sandaracinaceae > JBBSAT01. The sequence continues at coordinate 9,698 of JBGAQA010000045.1, forward strand.
CCGTCTCGATCCGGACCCGACCCGTGGGCGCGGGCGGCCAGCGCACCTCGTCGGCCTTTCCGGCGAACGGGCGACCGTCGGCCGGGTTCACCGCCGCGTCGATGCGGGCCTGCACGGCGTGACCGGTCGGCTCCGCGCGGAGCACCGCGTCCGGGACGCCCTGCCCGAGCGCCAGCATCACCTCGACCTCGACGAGATCCACGTTCGCGCACATCTCGACCAGCGCGTGCTCGGGCGAGAGGCGCGGCACGAAGCCCACGAAGTAGAACGCCCCGCGCGCGTCGATCAGGAACTGCACGGAGCCGACGCCCCGGAAGCCGGAGTACGCCACGAGATCGAACGCCGCCGCCCAGATGGCCGCTCGCACCTCTTCCCTGCCGTGGAGCGCGTCGATCGCCGGCGCCGGCGACTCCCCGAGGACGCGGCGGTGATCCTTGCGCGCGCTCGTCTCGAGGTCGCCCAGCACGCCGATGTGGCCCTTGCCGTCCGCGGCGACCTGCACCTCGACGTGGCGCGGGCGGTCGATGTGCCGCTCGAGCACCACGGCCGCCCCCGGGAGCTCGAGCCCCGCGAGGTGCGCCTCGAGCTGCGCCTCGTCCTCGGCCACGAGGAGCACCCGCGGCTCCGACACGCCCACCGCGCGCTTGACCACCAGCGGATAGCCGAGCCCCTCGGCCTCGGCGCGAGCTTGCTCGATCGTCCCGGCCGGCGCGTTGCTCGCGGGGAGCACGCGCACGCCCGCCTCGATGGCGGCTTCCCGCAGCGCGAGCCGATCGCGGTGCAGCACGAGCACCTCGGCCGAGGGGCCGACGAGGGCGACGCCGGCCGCCTCCGCGCGCCGCGGGAGCTCGAGGCTCTCGTCGAAGAATCCGTACCCGGGATGGATCGCCTGGCAGCCGTTCGCCACGGCGGTCCCGACGATCACCGTCGCGTCCGTGTGGTTCTCGCTCGGTCCGATCCGAGCCACCGAGTCGCACGCCTGCGCGTGGACGGAGTCTTCCTCTCCGTCGGCGCAGGTGGCCACGGTGTCGGCGCCGAGACGCCGGCAGGTGCGCGCGACGCGCGCGGCGATCTCGCCACGACCGGCGACCAGGATCTTCTCGAACATGGCGCCGAGCGTAGTACGGGCTGGCCTGTGCGCACGAGGTGTCTCGCGCCCTCGCGCGGAGCGTGAGGCACCCCGCGAGCGCGAGCTCGACGGATCTGGGGTTAGAGTGCGCGCCCGGAGGCCCGATGGCGGTGCATGTCGATGTCCACGGGGCGCCCCGCGCGCGCCTCGGCGCGGCGCTGGTGAAGCGACGCGCGACGCGCATGCTCGCTGCGCTGCGGCTGCCCGGCGCCGAGCTGTCGATCGTCCTCTGCGACGACGCCACGATCCAGGCACTGAACCGTGCCTACCGAAAGAAGGACAGGCCGACCGACGTGCTCGCGTTCGCGATGCGCGAGGGGCCACACGCCGAGCTCGCGGGCGCGATGCTCGGCGACGTCGTGGTCTCGCTCGACACGGCGGCGCGCCAGGCCGCATCGCGAGGTGTCCCCCTCGATCGCGAGGTCACCATGCTCGTGGCGCACGGCCTCTTGCACCTGCTCGGCCACGATCACGCCACGAAGATCGAGGAAAGACGCATGAGCGCGCGTACGGACGCGCTGATCGCAGCAGCGATCCCCCGGAAGATCGCGACGGATCGTCCGAAATTGCGCTGAAAACCGCCTTTACGCACCGGATCCGTCTTTTTTTCGGTGCGAAACGCAAATTGCGCTTTACAGCCCAAAAACCGCGTGGCAACGATGCACCCGACGCACGAAGCCCCGGAAAAATGGGGTCTTCGGGAAGGGGGCGAGGCAGCCGGGGGCGTATTCCGGGGGCTTCGTCTCCACTCGCTAGCGAATCCACGCCTCCGGGGGTCTCGATCGGGGATGTGGGCTCGTGATGGGCGTTCGTTTGTCTGGTGAACGCCAGACGCGTGTAGGCACGAGACGGTTAGGAAACTGGAGGACACATGAGCGAAGGCAAGCGACTGACGAAGGCCCAGATCATCAGCGAGATCGCGGAGAAGACCGGTCTCAGCAAGAAGCAGGTCGGCGAGGTGTTCGAGAGCCTCTCCGGGCTCATCAAGCGCGAGCTCGGCAAGCGCGGCCCGAAGGAGTTCGTGATCCCGGACCTGCTCAAGCTGAAGGTCAAGGAGATCGCGGCCCGCAAGGCCGAGATGCGCAAGAACCCGTTCACGGGCGAGATGAAGCAGTACCCGGCGAAGCCCGCCTCGCGGAAGGTCCGCGCGACGGCGCTCAAGAAGCTCAAGGATCTCATCAACTGATCTGCTTCTGAGACGACGGGAGAGGCGTCCGGCGCGAGCTGGGCGCCTTTTTCGTCTTCAGAGCCCCGCGCGCGACGCGAGCTTCTTCGCCTCGGAGCGGGCTTCGGCGATCACGCGGTCCCGATCGAGCAAGCGGTGCTCGCGCTCCTGAACCACGACCTCGCCGTCGACCAGCACGTGCCGCACGTCCGCCGCCGTCGCGGAGTACACCGCACGACCGCGAGGTCTGCGCGCTTGCCCACCTCGACGGATCCCACCCGATCGGCGATCCCGAGGACGCGCGCGCCGTCGATCGTGAGGAGCGCGAGCGTGTCCATCGCGCCGAGCGCCGCCGCATCGCCCCGGACCGCCTTGGCGAGCAGCGCCGCGGAGCGGAGCTCGGTCAGCGGATCCATCCGGTTGTTGCAGGGCGCGCCGTCCGCCCCGAGGCCCACGACCATGCCAGCCGCGCGCATCGCGACCACGTCCGCGATGCCGCTCGCGAGCTTGAGGTTGGCGCTCGGGCAGTGCACGAACCGCGTCCCGCGACGCCCGCAGGCCTTCTTCTGCGCGAGGGTGAGCTGCACGCCGTGCGCGAGCACCGCGCGCGGGCCCGCGATGCCGAGCGAGGCGAGCACGTCCACGTCGTCCGCCCCGAGCCGAGCGCGTACCTCGTCGCGCTCGCCGCGGTGCTCGGCCGCGTGCGAGTGCACGATCGCCTCGAGCGAGGCGGCCAGGCTCGCCGTGTCGCGCAGCAGCCCCTCGCTGCAGCTCAGGATGAAGCGCGGCGCGAAGGCGTACCCGAGCCGGCCGCGGCCGTTCCAGCGCCCGTGCAGCGCCTCGCTCTCGGCCAGGCTCTGCTTGCGCGTCTCACGCAGACCTCTCGGGATGCCGCGGCCGCGATCCATCATCGCCTTCCCGGAGAAGCCGCGGACGCCGCTCTCGCGCATCGCCTCGAAGACGTGGTCCTGCTCGCGCACCGTCCCCATGTCGAGGATCGTCGTCGTGCCGGCGCGCATCATCTCGTAGAGGCCGAGGCGCGCGCTGGCGCGGATCGAGCGCGCGTCGTGGGCCGCCTCGAGCGGCCAGATGCGCTCACGAAGCCACGTCATCAGCGGAAGGTCGTCGGCCATCCCACGGAAGATCGCCTGGCAGAGGTGGACGTGCGCCTGCACGAAGCCCGGCACCACCACGCAGCCGCGCGCGTCGAGCGAGCGCGCGCGTAGATCGGGGGGCGCCTTGCCCACCGACGCGATCCGGCCCTCGCGGACCACGACGTCGGCGGCGACGACGCGGCGGGCCGGATCCATCGTGATCACGGTGCCACCGCGCAGGACCAGCGGGAGGTCGTTCACGGCTCACCCCCGTCCTGGTCCGGGTCCTCGCCGCCCTCGACGTGCGTCGCGAGGCTGCGCGCCAGCTCGGAGCCCGTGCCGGCCGCGACCTTCAGCGCGACGCCGGCGAACGCGCGCCCTGCTGGCTGCGTGCGCGCCACGTCGATGGCCGGGGGTGGGCGGTCGGTCTCGAGCCGCTCGGCCGGCGTACCCATGATCATCGTGGAGCGCAGCGGGTCCCCGTCCGGCTCGACGCCGAGCGAGGCCGGACCGAACGCGAGCGGCAAGAGGGCCTCGGTGGTCGTGTCGATCACCGCGCCGCTCTCGGAGACGCAGCGGACGGCGAACGCTGGGGCGAACTCCGAGAGCACCTGCCGGCACATGCCGCACGGCGAGCCCGGCTCGGTCCCGCCCGTGGCGATCGCGATCGCGCTGAAGCGACGCGCGCCGCCCGCGATCGCGGCCCCGACCGCTGCCCGCTCGGCGCAGAGGCATAGGCCGTAGCTCGCGTTCTCGACGTTGCAGCCCACGTAGATCTCGCCGGCCTCGGACACGAGCGCCGCGCCGACGCGGTAGTGCGAGTACGGTGCATACGCGCGCTCGCGCACGCGGAACGCTGCCGCGACGATCGAATCCCAGTCGACGCGCTCGCTCACGCGGACGGCTCCCCGCGCGCGAGCCGAGCGAGCACGCCGCGCAGGAGCGCCACGAAACGACCCCGCGCCGCGCGCGCCGTCTCCTCGACCTCCGCGTGATCGAGCGCGGTGGCGGAGAGCCCGGCCGCCTTGTTGGTGATGCACGAGATGCCGAGCACGCGCGCGCCCATGTGCCGCGCGGCGATCGTCTCGAGCACGGTGCTCATCCCGACCGCGTCCGCCCCGAGGCGCTGGGCCATGCGCACCTCGGCGGGCGTCTCGTAGGCCGGCCCGAGGTTGCCCGCGTAGACGCCGCGCACGAGCTGGAAGCCCGCCGCGCTCGCCGCCTCGAGCGCCAGCGCGCGCAGCGCCGGATCGTACGCGGCGCTCATGTCCGGGAAGCGCGCACCGAGCGCCTCCTCGTTGGGCCCCGTCAGCGAGCTCTGCCCGGTGAGGTTCAGGTGGTCCTCGATGAGCATGAGATCGCCCGGGCTGAAGGTGGGGTTCGCGCCGCCGGCCGCGTTCGTGACGATGACGACCCGTGCTCCCAAGCGGATCATCAGCCGCGCCCCGAACACGACGTCCGAGGGAGGGTGCCCCTCGTAGAGGTGGACGCGCCCCTGCATCGCGACCACCTCGGCGCCCTCGGCGCGCCCGAACACGAGGTTGCCCGCGTGACCGACCACCGCGCTCACCGGCATGGTCGGGATCTCGGTGTAGGCGATCTTCGTGGCGCCCTCGAGCGTGTCGGCGAAGCCGCCGAGACCGGACCCGAGCACCAGCGCGACCCGCGGCTGGGCGCCCGTGCGCCGGCGAATCGAGGCGAGCGCCGCGTCGAGGCGGGCGCTCTGGGAGCCTGCGGAGGAGCTCATCGGGGCATCGAATCGCGCCGCGCGCCCGAGGTCAAGCTCCCGCGCCTCAATCGCCGTCCATGTCGCTGAACGCGAGGCTGAGGCCGAGGCGCGCGGCGACCTCGGTCGCGAGGGTGGTCTCGGCGGCGTCGATGCGCGCGTAGGCCGTCTCTCCGACGGCGTGATCGGCGCCTGCGCAGTAGTCGACGAACGTCCCGTCCAGGGGCTCCGCGTCACTGACCTGGTCCAGCGCGCTCAGGCCAGCCGCGGCCGCGTCGAGCTCGCCCGTCGCGGTCGCGGCGAGCTCGGGGTCCCTGGCGCGAACCCAGCGCTCGAACGCGTGCTCGCTCGGCGGGGACCAGAGAGCGGCGACGCCGCGGAGCCGCGCCTGCATCGCCCCCACGGACGCGGGCGCGAAGGGCGAGTGCACGGCGCGCGGCGAGGGGAACGAGAAGAGATGTCCGATCGGGATGCCGATCTCGACGTTCTTGGTCTCCTTGAGCGCGTCGAGCATCGCCGTGAAGAGCGCCGCGACCGCGGAGCTGCGCACGGGCCAGTCCAGGTTCCCGGGCTGCCCCGCGGTCGCGAGCGTCGTCGCGTAGCCGCCCTCGCCCGGCCTCCATGCGCTCGCGAGCGCCGCGCTGGTTCGCTCGACGTGATCGCAGTAGGCGACGAGCAGCGCGCACCGACGAGGATCGGAGAGCGCGACGACGGCCGCGGGCTCGCTGGGCGGCGTCCACGCAGGATCGGGCGTGCCGCCCCAGAGCAGGTACGCGATCGCCAGCAACCCCTTGCTGCCTGCGCCGAGCGCGTCGACCGCGTGCGCGTCGATCGGCCCCGTGCCCAGCACGACGCGCTCGACTCCGTCGGGCGAGACCGGCCAGAAGCCCATCTCGTCCGCGAGGTTCATGTCCCGCGCGGGTCCGAGCCGGTACGCCGCCGTCTCCTCGAACGCGACGAACGTGGCGCGCCACGCCTCCCTCGCCGTCGCGAGACCGGCGAGTCCGGGCGCCCCGCAGAAGCCGTCCGCCGCGTCCGCGAGCGCCACCGCCCGGACTGCGAGCCGCTCGTGGCCGGGCACGATCACGAGGTCGACGACCTCGCGCAGGAGCGCCGACTGGTCCCAGCCCGGCGCGTCGCAGGACACCGATAGGCCCACGAGCGCGACGAGCGCGATCGTGACGGCCCTCGGCGTGCGGGTCATAGCGAACGCAAGAATCGCACGAGCGCCGTGCGCGCGTCCGCGCTCATCGACCGGAACGCCTCGCGCGACGCCTCGGCCTCGCCGCCGTGCCAGAGGATCGCCTCCTCGAAGCCGCGCGCCCGACCGTCGTGGAGGAGGTACTCGTGGCGGTTCACGGTCATGAGCAGGCCGATGCCCCACAGAGGCGGCGTCCGCCACTCGGTGCCCGTCGCCTCGTAGTCCGGTCGGTGATCGGCGAGCTCCTCGCCCATGTCGTGCAGGAGCAGATCGGTGTAGGGCCGGATGCGCTGGTGCGAGAGCGCGGCGACGTCGCTCTCGCCCGTGGTGAACGAAGGCACGTGGCAGTCCGCGCAGCCCGCGTCGCGGAAGAGCGCACGCCCGCGGAGCACGGTCGGATCGTCGACGTCGCGCCGCGCCGGGACGGCGAGCGTTCGACCGTAGAAGACGAGGAGATCGAGGATCGCGTCCGAGAGCTCGGGCGAGCCGCCGTCCGGTGCTGCCGCGCACGCGGTCTGGGCGCTCGTGCACTCGTTGGCCGGGTTCACGGAGCTCGTCATCCCGATGTCGCCGAGCATCGCGCCAGCCGTCTGCTGCCGCAGGCTCGGCTGGTTCGCCTTCCAGCCGAAGCGCCCGAGCGCGCTCGTTCCCGCCTGCGCGTCCCAGACGTGGTTGGGCCGGCCCGAGATGCCGTCGTGATCGAGATCGTCCGGGTCGGCGTTCGCGAGCAGATCTGCCTCGTCGATCTCCTCGAGCAGCCCGAGACCGTACTGCGGCGCCGCGACGCGCATCGAGAACATCGTGTCCGGCTGCATCGGCCCGTAGGCGAGATCGGAGAAGGTGAGCGTCGCCGAGCGGAGCGAGAACGCGGCGCCATCGGCGTACGTGCCGGGCGTCTCGCGCCAGACGAGGTGCGAGGCCGCCTCGGGCATCACGCCCGGGATCGCGCGCGGCTGCAGCTGCCCGCCGTACACGGGCTCGCCGAGCGGCCCGCCGTGCGCGTCGGCCCCGGGGACGCTGAGGCGCACGAGCGTCGAGAGCATCTCCATCCCGTCGGGCGGCGGCTGACCGCGGCCGTCGCGCGAGTGGCAGGCCGAGCAGCTCGTCGCGTTGAAGAGCGGCCCGAGGCCGTCGCGCTCGGCGGTCGAGGCCGGCGCGACGACCCAGTCCTCGGCGTCGAAGGAGTTGCCGACCTCGAAGTCGCCGTTCTGCTCGAACGTGAGCCCCGGCATCGGCTGCGTGTACGCGTCCTGTGACGCGATCGTCGTCGTGCCGAGCTCGCCGCCCGCGCGCGCCTCCGCGGGATCATAGGCGGGCGGCGCCGCGGCGCACCCGGACAGCGTCAGGATGCACGCGACGATCACGAAGGAGCGCACGAAGGAGGCACGCACGGGATCCCCGCTCACATCGACTGGAAGTCGGCCGACTGTAGATCGAGGCCGAGAACGGTGGCGACCTCGGCGAGCGAGGTCGCGACGCGGTGCAGGTCGTTGATCACGGCCTGCACCGCCAGGCGACCCGGATCCGAGTCGACCCCCGTGATCAGCCGATCGAACGGGCAGCGGCCCTGCAGCGCCGTCGAGGGGCATGCGGCGACGCTCGGCCACGCCTCGATGTCCGCGAGCGCCTGCTGCAGCTGGCCGCGCAGCCGGGCGTCGAGCGCCGGATCGCGGGCCGCGACGAGCGCCGAGAGGCTGCGCGCCGGATCCCCGACCCGCGTCCCGTCCGTCCGCGTGTACGTGCCGAGATACGCGTTCACGAGGCCCTGCACGTCGTCGACGTAGTCGGCGACGGTGTTGTCGCTGAAGCAGGAGTGCTCGTCCTCCTGATCCTTGGTCGTGTAGGGCGTGTGGATGCGCTGCCCGGAGAGCTCGCCCTCGGTGAGCTTCCCCATCCCGAGCAGGATGCGCGCGAGCGCATCGCGCGGAGGCAGCCGGACGAAGTCGGCCCGGTAGTTCCCCGCGACCCCGGGCGCCCACTCGCCGCGGACTTGCGTGAGGTCGTCGACGAGCAGCTGCGTCGCCACGTCGAGGTACGCCCGCCGTCGGTCCGCGTTCGGCCCCATGCCGACGACGTAGTCCGTGAAAGGCCGCGCGCCGGGGCCGTCGGGATCGAAGTCCTGCCCCCAGAGAAGGAACTCGATCGCGTGGTAGCCGCTCGTGATGTTCTTCTCACCCGGCTGTGCGTTGCGATCGACGAGGAGCTGATCGGTGATCGAGATCGTGTCGTCCGCGATGATCGACGTCGTCGTCGTCGTGCCGCTCACGTAGTCGATGGTGCTCTCGTCGAGAGGCCACGAGTTCAACAGGGCCTCGACGTTCCCCATCGCCTCGTCGTCGATCGGTCCGCCGTAGAAGCGCGCGTACTCGGTCTGTTGGTAGGGCACGCGCGCGTCGCGCCACACACCCCGGGCGTGGTCGAGCGCCGGCTGGGTCGCCGTGCCGCCGAAGAGGGGCGTCGCGGCAGCGCGGAGGTCCTGCGCGCCGGCGACGGCGTCGTCGTACTCGGCGAAGAGCACGGCGGCGTAGTTCTCCAAGACCGGGGGCGCGTCCGTGAGCGGGTCACCCGAGGCATCACAGGACGCCAGGGCGAGCGCGACGGCCAGGACGATGCGGTTCATTCGGTGCCCCCACATGCGGTTGATTCTCAATCTATACGGCTTTGATTCCCGTTCGCAACTGGATCGCGAGGAACGCCCCCGGGAGGAATCGAACCTCCGACCGTCCGCTTAGAAGGCGGTATCGGCGGCGAGCAATCTCGCGAGGTTACCTCCGTCGTTGGCCATGCCGTGACCAACGCGCCCGCGTTGCTCGCGCTCGCCCGTAGCGTCGTGCTCGGACCGACGAGCGAGAACACGCGCGCGCTCGCGGACGCGGTGCTCGATGACGAGCTCGTCCGGCTCGCACACCAGGTACGCGCGGGCGGCCCGTTCGCGGTGCGTCGGGCGATCGAGCTGGCGGCCCTCATCGTTGCGTCCGAGCGGGAGCGCATCCACCGCGCAGAGAGCAGCACGGGCCTCGAAGGATGAACACGTCCCCTCGCGACCCGCTGGAAGCGCTCGCCTCTGCGGCGGTGGCCGAGCACGAAGCGAAGCGCGCGCTCGACGACGCTCGCCGCGCAACGACGGCCCTCTGCGAGTCGCTCGTGCGCGCGGGCATACCTCGCCGACGCATCGCGCGTGTGCTCGTTGGAGCGGTCGGCGATCGAGCTACGACGACGCGCGTGCGACGCGCTCAGGACGGCCTTCGGAAGCGCCTGTCGCGCGCAAGGCAGCGCAGCGAAGTGCCGGACTGCAGTCCGCAGAATCGAGTGGCGTCGCCTCGACAGGATCGTGCAGCGTCCACACCGTGCGACTCGGAGGTACTCATGCCCAACGAGAAGAACGAGAAGTTCGTGCGCCGCATCGTGACCGAGGAATGGATCGAACCCGCCGATCCGAACGGAGGCCTCAGCGGCACCGACGAAGGCTACGACGAGGACGACGACGACCAGGACGACGACGACTGACGCTCGGTTTCCGCCGGGCACGCGCGATCGACTCGACCTGGGTCGCGAGTGCTCCGTCACCTTGAGCAACAACGCCGCAGACAACCTCGCGGAGCGCCGCGACCGGACTGCCGGCTCGTGGTCAGAACATCGTTCCGTAGTCGCTCGCGACCGCGCGTCCGATCGTGAGGGTCTGGATCGGCGTCGCGCTCACGCCGCCGAGTGCGCCCTCGAATACGCGCACCTCGTAGCTCTCCGCGCCACGCGGATGCAGCAGCACCGCGATCTCGGAGACGCCGTCGCCATCGTCGTCGCCTAGGCAAGCGGCCGCAACCGCCACGTCCGTGGACAGCACGATCTCGGCGCTCGGACCCGTCGGGCTCCCACGCCGCAGCACCGTGCCGCCATCGCGGGCCAGGACGAGATCGCCGGCGCCGTCTCCGTCGAGATCACACGCTGGACCGACCCACACCGCACGGTGGCTCGGATCGAGGGACACCCATCGGTCGTCCGAAGGAGCCGCTTCGCGGTGCAGGAGCAGCAGGGGCGCCGCGTCGCTCAGCTCGGCAGCCAAGTCCACCCGCCCGTCACCATCGACATCGCCCGCGGCGTGGATCCGATACGCGGTGTCGGGATCGGGCCCGGGCGTCGGAGGGGCGAGCGGGGCGGTCGCCCAGGGAATCGCCGGTCCGGTCGCGGGTGAGGACAGCCACAACCTTCGATCGGCGGGACAGGTGACGGGGGCGCCGAGAGGTCCGTGGTCACACGCCTGCACCGTGACCGCGTCGCCCGATCCGTCTCCGTCCAGATCATCCACGGCGTAGGTGCGTTGGGCGAAGCGGGGCTCGTCGAACACCGGGGATGGGACGGCGATCGGAACGGGATCGACTCCGCCTTCCCGCCCCAGGGCAACGTCGGCACCCGCATCCTCGACGCTTCGATCCACGAAGACGTCTGCGAACCCATCCCCGTTCACGTCGCCCACGGCACGTAGATCGGTGGAGCCGATCGCGCCGACGGCGCTGTCAGGCAACTGCGTGACGCCCCCGACGAGATCGTCGGCCCCTTCGCGCAAGCCGTGATGCAGTCCGGCCATCCGGGTGACGGCGTCGGCATACCCGTCGCCGGTGAGGTCCGATACCATCGACAGGAACTCGTTGGTCGCCGGCAAGCGGGCGCGTTCGACGAGCCCGCGGGGCGTGCCGACGAACAGCACCACTTCTCGCTCGGCGAGCGAGGCGCCGACGAAGCGAACGACGAGCAGATCCGCGCGGCCATCCGCATCGACATCGAGCACGCGCCCGGTCGCGCCGGCCACGTCGTGGGACACGTTCGGCACTCGAACGACCCAAGGCATACTCACCGCGGGCAGCGGTGTGCCGGCTCGAAGGGGCACGAGGCGCCAGAAGAGGACACCTCGGGGAAGCGGATCGACTGGTGTCGCCGAGGTAGTGCCTTCGTATGTCGCCACACGGTCGCTGCAGGCGCGGTCCCGGCACACTTCCACGCGCGCAGCTGTCGCTGCCCCGACGAGCGCCCACCGGAAGAGCGGCCGGTCTGTGGCGAGCAGGGAACCGGCGAGCGGAGCGATCGGCCGCGCGCTCGGACACGTGTCGACGCCGCAACGAGCGCCGCACCAGGTGCTCGCCTCCGGCTCCTCGTCCGACTCACCGTCGCAGTCGTCGTCGCGACCGTTGCAGATCTCCGGATTCGGCGAACAGCTGGGGCGCGAGCCGTCCTGCGCGGCATCCACCGAACCACCATCCACGGCAGCATCGAGGTCCGCGTCCGTTCCGATGGCGTCCATCGGTACCGCCGCGTCGGGCCTTTCCATCGTCAACGGGCACCCGGCCAACAGCCCGCACAGAGCGCTCACGGACACGACCAACGCGAGCCGGAAGGTCATGGCCCGAAGTTCGCGGCGATGAAGCTCTCGACGGGCACATCCATCGCCATCTCCCATGGCGCGAAGATCGACGTGGGGATGTGTGACCCGCTCTGGTAGAGGAGGAAGTAGCGCTCGTCGGGCCAACCGGTCTCGAGCGGGCGATCCGCGTGGTTCCAGCGTCCGGCCAGAAGGGCGCAGCTCGTCGTGGGCGGGTCGACATCCAGGAACTCGCCCGTCGGGCCGAGAAAGAAGTTGGTCGAGGACACCAGCCGACCCATCAGGCAGCCCTGCGCAGGCGGCGCATCCGTGTCTCCGATCGTCGACGCAATCAGCACGTGCACATCATGACGCCGCGCGAGATCGACCGCCATGCGGGCCGGTGATCGGGCCTCGAGCGAGCCCGGCGGCGCGCCCAGTGCGCCTCCGCCGTACCGCGGCGCCCAGAACGCGATGAACGCCGCAGGATCCATCGCGGTCATCACGCCCAAGTCGTAGGGAATGCGCATCTCGACCGGTGGCGCGAGGGCGACGGCGGCGCGAACCTGGGCGCCTTGCTCGACTGCACGAAGGGTGACGCATGCGCCATGGGATCCTCCGATCATGAGGATCTGATCGTCCAGGGTGTCCGTCCGAGCGCGAACCACCTCGGTCCAGCGAAGGACGTCCGTTACTTCGCCCAAGCAGAACTCCGAGAGCGACGCGCTGGCCGTCGGCGGCTGATCGACGAAATCTGGCAACTGGAATACCGGGTCCGTCACGTCGGTCGCGTTTCGCTGGATCCGGCCGCCACGGTAAGCCGACATGGCGACCCGCCAGCCGCGCTGCGCCATCTGGATGCAGAACGTGAGATCGGCGTTTTCGATCCCAACGTCGAGCCCGCCGTGGTTGAGGATCACGGTACGCAGCGGATCGCTGCCCCTGTCGGTGGGATGACACATGACCGCGCGCACTGGGTCAGGCACGCCGCCGACGGTGACGGCGTCGACGAGATAGGTCCCGACCTGAATCGTGATGCCGAGCCCCGCGATGGGCTGTTCGAAGTCGGGCGTCCATGCAGGAGGGCTTGCAGCGGTCGGGCCGACGCCGTCGTTGTCGAACGCCACGAAGGTGTCGCCCTCGAAGTTCACACCGTCGACGCTCGTCCGCAGCCGCGGACCGACGGTCCCATCGACGATGGGTCGGGCGGCGATCTCGATGCGACCCACGGACGTGGAGAGGCCGCGAGCCGTTGGGTCCTGCCGGGCCCACGCGCTCGCCGCGAAGCTGAGGGCGGGTGAGCCCACGGTGCGCGCGATGTCCGGGATCGTCACGGACCAGTCGTACACGCCGAGAGGGCGACCTCCGGGCGTCCGCCGGGGTTGCGAGCTGCTGACGGTGCGGAGCGGCACCCATTGAACGCACGCCTGGTTCGGACACAGGATCGGAACTTGGATCTCGGACTCGGCCGGCTCGGCTCCAGGCGCGGGTACGGTCTCGAGTCGCTGGACATATCGGAAAACGATCTCCTGGTTCGGTGCGGTCGTGACGCCACTGAGCGTGACCGCGCCGCTCTGCCGCGAGTCCCCGCTGGATGTCGTGATGCAGCCCGCGAGAAGCCCCGCCGCCGCGAGCAGCACGAGGCCGGCCATCGACCGGGCACCGAGGACGTCGCGCATGCTGCCCCTCCGCCGCCGATGGTAACGTGCGCGACGACGATCATGGTAGCGTCGACGCGCTAGCCAGCGACCGGGAGACGTCCGTCGGACCATTCCGTCGAACGACCTCAGCCGAGTGCCGAGCCTCACGCCCGTGGGGCCGTCGCTCGGTCGCTGGCTTCACGTTCGGCTGGGCCGAGAAGCGCGAGCGCCTCGTGACGGTGGACGGCTATCCCTACGAGTGCCGCACGCGGAGCGCCCTCCACCGAGCCCGAGTGCCCCGCGGCATCCGCTTCCACGATCTCCGCGGCACCACGGCGACCCACCTCGCTCTCGGCACCTGGGGCCGACGCGCGAGCCTCCACGAGATCCAGGCGATGCTCGCCCATTCGGACCAACGCGTGACCGAGCGCTACGTGCGCCGGGCGATCGACATGCTGGCCCATGCCTCGAAGGCCACCGTCGGAGGGCCGCCGGGACCGCGTGGGACCGGTGCGACCGCGCTAAGTTAAGTGGAGCGCCCCCGGGAGGAATCGAACCTCCGACCGTCCGCTTAGAAGGCGGCTGCTCTATCCGCTGAGCTACGGGGACTATCGACGGGAGTGCCGGGGCGAGCCCGGCCGATCGTTGCGGGGAGAGAGGATCGGGGTGGAGGGATTCGAACCCACGACGACGAGCACCCAAAGCTCGTGCACTACCAGGCTGTGCGACACCCCGAGGAAGCGAACCCGTCGAGCGTAGATCAAGCGCGCGCGCGGAGCCACGCATCGAGCGCGGGCGCGAGCGCTCTGCAGGCGACGCCGCGGTGGCTGACGGCGTCCTTCTCCGCGTCGTCGAGCTCGGCCATCGTCCGCCCGTCGCACAGGCTCGGGACGAACACCGGGTCGTAGCCGAAGCCGTGCTCACCGCGCGGCGCGTGCGCGATGCGGCCCTCGCAGGTGCCCGAGACGAGCAGCGGCCGCTCGAGATCTCGCGGATCGACGAGCGCGAGCACGCAGCGGAAGCGCGCGCTGCGCCTCTCGTCGCCGACGCCGTCGAGCAGCGTGAGCAGCTTCGCGACGTTCGCCTGCGCGCCGCCGCCGCTGAACCTCGCGGAGTGGATGCCGGGCGCGCCACCGAGCGCGTCCACCTCGAGGCCGCTGTCGTCACCGAGGGCGAGCGCGCCGGTGTGTCGTGCGACCTCCCGGGCCTTCTTGATCGCGTTCCCCTCGAACGACGTCGCGTCCTCGACCACGTCGCGCATCGCGGCGTCGACGGCGTCGATCGAACGGAGATCGAGCCCCGGCAGCGCCACCAGCCTCGCGAGCTCGATCATCTTGCTCGGGTTGCGGGTCGCCACGACGACGCGCGTCCTCACGGGAGGCCCAGCGCGGCCATGTTCACCCCCGCGCTCGCGAGTGCCCGGTTCTGCGCCGCGCGGAGCGCCGGCATGGCGCTCAGCCCGAGGTCGACGAGCCCGTCGAAGTCGGTCCGCGGCACGGGCGCGCCCTCGGCCGTCCCCTGCACCTCGACGATCGCGTCGGCGCCGCTCGCCACCACGTTCAGGTCGACGTCCGCCTTGGCGTCCTCGACGTATGCGAGATCGAGCAGCCGCCGTCCGCCCACGAGGCCGGCGCTGATGGCCGCGATCGGCGCGCGGAGCACACCGGCCCCGACGGCCCCGCGCTTCTTGAGCACGTCCAGCGCGATCGCGAGGGCGACGAAGCCGCCCGTGATCGACGCGGTCCGCGTGCCACCGTCGGCGTCGAGGACGTCGCAGTCCACCGTGATCTGTCGCTCGCCGAGCTTGGCCGGATCGATCGCCGAGCGCAGCGCACGACCGATGAGGCGCTGGATCTCCTGCGTGCGGCCGTCGATTCGCCCCTTTCGCCCGTCGCGCTCCTTGCGCTGCGGGTTCGCGCGAGGGTGCATCGCGTACTCCGCCGTGACCCAGCCGTTGCCCTTTCCGCGCATCCAGGCCGGGACCGACTCCTCGACGGACGCCGCGATGAGCACGCGCGTGCCACCGCAGCGGTAGAGCACCGAGCCCTCCGGGTTCTTCAGGAAGCCCGTCTCGATCGTGATCTCGCGGATCGCGTCCGCGCTCCGCCCGTCGACTCGCGTGGTCATGGCCGCTGTCTACCGCTTCGCGCGTCAGCTTGCGAGAGGGGCCTCGTGCGCCTCGGCCGAGCGCTGTGCGGTGGTCGGCAGCCAGATCGTGAACACGGTCCCGCGGCGCCCACTCTCGCTCGGGGGCGCGTCCTCGCAGCGCACGCGGCCGCGGTGCGCGACCACGATCTCGCGCGTGAGCGGCAGCCCGAGGCCCGTGCCGCGCTCCTTGGTGGAGAAGAAGACGTCGAAGACGCGCTCCTTGCGGTCGTCGGGGATCCCCTCGCCCTCGTCGCGGACCGAGATCGCGACACCCTCGTCCTCGCGGTGCGCGGAGAGCACGATCCGCCCGCCCGACGGCATCGCCTCCCGGGCGTTGCGGAGCAGGTTGAGGAGCGACTGCCGGATCTGGGCCTCGTCGATCGGAACGGCGGGCAGGCTCGGCTCGACGTCGACCTCCAGGCGCACGTGGGTGCTCTCCATCTCGCGCGACACGAAGCGCGCGACGTCGCGAACCAGCTGGCCCGGATCCTCCGGACCGAGGCGCGGCGCCGGCAGCCGCGCGATGCGCAGGTACTCCTCGGTGATGCCCGTGAGGCGATCGACCTCGCGCTGGATGGCGCGCAAGAGCGCCCCCGTCTCCGGGCCCCCGGATGCGATCTCCTCCTCGAGCATCTCGACGTTCAGGCCGATGCTCGACAGAGGGTTCCGGACCTCGTGCGTGACGTGCGCGGCCATGCGGCCCATGGCGGCCAGGCGCTCGGTCTGGATCAGCCGCTCCTTGGTGTGCAGCTCCTCGGTCACGTCGTCGACGACGACGAGCACGGCACGCTTCGGTCCGGCCGCCTCGGCGGCGCCGAACGGCGTGACGAGCACGTCGACCGAGCGCAGGGCGGCCCCGTCCTCGTCCGCCGCGAGCCTGGCCCCGAGCAGCGCCGCCCGCGCCTCGCCCTCGGCCACCCGGGTGATCGCAGGCGCGAGCCCCGGCAGGCGCCGCAGCAGGCTCAGCGTATCGAGCTCACGCCCGCGATCTTCGGGACCGACGCCGAGGATCGCCGCCGCCGCCTCGTTCGAGGTGCGCACGGTGCCGTTGCCGTCGACGACGATCACGGCCGCGCGGAGGCTGGCGACGATCTGCTCCTGCATGCGCTGCAGGTCGCGAAGCTCGGTCGCGGCGTCCCGCAGGCGTTGGTCGCGCGCGGCGACCGCGCCGACCATGCGCTCGAACTCGGAGGCGAGCTGCCCGATCTCGTCGTCGCGACCGCCCTCGAAGCGGCGCGAGAGGTCGCCGCGTGCGACGGCCACGACGCGTTCGCGCAGGCGCGTGAGCGGGAGGATCAGGCCCCGCGCCCAGAGGCTGATCACCAACCCGGCGGCGACGGCGAGCAGGGTGAGGAGCGCGATCTCGAACACGGATCGGGTCTCCGCCTCGGCCGCGCCGCGGCTGACGAGGGCGATGCGCGTCTGGACCCGGTCGAGCGCGAGCCGCAGCGAGCGGTTGATGTCCGCCTCGTGTCGGCGCAGCTCGCCGAGGAGCTGCATCGCCTGCGCGTCGTCGTGCCGCGCGTCCATGCGCGCGAGCGACTCGAAGAGCGCCTCGTCGCTCTGCCACTGCGTCTGCACCGACTCGAGCGCGGCGCGGATCTCGGCCAGCGCGGCGCGGTCCTCGTCGGGCGCGAGGCCCTCTGCCCGCGTCACGCGCGCGAGCGCGTCGCGCGCCGGCCCCCGTCGAAGGCGTCGTGCGTGGGCGAGCCACTCGAGGGTCGCCGACCGGTCGGTCTCGTCCTGCATCCGATCGACCATCGTCTCGAGGACACCCTCGGCCGCCTGCATCTGACCGAGCCGGATCGCCAGGGTGAGGTATCCCTCGTCGAGCAGGCGCAGCGTGCGCGCGGTGCGCTGGTGCTCGCGGACGCTCGCCCCGGAGACGACGCCGAACGCGACGATGACCGCCAGGAAGCCGACGAAGATGCGCGTGGGAATGGTCGCGCGCGCCCGCGGCGGCGCGGCCTCGACGCTGCGCTTGGCGTCGTCCTCGGCCATCGGGCTCACTCTACGCGGGGGGGTGCCGGGCGTCACGGTCCGAGCACGAAGCCCTCGGCGAGCGGCCGCCCCGCCACGACGTTCTCGAGCGCCGAGGACAGCCACGCGTGGAAGCGCTCGTCCATCGCGGGCGTCATGTGGTGGCGGGCGCCCTCGATCGCGACCAGCTCGACGTCGTGGCCCCGCGCGCGGAGGTCGGTCGCCGCCTCCACCGCCATCGTGTAGGGGATGCGCTCGTCGTCGATGCCGTGCATCCAGCGGATCGGCGGCGCACCCTGCCGCGCGTCGCCGCGCAGGGCCGGCGGGATCCAGGCTGCGAGCGGGAGCACGACCCCGAGTCGGCCGGGATGACGCATCGCGACGCTGAGCGCGAGGATGCCACCCTGCGAGAAGCCCGTCAGGATGACGTCGCCGCGGACGGGCACCGCCAGGACGAGCGCGTCGACGAACGCGGCGATTCGGTCCGCCTGCGCGTCGATCGTCGCACGCAGCCCCTCGGGCTCGTCGTCGAGCACCCGCACGGACGACCAGGCCCAGCCGCTCCCCCACGGGATGGGGCCGTGCGGCATCACGATGCGCACCGCGACAGGCAAGTCGCGATAGGGTCGCTGCGGCACGGTCGGATGGTCCCCGAGGCCGTGCAGGACGAGCACGAGCGGGACGGCCTCGCACGGGTCGTCGCCGAGAACGACTTCCATGAACGGGACGTCACCGAGCTCGCCGTCGCGAACCAGCACGCCGTCCTCCACGGACGTGTAGGTCCCGCACCCGAGCGCGCGTACCCCGCGCTCGTCGGAGAGCTCGCTGGGAAGGCTCGATCCGCGGCCGGCGCTCGCGCCACCGCATCCGAGCGTCGCCAGCGCGAAGAGCGCGACGCAGCTCGACCCGCGCAGTCCGCGACGCACGCCAAGGATCGACGCGCTGCGTGATCGAACGTGCTGCGGCTCGCGAGCGCACGCCTCCGCGAATGGGCGAGGCTCGGCGAGCGTCTCAGAGGTCAAGCATCTATTTTGCACTCCCTCGCTACGTGATCCCAAGATCCAGTGTTCCTTCCGGACGGAGGAGTCGTTCCGTGCGGCGATATCGGTGGATGACACTCGTGCTGGCTCTCGCGTCGAGCATCGCGCTCGGCGGGCCGGCTCGCGCTCAGGACGCCGAGCGGCTCTGGACGCCGGTCGACGCGGGCGAGCCGATGTGCGTCGATGCGACCCCGAGACCGCCGATGCCCCATCGCGCGCCCGCGCGCGTCCCCGTCGAGCTCGCGTCCGAGGCCTCGCTCGAGCGCGGGGCCGAGGCGCTCGAGCGCTACCGCGCGCACCTCGCGGCGGGAGACCTCGCGTCGGCGGCCGTGTCGCTCGAGACGGCGCGCGAGACCGCGCCCACCCTCGCCGACCGCTTCGCGCTGATGCGCGCGGACCTGGAGATGCGGAGCGGACCCACGCGAGAGACGTGCGCGCGCTACGAGGCGGCGATCCCGAGCCCGCTGCCTGCGGTGGGCGCGCGCGCGCGCGTCGGCCGCGTGCGCTGCCTGCTCGCGACCGACGACCGGCACGCCGAAGAGGAGCTCGGCTCGCTGCTCCGGCGCTACCGGGATCTGCCGGAGCGACGGCTGCTCGACCTCGACCACGCCGCGTACCTGGAGCGCCGGGGCGCATTCCGCGAGGCGCTCGCCATCTACGACCACCTCGACCGCGAGGCGCCCGGTGCGCCGGAGGCGGCGCTCGCGCGCGAGGCCATGGCCGACCTCGCCGAGAGCGGGCATCACCGGCCGGCGCTCACCCCCGCCGCCGAGATCGAGAGGCTCGAGACGCTGGCACGCTCGGGCCCGCCGGATCTGGCGCGCGCGGAGGCCGAGCGCCTGCACGCCTTGACGCTGGACCCGCACGCGTCGTCGCGCGTCACGCTCGTGCTCGCGCGGCTCGCGCGGGTCGAGGGGCGCTGGGGCGACGCCTCGACGCTGATGCAGCAGGCGCGCTCGCTCGACCCGACGGTCGGCGACGACCCGGAGGCGGTCGCGGCGCAGGCGAGCGACCTCGCCGAGGCGGCGCGCGGTCGGGTGGAGTCTGCTGCGCGCGAGGATCTGCGCAGGCTCGGCTGGAACGGGCGCACGCTGCGCCGCGCGACGACGGTGAGGCTCGTCTCGATGCTGCGCGTCGCGGCGCGCGCGGGCCTGGCAGACGAGTCCACGACGCTCGCGAGCGAGCTGGCCGGCCGCCAGAGCGCCCTCTGCCCGACTCGCTTCGAGGCGGCCATCGTGGGGAGCGGAACGGCCACGGACGAGTCCGTCGTCTCGCTGCTCGACCCCTGCATCGAGGGCGACACAGCGCGCGCGGTCGCCTCGCGCTACCACCGGGCCCGCGCGCTCGAGCGCCTCGGCCGGGCGAGCGAGGCCGAGCGAGATCTCGCGCTCGTCGCGGAGCAGGACTCGACCGACACGCGCATCTATGCCGTGCTCGCGCAAGCGCGCCTGGAGGCCGTGCACCCCACTCCGCCTCCGTCGCCGCTCCCGGTGCCGGGGGGAGCGGGTGCGAAGGACGACGCGGCGGCCGACGCCCCCCCCTTCGACGCGGCCGACGCGCTCGCTGGGCTCGCGGAGCGTCACCCGGAGCTGCCCTGGATCGCGCGCGCACACGACGAGCTCGTGCTCGGAGATCGCGGCGGCGCCGCCGACGAGCTCTTCGCGGCCTACTCCGCGTGGGCCGAGGCGCTCGGGCGCGCACCGCTGCGCGCGGGCGTCGAGGCCGTGTACCGCAACGCATCCGCGCCGCGCCTGCCGGCGACGCCCGAGGAGCGGCGCGCGCGCCGGACGCTCGGCGACACGGACCGGCGGATGCTGGCCGACGTCGCGAGCGCGATCGGCGATGCGGGCCTGGCGATCCGCTTCGACCCGGCGCGCGCGACCCAGCACCCGCGCCCCTACGCGCAAGCCGTCGAGGCGGCCGCCGCACGCCACGGCCTCGATCCGAACCTCCTCTACGCCGTGATGCGCGTGGAGAGCGTCTACAACCCGCGCATCGTCTCGTACGCCGGCGCGATCGGCCTGCTCCAGATCATGCCGCGCACGGGCCGGCTCATCGCGCACAACATGGGGAACGACCTGTTCACGGTCGACGACCTGCTCGATCCGGCGACCAACGTCGAGATGGCGGCGTGGTACCTGTCGTCGCTCATCGAGCGCTTCGAGGGCCGGCTCCCGCTCGCGATCGCCGCGTACAACGGCGGCCCGCACAACGTGCGGCGCTGGATCGCCGACCACGGCCGCGCGATGCCCGTCGACGCGCTCTGCGAGGAGATCCCTTTCGAGCAGACCCACCGCTACGTGCGGCGGGTGCTCTCGCACTACGCGGCGTATCGCGCCGAGGCGGGACTGCCACCCGCCACGCTCGATCTCGACACGCCCGCGCTCGCGCCCGACACGACCGCGTTCTGATCAACCGGAGGCGTCCGCTCTGCGGACGCGACACAATTTCGTCGGCCCGGCTTCGCGGGGCGTCAGAACGAGAAGGCGATCCTCGACTGCAGCGTCCACATCAGGCTGTTCGAGAGGTGCGGCCCGAGCGCCGGACCAGCGTTCATCACGCCGAACTCGTTCGACCAGCGCATCTCGTCGTGCGGGCCCCAGCTGAGCTTGAGGGCGAAGTCGGCCTCCCAGCCCATGAGGCAGTCGTCCGACACGCCGCACGCGCGCCCGCCGCCCGTCGACGCGCTCGAGAGAACGGAGTTGAGCTGGTCGGCGAACGCCACGAGGAACTGGCCGATCAGCTCGACGCCGCCGTCGTAGCCGAGCGGGCGCCAGCGCAGCTGCGGCAAGAAGTAGATCGAGTTCCACACGCCGCCCTGCGACCAGAGCGAGCTCGCGAAGAAGTACGAGTTCGCAGTGCGCGCCGCGAGGGCAGCCGGGTAGAGCAAGAGCCCCACCTGGTAGTCCGCCGAGTTCGGGCGCTGGGTGAGCTGGCGGATGCCCATGATGTTGCCGGCCTGCCCCGTCGAGAACCCCGCCTCGAGCGTGAGGGCCTCGTAGGAGCGAGAGGGCGTCGCCGGCGACTCGATGCCGAGCCGCATCGCGCCGCCCCAGATGTTGGCCCCGAGCTGCGGGAAGCTGCGCCCCTCCGGCACGACCTGGCCGTGGATGCGGCAGGTCGTCTCCGGGAAGTCCGGGCGGCAGAACTCGCTCGCACCGACCAGAGCGATGGCGTTCGTGGTGCCCTGGATCGTGTACAGCTCGCCCTCGCTGTAGATGAGCGGCTCGCCCGGACCGAACGCCGAGTAGCGAAGCCGGTAGAAGAGGTCGCCGATCCAGACGTCGCTCGAGGTGTACTGCTGCCCTCGGTAGACGCCCACGAGGCCGATGCTCAGCTCGTCGCGCGCGTTCACCGTCATGTTGAAGTCGGGATCGTTCCACGCGAGGAACGTGATCGCCTGGTACACGTCGTCGCTCCCGTTGCCGAGGAACGCGAACGGCGTGCGCGAGCGGAGCGCCGCCTGCTGCTGCGCGTAGTTCATCTCGGCCACGACGCCGGTGAAAGCGCCGTTGGGGTTCACCGAGCCCGCCCCGAGCGAGTCCTCGACCAGCCAGTCGTAGCCGAGCCCGAAGATGAGCGGCGTCGGACGCGAGTCGCCGCGCGTGAGCGCGTTGATGATGGTGAGCGGACGGGTGAGGTAGATGATCCGATCGAACGACGTGCCGCCGTTCGCGTCGCCGAAGTCGTTGCGGAACGACGTGTCGGGCGTGCCGCCGAAGGCCGTGAGACCACCGTCGTTGAAGAGCAGGCCCATGCCACCGTGCGAGCCCTGGCGGCCGATCCGGATCTGACCGATCGGGATCGCGAACTCGAGCCAGAGGCGGCGCAGGTAGATCTGCGAGACGTCGTTGCCGAAGATGTTCGTGGAGCTCGGGTTCGTCGCGAAGAGCGGCGTCGAGGCCAGGCGCGCGTTGTCGCCGAACACGACGTTGTCGAGCAGATCGAACTGCGAGCGGAGCGCGGCGATCGGGGCCGCCGGGTTCGAGCCGAACGTGATCGAGGGCTCGAGCCGCAGGCGCATGTACCCGAACGCCGGGTTGGCCTGCAGATCCGTCGTGAACCCCGCCGGGTTCTCCGTCGGGATCCCGTTCCACGATCCGAGGCGCGCGCGGTAGTAGCCGTGGATCTGGAAGTCGATCGGGATGGCGCCCGCCGTCGATGCGGTCGGGGCGGCGGGTGCGTCGTCGTCGACGGAGGCGTCCTCCTCCGGCGGTGGTGGTGGAGGCGGTGGAGGAGGAGGCGGTGGAGGAGGAGGTGGTGGTGGTGGCTCGTCCACCGACTCCGCCGAGGAGCCCGGTCCGCCCGCGTCCGACGCGCTCGCCGACGATGCCGTCGAGCCCCCCTCGGCCGTCGTGCTGCCGTCCTGCGCGCTCGCCAGCGTCGCGCCGGTCAGCACGCCGGCGACGACGAGCGCTCCCCAGATCCCCTTCATCGCTCCTCCTCGAACGCTCGAGACGCCGGGCTCAGTGGCAGGGATGGCCCGCGGGATAGTCGTTCCGCGTCGGGCCGATGTTGACGATGCTGACGCCGTCGGGGAACGCGTTGACCGCCTCGCAGCCGATGCGCGTCGGCGTGCCGGTGGTGCCGGTGCCGGTGTACGCCCACGCCTCGACGCGGATCAGCTCGGCCTCGGTCGTGGGGATGTTCACCGCGACGTAGAGACCATCGGTGTTCGTGAAGACGGCGCTCGCGTCGGGGTTCTCGGCACCGTCGAAGTACTGGAAGCGCTGGTCGGTGACCTCGGGACCCGCGATGATCTCGGTGCCGTCCTCGTGGAACGCGCGCACGATCGCGTTCGACACGTCGTTGTCGCCGCAGTCGCCGATGCGGCCGGCGATCGTCGTCGTGCCGGGCACCAGCTCGAGGAGCTGCGCCGCGAGGATGAGGTTCTCGGTGAGCAGCGTGACGGCGTTGCCGGTCACGGTGCCTCCCGAGGCCGCAGGCGCGGACTCGTTGACCTGGATCGAGTCGAGGAACGTCGTGCCCGGCGTCGCGCCGCGGTGGCCGAACACGCGGTACGCGTACCAGCCGTTGGCCTGGGCCATGACGCTCGCATGCCCCATGGCGTCCGTCGTCACGTCCTGACAGCCCGTACCACACGTCCCGGTCGCTCCCAGCGCCTCGGCGCTCAGGACGTTGTCGGGACAGAAGCAGACGTGCGTCATCGGAGCGCGATCGCCGTGCTGGCCGAACGCCTCGAGATCGAGCGTGATCGAGATGTCGGCGCCCGCGGTCGGCTGGGTGGCCGTCCCGACGCAGCTCACGCCGGCGGCCGTACCGCTCGCCTGGGCGGGCGGCAGCATCGGCAGTGCCGACCCGCCGGCGTCTGCGCCGGAATCGCTGCCGCTGTGGCCCGCATCCGTCCCGCCGGACGGGCTGTTGCACGCGACGAGCGCCGCCGCGATCGAGACCAGAAGAAACCCACGAGCTCCGTCACTGCGCCGCATATGCCAACCCCTTCTCAAGAACGTGTCCTCGGAACCCGAACGGACCCTCGGCCCCACGCCGGGTCCGAGCCTACAACAAACCCGCTGCTACATGGGCCTCCACGCGAGCAGCTGCTCCATCTCGTTCCGGATCGTCGGCCACCCGTGGACGCCGACGCTGTTCGTCTCCTCGTAGTGATCGCCCGGCGCCTCCTCCAGGTAGGGCGAGCGCGCGTCGAGGACGTAGTCGAACTCCGGGACGAAGTAGCCGAGGAAGTCCTCGGTCAGGCCGAAGAGGAACACGTACTCCGCGTCGGGACGCGCCAGGTCGCGCAGGAACGGGGCGTGCGGCCGAGCATCGAGATCCGGCGGGTTCGGGTTGCCCGGGTCGATGATGGGGACACCGGGTGGGGTGTACTCGTAGGGCATCTCGAGCCCGCCGACGAACAGGATCGGGTCGAGCTCGCCCGGCGCCGTGATGATCTCGGCGCGCCCGATGTCGATGACGGCGACCATCGAGTCGATCTGCGGCAGGTTCGTCTGCGAGATCTGCAGCCGTGGGTTCCAGTGGTAGCTCGGGCGGTCGAACACGTGGTTCAAGAGCCCGATGTGGTACTGGCGGTTCTCGATGTAGATGTAGAAGCGCCGCGTGCGGAACGCGAGATCCGCCGTCACGTCGCGGACCGGTGCGGCGCTCGCCGGGGCCATGCCGCGCATCGCGCGCAGCGCGTACCAGCCGATCTGCGAGCCGATCGCCGACACGAAGCCCTCGCGGTCGACGGCCTGATCGATCGTCGTGCCGTCCCAGGCGCACGTGGTGCTGGTCTGCGTGTCCGTGGGGTGGCAGCGGAGCCGGTCCGGCCCGATCTGCCCCCCGAGCGGACCCTGGAAGAAGACGGCGATCCCCGGCCCCTCGAGCGGCGGCTCCATCGTCCCGTCCGGCCCGACCACCCCCTGCTCGATCGCCTGACGCAGGTAGTGGACGAAGTCGCTCGAGAGGCCCGTGTTGTCGTCGTCGAACGTCTCGGGATGCGACGCCAGGTTGATCAGCGTCGCGATCGTCTCGCCCTGCCCCGGCCCCGTGCCGTCGCCCGCGACGACGAAGCGCATCATCTTCACCTCGTCGTCGTAGACGCGGGGATCACGGATGTCGCAGATGTAGGGCATCACTCCGCGCGGCGTGTCGCGGAGGCTGAAGCGCGAGTACTCCACGTTCGCCGGCCTCAGCGCGCGCACGGCCGCGAGCACGGCGTCGCGCGTCTGGGTGCGCAGGCGCTCCATGTAGGCCGGGTCCACGCCCGAGTCGAGCACCGACACGCCCCAGAGGCCGATCGTGTCGCGCGCCTCGTGGACGTGCGTCGAGCTGAACGAGACCCAGTCGATGCCCGCCCCGTCGGGATCCGCGGCGACCATCTCGCGGACCATGTCCATCTCGCTGCCGAACCAGCCGATGACGTCGACCGACACGAGCACGAACGTCGTCTCGTTCTGTCGAAGCGCGATGGCGCGTGCCCACTGCGGGTCGTGGATGCTCTGCGCGCCGCGGGCGTTGCCGAAGCCGGCCATCCACACGCCCTCGAAGGTGCCGTTGCCGTTCCAGTCGTGGAACGTGTCGCCCTGCGCGGGATCGAACTCCCCGTTGCCGTTCACGTCGACGTCGAGCGTCTCGGTGCAGGTGGACGTGTCCGGCTCGGTACCGGTGCAGAAGCGGACGATCGGCGTGATCTCCACCGCCGCCGCGCCGACCTGCAGCACGTCGTCGCCCGTGTCGGGGCAGCTCGGGTCCCCGGGGCAGTGCTGATCGGGCATGAAGGGCCCGTTCGCGTCGATGTTCGCGTCCGGGTTCGTGTCGGGCGGTCCCGCGTCCGCCTCGACCGCGGCGTCGGGCGCGTCGGGGTTCGCGCTGCACCCGAAGGCCACGAGGGCCGTGAGAGACACGAGGAAGAGTGTGCGCATGGCGAGGCTCCCGCGGAACGGAGTCCGGGTGTCTAGAAGCTGCAGGTCCAGTCCTCGAGGCAGCGGTGCCCGACGGGGTCGGTGTGGTAGCGGAGGTCGGCGCCGTCCGTCGCGAAGTAGCGGCCGAGCAGGTGGGGGTAATAGAGCCCCTCGTCCCAGGTCTTGTTCGCGTCCGGCAGCTCGGTGCCGTGGTTGCCGTAGGGCAGCACGTACACGTTGAGCAGGCCCGAGATCGCGTCGTAGGTCCCGTTCGGGGGATCGAAGGGCGAGCCCGTGGCGGTGGCGAGGCGGCTGGCGCGCGTCCATCGCAGCGCCGGCATGGAGCGCGCCGGCTGGATCGTGCCGCCGGCGTCGCCGCCCGACGTGAAGAGCTGCAGCCCGTCCCCGAGGTCGTCGACGTCGGCGAGGAAGTTCGGCGCGTCCATCACGGGGTGACGCCCGAGGCGCGAGACACCCTCGAGGACGTGGAAGGCGTTGAGCAGCGCCTGCGGCGTCTCGTAGCCGCCGTACGTCGTGGCGAACGACGCGGGCGCACGGAAGTCGGCCAGCGCCGCCGGTCCGTCGGACGGGATGAACGGCAAGAGGCCCGCGGCGCGCGCCATGGCGTTGCCGGCGCTCAGCGGCACGTCCTGATCGCCGACCGACATCGCGACGATCATGCTGCGGGGACCAGCGTACGAGACGTCCTCCGCGTGGATGGGGTCGAGGTAGTAGCGCCCGACGTAGTTGATCGGATCGGCCGGCTCGAGCGCCGTCTGGGCGAGCGCCTGGAAGCGCCGGAACTCGGGCGACTGCCGCCGCAGCCCGAACCCCTCGGTCGGAGAGACGAGGAACGGGTAGTCCTCGGCCGCGAAGACCACGTCCTGGTACGAGGCGCAGCGCGGGCAGCGGCCCTCGCCCGTCCCCTGCTGCGACTCCCAGGTCGAGACGGTGCGGCTCGGAGCAGGGTGCGTGCCGTCGCGCATCGTGCACGTCGCGTAGTCCATCGTCGCGCCGGCGCCGCGGTAGACGTCGACCTGCAGGACGTCCATGGCGTCGGTCGGGATGCCGACGCGGAACGCGCCGCCCGCGCCCACGCCGCCGCAGCGCGCCTGGTGATCCGAGAGGTTGCGGACGACGACGGCGTCGCCCTCGGCGAGCTCGGTCGCGTCGAGGCAGGCGAACTCGATCGTGCGCGCGCTGTTCACGTCGGTCGCGAGGATCGCGAGCGAGGTCTGACCCATCGCGCACGCGGAATTCTCGTTCGGGCCGCTCCCGTTCGGAAGGCCGAGCACGAAGGGCCCCATCGCCCGCAGGATGACCGCGTCGCGCACGCCGCCGAGGTCGGTACGCACGCTGACGTCGATGAGGCCCCCCGCCCCGGACGTCGGCGCGATCGTTCGGATGGCGGGGTCGACGCCGCCGAGGAGCGGGGCGATGAACGCGCCGAGCGACTCGCCCCACGCGTGGTACGCGCCGTCCCACCCGCCGATGTCGGGCGTGCCGTCGCCGTCGAAGTCGCCCGCGAGGTCGGCGGCGGTGCCGTCGCCGTTCACGTCGCCGCTCCACACGATCGGATCGCCGCTCAGAGGCGTGAACGTGTACGGCAGCGTCTGGCGCGGCCCGCCGGGGGCCTGATCGCCGAAGTGCCGCAGGATGCGCAGCATCTGGAGGTGATCGAGCACGCTCTGCCGCACGACGTCGCGCGTGTGGAAGATGTACGCGCTCCAGAAGTCGCCTCCCGGATCCGGCTGGTGCATCGGGTCGTGGTCGAGGTCGACGCAGCGATCGACGGCGAGCATGCGGCCCATCGGCCCGAGGCAGTTCGTCCCGAAGAGCACCTCCGCGACGTTGCGCAGGGAGGGGTTGAGCCCGAGGCCGTGGCCCACCGCGTCGAGGGCGACCGTCGCCACGCCGCTGCGCGCGACCTCGCCGGCGAAGCCGAGCGCCTCGATGTTCGCGCCCGTGTAGCCGTGCCCGTAGAACGTGACCGGGAAGGGCTGGTGGTGCGTCGCGTCCTCGCGCGGGACGACGATGAGGACCGGCACGAGGTCCCGATGCACGCTCGTCTGCGCGCTGAGCCCGTCGAGCTGCCAGTGATCGTCGGGCTGGGGATCGTCGGGATCCCCTGCGAGGAAGGGCGTCTCGAAGAAGCCGAGGACCACGTGATCGACGTTGTCGTAGGTCGCGAGCAGCGCGGTCACGCCGGCCTCGTCCACGCCGAGAGCGCCCGTGGCGAGCGTGCTCAGCGGCTCGCGCAGGGCCTCGAAGGGCACGCTCACGAGGTTCGGCGTGCCGGGATCGCAGTGGGTGCGAGCGCCCGGGCCGCGCGAGGGCACGACGAAGAGGTCGGGCGGGAACTGATCGGCGAGGAACGCGTAGCGGCCGCGGCCGTAGAGCCCGTCGCGCAGCTCGACGAGATCGTTCGTCACCGACTGCGTCGTGAACGACCACGCGAACGCGACGCCGTTCAGGCCGCGGGAGGCGAGGTCGCCGTAGAGCTCGGGGTGCGACGCGAAGAGCGCGGGCAGGCGCCGGACAGCGTCGATCTGCGAGACGTGGTGCACCGCGGGGAACGGCGAGCGCACGGACTCACCGCCGACGCCCGTGAGCCGGTCCGTCAGGACGACGGCGTACTCGTGGCGCTCCCGCAGCGGGAGCATCGGCCTCAAGAGGAGCGTGTTGGTCTCGCGCTCCCAGAAGAAGACCATGTGGTCGTAGGTCTCTTCGGGCGTGGCGTAGCGCGCGCCGGTGAGCGTGTTGGGGTGATCGAGCACGCCGTCGAAGTCGGTGTCCTCGCCGGGGTCCATCACGCCGTCGCCGTCGCGGTCTTCCTCGACGCTCTCGAACATGATCTGCGCCTCGAGCGCGCGCGGATCGTTCGGGTAGTAACGGCTCGTGCGATCGGTGACGTAGTGGAACGAGCCGCCGTCGATGTCGATCGGCACCGGGATGCCCGTCTCGAGGTCGACGATGTAGACGGCGTGGCGCGCGAAGTCGGCCTCGCTGAAGCGGCCCCCGCCCTGGCGGTCGATCAGGTTCGTCAGGTCGAGCGGCGCGTCGAACGCGACGCTCATCGGCGCGTACGTGCCCCAGCCGTCGAGGTCGCCGAACTCGGCGCGCACGCGGGACTCGAGGTCGGTGGGGGCGACGAAGCTCGCGTTGATGCGGCGGCCGGTCGGCGAGGTCGGATCCGGCCAGGTCGCGACGTCGTTCGGCAGCGGGATCTCGGGCAGCGGGCGGGCGTTCAGATCCCAGCGCACGCGGGGGCCCATGCCCGAGGGCGCGGGGCCGAGCGTCGGCGGCAGGCCGCCGCCGTCGCACGCGAGGGCGAGCAGGCAGCAAGTGAGGCCGAGAGCCCAGCGAGCGAGGTTCGTGCGCATCGGTGACCTCGAGGCGAACATCAGAACACCAGCCCGAGGCGGAGGCGAGCCATGCCGACGTCGCCCATCGTCTGGCCGCGGTCGTCGTCGAACGCGCGCCCCGGGAAGAGGATGCCGCCCTCGAGGCCCAGCTGCAGCTGGAGCCAGTCCGTGAGCGGCCAGTGCGCGCGCAGGCCGGCGTCGAGCTCGAGGCCGAGGTCGTGGCGGCCGGGGTCGCCGCCGCGGTAGTTGACCGAGCGGGACTCGGCGCGCTGCCGGTAGGGGTCGACGTTGTCGGCGGCGGTCCACGCGAGCACGCCGCCGATGCGCACGTCGAGCCACTCGATGGGGCGCCAGATCATGTAGGGGAAGAGGTAGAAGGCCCCCGAGACTCCCCCGTTGGTCGGGATGAGCGTCGCGCCCGGCTGGGCGCGGCCGAAGGTGTCCGGGTCCTGCGCGAGGAAGGCCGCGCGCGCGGTCTGCATCGCGATCACCTCGGGGAAGAGCACGAGGCCGACGCGGTGATCGGGGTTGAACGTGCCGCGCCGCTCCGCGCCGTCCTCGGTGTTCGAGTCCCCGCTCGCATAGCCGCCCTCGAAGACGAGGTCGATCTGCTGGTGTCGCCGGCCGAGCTGGATCGCGCCCAGGAACTGCTCCACGTCGGTGCGCGCCCGCGTCGCGGTGCGGGTCAGCGACGTCGCGCCGCGGAAGTACGCCGCCTCGATCGCGAAGAAGAAGCGGCCGCCCGTCGGCTCGGCGAAGTGCCAGCGCGCGAAGAGGTCGAGCGCGAACACGTCGAGGAACGCGTTCTGGTAGTCGTGCTGGGTGCGGTACGCGACGTAGCCGCCGACCTGGTCGTCGCCCTCGCCGTAGAACGCGGCGAGCACGCCCTGGAACGCGGTGTCGCCGCACGCGGAGGCGCCCGGGTACGGATCCGGCGTGGGGCGCAGGCAGGGGCGCTGCGCGTCGGCGACGAGATCCCACGCGACCCAGTCGCCGGCGAGCGCGACGGTGAAGGGCGTGCTCTCGCCGAGCGGGCGCGTCGCGAAGAGGGCGCGGCGGACGAGCGAGCCGAACCGGTAGTCGCCGAAGGGCTGCGGCGTCTGGCCGTCGTTGGCGACGATGCCGAGGCCCCAGCTGAAGGTCATCTGCCCGACCCGGAAGAGGCCGATGGGCGAGCGCCACTCGAGGTAGAGCTGCCGGAACCGGATCCCGGGGTAGCCGTACTGATCGCGCGGATAGGCGGCGGGGATCGTGCCGTGGGCGAGCTCGCCGAACGCGACGCCCCAGAGCATGTCCATCTGCCCGAACAGGGTCAGGAAGGGGACCGGGTGGTGGTTCTCGTCGCGGTGATCGGCGAGCGTCATCGAGAAGCCGGCGCGGAGCCACTGCTCGGCGAACCAGTTCTGGCCGAGGTTCGGCCCCACCGCCGGCTCTCCTGCGGCGCGCGGCCCGGCGGCCTGGAGCGGGATGTCGCTCATGGCGTTGCCGCGCAGCTGGTACTCGCCGGGGCCGATGCGGAGGTTGAAGATGAGGCCGTCGCCCTCGATCTCGACGGGTGCCGCGCGGGTGGTCGCCGCAGCGGGCGGGGGCGGGCTCTCGCTCTCGCTCTCGCTCGCGCTCGCGCTCTCGCTCTCGCTCTCGACCTCGCCCTCGCCCTCGCCCTCGCCCTCGACCTCGCCCTCGCCCTCGCCCCGCCTCTCGTCGCCGCGGGCCTGTGACCCTCCTATCGCGTCACCCTGACGATCACGCCGATGATGTGGTTCAGGCGCGCGCGGACCGCGCCATCGACGGTCGCGTACCCGAGCGCCTCGGCCACGTCGAAGCAGGCGGCGACCTCGCGGGCCGACCCGAGCGCAGTCTGGCGCCGCTGCCGCCGGTTCCCGCCCTGTACGCCGTCGCTCTCGGCGAGGTTGAGCTTGCTGCGGCAGGCGGCACGAAGTGCCGGCGCTGAACGCGACAAGCCCGTGGGCAGGATGAGGATCCCCGAGCAGAGCGCACACCCCGATGCGATCTCGGAGCTCGGCCCTCGCCCTCGCCCTCGCTCAATCGTCCTGCGCGACCGCGCGCGCGAGGCCGAGGTTCGGCCTCGCCTTCCGCGCGAGCTCCTTGTCCTTCCGCGCGGCGTCGACGTAGCTCTTCTTCAGCTTCTCGAGCTCGCGGGCGTCGAGCGGCCGCACCTGGCCCGGGCGAAGCCCCTCGGTCGTGATCCCCGCGAACGAGATGCGGGACAAGCGCAGCACCGGGTGGCCGATCGAGTCGGCCATCCGGTGGATCTGCCGGTTGCGCCCCTCGTAGAGGGTGATCGAGAGCCACGTGCAGCGCTCTTCCTCGCGCAGCACGTACACGTCGCACGGCTTGGTCCGCTCGCCGTCGTCGAGCACCACGCCCGTGCGGAGCACCTCGAGCGCCTTGAGCTCGAGCCGCCCGCGCAGCTTGGCGACGTACTCCTTCGGCACGTCCTTGCGCGGGTGCAGCAGCGCCTCGGTGAGCTCGCCGTCGTTCGTCGCGAGCAGCGCGCCGCTGGTGTGGAAGTCGAGCCGGCCGATCGGGTACACGCGCGCGCCCGCGTGCGCGAGCAGCTCGCCGATGTGCGGGCGGCCCTCGGGATCCCTCAGCGTGCTCACCATGCCGCGCGGCTTGTGCATCAGGAGGTAGAGCGGCTTCTCCGCGACCACGCGCTTGCCGTCGACGTCGATGCGGTCGTTCCGCGGATCGGCCGACGCGCCGAGCTCGTCCACGATGCGGCCGTTCACGCGGACGCGCCGCTCGACGATGAGCTGCTCGGCCGCACGGCGTGACGCGACGCCGGCGTGCGCCAGGATCTTCTGGAGGCGCTCTTTCTTCGCCACGCGTCAGCCGGACGAGCCGGACGGAGTCGCCGACGCGGTGCCGCCACCCGTGCTGGGCGGGGCCGCCGCCGCGGCGCCCGTGGACTCGTCGCCCGGCGCTGGCGCGAACTCGTGATCCCGGTCCCAGCGATCGACGCGGCCGTCGCCGTCGAGGTCGGTGCCCATGCGGACCATCCGGCCGTCCTCGTAGTACTCCCAGCGGTCGGGGTGCCACTCGCTCGGCGTGCTGCGCCCGGCGAGGTCGCGCTCGGTGCGCGTCGGGTGCCCCTCGTCGTCGTAGTAGACCTTGCTGTCGACGCGGCCGTCGCCGTTCTCGTCGAGCTCCTGGCGGACGATGTGGCCGTCCTGGAAGATGGTGATCGTGTCCAGGTTGCCGTCGAAGTCGCGATCGGCCTCCTCGCGCAGCGGCCGGCCTTCGTCGTTGTAGTAGCGGACGACGTCCTTGGTGCCGTCGCCGTTGAGGTCGCTCTCGCGGCACGCGAGGACCAGGCGGGTGAGAGGAGGATCTCCCACCCGACGGAACACGCGACGCACGTCCGGGGTCGAGTCGCCCGAGGTGTCGTACTCGCTGATCTCGGTGCCGGCCGCGCTGGTGTCGCAGCGGGCGTGGTCGTCGACCGGCTCGTGCGTCGCGTCGCTGCTGGCGTGGCTCGATCGCCGCCGCGCGTGCTGCTGGGTCTGTCCGCCGCACGCCCCGATCCCACCGAGCGCGAGCACGACCGCGAGCCAGCTGAGCGCTCGCATCATGGCGTCGTCCCCCCGGCCGTCGTCGCCGACCCGTCCGCGCCCGTCCCCGTGTCCGCCGTCGTCGCCGTGTCGGTCCCGGTCGCGGCCGCGGTCGCCGGATCCGGCGGTGGCGGCGGCGGCGCGGCTCCGCCGGAGGTCGGAGGCGCCAGCGCAGCGGCCTGCGCGCCGTCGCAGCTGAGCGCGCCCTCCGCGGTGCCCGCCGACCCCGGCGGGACGTCCTCGTTCTGGTCGGCGGTGCCGTCCGCGTTCGTGTCGCGCCGGACCTGCGAGAGGCGGCCGCTCGTGAACTCCTCCCAGCGATCGGGCTGCTGGTCGTTGTTGTCGTCGTAGCGGGCCTCGGTGATCACGCCCTCCGTGAACTCCTCCCACGTGTCGGTGTGGCCGTTGTGGCGGCGATCCCGCTCGCTGCGGAGCAGCATCCCGTCGGGGGTGCACCAGAGATAGGTGTCGATGATGTTGTCGAAGTTGGTGTCGAGCTCGGTCCGCGCGACGAGGCCGTTCTCGAAGTAGGCGATCTGATCCAGCCGGCCGTCGAAGTCGAAGTCGTGCTCCTCGCGGACGATGCTGGTGCCGTCGGGGCCGAAGAACCGGGCGATGTCGATGTCGCCGTCGAAGTTCATGTCGAACTGCACGCAGCGCTCGGTGGTGCCGTCGTACACGTGCCGGATGTCGGGCGTGCCGTCGTTGTTGACGTCGGTCGCGACCACGCGCTGCCCGTTACCGTCGCACTGCTGCCGGACGGCCTCGTCCCCGCGCGAGCCGTGCGGAGTCTCCGCGACCCGGGCGCCGGAGGCGTCGCGGCTCGGGCCGCCGCAGCCGGCGACGCCGAGCAGGCCAGCCACGAGAGACACCGAGCCGAGGCGGCCCACCCACCCAATCGAAGACGTGCGCCGCATGTCGAGCGGGCACAGCATACGCGCGGCCCCCGGGGCCCCGCAACCAACACAAGCGCGCGGAATGCCGGGGCTCTCGCGATTTGACCGTACGTATGTTGGCACGTAAGGTCACGGCGGAGCGCCGATGGCCCGCAAGAAGATCTCCACGACCGTCTATTTCACGCCGGAGCAGACCGAGCAGCTGCGCCTGTTGAACGAGCGTACCAAGGTGCCGGTCGCCGTGTACATCCGGGAGGGCATCGATCTCGTGCTCGCGAAGTACTCGCACGAGCTGCCCGGGCAGCTGACGCTCGACGCACCCCGCCCCGCCGGACTGCGGCGCTGAGGGCGGGGGGCTGGCGATTCCTCGTTGCTCCGCGGCCGCCTGCCGCACATATCCGGTGCCCCCATGCCGTTCCCGACGTCGCGCATCCGTAACTTCTCGATCATCGCGCACATCGATCACGGCAAGAGCACGCTCGCCGACCGGATCCTCGAGTTCACGGGCGCGCTCAGCGACCGCGAGAAGCAGGACCAGTTCCTCGACAACATGGAGCTCGAGCGCGAGCGCGGGATCACCATCAAGGCGCAGGCGGTCCGCCTCCTCTACAAGGCCGACGACGGGGAGACGTATCAGCTCAACCTCATCGACACGCCCGGCCACGTGGACTTCACGTACGAGGTATCGCGATCGCTCGCGGCGTGCGAGGGGGCGCTTCTCGTGGTCGACGCGTCGCAGGGCGTCGAGGCGCAGACGCTCGCGAACGTCTACCTCGCGATGGAGAACAACCTCGAGATCATCCCGGTCTTCAACAAGATCGACCTGCCTGGCGCCGACATCGACCGGGTCAAGCGCGAGGTCGAGGAGGTCATCGGCCTCGACTGCTCGGGCGCCGTGCCGGCGAGCGCGAAGGAAGGCATCGGCATCAAGGACATCCTCGAGGCGATCGTGAAGCGCGTGCCTCCGCCGAAGACCGCGGGCGCCGACGCGCCGCTGCGCGGGCTGCTCGTGGACAGCTGGTACGACAGCTACCGCGGGGCGATGGCGCTGGTGCGCGTGGTCGACGGCACGATGAAGCCCGGCCTCAAGATCAAGATGATGGCGACCCGCGCCGAGTACGAGCTGACCGAGATCGGCGCGTTCGCGCCGCGCGCGATGGCCGTGGCGGATCTCGGGCCGGGCGAGGTCGGGTTCTTCGCCGCCGCCATCAAGAGCGTCGCGGACTGCAAGGTCGGCGACACGATCACCGAGATGCGGCGCCAGGCCAGCGAGCGCCTGCCGGGCTTCAAGGAAGTGAAGCCGATGGTCTTCTGCGGCGTGTTCCCGACGGAGGCGAACCAGTACCCGCAGCTCCGCGACGCGCTCGAGAAGCTCAACATGAACGACAGCGCGCTCAGCTTCGAGCCCGAGTCGTCGGACGCGCTCGGCTTCGGCTTCCGCTGCGGCTTCCTCGGCCTGCTCCACATGGAGATCGTGCAGGAGCGCCTCGAGCGCGAGTACGACCTCGACCTGATCACGACGGCGCCGAGCGTCGTCTACAACGTGTACCTCACCGACGGCGAGATGATGCGGGTCGAGAACCCCTCGCGGCTGCCCGATCCGGTGAAGATCGACCACATCGAGGAGCCCTTCTTCAAGGTCTCGATCCACGTGCCGAGCGACTACGTCGGCGCCGTGCTCAAGCTCTGCGAGGAGCGCCGCGGGATCCAGAAGGCGATCCAGTACGCCTCGCAGAGCCGCGTGATCATCATCTACGAGCTGCCGCTCGCCGAGGTGCTCTTCGACTTCTTCGACAAGCTCAAGAGCGCGACCAAGGGCTATGCGTCGATGGACTACGAGCTCGCCGGGTACATCGAGAACCCGCTCGTGAAGGTCGACATGCTGATCAACGGCGACAAGGTCGACGCGCTCTCGATCATCGTGCACCGCGAGAAGGCCCACACCATCGGGCGCAGCCTCGCCGAGAAGCTGCGCGGGATCGTGCCGCGCCAGCAGTACGAGGTCGCGATCCAGGCGGCCATCGGCGGCAAGATCATCGCGCGCGAGAGCGTGAAGGCGCTGCGCAAGGACGTGACGGCGAAGTGCTACGGCGGCGACATCAGCCGCAAGCGCAAGCTCCTCGAGAAGCAGAAGGAAGGGAAGAAGCGGATGAAGTCGGTCGGAAGGATCGACATCCCGCAGGCCGCCTTCCACGCGATCCTGAAGGTCGATTGAGCGGCGGCGATCCGGCTCCTGCCCGGCTCTCGCGCGGCGAGGCTGCCGCCGGCCCGCCGCGGACGGCCCGATGGCTCGCGCTCGCCGTGCTCTCGATGCCGGTGCTCTATCTCTCCCTGTACCTCGTGGCGCGGGCGTCGCACCTCGTGGTCCATCGGGTGAGCATCTCGGGACCGATGCACCAGATCGTCCCCGGCGAGGACTGCGCCGCGCGGCGCCTGCTCTGCGGGCGGTCCTCGCCCTGTCCGGCGAGCACCGAGGCGCTGCCGCGGATCTTCGCGCCGCTCCTCTGGATCGAGGTCGTCGGGCGCAACGTGCTGGCGTACCTCTGATCGCCCGCGGTCCCGAGGCGGGTCGGCGCTGGCTTTCCAGACGCTGTGGAACGCGAGCCCCCCCGAAGACCGGATCGCGCAGGACGACGACGGCGGCGCGTCGGGAACATGGCGTGCCCGGCGAGCTGCCAGTGCTGCGACGGGACGTGGCGAGCACGGGCGAGCGGCTGCCGCGCCTGCACCTGCGTGGAGTCCACGGGCGCGACCGGCTGCCGCTGAGCGCTGAGCGGCGCTTCGAATCGTGGTAAGCGCTCGGGCGAGATGTCCGCGCGCAGCTACGACCCCTCCGTCATCGAGCCCAAGTGGCAGGCCTTCTGGGAGCGTGATCGCACCTTCGCGACCGCGCGCGAGCCCGGCACGAAGAAGAAGGCCTACGTCCTCGACATGTTCCCCTACCCCTCGGGCGCAGGCCTGCACGTCGGGCACCCCGAGGGCTACACGGCGACCGACATCGTGAGCCGCTACCTGCGCAGCACGGGTCACGAGGTGCTGCACCCGATGGGCTGGGACGCGTTCGGCCTCCCCGCCGAGCAGTACGCGATCCAGACGGGCACGCACCCGAGCGTCACGACCGCGAAGAACATCGACACCTTCCGCCGTCAGATCAAGATGCTCGGGCTCAGCTACGACTGGGAGCGCGAGGTCGACACCACCGATCCGGCGTACGTGAAGTGGACGCAGTGGATCTTCCTGCTGCTCTTCGAGCGCGGCCTCGCGTACCAGTCCGAGATCCCCGTGAACTGGTGCCCGGCCCTCGGCACCGTCCTGGCGAACGAAGAGGTGAAGGACGGCAAGAGCGAGCGCGGCGGGCACCCCGTCTACCGCACGCCGCTGCGGCAGTGGATGCTCAAGATCACCGCGTACGCGGACCGCCTGCTCGAGGATCTCTCGCTGCTCGACTGGCCCGAGGGTGTCCGCGTGATGCAGGTCGACTGGGTCGGTCGCAGCGAGGGGGCCGAGGTCCGCTTCTCCGTCGAGGGACAGAAGGACCACCTGGAGATCTTCACGACCCGTCCCGACACGCTCTTCGGCGCGACGTTCATGGTCGTCGCGCCCGAGCACCCGATCGTCGACAAGATCACGACGCCCGAGCGCAGGGCGGCCGTCGACGCGTACGTCGCCAAGGCCAAGGGCAAGAGCGAGCTCGATCGCCGCAGCACGAAGGAGAAGACGGGCGAGGCGACGGGCGGGTACGCGATCAACCCGGTGAACGGCGCGAAGATCCCGATCTTCGTCGCCGACTACGTGCTCTGGGGCTACGGCACCGGCGCCATCATGGCCGTGCCGGGCCACGACGAGCGCGACTTCGAGTTCGCCAAGAAGCTCGGGCTGCCGATCGTGCGCGTCGTGGGCAAGAGCGCCGGTGACGCGAGCGCCCCGCTCGAGACAGCGTTCGTCGAGGACGGGATCGCCGTCAACAGCCGCGGCTACGACGGCCTGACGACCGTCGAGTTCAAGGCGCGCATCACCGCCGACCTCGAGAAGGACGGACGCGGCAAGAAGCGCGTCGAGTACAAGCTCCGCGACTGGGTCTTCTCGCGCCAGCGCTACTGGGGCGAGCCGATCCCGATCTACTTCCCGGTGGAGATGAAGGCGCCGGGCGGCGACCCACGCAGGGGCGACGCGCACGTGATCCGCTACGACCAGCCGCGGGCGTGCGCCGAGAACGAGC
Organism: Sandaracinaceae bacterium; assembly: GCA_044220955.1. Lineage (GTDB taxonomy): Bacteria > Myxococcota_A > Polyangia > Polyangiales > Sandaracinaceae > JBBSAT01. The sequence goes on from JBGAQA010000045.1 coordinate 47,590, forward strand.
TACCGCTGCGCCTGCCCGACCTCGCCGACTTCAAGCCCGGCGACGATCCGGCCGGTCCGCTCGCGCGCGCGGTGGACTGGCGCTTCTTCCAGCGTCCGGGCGTGAGCGGGCCCGAGTGGTTCGCCAGAGAGACGAACACGATGCCGCAGTGGGCGGGCTCGTGCTGGTACTACCTGCGCTTCATCGATCCGAAGAACACGGAGGCGCTCTGCGACCGGAAGCTCGCCGACGCGTGGCTGCCGGTCGACCTCTACGTCGGCGGCGCCGAGCACGCCGTGCTGCACCTGCTCTACGCGCGCTTCTGGCACAAGGTGCTCTTCGACGCGGAGCTGGTGAACTGCAAGGAGCCGTTCCAGAAGCTCGTGAACCAGGGGATGATCCTCGGCGAGGTCGAGCACACGACCTACGTCGCGGGCGACGGGAGCTTCGTCTCGCGCCAGTTCGTCGGCGAGCGGCTCGACGACGCGGGCGAAGAGAAGCCCTACGACACGCGGAGCGGCGCGTGGGTCACGCCGAGGAGGATCACCGACGAGCCGCTGACCAAGAAGGGCGGCGACTTCGTGCTCGCGAGCGACGAGTCGATCGCGGTCGACGCGCGCGCACACAAGATGAGCAAGTCGCGTGGCAACGTCGTGAACCCCGACGACATCATCAAGCAGTACGGCGCCGACGCGCTGCGCCTCTACGAGATGTTCATGGGCCCCCTCGAGGCGACCAAGCCCTGGAGCACGTCGAGCATCCAGGGCGTGCGGCGCTTCCTCGATCGTGCGCACACCGTCTCGTTCCGCGAGATCGCCGAGGGACCGACCGACGACGCGCTCGTGCGAACACTGCACCGCGCGATCCGCAAGGTCGGCGAGGACATCGCCGGGATGCGCTTCAACACGGCCATCAGCACGCTCATGCAGCTCGTGAACGACCTCTACCCGATCGAGAGGCCCTCGCGCTTCGCGATCGAGACGCTCGCGCTGCTGGTGCACCCGCTCGCACCGCACCTCGGCGAGGAGATCTGGGAGCGCCTCGGGCACACCACGTCGATCCAGCGTGCCCCCTGGCCCGGCTACGACGCGAAGCTCTGCGTCGAGGACGAGGTCGAGATCCCCGTGCAGGTGAACGGCAAGGTGCGCGGCCGCGTGAAGCTCGCGACGGGCGCCGACGAGCAGACGGTGCTCGCTGCGGCGATACGCGACGAGAACGTCCTCAAGCACCTCGAGGGCAAGCAGATCGTGAAGCGACAGTACGTGGCGGGCCGCATCCTCACGCTCGTCGTGAAGTAGCCCGCGCGGACGGGCGCGGCGTCAGGGCAAGACGACGCAGGCCTCGAGCGCGCGAACGCGGATGGAACGCGTCGTCGTCGTCCCGCCGCTGGCCCGCTCCACGCTGCCGGCGACCACGACGCGGCCGACTCCGGCGTGGCCCGTGCCGTCGTCGTAGAAGCCGGCCTCGAGATCCAGGCCGACGAAGCTCTCACCGGCGGCCGCGTGAAGGATGGGCATCCTCGGCGCGTCCTCGACCGTGCTCGACGGGTCGACGTCGACGGAGATCGCCGCGAGGAACACGTCCCCGCCGTCCTGGTAGACGACGAACGCGTGGGTGTCGTCCACGATCCCGACCGCGACCCCGGCCGCGCCGTTCAGGTGGGGCGTGGGCCCGAGGTCGAGCTCGTGCACGGTGAGACCGGGGGCGCTCAGGTGCGCGGCCGTCGAGTCCCCCGTCGCCGGGCTGGGCCAGCTCCAGCGGACGATCGCGAGGCGACCGAAGGGGGGCATGGTCGTCGAGGCGACCGGGACCACCGCGATGAAGCGCTCGAGGCCCAGGCTGGCGCGCGACGCGAGGTCGCCCCGGAACTGCGGGAGCACCTGCTGCACGGGCGCCGTCGAGGTCAGCGCGGACAGATCGACGGTCGAGGGCGAGCGGCTGGGCTCGGTCCCGTTCCAGACGCCGATCGCGCTCGGGGACGCGGCCCAGATGACGGCGCTCTCGGCCCCGGCCATCCACGTGCCCCCGATGACGTTCGCGCCGCCCGTCCGCGCGCTCTCGCCGGGCGCGCCCGCCACCAGGTACGGCGCGCTGCCGGAGCTGAGAATGCCGACGATGGACGGCACGTTCGCCGCGTTGACGCCCGCGACGCTGACCCCCGCGCCACCGGCCAGCGGCAGATCCGAGTACGCCGAGGTCATCACGCCTCCGAACGCCTGGGGAGGGTGGCCGAGCGTGGCCACGCGCATGCCCATGTTGGCCCTCCCCGCGACCTCCACCACCGAGAGCACCAGCTGCTGGCTGCCCGAAGAGCCTCCGAACGACGACGTCGTGCGCGTGAAGGACGCCTGCCCGACCTGCAGGTCGTTGAACAGGATCTCGGGCGTGCCCGGGGCCCCGTCGAGCTGGAGCGGGACGCCGTACACGATCCGGTTGGACCCGTCGCTGCCGACGAAGCCCACGAAGCCGCCCCCGACGCCGGAGGGCATCAGCGGCTGATCATCCCCCGCGCCCACCCAGATGGGGCCGGCAATGATGGTGTTCGGACTGAGATCCTCGAAGAGCACGTGCTCGGTGCTGACGCCCACCTCCGTCACGCCCGCTCCGGCGATGTCGAACGCGATCGGAAGCGTGCAGGACTCCACGGTCGGCGTCGAGCAGTCGGGGCGCGCAAGCGGGTGGACGGTGTTGTTGTCGTCGTTGCAGTCCTCGCCGTCGAGGTGCCCGGGCCGGGCGCAGCGCACCGCGGGCGCGCCGGCGGCGAAGTAGCCGTCGTCGTCGTTGTCGCACTTCGAGCACATCGTGCCGTTGCAGAAGTACTCGGCCGGACACTGGGTGCTGGCGCTGCACCCGCACGTGTGACCGGCGCTGTCGCAGACGCCGACGCCCATGCAGTCGGCGTCCTCGTCGCACCCGCTGAAGCACAGGCCCATCCCCGTGTCGCACCACTGCCCCACGGGGCAGTCGGTCGGCCGGGTGCACGCGGTGCTGAAGGCGTCGTTGTCGTTCGCGTCGTCGGGGGGCGCGCCCATGTCGATCGGTGTGCCGGTGTCGGCGGGCGGGGCGCTGGTGTCCTCGGGCACACCCGCGTCGTTCCGTGCTCCGCCCTGGTACTGCGAGCCGCGATAGACGATGGAGCAGCCGGCGCTCGAGACGCCCAGCGCGGCGAAGACCAAGAAGAGAAGCGTGGTGCGCATCAGAACGTCCCTTCGATGGAGAGGCTGCCCGGGCCGACCCGCAGCCGCGCGTGCGGAGAAGAGTCGCTGCTGCCGCCGCCGCCGCCCGGGTTCACGATCAAGAGGACGAGGCCGGCCGTCGCGCCGACGAGCGAGAAGGCCCACATCAGGTCGGAGACCAGCGCGAGCGTCTGCAGGTGCTGCAGCTGCGGATCGGTGCACGTGCGGGAGGCCGCGCAGGGGAGCATGCCCACGCGCCCGTCTTCCGCGACCGTGAGTCCGCTGACGACGCCCGCGGTGACGAGCGCCGCGCCCGCGACGGAGAAGGCGACGATCGCCCCGACGTTGAGCGACTCGCCCCCGCCGGACGAGCTGGACCCCGTGCCCGTGTCGCCCGTGTCGCCCGTGTCGCCCGTGCCCGTCGCGCCCGTGCCCGTCTCGCCGGTGCCAGTCGCGCCGGCGCCAGTCGCGCCGGTGCCAGTCGCGCCGGTGCCGGTCTCGCCGGTGCCAGTCCCGCTCGTCCCCGTCTCGCCCGGGCCTTCGTCCGTGTCGGGCGGTGGCGCCGCCCCCGTCTGCTGCGCAGCCAGGCGCGCCCGCAGGTTCTCGAGCCGGGTCTCGAGGCTCGCGCGATTGGCGATCTCCGTGACGTCGTGCAGGTAGCGGTCGAGGTAGTCGATGGCGTTGGCGAGATCGCCGAGCTGCTGGTAGCAGAGGGAGAGGTTGTAGAAGAGCTGCGACCGGTGGCTCAGGCGATACGCCTCGAGGAACTCCCGGAGCGCAGAGTCGTAGTTGGCCTGCTCGTAGTACGAAGCGGCGACCTGGAAGTGCGCATGCGCCTGGTCGTCGTCGCTCGTCTGAGCGGCCACCGAGGCCGGAAAGACGAACGCCGCACCGAGCGTGAGCAAGCAAGCAGCGAGGATCGGACGAGCCACACGGACCTCCCCTTCAGTCGGCCTGATGATACGCCGAGGCCAAACGCCCACGCCACCCGGACCACCGACCTTCGACGTCCCTTGCGGACAGGGCCGCCACCGCGTCACGCTCCGCGGGATGCGCCGCAGGGTGTCGCCCGACGATTCCGCGACGGTGCCGAACGCGCGGCCACTGAGCGAGGAGCCCGAGCCGCCGGCGGAGGACGTGTTCGCGAGCTTCCTTCAGCGGGCGTATGCACGGAAGGAAGGGCGCCCGTCGCGGAGCATGCGCGCGACGTCCGAGTGGGAGCGCTCGGTCGAGGAGCTCTTGCCGCGCGAGCCCGAGCCCGCTCGCGACGAGCGCGACACCGACCCACCCCCTGCGCCCACGTCGGGCGACGTCGAGAGCGTCCCCGACGACGCGCCGGCGATGGAGAAGAAGATCGACGCCGACGGCACGCTCCGCGTCGTCCTGCTCACGCGGAAGAAGACGCTCCCGCCCGGCTACGCGGCCCCCGAGCGAGACGACGACGACGCGCACCCGGCCGGCGACGGCAGCGAGGGCGCGACGGCGGTGGCGAACACCGAGGAGCTGCGCGCAGCCGTCCGCGCCTCCCGGCCGGACGTGCCCCTGCCGGCCGAGCGCCTGCCCGCCGCGGCGAGGCAGCCTTCGCGCCCGTCGGCCGTCCAGGAGTGGTCGAGCGTGATCCCGCCGCCGTCGGAGGCGACGCAGCGCCGCGAGGCCAAGAAGCTGGTGCCGGATCTCGCGGCGCCGAAGCTGCGCCCGAAGCCGGCGCGCGAGGCGAGCGAGGACGGCCTCATCCCGAGCGGGGAGCTGGACCGCAAGCTCGGAGACATGGCCGTGCTGCTGCGGTACGGCCACGAGGCGCAGGCCGCGCGCGAGCTCGAGAGCCTTCGCCGCAGCTACCCGCAAGATCTGCTGCTGCTCCGCCGCATCGGCGAGTTCTGGTCCGAGAGCGGTCTCAAGGAGCGCGCGCTCGAGACCCTGTTCGCGCTCGCGAGCGGGCTCTTCGAGCGGCGCAACGTCGAGGGCATGCGGCAGGCGCTCGAGCAGGCCAAGGCGCTCGATCCGGGCAGCGAGCGAGCGGGCCGCCTCCTCGCCCTGCTCGACGCACGTCCCGAGACGGCGGCGCCGAAGAAGTGAGCGGGTCGCACCCCTCACCGAGCCTGTCCGGGCCCGCGCAGGTGACCGAGGGGGTCAGAGTTCGAGCTGCATTCCCATCTCGACGACCCGCTCGGGGGGCAGCTCGAAGAAGTCGGTCGCGGGTCGCGCGTTGCGCGAGAGGAAGGCGAACAGGAGCTTCTGGACGGTCCAGAGGCCGGGGTTTCGG
>JBGAQA010000046.1:0-9861 GCA_044220955.1 Sandaracinaceae bacterium
CCTCGCCCTCGCCCTCGCCCTCGCCCTCGCCCTCGCCCTCGCCCTCGCCCTCGCCCTCGCCCTCGCCCTCGCCCTCGATCGAGTATCGTGGTCTCGTGCGCTCGCGCCTCCTCGCCCTCTCCCTCACCGCCTGCGCGATCGTGCTGACGTCGCCCGCCGCGTCGCAGCCGCGGCGCGGCGTGCCCGCGAGGCTGCGCGACGCGCTCGTCGGGTGCTGGTCGCTCGACGGTGGAGAGACCTACGCCATCGCTCGCTCCGGCGAGACGGGCCTGCGCGCGCGATGGACCGTCCCCGGACGGAGCGGCGCGACCGAGCACCACGAGGAGGCGCTCCTCTACGTGCCCGAGCGCGACGCGGTGCTCGGCGGCTGCGGTCCGCGCACCCAGCACGGACAGCACTGCGAGTTCCGCGTCGTCGGTGAGGGATCGGACGCGCGCGTGTACCAGGCCCGCTCGGCGACGCCGGACGCGCCCCTCACCCGCTGCCCCGCGGGCACGCCGCTGCCGCCCGCGATGCACGCCGTGCCCCACCCCGTGCCGGCCGACGCGACCGCGCGCCAGTTGCTGGGCGCGCGGCGGCGAGACATCGAGGCGACGCTGACCCCCACCGCGCACGAGAGCGGCTGGACGCGCTACGGAGACGACCTCGCGATCTCGTTCGAGGCTGCGGTGGCGATGCGGGTGCGCGTGCGCCTGAGAGTGACCACCTGCGAGGACGCTGCACGCGCCGCCGGCTTCACGCCGGGCGAGGGAAGCTCGCCGCTGCGACGCGCCGATGCCTGCGAGTGGCCCGGAATCAGCGCGCGGCACCGGCTCGCCGCCCACGTCGCCGCGCGCTTCGCGGACGGAGTCATGGAGATCTGGCTCACGGAGTGATGCTCGCTCTCGCTCTCGCTTCTCGCTCTCGTTCTCGCTCTCGCCCTCCGACTCGCTCTCGCTCTCGCTTCTCGCTATCGTCGCCGCTCGATGCGAGGACCGATCGCGACGCTGGGGGCGACGCTGCTGCTCGCGTGCGGCGCCGCTCGCGGCGCAGTCCCTGGCCCGATCGCCGTCGCTCCGGCCGCGCCGCCGCCACCGGCGCGCTTCGCGGCGTGCGAGGACCACCCGACCGTGGTCGTCCTCGATCCCTCGATCGACCCGACGCCCTTCCTCGGCGACGGGATCCGCCGGCTGCTCGCCCATCGCTTAGGGGCGATCGAGACGGGCACGCGGCTACCGGCGACCCTCGCAGGCGTCGCGCGGATCGACGACGCCTGGTACTTCGCGTGCACCGACGCGCGCGTCTACCGCGCCTCCTCGTTCGTCGGGGCGCTGAGCGTCGCCGCCGAGCTGCCGGCCGCGCCCGTCGTCCCGACCATCGGCGGAGCGCGCGGGGAGGCGCTCGTCCTGCAGCGCGGCGCGCTCGGAGTGACGCTCGCCGACGGGCGTGCGATCCGCTTCGGCGGGGACGGCTCGATCGCGTGGATCGAGTCATCGCCCGCGCGTGCCGCCCTCTTCGCCGCGCCCGACGTCGCCGGTCTCGTGCTCGTCGGCGGGGGCCTCGCGCGCTGGGCCGCGGGGCGCACCGTGGCCGTGCCCCTCGGCGTCGACGGCCAGGGCGCCGTCTCCGCGATCACCGTCGACGACTCGGGGCTCGCCGTGACCGACACCGGAGGGACGGCCTCGCGCGACGGCGTCGCCATCGAGAGCGAGCGCGTCGCGTGCGACCCCGACGGACGGCTGGCCCCCGCCGTCGCCGACGCCCGCGCGGCGGACGATCGGGCGACGCCCGTCGCATCGACCGCCGGACGCGACGTCTTCGACGACGGGGATCACGTCACGCTGCGGATCGTCGATCACGCGAGCGGCGCGCTCGTCGGCCGCGCGGTGCTCCCCTCCGAGGAGTGCGAGCTCGAGGGCGTGGGCGAGGGCCTCTTCGCGACCTGCCCCGGCGAGGCCGGCGAAGACGGCGAGGGTGAGCCCCCGCTGCTCCTGCTCCGCCTCGACGACGCGATGGCGTGGGTCGAGCTCGCGCGAGCGGGCGAGATCCGCCGGGAGGAGCGCGAGAACGACGCGAGCGTGTGGACGTGCCGGACCTGGTCGCCGGGGCACGAGCGCACGTGCTTCGTCGTCGCGTCGGGGACGAGCAGCTGCTTCGACGTGACGACGACGTCGGACGACACCGAGGGCCCCGACGCGCCAGCGCTCTGCGACGACGCCGCGATCGCGCTCCGCTTCACCCACCGGACGGCCGTCGCGCTGGTGTCGGTCGATCTCGCGACCGGCGCGCGGACGGAGGTCCCGATCCCGGCCACGCTGCGCTCCGGCACCTGGTCGGTCGGCGGCGACGACCTTTGTGTCGCGACGCGCGCGGCGAGGGACGGAACACGGACCGACTTCGAGATCGTCGACGGACGGCGTCTGGCCGCCCTGCCACCGCGCGCTCCGCGCGTGATCCGGCTCGACGAGATCGCGTGCTGCTTCGGCGCGCACGAGCTCTCGTGCACCACGAGCCCACGCGCGGACGCGCCCGCGCCGCGGGCATGGATCGAGGACGACGGCGCGAGCGCGATCGCCGTCCACGTGCGCGACGCCACGACGGCGCTGCCCCGCGACGCCGCCGAGGCGGAGCGCTCGTTCGTCCTCGGCCTGGCCGCGCTCGGGGACGGCTCGGTGCGCGGCGCGCGCTGGACCGGGTCCAGCGCGCGCCGCGAGCGCGTCGCTGCCGCATGGCCCGATCACGCTCGGCGGCGTCGTCGTCGAGGTCGAGCGCCGCGAGCGCGGCGACGTGGTGACGACGTGGGACCAGGCCAGCGGCCGGCGGCTCGCCGCGCGCACGCTGAACGACGGCGGCCCGCTCGGCCGCATGGGCACCACGCTCGGCGTCGTGATCGACGACGTGTTCGTCCCGCTCGATCCCGCCGCGCTCCCCGTGCGCCTACCCGCGGTGCCGGATGCGGTCGCGGACTTCGACTGCCGGTGGCCTCCCCCCTGCGCGGCGGGCTCGGTCGAGCGGGGCGCGGTCGAGTACTTCGAGGGCGGCGTGCTCTCCGGGCTCGACGAGGCGGCGTGGATCGGCGTCGAGCGCGCGGGCGAGGCGAGCTGCATCCGCGAGGTCGTCACCGTCTACGGCGAGGTGCTCGCACGCTCGCAGTCGGGCTTCGTAGGCCCCGCGATCCACGCCGGCGCCGTCGTGGACGCCGTGTGCGCCGAGGCGCCGCCCTCCTGAGCGGCGAGGCCGACGTCAGCCGCCGGACTCGGCGCAGAAAAAGACGCGCGTCACGTACGTGGCGGCGCCCTCGAGCGGCGCCTCGAGCGGCTGCGTGAACGACTCGAGGCAGCGATCGAGCTCCGGTGGGAGCGCGCTGCGCAGGACGGCCACGCTCGTGGGGCCCCCGCCGCGCACCGTGATGCGAACCCACGCCACGGCGCCGCCGCCCGCGGCCGCGAGCGCGTCGGTCGCGCGGATGGCGCACGGGCGCGCGTGCCGGCTCAGATCACGTTCGACGAGCGTGCTGACCGCGTCCGCGACCGCTTGCGAGGGCGGCGAGGGCGCGGTGCCGCCCGCGCGACAGAACGGCTCGCGCACGACGGGCTCCTCGTCGACGACGACCTCCTCGTCGAGCACCAGCACGCCGCCGGGCGGGCGCTCGGCGTGGTGACAGGGGGGCGGCTCCGGCTCGGTCGGAAGACACGCCTCGACGAGCTCGGGATCGAAGTCCGGCCTCGGCGCGCGCCCCGCGTCGCCCGCATCGCTCCCGCGGACCTCGGGCGTCGGCGCGCTCGGCGCGACCGAGGGCGGCGGATCGGGATCGGCCGTCGTGGTGGCGGCGCCGCGGCCAGAGCTCGATGCGCCGCAGCCGACGACGAGGAGCGCGAGCAGGTGCGACGGCCTCATACCCGCACCCTACACCGAGCGCGCGCCCGGACGTCAACGCTGCTCTCGCGCACGCGGGCGAGCTTGCCCCTGGCGAGTTGATCGGTGACGCTGCGTCGATGAGCGCGCGTTGGGGCCCGTCCGCGGTCGTTCTCGTTCTCGCGTCCGCGTCCCACGCGTCGACGTCGGCTCCGCCGTTCGCCGCGCCTGGCTGGCCGGAGCGCATCGAGCGCGAGCGCGCGCTCGCGGCCGACGATCCCGCACATCAGCCGCGGATGCTCCGTGGGGCGCCCCGGCTCGACGACGCCACCTTCGACGGGGCCGGCGCGCGCATTCCGGTCGAGGCCGGAGAGTGGAGGCTCGGGCTGGCCGCGATCGGCCGCGAGCGCGCGCTGCGCTCGGTGGACACGAGCGGGTCCCCCGAGATCGCGGGGCCCGAGGTCCGCATCCGGCGGGCCCCCGGCGTCGTGGAATTCTGGCGAAGCCTGGCGAGCGGCCTCGAGCAAGGCGTGACCATCGAGGCCCGACCGCCCGGCGCGGGCGCGCTCGCGCTGGAGATGGGCGCGAGCCCGGGGCTGGTGCCCGAGCTCGCGTCGAGCGACGAGATCCTGCTTCGCGCGCGCGCGACGGGCGAGCTGCGCGCGCGCTACGCGCACCTCGTCGTGCGCGACGCGGCAGGAGAGCGTGTCCCGGCCCGCCTCGCGGTCGTGGCGGAGCGCATCCGTATCGACGTCGACGACGCGCGAGCACGCTATCCGCTGCTCGTCGACCCGCTGGTGAGCGTCAGCGAGGAAGCGACGCTGTCCGCCTCGGATGGCCTCGGATACGATCTGCTCGGTTGCTCGGTCGCCATGACCGCCGACGGAACCAGGGTGCTCCTCGGCGCATACTACGACGACACCAGCGCCGGTGCGGAAGCTGGCACCGCGCGCGTGTTCGTCCGCACCGGCACGGCGTGGGCCGAGGAGGCCACGCTGATCGCGTCGGACGGCGCGATGGGCGACTACCTGGGCCAGGCGGTCGCGATCAGCGCCGACGGGACCCTCGCGCTGGTGGGCGCGCCGCGCGACGACACGACGCGCGGGACGGACACCGGCAGCGCCCGGGTCTTCGTCCGCTCGGACTCGACGTGGACGGAGGCAGCCACGCTCGTGGCCTCCGACGGAGCGACGAACGATCAGTTCGGGCTCGCCGTCGCGCTGAGCGCGGACGGGACGCGCGCGATCGTCGGGGCGCCGGCGGACAGCACGACCGCCGGCGGCACCTACGCCGGTACCGTTCGCGTCTTCCTGCGATCGGGCTCGAGCTGGGCCGAGGAGGCGACGCTCGAGGCGTCCGGGGCCGCCGCCAGTGACGCGTTCGGTCGATCGGTCGCGCTCAGCACCAACGCGATCCGCCTTCTCGTGGGAGTCCCCTCGGACCGGACGGCCGCCGGCGCGTATGCGGGAAGTGCGCGCGTGTTCGTGCGCTCGGGCTCGAGCTGGACCGAGGAGGCGACGCTCTTGGCCGCCGCGGCGATGGCCGGAGACGGCCTCGGGTCGTCCGTCGCGCTGAGCGCGGACGGGTCGGTCGCGCTCGTCGGCGCCAGCCTGGCGGACACGACGGCGGGCAGCGACGTCGGAAGCGCGCTCGTGTTCCGTCGCACCTCGAGCGCATGGGCGGAAGAAGCGACCCTCTCGCCCTCGGCCGTCGACACGATGGACTCCTTCGGAGCTGCGGTCGCCCTGAGCGGGGACGGGACCCGCGCGTTCGTCGGCGCGAGCCAGGATGATCTGCCCGCGATGATGCTCGCCGGGACGGTGAGGGTGTTCGTTCGCTCGGGGGCGTCCTGGCCCGAGGCGGCGACGGTCGTGCCCGCCGACATCGAGCTCTTCGACCAGTTCGGTGGGGCCCTGGCGGTGAGCGCCGACGGCGGCCGCCTCGCGGTCGGGATGTCGGGCGACAACACGAGCCGCGGCACGAACGTGGGCACGGGGCGGGTCTTCGTCGTCACGGGCGGCGCGGCGAACGGGACCGCGTGCGCTCTTGGCACCGAGTGCCTCTCTGGCTTCTGCACCGACGACGTGTGCTGCGAGTCGGCCTGCGGCGGGACGAGCCTCGACTGCCAGGCCTGCAGCGCGGTGCTCACCGGCGGCGCGAGCGGCACGTGCGCGCTGCTCGCAGCCGCGGTCGCCCCCACCGTGACGTGCCGACCTGCCGCGGGGGACTGCGACGCCGCGGAGGTGTGCACGAGCACGAGCGCCCTCTGCCCCGGGGACGCGCGGCTCTCGAGCGCGACCGTCTGCCGCCCGAGCGCCACGTCGTGCGACGTCGACGATCACTGCGACGGGACGAGCGCGACCTGTCCCTCCGACGCGCCCGCGCCGGCGAGCACGACGTGCCGCGCGCCCGCAGGCCCGTGCGACGCGGAGGAGCGCTGCGACGGCGCCTCGCACGCCTGCCCGGGAGACGCGCGGATCCCCGCTGGCGTGAGCTGCGGTGGATCGACGCTCGGCTCCTGCGCGAGCGCCGGCGTGTGCGACGGCGCGAGCGTCGCCTGCCCCGGCGCGACGCCGCGGCCTGCCGGCTGGGTCTGTATGCCCGCGATGGCCAGCAACCCCTGCGACGTGGACGACGTCTGCGACGGCACGAGCCAGCTCTGTCCGGCCACGTTCGCACCGGCGAGCACCGCGTGCGGCCCGGCGGCGACCGACCTGTGCGACGCGCCCGATCACTGCGCGGGAACGAGCGCCAACTGCGTCGCGGCGTTCCTCGCGGGGGTCGAGTGCCGTGCGGCTCGGGACGTGTGTGACGTCCACGAGGTCTGCTCCGGTGCGGGGGCCTCGTGCCCGCCCGACGCGATCCTCGCGGCCGGCGTCCCGTGCCGCACGTCCTCGGGCCCGGCCTGCGATGCCGAGGAGATCTGCGACGGGGTCAGCACGGCGTGCCCGCCGGACGTGAACACCTGCGCGCGCGACGCGAGCACCACGACCGACGCGGGCGGGACGACCGACGCCGCGTCCGCGCCGGACGCCTCGTCGTCCTCGCCCGACGCGGGGCCCGGCGCGCCCGTCGCCGGTTGCGCGTGCCGCGCGAGCGCGTCGACTGCACCTGGGCCGCTCCCGATCGGGCTCGCGCTCGCGCTCGCGCTCGTCGTCCGGCTGCGCGTGCGAAGGCGGCCGGCGGTGGCCGCGTGATCCCGCGAGGTACGGCAGCACGGCTGGGGTCGCTCGCGCTCGCGGCGCTCGCTCTCGGGCTGCGCGTGTCGATACCTGCCGCGCCGGACCGACTCGAGATCGAGCGGACGCTCGCCGAGCACGATCCCGCTCACCGGCCGCGGATCGAGGGCGGCGTGCCGCGGCTCGGGCGCTCCACCGAGGCGACGTTCGACGGCGCGGGCGCGCGGATCGCGGTCGACGACGCCGTGCTCGCGATCGGTCTGGCGGCGATCGGGCGTGCGCAGCTGCGCGAGCTGGGCGCGGGCTCCGCGCCCGAGATCGCGGGGAGCGAGATCCGCATCGCGCGCTCGCCCGGGATCGTGGAGATCTGGCGAAGCCTGGCGAGCGGCCTCGAGCAGACCGTGCGCCTCGACGCGCGGCCCCCGGGAGCGGGCGCGCTGGCGCTGGAGATGAGCACCGGCGGCGGCGTGGTCCCGGAGCTGGCCTCGCCCGACGAGATCCGGCTGCGCTCGCATCGGAGCGGTGAGGTGCTGGCGCGCTACGCGTACCTCGTCGTCACGGACGCGCGCGGCGAGCGCGTCCCGGCGCAGATGGCGGTGGCCGGCCAGCGCATACGCGTCGAGATCGACGACGCGGACGCGCGCTACCCGCTGGTGGTGGATCCCCTCGTCTGGGCCGCCGAGGAGGCGGTCCTCGAGGCCTCGGACGCCTTCCCGGACGACGCCCTGGGCATCTCGGTCGCCATCAGCGCGGATGGGAGCCGGGCGATCGCGGGGGCGCCGAGCGACGACACGCCCGGCGGTGTCAACGCCGGCAGCGCGCGCGTGTTCGTCCGCAGCGGCGTGACGTGGGCGGCGGAGGCGACGCTCGTCGCGTCGGACGGCGCCGCCGGAGACGGCTTCGGCAGGGCCGTGGCGCTGAGCGCCGACGCGAGCCGCGCGCTCGTGGGCGTCCCCTCCGACGACACCACGCGGGGCACGCGAGCGGGCAGCGTGCGGGTGTTCGTCCGCTCGGGGTCCTCGTGGACCGAGGAGGCCACGCTCTCCGCGTCCGACGGCGGCGTCAGCGATACTCTCGGCATGGCCGTGGCGCTGAGCGCCGACGGGTCACGGGCGCTCGTGGGCGTGCCCAACGACTTCACGCTCACGAGCGGCGGCTTCTCCACCGGGAGCGCGCGCGTGTTCATGCGAGCCGGGACGAGCTGGACCGAGGAGGCCACGCTGGAGTCGCTCGACGGGCTCGGCGGCGACCGGTTCGGCTCCGAGGTGGCGCTCGCAGGCGACGCGAGCCGCGCCGTGATCGGCGTCCCCTTCGACGACACCGCGCGCGGCGCGGACGCCGGGAGCGCGCGTGTGTTCGTGCGCATGGGGACGAGCTGGACCGAGGAGGCCACGCTCGAGGCCGCCGACGGTGCCGCGGGCGACTCGCTCGGCTTCGCCACGGACCTGAGCTCGGACGGATCGGTCGCGCTCGTCGGCGCCTACCAGGACGACGTGCTCGGGAGCGGCGCGGGCCGTGCGCGCATCTTCCGCCGTACGGGGAGCGCCTGGGCGCTGGAGGCGACGCTCGCGCCGTCCGGCATCGACGACGGTGACAACTTCGGCTGCGCGGTGGCGCTGAGCGCCGACGGCAGCCGCGCGGTCGTGGGCGCGTATGGGGACGACACGACACTCGGAGCCTCGACCGGCAGCGTGCGGGTCTTCGAGCGCGCGGGTGGCACCTGGCCGGAGGCGATCACCTTCGTGCCCGCAGATGCCCAGACGCTCGATTCGTTCGGCCAGGCGCTCGCGCTGAGCGCCGACGGAAGCCGCGTGCTGCTCGGCACGAACCGCGACGACACGCCGCGCGGGGCGAACGCGGGGACAGCGCGGGTCGTGCGCATCACGGCCGGGCGCGCGATCGGCGGGGCCTGCGGTGCCGACCTCGAGTGCCTGTCCGGCTTCTGCACGGACGGCGTCTGCTGCGAGTCCGCCTGCGGAGGCACGTCCGTCGACTGTCAGGCGTGCAGCGCCGCGCTCACGGGGAGCGCCGACGGCACGTGCGCGACGCTCTCGGCGGCCAGCGCGCCGACCGTCACGTGCCGGCCGGCGGCGGGCGACTGCGACGAGGTCGAGGTGTGCGTGAGCACGAGCGCGGCGTGCCCTCCCGACGTACTGCGCTCCGCGGCGACCGTCTGCCGCCCGAGCGCCTCGCCCTGCGACGTCGACGACCACTGCACGGGCGCGGACGCGGCGTGCCCGAACGACGACGCAGCCCCCACGGACACGCCGTGCCGCGCACCGCTCGGGCCCTGCGACGCGGAGGAGCGCTGCAACGGCACCTCGCACGCGTGCCCCGGGGACGCTCGGATCGCGCCGGGCGTGGCCTGCGGCGGCTCGACCATCGGCTCGTGCGCGACGCGCGGCGTCTGTGACGGGACCTCGATCGACTGCCCGGGCGCGACGCCTCGGCCGCGCGGGAGCGTCTGCAGGCCGGCGATGACCGGCAACCCATGCGACGTCGACGACGTCTGCAACGGCACGAGCCAGCTCTGCCCGAGCACGTACGCGCTGGCCGCCATGCCGTGCGGGGCGCCCCTCGCGACCGACCTCTGCGACGCCCCCGATCACTGCGCCGGGACGAGCGCGGACTGCATCGCCGCGTTCCTCGAAGGCGTCGTCTGCCGTGCGTCCCGTGGCACGTGCGACCTCGAGGAGGTCTGTACGGGGGCGGACCCGGCGTGCCCACCCGACGGCCTGCTCGCGACTGGCGTGCCGTGTCGGACGTCGAGCGACCCGACCTGTGACGCCGAGGAGACCTGCGACGGTGTCGTCCCCTCGTGCCCGCCGGACGTGAGCACGTGCGGCCC
>JBGAQA010000046.1:9871-48901 GCA_044220955.1 Sandaracinaceae bacterium
GCGGGGGGCGGCGCGGCCGACGCTGCGGCGGCCGACGCCGCGGCGACCCGCGACGCCGCGACGGGGACGGCGCCGCCCGCGACGGGCTGCGCGTGTCGGGCGGGCGAGGGAGCCGCGCCGTGGCCGGCCGCGCTCGGCCTCGCGCTCTGCGCGCTGATCGCCGCGCGCGGACGCAGGCTTGGAACGTCGCATCGACGGGCGCGCGCGACGATGCCGACGCGCAGGTGTGCCGCACCATGCCAATCGCCCCGCGGTATGATGGATCCACCGCCAAACGGGGGTGGAACGGCGCTTGCTGCCGAGGACGGAGCCGGATGCGAGACGACGATCGGACACACTCGGGCTCGCGGGGAGATCCCCGCGGCGCGCTGATCCACCCGGCGTTCCTCGCGGCGCTCGCGCTCCTCGTGCTCAACGACCGCGTGCTCAAGGGCTCCGGGCTCTTGCCCGCCGCGATCACCGGCAAGCTCAGCGACGTCGCCGGCCTGGTGGTGGCGCCCATCGCGCTCTCGGCGCTCTTCGGCGCCCGCTCGCGCGCTGCGCAACGCGCGGTTCACGTGGTGGTCGCGCTCGCGTTCGCGCTGACCGAGCTCTCGCAGGGCTCGGCGGATCTGCTCGCCACCTTCCTGCGTGCCATCGGCGTGCGAGGCGCGACGCTCGTCGCGGACGCGAGCGACCTCTGGGCGCTCGCGGTCTTGCCGCTCCCGTATGCGCTGCTCGGCGGTGGCCGCGCGCCCGTCTCGCGCGCCGCCCCGCGGGTCTCGCTCGGCCTCGCGCTGCTCGCATGCGCCGCGAGCCCCCAGCCGCCGCCGCCGAGGTGGTTCACGCACGCGTACGTCGTCAACCGCACCGGCACGGCGGCCGACGTCCGGATCGCGTGGACCGCGGCGCGGCCCGACTGCGCCGCGCTCGACACGCCGCTGGCCGGCCAGCCTCCGCTCTCGCGCGTCGTCGACCCGGCCATCTTCGGCGACGCGATCACGTTCCACCTCGATCCGGGAGAGACGGTGCCCCTCGACGAGACGGCAGCCCGCGCGGCGGTCGGCCCCGTGCGAGGCGCTCCCCGCGACGCGGGCCGACCCGACGCGGCCAGCGCGCGCGACGCCGGCGGCGCTCCGGCCGCCTCGTCCTCGTGCCAGCTGGTCCTGCTGCGCGCCGACGGAGCCCCGGATCGCATCGTCGTCGTGACCACCGCGAGCGCGTTCGCGGTGCCGACGAGCGTCGGCGAGCCGCCCTCCCCCGAGCGCGCGGTGCAGCTGCAGGGAGCCGACGGCGTCCTCTCGTGGGCGGTCGGCAGCGCGTTCCGCAGCGACGACGCGCTCGCCGCCAGCGCGCCCACCACGTGCACGACGACGCGCGCCGAGATGGCGTTCTCCACGTCGTCTCGCAGCGCGGGAGCGCTCTCGAGGCTCGTCCCGGGCGCCGATGGCTGCGTCGACGTCGAGCTCGACGACGCGACCGGCGTGCCGGCGCACACGTTCGTGTGCGGCGTGCCGCTCGAGATGTTCCCGTTCGCGAGCGGCGAGGCGCTCGACGTCACGGCCGACGCCGCGCACCTCGCGATCCGGAGCGGCACCGGCAGCACGCTGGAGCTCGCGTCGTCGCCGACCGGATCGACCTCCGTCGGCGCGACGCGGACCGGCACCACGGACCTCGAGCGCTGCAACGGCGAGCGCGTCGCGTGCGGCGCGTTCGTCGTCCCGCTCGGGGTCACGCTCACCCCCGCCACGCCGCTCGCGCCGGGCGAGGACCCGCGTGGCGTCGTCACGCACACCGACGGGGCGGCCGTCACGCGCATGCTCGTCGGCCGCGCCGAGCACGTCCTCTTGGCCATGCCCGGCTGCCCCGGCGGCCGCGACCTCCCCGGCGCGCACACCCAGCTCGCCGTCGCCGCCGATCGACCCTAGAGGAGACAACGACCATGACGCGTCTTGACCACTTCGCTCCCTGGCTCGCGTGCCTCGCCTCGCTGCTCGCACCCGGCTGCTCGTCCTCCGGCTCGTCGGCCGAGTCCGCGACGCCGCGACACGGCTCGGTCGGCGTCGGACAGGGCGGCGCGCAGGACATCGCCGAGTTCCGATCGATCCTCGCCGACGGGGCGGTCCCTGCGCCCGCGACGCTCGACCCCGTCGGGTTCTTCGCCGAGCACGCGCTCGCGCTGCCGCCGGCCGACTGCGGCGACGTCGTCTGCGCGCAGGCCGCGCTCGCCGTCGCGCGCACGTTCGAGGGGGCGCCGTGGACGATGGCGTTCGTCGCGCTGAACAGCTCCGTCGACCCAGCGGCCCTCACCCGACCCCCGGTCCACGTCGTGCTCGTCGTCGAGCACACCGCGCGCTTCGCGCCGCTCGCGCCCGCGCTCTTCGACGCGGTGCACCACTTCGCCGTCGCGCTGCGACCCGAGGATCGCGTCAGCGTGATCGAGGTGGGCCGCGAGGCGCGCCAGCTCGAGCGCGACCTCGCCCCGAACGACCCCGCGCTCGCCGTCGCCGCCACGACGCTGGCGGCGCCCGGCACCGACGGCGCCGCCGCCACCTACGAGGGCCTCGCGCTCGCCGCGCAGGTGCTCGACGACCCGGCGTGGACGGGCCACCGGCACGTGCTGATGCTGACGAGCGGCGCGGCCGACGCCGGACTGGCGAGCCCCGATCGCGTGGTCGCGCTCGCGAGCGCCATGCTCGAGAGCGGGACGACGGTCTCCATCGTCGGGGGCGGCGCGCCCTACGCCGACGCGCTGCCGATCGCGCTCGGCGAGCTCGGCGGAGGCGCGTACTACTTCGCGGAGAACGGTACCGACCTGACGAACATCCTCGACCTCGAGGGGCGCACGTCGCTCTTCCCGATCGCGCGTGACTTCACCCTGCGCGTCACCCCCGCGCCCGGCTACACGATCGGCCGTACGTACGGCGCGGCGCGCGCGCAGTCGACGAGCGCCGAGGCGACGCTCTCCTCCGCGGTGCTCCTGCTCGGCCAGCGGACGGGCCCCTCCGACGTCGACCACGGCCGGCGCGGCGGCGGCGGGGGCTTCTTCGTCGAGCTGATCGAGGACCCGGCGGTCCCCTTCGCGGCCGGGAGCCCCGCGTTCGCGGTCGAGATCTCCTACGTCGACAGCGCGACCGGGAGCCCGGTCACCCACACCGAGACCATCTCGAACCCGCTGGCGAGCGGGCAGACGCCGACGGGCAACCTGCCCGAGTTCAGCGACATGACCGTCGGCAAGGCGTTCATGATGCTGAACATGTACCTCACGCTGCGGACGGCGACGTCCTTCTACGCGGACGGCGACTGTGCGCGCGCGATGGGCACCATCGACATGATGCGTCAGACCATCGAGTGGTGGCAGGGCTCGCCGCTCGCCGATCCCGACGTGCAGCAGGATTGGATGCTCGTGAACTCGCTGCGCGACGTGCTCGACATGCAGTGCAGCGCCATGGGAGCGGTCTCACCCGTCCCCCCACGGGGCTTCGGAGGCAGCTGTTTCATCGACTGACCTCTCGGCGAAGGGGGCGCTCGCGCGTCCCCTCGCGGGACCGGCAGAGCCGGATCCCGCTCACCCCCGCTCCGTCTCGGCTCGCCACCGCTCGCCTCGCGACGCACACCGGTCGTCTCGCGCGGCCGCCTCGATCATGCCCGAGGCGGACGTCGATTTCGGGACGGCCGCTGGGCTCGCGCGCGCGCTGGGCGCGTGGCTCTCGCTGGCCTGCCTGCTCGCAGGCTGCCCGGTCGCGCCGGCGCCGCCGCACGTGGGGCCCGACGGCGCGACCAGCTTCCTCGAGCTCGGGACGGGCGAGTCGGGCTTCGAGAGCCTGGTCGACGGAGGCGCGATCGAGCTCGTGCACGGCCCGCAGGGCGGCTACCACGTCTGGGCCTCGTGCCGGATCTTCGGCCTCGATCCCGAGGGTCGCGTCCTGCACTACGTCGTCGCGACGCCCGACGGAGCGGTGCTCGCCGACGCGCCGCTCGCGCTGATGACGCGCTACCTCACGCCCGACCAGGGCGGCTGGCTCCGCGCGGGCGATCGGGTGATCTTCGGCGGCATCACGGGGCCCGGCGACGTGGTAGGTCGCTCGGTCGTGCTGCGCGTGACGCTCGAGGAGCCGGCGACGAGCGGCGACGGCGGTCCGCGCGCGACGCTGGCCCTCGCCGAGCACGCGCTGACGATCGTCGACGCGCTACCCTGAGCGGCCACGAGACGCCGAGGCGGCGACCGTTCAGAGCCGGTCGTCCGGCTCGAAGAGGCGCGGGTCGGTGTCCGCCCACACCTCGGGCTCGTGGTGCGCGGTCGCACGCCGCAGATCGACGTCGCCGCCGCGCGCGTCGAGCGTGTCGACCGTGAGCTCGATCGTGCGATCGCGCAGGCGCACGTGCCCGACGATCGGATGCCCGCCGCGCGTGGGCGGCGGCGCCTCCCCCGGCGCCGAGCACGCGAGCAGGCCGAGCAGGGTGGTGGCGAGGAGGACGGCGCGCATGCCGTCAAGGTAAGCGAGAACGAGGCCGCCGAGAAGCGCCGGCGCCGTCGAGGTCGCCCGCGCCTCCGAGAGCCTCGTGCCCGCGCATACCGACCCTGGACGCCTTCCTCTCCGAGTGCATCGACATGGCGCAGGCGTGCGCATACGTGCCCGACGCGATCGTCGGTACGGCCGAGCTGTCCGGCCAGATCGTGAGGGATGGCGGCTCGCTGAGCTTCGACTACAGGTTCTCGGACTACGTGGGCCTCGTGGTGCAGGCGACCGGCCCGTTCCCGGTGGCCGATTGCTACCTGACGACGCTCTTCCACGTCGGCTTGGGCGTGAGCGGGTACCTGCTCTGATCGCTCCCGTGCGCTGGGGGATCGTGTCGGCCTCGGAAGACGCCTACGAACCGGTCATGGCGCGTCGGTCCCCGTGTCGCGGGCAGGTGGTCCCGCGTCGCACAGGACGCCCGAGACGTGGACGTGAAGGCGGCTGCCGGCGCAGGTGAGCTGATACGGGCACTGCCAGCACGCCGAGATCCCGTCGCAGGCGACGGGCGTGTCGCAGCTCGTTCGGCAGGCGATGCCTGCATCGCCACGGAGCGCGGCGAAGGCCTCGTCGCACGAGTGAACGCCGCCGGCGTCGAGCGCGGCGTCGCCCCCGCGTTCGACGAACTGGTCTCCCGACAAGCCTCGCCGTCGACCGCGACCATCGAACCCGATCCCCGAGGCACCCGCGACCTGCGAGCGCCGCGAGCCTCGCCCTCGCCCTCGCCCTCGCCCTCGCCCTCGCCCTCGCCCTCGCCCTCGCCCCTCGCCCCTCGAACGCGCGGGTCCACCTTCGCGCCATCGGTCACGGGCGAGATCGTGCTCGGCCTGCCGGAGACGGACGGCGAGATCCTCGCCTGCGCGGGGTGCGGCCGTGTCACGCGCGTCTCGTCGCCGCCGCGCTTCGGCCTGGTCGCCGGCCTCTGGTGCTCCGAGCACGGGCCGTGCTGCGGCGGCTGCGCCCTCGAGCGCGGGGCGTGGTCGAACGACGACTCGTGCTGCATGTACCGCGAGGTCGTCGTGGACCGCGACCATCGACCGGATCCCTGAACGGCGACACCACCACGCTGGTCACCGGCGCTCTTGGGTGATCTCGGCGCAGCCGTCCTCGACCGCGAGCGTCGCGAGCGCGCCCTCGATCAGCGTCCACTGCGGCGGCACGTGCCCGACGTCGGCGTCGAAGGCGACGGGCACCGGCAGATCGTCGAAGAGGCGGTGGAGCGCGTGGACGTACGCGGGCCCGCGCGCCTCGGGCGCCTGCGATCGCCCGAGCACGATCGCCGCGACGCCCTCGAACCACCCCGCGAGGCGGAGCTGAACGAGCGCGCGCGCTGCTTGTCCGGGCGCGAGCTCGCAGTTCTCGAGGAACACGATGACGCCCTCGTCCGCGTGCTCCCGGACGAAGCGCGGCACGTCGCCGAAGCGCGTCCCGGCCAGGCTGCTGATCGTGTCGAGGCACCCGCCGACCAGGCGCCCGCGCGCGCGCAGCGGACGGCCGTCGAGCGTCTGCACGCGCGCGGGCTGATCGAGCTGGAAGGGCGCCTCCGGCCGGCGCTTCCAGTCCACGAACGCCGTCTGGTAGTGCGTCGAGCCGCGCTGCGTGAAGGGCGCGTCCGAGGACAGCCACGACAGACAGCGCGCGCTGAGGGGGTCGCGCTGGGCGGGCACGAGGTCCATGAGGTTGGGCCCGTGCGCGGAGGCCCAGCCGAGCTCGAGCAGCATCGGCACGAGCAGCGTGCTGACGTCCGAGTAGCCGAGGATCCACTTCGGGCGGGCCTGGCGCAGCTTCGCGAAGTCCATGCGCGCGAGCACCTCGATCGCGAGGTCGCCCCCCCAGGGCGGCATGACCGCGTCGAGCTCGTCCGAGAGGAGCGCCCGCATCCAGGCGTCGAGCCGCACCTGCCACGGTGCGCTCTCTTCCCCGCGCAGACACGACGACTCGAGGGGCGTGAAGCCGCTCGCGCGCAGCGTCTCCTTCACCAGCTCGAGCCGCGGCGCGAGCGCGGCGGGGACGGGCGAGCTCGGCGCGACGATGGCGATCTTCGAGCCGGCGCAGAGCGGGCGCGGAAAGCGAGTGTTCATCGCCGCGGAGCTTGTGGCCCGACTCGTGAGCGCCGCAAGCGGCGCCCTCGCCCGCGCGCTCGCCCTCGGTGGCGTCCGGGGACCGGCGACTCGCTGCGTCGAGCGGCGCCACCCTGACTCGACGAACGCGGCGCTCGAGGATCTGTCGGCGGCTGCCGCGCTCCCGTACCCTCGGCGCGAGCGAGCGCATGGAGCCCCTCGATCACCTGACGGGCGAGATGAGCGAAACGAGCAGCCTGACGATGCTGCTCGCCTACTCGCTGCTCTACGCGCTCGCAGCCTGCGTCGCGCTCGCCGCCTCCCACGCGGCGAGTCGACGCGCTCGCGACGCGCAGGCGGCCATCGACGGCGCCCCCTCGCTGCGCGTGGGCGGGGCGCTCGTCCTCGGCGTCGTCGAGACCGAGGGCGACGATCCCGCGATCACGATCACGCTGACCGAGGACGGACGCCAGTGGGGCGGCGGCAGCGGCGGGCTCCACCACGAGTGGACCGAGGTCGAGCGCGCATCGAGCGTACGTTCGTTCCACCTCGTCACCGATCGCAACGAGCGCGTGCGCGTCGAGCCCCCCGCACAGGTGGCGCTCGTCGACCGGTTGCGAGTGGTCGAGCGGCGCGGGACGCGGCGCGTGCGCGTGGCAGAGCTCACCGAGGGAGAGCGCGCGTCGATCACCGGTCGGCTCCGTCGCGAGACGCCATCGCGGAGAGAGGCAGGCTCGTACCGGACAGCGGCCACGGCAGGCGACGCCGGCTGGGTGCTGGACGCCGCGCCGGACGGATCGATGGTGGTCGCGACCGAGTCTCTCGCCGAGCATCACCGCGACTGGGCGAGGTTCCATCGACGCGCCGCGATCGGCCCGATCGTGCTGCTGCTCGTCGTCAACGCGCTCGCCTACCTGCCGTTCTACGACTTCGTGCTCCACGGCCAGCGCGTCGTCGGGACCGTCGTACGCCCCGAGCTCTCGTTCAGCTACGACCGCAACGGCAGGCACACTGCCTACCGCGTCCTGGTCTCCCTGCCGGACCAGCAGGTGTCCCTGCCGGTGTCGCGCGGCGGGTACCTGCTGGCGCGAGAAGGGGCGCCCATCGCGCTGATGCTCACGCCCGGCCGAAGACTGCGGCTCGGGAGCGAGCCAGGCATCGAGGCGCTCCCGATGGTTCTGCTGCTGATCCCGACACTCACGCTCGCGGTGCTCGTGCTCACCGCCCGCCGGAGCCGGACCGAGTGGTGGGAGCAACCACGCGTACGGACGCGAGGCAGGGGACCGCTCTGAGGCCGCGCGCCGAGTCGCCCTCGCCCTCGCCCTCACCCTCACTCGCGCCCTCGCCCTGCCGGGCCCCTCGCCCGGGCATTTCGCGTCGACCGGGAACACGGCCCCCCTCGCGCTTGTCCCTGCGGAAGCCCCTCGCTAAGGTCGGGCCGCTCTCGCGAGTCCTTTCTGCGCCGCCGTTCGCGCGTCGTGCCGGAGACCTACCGCCCATGAAGTCTCGTTCCCGCGCCGCTTCGGCGCTCGTGCTCCTCGCGCTCGCGCTCGTCCTCTCCTCTCCGTCCCACGACGCCACCGCGCAGGTCAGCACGCCCTACGAGGCGCAGGTCGCCGAGCTCGCGACCGCGGCGCACCGCGCAGGTCGCGCGGCGCGAGCCATCCTGCCGATCCTCGAGATCTACAGGCAGTGGAACGACGTGCGGCCCTCCGTGACCCTCGCCGCCCTCGAGCGCCTCGCGGCCGATCGCGCGCTCTCGGTGCCGGTGCGGCAGTACACGGCGCAGCTGCTCGCGCGTGGCCGCCTGCGCGCCGGCGACCCCGCTGCCTCCACGCGCGCGATCGACCAGCTCGGCTACATCCGCACCTGGCGCGTGGTCGGGCCCTTCGACAACGAAGGGAAGGCCGGCTTCGCGCGCGTCGAGGACCCGGAGCGCCTGCGCATGGAGGTGATGGATCCGGACGCTCGCTTCGAGGGTCGCGAGCGGCCCGTCGCGTGGCGCGACTACCCCGACGTGGGGCACTTCGGGTACGTGTCGTTCGACGCCGTGATGCGGCCCGACACCAACGTGTGCGGCTACGCCGAGACGTGGGTGACGAGCCAGCGGGCCCAGCCGCTCTCCCTCTTCCTCGGCGGCGGCGGGGCGATCGCGGCGTGGTGGAACGGGCAGGAGGTCCTGCGCGACGCCGCGTACCGCCAGCCCGACCCGGATCGCGCCTCGGTGATGGTCGGCGCCCAGCAGGGGCCCAACCGCCTGATGGTGAAGGCCTGCGTGTCGTCGAGCACGTGGGGCTTCTACGCGCGGCTGGGCGACGCCACGGGCGCCCCCGCGACGGGCCTGACGTATGCGACGACCGGGGACGCGAGCGCGGTGCACGCCTCGAGCGCGCACCTGCCCGCCGCGCCCCAGGCGCCGCTCGCCGCGCTCGAGGCCGCCGCCGCGGGCGAGCACCCGAGCGCGCAGGCGCTCGAGGATCTCGCGCGGATGCTCGCGTACACCGGCGCCGACGACCCGGCCGAGCAACGCGGCAAGCAGCTCGCCGAGCGCGCGGCCACGCTGCAGCCGAGCGCCGAGCGCTGGGTGTTCGCCGCGACGCTCGCGACGGCGCGGGGCGACGCGTCACGCTTCGTGGATCGCGCCGTGGCGCTCGCTCCGGACGACCCTGCGGTCGTGCTCGCGCGCGCACGGCTCGTGCTGGGCGGACCGAGCCCCGAGGACGCGCTCCCCATCCTCGACCGCATCGCGCAGGGCTCGACCGAGTGGCTCGACGCTGCCGAGATGCGCGCCGACCTGCTCGAGGATCTCGGTCTCGCCTACGCCTCGCGCGCGGTGCTCGAAGACGCCGCGTCCCACGCGCCCGGCGCCCCGCGCTGGATGACGCTGCGCGTGCACGCCGCCGACGCCGTCGGGGCGCGCGACGAGGCGATGACGCTCGCCGCGGAGGCGCTGGCCGCTCGCTACGACGACCAGTCGATGCGCGAGATCCTCATCGGCGACGCGATCACGCGAGGCGACCAGGACCGCGCGCTCGCGCTCATCGACGAGTACCGCTCGCTCGGCAACGATCACACCGGCTACTACGGCCACGTCGCGACGTTCTACGACGCGCTCGGCCGCGAGGACGAGTCGATGGGCATGTACCGGCTCGCGCTCGACCTCGCGCCGGAGGACGCGGGCGTCCACGTGTCCTACGCCCACGCGCTCCTGCGGCGCGGGCAGCCGCAGATCGCGATCGAGGAGCTCCGGCAGGCGCTCGTGCTCCGCCCCCAGGACGCCGAGAGCCGGGAGCTGCTCGAGAGCATCCAGCCCGAGGAGCGCGCCGACGAGGCGTACGCGGTGAGCGAGGACGATCTGCTCGCGCGCAGGAGCGACGACGCCAGCTACCCGACGCGGATCCTCGAGGAGCTCACCGTCAACACCGTCTTCGACAACGGCCTCGGCTCGAGCTTCCACCAGGTCGCGGCGCAGATCGTCGACGACCAGGGCGCGCGCGACTGGCGGACGTTCCCGATCCAGTTCGATCCGGACGTGCAGCGCGTCGCGGTGCGACTCGCCCGCGTCACCCGCGACGGAAGACACCTCGACGCGACGGACTCGTTCGAGCAGCAGCTCGGCGAGCCCTGGTACCGCATCTACTACGACACGCGCGCGCTCGTGGTCGTGTTCCCCGACCTCGAGCCGGGCGACATGGTCGAGATCCGCTACCGCATCGACGACGTCGCCGAGCGCAACCTGTTCGACGACTACTACGGAGACGTCCACTACCTCGGCGGCCAGACGCCGATCGCGCGCCTCGACTACGTGCTCATGACGCCGAGCGCCCGGAGCTTCTACTTCAACACGCCGGCACTGGCGTCGCTCGCGCACGACACCAGCACGGTCGGCTCGCGCCGCGTCGACCACTTCCACGCCGACGACATCGCGGCGATCCGGAACGAAGACAGCATGCCCGGGCAGACCGAGGTCATCCCCTATCTCCACGTGTCGACGTTCCAGAGCTGGGACGACGTCGGCCACTGGTGGTGGGGGCTGGTCCACGACCAGCTCTACGCCGACGAGCACCTCACGCAGATCGTGCACGAGCTCACCGACGGCGTGACGGATCTGCGTGAGCGCGTGCAGCGCATCTATCGCTGGGTGATCGACAACACGCGCTACGTCGGCCTCGAGTTCGGCATCCACGGGTTTCTGCCGTACCGCGTCCCGCAGATCGTCCAGCGCGGGTTCGGCGACTGCAAGGACAAGGCGTCGCTGCTCTACACCATGCTGAGCGCGGCCGGGATCGACGCGCGCCTCGTGCTCGTGCGCACGCGGCACAACGGCGCGATCCACGACCTGCCGGCGTCGCTCGCGATCTTCGACCACGCCATCGCGTACGTCCCCGAGCTCGACCTCTATCTCGACGGCACGGCCGAGTTCAGCGGCACGACCGACTTCCCGCAGATGGACCAGGGCGTCACGGTGCTCGTGGTCGGTCCCGAGGGCGCCGAGCTCCGCCGCTCGCCGCAGCTGCCGCCCGAGCACGACCGCCGGACGCGCCGCCTCGAGGTGACGATGGCCGCCGACGGCTCGGCGCGCCTCGTGGGAGACGAGGAGATCCGCGGCTCGGAGGCGCCCGGCTACCGCTCGACGTACCAGACCGAGGGCACGCGCCACGAGCGCTTCGAGCGGGCGATGCGCGGCATCTTCCCGGGCATCGAGGTCGGCAGTGAGCGCTTCGAGCACCTCACCGAGTTCGAGGTGCCGGTGACGTACCACTACGAGGCGCGCGTCCCCGTGTTCGGCGTCCGCGACGCCGACGGCCTGCGCGTGCCGGGCTCCGTGCTCGATCAGCTCACCACGCTCTTCGCGCGCACCGAGACCCGCCGCTTCGCGCTCGATCTCGGCGGGCGCAGCAGCTACGTCGAGGACCGGACGCTGCACGCACCCGCCGGCTACACGATCGGCGCGGTCCCCGAGGGCGGTGTCGCCGACTCGGCGTTCGGCCACTTCGCGATGACGGTCACCCGGAGCGGGACCGACGTCGTCGTGCACACCGAGCTCTCGCTCGCCGCCGACACGGTGCCGGCCACCGAGTACGCGGCGTACCGCGAGTGGGTCGGCAGAGCGGACACGATCCTGCGAGAGCGCGTCGTGATGATCGGAGGTGGGCGATGAGCCGCTCCCACATCGCGCTCGCACTCCTGATCGCGGTCGCGCTGGGCGGCTGCCCCGTGAGCACCGGCACCACGCCGCACGCCCTCGGCATCGACGATCTGCGCCGGCGCGCCGCCGAGCGCCCGCTGGACCCGGACGCGGTCTACGCGCTCGCCGAGGGCGAGCTGCTGGCCCCCGCGGGCGACGCCAGCGCCGCGCGCGCGGCGATCGATCGCGCCCTCGCCCTGCGACCCGACGACCCGCGCACGTTCTTCCTCTCGGCGCTCGAGCACAACATGCACGGACGACTCGGCGCGGGGCTGGAGGCCGTGCTGCGCGTGGTGGAGACCAGCGCGTCGAGCGGCGACCCGCGCGCAGCCGAGCTCGCCGAGGCGGCCGCGAGCGCCATCTCCGACTACGACGGCTCGGTCGCCGACTTCGGCACGATCGTCCGCGCCCGGATGTCGCCGATCGTCGAGCACCCCGGCAGCGCCGGCAGCGCCGCCCGCTTCACGCTCTCGCAGCTCTTGATCGAGCTCGCCTACCGCGAGGGCGACGTCGCGCGCGTGCGCGCGCTGGCCGCCAGCGTCGGCTGCCAGACCGAGTACCGCGTCGCCGGGCCCTTCGGTCACCGCGCGCTGCTCGGCTTCGATCAGGCGCTCGCGCCCGAGCAGACCGGCCCTCTAGCGGAGAGCTACGACCTCGGCCCGGCGCGGCGGACGCGCGCGACGCGCGCCATCGAGACGGCCGGCTGCGCGCTCCACATGGGCAACGGGCCCGTGGGTGGCTCGGGCGTGACGTACGCCGAGACGACGATCGACGTCCCCGCCGCCGCCACGTACCTCGTGCGGCTCGAGACGCCCAACGCGGTCG
This sequence comes from Sandaracinaceae bacterium, assembly GCA_044220955.1. Classification (GTDB taxonomy): domain Bacteria; phylum Myxococcota_A; class Polyangia; order Polyangiales; family Sandaracinaceae; genus JBBSAT01. The sequence goes on from JBGAQA010000046.1 coordinate 22,441, forward strand.
AGCTCTTCGTCGACGACACCTCGGTCGCTCGCGTCGATCGCCGCGTGGAGCTCGTCCCGCGCACGACGTGGCACGAGGTCGCGCTGGACGCGGGCGCGCACCGCCTGATGGTGAAGGTCGGCTCGCGTCACCCGAACCCGCTCCTCATCCTCGCCGCCTTCCCCGGAGAGGCGCGCGGCGCGCTGCCGGACGGCGAGCGCCCGGCCACGCTCGGGACGGACGGCTACTTCGAGCGCATGCTGAGCGCGGCGGTCCACATCGCGCGCAGCGACTACGTCTCGGCCCGCGAGACGCTCGCGCCCATGACCGCCGGCGACGATGCAGCGGTCATCCCCCTGGTCGTCGCGAGCACCGTCGCGATGGCCGACCCGATCCGCGGCAGCGCGCTCGGCAGCGAGGACGCGCGGCGCTACCTCGAGGTCGCCGAGGAGCGCGACGACACGGCCTGGTATCCCCGCTTCCAGCTGCTCGTGCTCGACGCGCTCGGTGGTCGCGTGCGCGAGGCGCTCCCGGGGCTTCGCACGGCCGAGACGGACTTCCCCGAGGTGCCTCTGTTCCCGATCACCCTCGCGCAGATCCTCCAGCGCGCCGGGTGGCAGGAGCAGGCGGACGCCGAGATCGCCGCGCTGCTCGCGCGCGCGCCGCGCTCCTGTGCCGCGATCTCGGCGACGCTCGAGGCGGCGGTGCGCCGCAGCCACGAGGGCGAGGCCGCCCCGCTCGCCGAGCGGATCGTCACGGAGTGCGACGCGAGGAGCGACGCACGCCTGCAGCACTTCGTGCGACAGCGACGCTGGGACGACGCGAGCGGCGAGCTGGCGCGCCTGGCCGCGCTCGAGCCCGACACCCACCGCTACCAGGTGCTCGACGGCCGGCTCACGCTGGCGCGCGCGCGGGGCGATCGCGCGGCGACCGAGCAGATCCTCGGACAGCTCGAGCAGCTGATGCCGCAGTCGCTGAGCGTCGTCACCATGCAGGCCGATCTCGCGCTCGCCACGGGCCACCGGGACGCCGCGGCCGAGCGCTTCGCGCGCGCGCACCGTGAGGAGCCCGAGTCGATGGCGGACCTGTTCCGCATCGAGCGTGCCGTGCTCGGCGTGAGCCCGCTCGAGTCCTACCGGCGCGATGGCGCCGCGGTGATCCGCGAGTTCGAGGCGTCGGGCCATCACTACGAGGCGCCGCGCGTGCTCGTGCTCGACTACACGGTCACGCGCCTGTTCCCGGACGGCTCGATCCTCGAGCTCACGCACAACATCATCCGGGTGCAGTCCGACGAGGCGGCCGAGCAGGAAGGGCAGTTCACGCCGCCCGAGGGCGCACAGCTCTTGACGCTGCGCACGGTGAAGGCCGACGGCACGCGGCTCGAGCCCGACCAGATCGCCGGCCTCGAGCACATCGAGCTACCGAACGTGGCCGTCGGCGACTACGTCGAGTTCGAGTACCTGCGCACCGAGCCGGCACCCGCGGCGTACGGCGGCGGCGCGACGGGCGAGCGCTTCTACTTCCGGAACTACGAGACGCCCTTCGAGTCGTCGAGCCTGACGCTCGTCGCGCCGCGCGACATGGAGATCGCCGTGGACCCACGCGGCGAGGCGCCGGCGACCGAGACCCACGACGACGGAGAGCTGCGCGTCTACCGCTGGGCCGTCCACCAGAGCGAGCCCTTCGTGCGCGAGCCGAGCACCGTGTCGCCGACCGAGTTCTTCCCGTCGATCCTCTGGGGCTACCGCGCGGACTGGTCGTCGTACGTCGACAGCCTGCGTGACGTGCTCGCCGACCGCGAGGTCCGGGATCCGGCGGCGCAGCGCCTCGTGCACGAGATCGCGTCCCCCGACGGCGCGACGACCGCCGAGCAGCGCGCCGCGCGCCTCTACGAGTGGGTGATGGAGGAGATCGAGGAGTCGAGCAGCGCGCTCTTCGAGCAGGCAGGGACGATGGTCGCGGCGCGCACGGGCAGCCGCGCGAGGGTGCTCCTCTATCTCTTGCACCTCGCCGGCATCGAGGCCGAGCTCGCCCTGGTCCGCGACTTCGGAGCCGACGCGACGGACAGTCCGGTGCCGGAGGACGAGCGCTACGGCTCGCTCCTCATCCGCATGCACGGCACGGAGGGCCCGGTCTGGGTGGCGACGGGTCAGCGAGGCGCCCCCTTCGGCACGATCCCGCCGAACCTGCGCGGCATGGACGCGCTCGTCCTGAACGCGAGCGCCGAGCGAGCCACCGTGTCGATGCCGCCGATCGAGGCCGACCTGAGGACGGTCGAGGTCGATGCGACGCTCGACGAGGACGGCGACGCGCGCTTCGACGTGCAGGAGACCTTCCGCGGCGCGGGCGCGGCGATGTGGCGCACGCAGCTCGAGGGCGTGCCGGCCGCGAACCTCGAGGACGCCTTCGACGAAGGCTACGTCTCGCGGATCCTCCCGGGCGCGCACATGACGAGCCTGCGGATCACGGGGCGCGAGGAGCACGACCAGCCGCTCGTGCTGCACTACGAGTTCGAGGTGGAAGGCCTCGGGCACGTCGCGGGGGGCCGTCGCATGCTGCCGGCGCTCATCCCGACGCAGCTGACCAGCGCGTTCGCGCGCCTCGCGAGCCGCGCCACGGTGCAGGTCGTCTCACCCTCGCTCGCGCTCGACGTCGCCGTGCGCGTCCACGTCCCCGCGGGCGCCGAGGTCGGGTCCCTGCCGGACGCGCAGGCGGAGATGGGAGGACCGAACGGCGCCACGGCCAGCTACGTCACGACGCGCACGGACGACGGCTTCACGCTCGAGCGCCACGTGCGCGTCCCGCGCATGCGCATCACGCCCGGCGAGTACGCCGCCTTCGCCGGCTTCTGCCGCGAGGCCGACGCGCTCGAGGGCCACGAGATCAGCATCGAGTAGCGGGGTCACTCCACACCCATCCAAGTCATCGAATTCACACGGTTCCGGCGGCTAGTTGCGCAAGACAGAATTGCCGAAAGTGTATTGCGCATCTACCCGCCGGTCCCTAATGATTCCAGGTAGTTGAGACCCCGTGGAGTGACCCCGGGGGGACCCCGGGGGGCTGCTCTTTCGCGGCCCGATCGTTTCCGGTAGAAACCCGACGTGCGGATCGACGTCGCCGACCCGGGATCGGAGCGCCTCGCCGTCGTCGCGGCGCTCGTGGGCGCGGGCTTCGACGTGGCGACCTGCGAGCTGCGCGACGTGGACAAGACGCGCGCCGATCTGCTCGTGCTCGCGGCCGACGCCCCCGACGCGCTGAAGATGCTGCGCCGGCTGCGTGACGATGGGCGGCGGCCCGACGTGCCCGTGATCCTGCTGGGCACCCCCGAAGGCACGACGCCGATCCCCGAGGGGCCCGCGTTCGGTGCCGAGCTCGTGCTCTGCCGGCCGGTCGACGAGACCCACCTCGTCGAGGGCGCGCGCCGCCTGCTCCGCGAGCGTCGCGCCGAGCGCTCGATCGTCGAGCGCGTGCCGGAGCACACCCTCGAGCTGCGCGAGCGCGAGCCCCGCGACCAGGACGAGGGCGAGCGCGACGACCCGAGCGGCGTCTCGGCCATCCGATCGATGGATCTCGAGCCGTCCGACGAGGGCGACCACGGCGGCGGCGACGAGCGCGACGACCGCAAGTCCGCACCGGCGGCGCGCCCCTCCTCACCCCCCTCCCCCACCGGGATCTCGCAGATCGAGCGCCGCTCGGAGATCCCCCTGAGCGCGGTGACCACCGGGTCCGGGTCCGTCCCGGGCAGCACCGCGGACTTCGCACAGGCCGCCATCTCGGACTCGCTGCGCGCGCTGCTCGCGGCCGCCGACCGACGCGTCTTCCCCGGCCTCGCCGCGATCGACGTCTCGATTCCCGCGGGTGAGGCCTCGGCGCGCGAGCTGGTGCCGGACGAGCTCTTCGACGACGCCAGCCCCGACGCGGAGGGCGAGGACGAGGGCCTGTTCGTCGTCGCGCCGCTCGCTTCGGTCCTGGGCGCGTCGGTCTCCTCCGCGCCGCCGCGCGCCGCGCGGCCGCCGAGCGATCCCCCCGCCGAGCGAGAGAAGAAGACGTCGCCCGGCACGCCGCTCAGCCTCGGGGCGGGCTTCAAGCTGCCCAACCCGCTGCCGCCGCGCGCAGAGGCCCTCGCTTCGATCCCGATGGACGAGGCGCTCGGACCCCTCGACGCCGCCGACGTTCGCCGCCTCGCGATCCTTCCCGGCGCGATGATCCGCGCGCTCGCCGCGATCGTCCTCGGGCGCGCGTCGGTACGCGCGATCGTGACCTCGCCCGCGCTCGACGCCGAGCTCACGTTCTCGCGCGGCGAGCTCGCGAGGGTTGCCGGCCCCGTCGCGCGCCTCGCGCTCGAAAGGATGGGGCGGACGGCCGCGGACGAGCCCTCGGCACGCGCGCGGCTGACGATGGGGGTCGAGCGCGGCGAGCTCTCGAGCGCGGCCGAGGCGCTCGCGCTCGCGCGCGGCGAGCGCGATCTGCTCGCGCGCGTGGCGCTCGCGACGTCGGGCGAGGCCGTGTTCCACGCCGCACGCGACGAGGACGTCCCGGCGCGCCTCGGCCCGACGGCGCGGCTGCTCGGCTCGATCGGTGCCGGAGCGCGCGGCGCGTGTGTCGACGCCCTCCTCGCCCCCCTGGGCGCCAACGGACGGCTCGACGCGACACGCGCGCTCGGCGGCGTCGTCGCCGCGCTCGGCGTCGACGCCGATCTGGCGCGCTTCTTCGAGGCGCGAGAGGACGGCGTGCTCCGTCTCGAGCTCGCCCGCGCGTCCCGCCTCGCCGCCGAGCTCCCCGGCGTCGCCGCGCTGCTGGTCGCCGCGGGCGCGCTCACCATCACCCCCGGTCGGGCCGAGGTGGCCGAGGTCGACGTGCGCGCGATCGAGCTGGTGCTGCGGGAGCACGCGGCGCGCGCGGACGACGCCGACTACTTCACCATCCTCGGCGTCCGCGATGACGCCACGCCGACCGACATCGCCGCCGCGCACGACGGTCGCAGCACGATGCTGCGCACGCTACCCCTCGAGGAGCTCGGGCTGGGCGCGCTCGCGCCCCTGCGCGCGGCGGCCCTGGCCGCGCTCGACGAGGCCCGGGAGTGCCTCGCGGACGACGCCCTGCGTTCCCGCTATGCCCGAGCCCTCGCCGCGGGATCCCCCGGTGGGGCGGGTGCCGCTCCGTCCGGCGCGGTGTAAGTTCACGGGCGAGACGATGGCGATCCGCAAGATCCTCCACTACCCCGACAAGCGCCTCCGCACGCCCGGGGCGAAGGTCGAGACGTTCGACGCGGCGCTGCACGCGCTGATCGACGACATGGCCGAGACGATGTACGCCGCGCCGGGTGTCGGCCTGGCCGCCCCGCAGATCGGCGAGAGCAAGCGGCTCTTCATCGTGGACATCGCGACGGGCGAGGACGAGCCGAGCGACCTCCGCGTGTTCGTGAACCCGGAGATCGTCGAGCGACACGGCGACATCACCTGGGAAGAAGGCTGCCTCTCGTTCCCGGGCATCCACGAGGAGATCGACCGCAGCGAGCGCATCAAGGTCCGCGCGCAGGATCGCGACGGCAAGAGCTTCGAGCTCGAGGCCGAGGGCCTGCTCGCCGTGGCGATCCAGCACGAGCTCGACCACCTCGACGGCAAGCTCATGGTGGACCACCTCGGGATGCTGCGACGCCGCGTGGTGCACCGCGAGATGACGAAGCGCGCGCCCGAAGCCGCCGAGTAGCGCGACCGGATGACCCGCGCGCGATCGATCTTCTTCGGCACGCCCGAGATCGCCGTTCCGAGCCTCGAGGCGCTGGCGTCGATCACGGAGGTCGTCCGCGTGGTGTCGCAGCCGGATCGAGCCTCCGGGCGTGGGCACAGGCTCACCGAGACGCCGGTGCACGGGGCGGCCCGGCGCCTGGGCCTGCCGCTGATGCAGCCCGCGAAGGTGCGCGTACCGGAGTTCGCCGCGGAGCTGAGGGCGCTCGAGGCCGACGTCGCGATCGTGATCGCCTACGGCCGCATCCTGCCCCTGGCCGTCCTCGAGGCGCCGCGCCTCGGTTGCTTGAACCTCCACGCCTCGCTCCTGCCGCGCTGGCGGGGCGCCGCGCCGATCCAGTGGGCGATCCTGAGCGGCGACCGCGAGACGGGCGTGTGCCTCATGCAGATGGACGAAGGGCTCGACACCGGCGACGTGCTCGCGCGCGTGACGCGCCCGATCGGCGAGGACGAGACCGCGGGCGAGCTCTTCGAGGCGCTCGGTCGCGACGCGGCAGCACTCCTGCGTGAGCAGCTCCCGCGCTTCCTCCGCGGAGAGCTCGCGCGCGTGCGGCAGCCGACCGAGGGCGTGACGGTCGCGCGGATGCTCGAGAAGTCCGACGCGCGGATCGACTTCCGGCAGGGGGCGCGTGCGATCCACGACCGCGTGCGCGGCCTCTGCCCCTGGCCTGGCGCCGAGACGCGCGCGCTCGGGCAGCGCGTGAAGGTGCACGCGACCCGCGTCGCGAGCGAGGCGGGCGTGCGAGGGCGCAGCGGAGAGATCGTCGCGATCGGAGAGGACGGAGTCGAGGTCGCCTGCGGCGAGGGCACCCTCCGACTCCTCGAGCTGCAGCTCGACGGCAGGAAGCGGGCACGCGCGCAGGAGGTGGCGAGCGGCCTGCGCCTGCGTGTCGGAGCGTGCCTCGGCGTCGACGAGACGGAACCGGAGCGGCCATGAGGCCCGAGCGGAGCGAGGGACCACCATGAAGATCTACACGCGGACGGGCGACGCGGGCGACACCGGCCTCTTCGGGGGCGAGCGCGTCAGCAAGGCCAGCACTCGGGTCGACGCCTACGGCGAGGTGGACGAGCTGAACTCGGTGCTCGGCGTCGCGCGCCTGCACCGCTTCGGCCAGGGCGGCGACGACGACTTCGATCGCCTGCTCGCCGGCATCCAGAGCCGCCTCTTCGATCTCGGAGCGGAGCTCGCCAACGCGAAGGGGAAAGACCTCGGGATCCCGCTCGTCGACGACGACGACATCTCGGCGATGGAGCGCGCGATCGACCGCGCCGAGGAGGAGGTCGCGCCGCTGAAGGTCTTCGTCCTGCCGGGTGGATCGCCCCTCGGGGCGGAGCTCCACGTCGCGCGCACCGTGTGCCGCCGCGCCGAGCGCCGCGTCGTCGCGCTCGCGGCCGAGACGACGCTGCGGCCGGAGGTCGTCCGCTACCTCAACCGCCTGAGCGACCTGCTCTTCACGCTCGCGCGCCTCGCGAACCACCGAGCCGGCGTCGGCGACGTGCCCTGGGTGGGCCGCGGCACGCGGAGCTGAGGGGACTCCCGGCGACCCTCTGTTATCCTCCCCGCGTGCCGCTGCCGCCCCAGCCCCACAAGCGCATCCTGATCGTCGAGGACGACGTGACGAGCGCACGGATGCTGCGCGACTACCTCGAGGCGCACGGCTACCACGTCACGCTCGCCGCGAACGGCGTCGACGGGCTCGAGCGCTTCGGAGCGGAGCAGCCCGATCTGATGATCGTCGACGTGGCCCTGCCGAAGAAGAGTGGCTTCGAGCTCTGCTTCGACGTGAAGCGCACCGCGCACGGCCGGAAGATGCCGCTGCTGCTGATGAGCGCGGTGTACCGCGACGCCGATCACGCCAGAGCCTACGCGACGGACCAATTGCGGGCGCAGGACTACCTCGCCAAGCCCTTCGATCTCGCCCTGCTGCTCGCCCGCGTGCAGGCGCTCCTCGACCCGCCCGGCTGAGGCCCATCAACCCGGCGTCCGCCACCCGTCGCGATCGTCCCAGCCCATGCAGTAGCGCGCGTTGATCTCCGAGAGCGAGCGCAGCGCGAGCGGCGCCTCGCCGGCGCCTCGGTGCAGGTACGCGTCGGCTCCGAACGGGCCGTGGTAGCCCGCCTCGGCGAGCGCAGCGCCCGCCCGCTCCGCGGTGTCGACGAGCCTTCGCTCGAGGGGCGGATCGAGACCGAGCGCCCGAGACGAGCGTACGAAGGCGCCTTGAAGCGAGACCGTCTGCTCGCGGATCGATCGCACGCTCGTCCCGCTCCGCGTCACCCAGGCGTGGACCGAGAGCTCGCGCGCGATGGCGACGCGCGGCTCGATCACCAGAGCGCCGTCGCGGCGCAGCGAGGCCGCGACGAAGGCGCGGTCCGCATCCGTCGCGTGGCCACCCCGCACGCGGCGCTGTCCGCGACCCGACACGCCGAAGGAGCGCTTGAGGAGCCACTCGCCAGGACGGGCGAGGGCCGCCACGGCGACGTCGAGGTCGCGCGCGAGCACGGCACCCGGCAGCTCGCCCTCCGAGAGCGCGTGCGCGAAGGGGCGCGCGTTGACGCGGGCGAGGACGTCCACGTCCGGGGCGGCCGGGCGCGCCACGGACGCGCGATCGAATGCGCGGAGCGCGCGCGGGGTCGGGCTCCACGCGATCCCGCAGGCGCCCGACGGCGCGGACTCGACGAGCGGTTCGATCACGACGGATCCGGCGGGCAAGGTCGGCCGGATCTCGCGGGCCATGCGCGCCACCCGCTCGAGGACGAGAGCGGCCGGCGCATAGCGCGCTCCACGCTCGAGCTCGAGCTCGGCGTCGAGGTTCAGGACGAACGCGAGCGCGCTCACGGCGGCGGCTGCCATGCCTCGAGCGCGTCGATCATCTCGGCGGGCCAGCCGGCTTCCGAACGTGCGGCGCGATCGATCGAACGCCCGCGGAAGAGGATCGGCGTCAGCGGAGGCGGGAGCGCGGCGACGAAGCGCGCGAGGTCGAGGCCCCCCGCGAAGTGCCGAAACCAGCGCGCCGCGAAGCGCACGTGGGCGACCTCCTCGCGGCCGATCGCCTCGGTGAGCGCGGCCGCGCGCTCGTCTCCCGCGGCGCGGAGCTCGGTCTCGAAGCGACGCGCGTGATCGAGGTTGGCCGACTCCAGTCCGAGACCGACGAACGCACAGAACGACGCCGGGTCGCGGACGGCGCCGACGCGCTCCCAGAACCAGTCGCGCACCGGGAGCGACCCGAACGGGTGTCCGAGCCGCGCGAGCTCGACCTCGTACGCGGCGAAGTGGCGCGCCTCGTCCTGCGCGAGGGCCGCGAGACCGCGCACGAACGGGTCCGGCGCGTCCGCGAACGCGAGGATCGCCCAGGCGAAGAGCTCGGCGGCCTGCAGCTCGTGGTGTGCGAACACGTGGAGCAGCTCGGCGCGCTTCTCCGGGCTCACGAGCGCGCCGGCTCGCGGCGTCTTCCTGCGGCGGGTGGAGCGCACGAGCCCGTCCGGGCGCCCGGGCGCGGGCAGACGTCGAGGCGTGAACGAGACGTCGCGCAGCAGCGGGGCCACGCCCGGGCTCCGCTTGTCTTCGAGCCGCGCGCTCGTGACGAGCGCCCACGCCCAGCGCTCGAGCGAGCCTGCCTCGGGTGCCGCGTGCATGGTCCTCGAGGATGCTGCGGCCGCCCCCGCGCCCGGTCCAGGCGATCGAGCGGCCTCCCGGGCGATAGCTGCTACACCCCTCGCCTCCCATGACCGCGACGGCGAGACCGATCACCACCAAGCAGTCCGCGCACCTGCGCGCGCTCGCGCATCACCTCGACCCCGTCGTGCAGCTCGGCAAGGAGGGCATGACCGACGCCATCGTGGCCGCCCTGAAGAGCGCGCTCGACACGCACGAGCTGATCAAGGTGAAGCTGCCGCAGATCGACAAGAGCGAGCGCAAGGCGCTCACCAGCGCGCTCGCCACCGCGACGTCCGCGCACGTGGCCGGCGAGATCGGGCGGGTCGCCGTGCTCTACAAGCGGCACCCGAACAAGCCGAAGATCGCGCTCCCGAAGTAGAGGCGCGATGCGGCTGCCGAGCGGTCTGTCGCGGTCGAGGGTCGTCGCGCTCGAGCGCGCGCACGTGTGGCCGCCCTACACGTCGAGCGAGCGCCACGAGGGCCGGGAGCCGCTCGTGGTGGTCGAGGCCGAGGGGCCATTCCTGCTGGACGCGGACGGCCGCCGCTACGTGGACGCCGTGTCGTCGTGGTGGTCCGCGACGCTCGGCCACAGGCACCCGCGCCTCGTGCGCGCCCTGGTCGAGCAGGCATCCCTCCTGACGCACGTCGCGGCCGGTGGAATCACCCACGCGCCGGTCGCGCTCCTCGCGAGCGAGCTCGCCGCCGTCGCGCCGACGGGCCTGACGCGCACCCACTTCTCGGACGACGGCTCGACGGCCGTCGAGGTCGCGGTGAAGGTCGCCTTCCAGTACTGGCAGCAGAACGGCCGGCCTGCGCGGCACCGATTCGTCTGTCTCTCGGGCGCCTACCACGGCGACACCCTCGGCGCGGCGAGCCTCGCGGCGATCGAGGAGTTCGCCGGCGTCTTCGGACCGCTGCTCTTCGAGGTCGTCCGCGCGCCCGACCCCGGCGAGCCGGGCGGATGGGATCGGGTCGTCGATCACGTCGACCGCACGCTCCGCGCACGCCGCGACGAGATCGCGGCCGTGATCGTGGAGCCTCTGATCCAGGGCGCGAGCGGGATGCGCATGCACGCGCCCGACGTGCTGCGGCGCGTGGCCGAGTCGGCGCGCTCGATCGACACCTTCCTGATCGCGGACGAGGTCTTCAGCGGCTACGGTCGCACCGGCACGATGTGGGCCTGCGACCGCGCGGGCGTGGCGCCCGATCTCCTCTGCCTCGCGAAGGGCTTCACGGCGGGGATCCTGCCGATGGGCGCGACGATGGCCACCGAGCGGGTGTACGACGGCTTCCGCGGCGGCCCCGAGCGGGCGCTCATGCACGGCCACACGTTCTGCGGCCACCCGCTCGGCGCGGCGGTGGCGCGCGAGGTGCTGGCCGTGTACCGGGACGAGAAGATCGTCGAGGGGCTGGCCGTCCGCGCCGATCGGATCGCGCGCCGGTTCACCTCGTTCGCGAACATCCGAGGCGTCCGCGCCGTGCGGGCGCTGGGCTCGATCGGCGCCGCGGACCTCGGCGACGTCGGCTACGGCGGGACCGGCGTGGGCTGGCGCGTGGCGGACGAGGCGCGCGCGCGCGGCGTGTTCCTGCGCCCGCTCGGGGACACGGTGTACGTCGCGCCGCCGCTCAACGTGCCGCTCGACGTGCTCGACACGACGCTCGACGCGATCGAGGAGTCGATCCGTGTGGCGCTCGCGGCTCGCTGAGAGGCGCCCGCTCGCGCCTCTCGTCTCGCGCCCCTCACTCCCTCACGGCATACACGAACGCCACCTGCGGGAAGCTCCGGTAGCGCTCGACGATCGTCGCGTGCGGCACGCGCGTCCCGTCGACGTACTGCGCGGCCAGCGCCTCGGCCGCCGCGCGGTCGCCGCTCGCCTTGATGTGCATCACGCGCCGCATGATCGCCTCGCACGCCGCCGGCAGCCTCGCGAAGTCGATGCTGAACGCGCCCTGGCTCGCGCCATCGGCCGCCGTCGCAGCCGGATCCCAGCTCAGCGCGCCCTCGTCGAGCAGGATGCCGATCTGGATCGCGGCGAGCTGCGAGTACGGCTTGCGACCGCCGGTCGGCGTGTACATGCCGCGCGAGATGTGTCCGAACGCCCAGACGATCGAGTCGACGTAGATCTCGCGCTCTTGCTGCTCGGTGAGCACACCTCGCTGGCGCAGCCAGTCGATGAAGAAGAGGCCACCGCTCTGCGCCTTGAGCTCCTCGAGCATCGACGCGAGGCCCCCGCCGAACGCCTCCGCGTCGGTCTGCCCCGCGGGCGTCCGGTACTCGTGCGAGGGGCCGAGGTTGTGCGTGGCCTCGTGCAGGATCGTGCTGAGCAGGCCCGGCGTGGCGTCGTCGGTGTACGACGCCATCGAGGCGCTCGAGAGCAGGGACATCGCCTGCGCGCGGCGCCGCGCGAGCGAGTCGGCGTCGGTGTAGAGGTTGCTCATCGCGACGGTCCGGCCGCGGCCCTCGTCGGTCACCGGACCCCAGTTCGGCAGGCTCTGGCCGATCGTCGCGCCGAACGCGTCGCGATCGTCGCCGGCGTTGACCACGATCTCGATGAAGTCGGGGAGCTGGAACGACACCTCGCGCGCCGCGTACTCGCCGGGCACGAGCGCCGCGAGCGCGCCCTCCATGTCGCTGCGGAGCGGCGCGAGGCGGTCCTGCCAGACGAGCGAGCCCTGATCGATGCGGGCGAAGGTGAGGTGGAAGCCCGCCTTCTGGCTGCAGGGCTCCCAGTACGTCTCGTCCGGACCGACCCGGACGTACCAGCGCGAGTTGCGGACGCTCATGCGCGACCACGCCTCGTCCGCCGGCAGCCAGTCGTTCGTCTCGAAGCTCGTGGCCGCGGCGCGCAGGTACGTGACGAGCGCCGTCTCCGCCGGATCCGTCATGGCGTCGGCCGCCGCGCGCAGCTCGGCGGCGATCGGCCGCATGTACTCCTCGTAGGCGACCGTGTAGGGCACGGCGATCAGCGTGGCGTCCGGCCCCGCGCGCACGACGGTGAAGGGCGAGAGCAGCGTGGTCGCGTCCGGCCGGGCCTCGAGCGTGGCGCAGAAGCCCTCGTCGGCCTGGAGCTCGAGCGGGTACACGTCGACCGGCTGGCGCGGCGCGCCCTCGATCGCCGAGCACGCGGGATCGGACTCCGTGACCGACGACGCGCACTCCGGCCCCCAGTTGCGGCGGAAGACGCTGGCGCTCGCCGCGTCGCCCGCGGGCAGGCGCGCCTGCATCGCGTCCATCCCGACCTGGTGCGCGTAGAGGCGGTCCATGAGCGCGGCGACCGCGAGCATGTGGTGCGCGAACGCTCGGTGCGCCTCGGGCAGACCCGTGAGATCGGTCTCGACGAGCGTCGGGGCGGCGTGATCGAGCTCGGCGAGGATGGCGGCCTGGCGCGGGTCGGCAGGCACGGCGGCCCTCTCTTGCGCGCGGATGGCCGCCACGACGCGCTCGTAGTCGCTGGTGAACGCCCCGCCCGAGACCCAGCTCTCGGCGCTCGGGTAGAACAGCAGCGAGCGCACCTCGTCGGGATCGGGCGCGCCGCTCCCGTTCGTGTCGCTCGCCCAGAAGAGCGGCTCGTTCAGCCGCATGGCGAGCTGGTTGAAGCGCAGCCGATCGGCGCTGCTCCGGGAGGGCGTGGTGCTGCCGTGCGAGGAGCCGCCGCACGCCGCGAGCGGGAGGGACCAGAGGACCAGGACACGAAAGGCTGCGCGCATGGCGCGCTTCGTAGCACGATGGCGCCATGATGGATCTGCGCGGAAAGCTCGCCCTGGTCACCGGCGCCGGGAGCGGCATCGGCCGCGCGACGGCGCTCGCGCTCGGCCGCGAGGGAATGCGCGTCGTCGTGTGCGATCGAGACGAGGCAGCCGTCGCCGGCGTGGGGCGCGAGCTGGGCTCGGCGCTGGCGCTCGCCGAGACCGTCGACGTGACCAGCCGCGACGGGATGCGCGCGCTCGCCGACCGGGTCCACGCGCTCGCGCCGGCGCTCGACGTGCTGGTCAACAACGCCGGCGTCGCGCAGGCAGGCCGCATGGTCGACACCCCGCTCGCGGACTGGGACCACGTGCTCGGCGTGAACCTCTTCGGCGTCGTCTTCGGCTGCCACTTCTTCGTGCCGCCGATGGTGCAGCGCGCCCGGGGCGGTCACGTGGTCAACGTCGCGTCGATGGTCGCGCTCGTCGCGCTGCCGGGGACCATCGCGTACACGACCAGCAAGTTCGCGGTGCTCGGCCTCTCGGAGGCCCTGCGCGCGGAGCTCGCGCCGCACGGGATCGGCGTGAGCGCCATCTGCCCGGGCATCACTCGCACGAACATCGCGCGCTCGATGCGCTACTCCGAGCCGCTCGCCAGGCACCGCGGCGTGCTCGACCGGCTCGGGCCCTCCTTCGGCCACGACCCCGACTCCGTCGCGCGCGCCGTCGTCGGCTCCGTGCGCCGCAACCGCGGGACGGTCCCGGTGTCGTTCGAGTCGCAGGCGCTCTCGCTGATCAAGCGTGCCTCGCCTGGCGCGGCAGCCATGATCGGCGCGGCGATCGCGCGGATGGCGCCGTGACCTCCGGCGGAACGGCCGTGGCCCTTTCGTCGCGCGCGGCGCCACCGACCGGGCGCCCGACGATGCCGCGACGCAGTACCATCGCGCGCGTGATGCAACCTCGGTCCGGGCTCCCGTCGGTGCGCCGCCCGTGAGCACGCCCGTCGTGCTGACGCCCTTCGCGCTCGGCCCGCTGCGCCTGCGCAACCGCGTCGTGAAGACCGCGACCTACGAGGGCATGGTCGCCCTCGGACTGCCGGCCGAGACGCTCGTGCGCCACCACCGCGAGCTCGCCGCGGGCGGCGTGGGGCTCACGACGGTCGCGTACTGCGCCGTCTCCGAGCACGGGCGCACGTTCGACGCGCAGCTCGTGATGAGCGCGCGGGCCGTCGCGCCGTTCCGTGCCCTCGCCGACGCCGTCCACGCCGAGGGGGGCGCCGTCAGCCTCCAGCTCGGGCACGCGGGCGGCTTCACCAAGGACACCGCGCGCAAGCGCGTGGGCGGGCCGCGCGGGCCCTCGACGGCTCTCAACGCGTACGGCTCGATGAAGGGCATGCCGCTCGTTCGCCCCATGAGCGAGGACGACATGGCGCGCACGGTGCGCGGCTTCGCGGACGCGGCCGCGCTCGCGCGAGACGCGGGGCTCGACGCCGTCGAGCTCCACCTCGGGCACGGCTACCTGCTGAGCCAGTTCCTCAGCCCCTTCCTCAACCGCCGGCGGGACGCGTACGGCGGGACGCTCGAGAACCGGCTGCGCCTGCCGCTCCGGGTGCTCGACGCCGTGCGCGCCCGGCTCGGCAGCGCGTTCCCGGTCCTGTGCAAGATGAACCTCGACGACGGCGTTCCAGGTGGACTGCACGTCGAGGAATCCGCTCGCGTCGCGCAGGCGCTGGAGGGGGCGGGCGCGAGCGCGCTCGTGCTCTCCGGGGGCCTCGTGAGCCACTCCGCCTTCTACCTGCTCCGCGGAGAGCGCCCGCTGCGCTCGATGATCGAGGTCGAGCCGGACCGCGCGATGAAGCTCGCGCTGCGCGTCTTCGGCCCGACGCTCGTGAAGTGCATCGCGTTCGAGCCGCTCTTCTTCCTCGACCAAGCCCGGCAGGTACGGGCCGCCGTGAAGCTCCCGCTCGTGTACCTCGGCGGCGTCACGTCGCTCGAGGCGGCCGAGACGGCGATGGCCGCGGGCTTCGAGCTCGTCGCCATGGGCCGCGCTCTTCTCTCGGACCCCGATCTCGTGCGGCGCTGGTCCGAGGGACGGGGCACGGCGACGCGGTGTACGCCGTGCAACGAGTGCATCGCCGAGATGGATCGCGAAGGCGGCGTGCTCTGCGCGAAGGACGAGAGCCAGCTCGCGCGGCGCGCGCGCGAGGTGGCGCTCGGCATGCACCTCCGCGTCGCGGGCGCGTGAGTCAGGAGAGGAGGCGCTCGAACGTCACCGTGCGCAGCGCGTGGCGCATCACCAGCGCCGCAGCCACCCCGTAGACGACGGCGATGCAGAGCGGCCGTACGACGCCGCCGGGCAAGAGAGCGCTCCCGACGAGCGTCACGATGATCGTCGGCGCGAGCATGGCCCCGCCGATGTTGTTCGCCGTGCGGAAGTCCTTGGCGAGCAAGGACATCAGGAGCGCGATGCTCGTCGAGAGCGCGAGCCCCGCGACGAGGAGCACGGGCAGGCCCGCCACCTGCTCGATCGACGCCGCGCCGATCGCCGGTAGCACGAGCACGTCGAGCAGCAGGAGCGGCACGCTCATCAGGGACGCGGCGGCGAGCGTCGCGAGGAGCTTGGCCACCATCACCTGCTCGATGCGGACCGGCAGCGCCACCAGCAGCTCCAGCGTGCGGCGCTCGCGCTCGCTGATCAGCAGGTACGACGCCATCATCGTCGGGAGCACCATCCCCACGACGGCCACGAAGAGCGGCAGCATCGCGCCCGCGAGGTGCCGGGGCTCCTGGGTCATGTCGCCGAGCAGGCCGAACTGCATGCTGGGCGGCGGTGGGCGGCCGTGCGGCGGCGTGCGCGACGCGGTCGCGAGCAGCGAGGGGATGAGCCCGAGCATGAAGATCGGCAGGAACGCTCCGGTCGCGATCGCGGCCTTCGAGGCGACGAGCTGGCGCCACTCCTTCGCGAAGAGGACGCGGACTTCGTGGTCGATCACGGCGGCGCCCCCGCCGCGCTCGGGCTCGCGCTCTCGGCGGGCGGAACGCTCGGGGTGACGCCGCCCGTCTCGACGACGCGGAAGAAGAGATCCTCGAGCGAGGGCTTCACGATGCGGCACTCGAAAACGTCGAGCCCGGCCGCGAGCAGCTCGCGCAGGAGCCCCGGGGCCCGCGCCTCGGCGTCGAACATCGCAACCCGAACGTCGCCCTCCTCGAGCTCCGGCGCGTGGCCGCGCGCCTTCAGCGCCTCGACGAGCCCCGCGGCGCCGCCGCGGGCGCGCAGCGCGATCCGGCTCTGGACCTTGCCGCGGAGCTCCTCGAGGCTGGCATGAACGACGACCTCTCCGGCCCTCAGGATGATGACCGAGTCGCAGAGCTCCTCGGCCTCGGCGAGGTTGTGCGTGCACAGGAGCGTGGTCCGGGAGGCGCTCGCCTCGCGCACCGCCTCGATCATCTGCCGCGACGCCACCGGATCGAGCCCCGCGGAGGGCTCGTCGAGCACGAGCACGTCGGGATGCGGCAAGAGCGCCGCCGCGAGCACGAGCCGACGCTGCATGCCGCCCGAGAGCTCGCTCGTGGGCCGGTCGAGCACCTCCTCGAGGCCGAGACGCCGCGCCGCGTCGAGCGCCGTGTCGCCTCGCCCGTAGAGGTCGCGCACGAGCGAGAGGTAGCCACGGACGTCGAGGTGCTCGTACATCCCCGGCTGCTGCGGGACGATCCCGACGCGGCGCTTCTTCTCGAGGAACGTGGGGTCGTCGCTGGCGTCTCCGAGCACGAAGACGAACCCGCGCGTCGGCGCGATCGCGCCCGTGATCATCCGGATCGTCGTCGTCTTCCCCGCGCCGTTGGGACCGAGCAGGCACGCGCGCTCGCCCTCGCGGAGCGTGAACGAGACGCCGCGGAGCGCACGGACCTCGCCGTACTCCTTCTCCGCGCGCACGACCTCGATGGGTGCGCCGCTCGAAGCGGGGCGCGCCTCTCGCGCAGAGACCGCGAGCTTCGGGAGCGCGCGATAGGTCAGCGCCATCGTGAGCAGGCTGACGGGCAGGGTCGACAAGACGAAGAGCTCGGTCACGCCGATGCCGAACGGGCGCAGCGGCACGAGCATGCCGTCGCTCACGGCGTGCATGGCGATGGCGAGCACGAGCCAGCGCTCGCGGCGCTCGACGACGGCGCGCATCACGAGCGTGCTCGCCGCGACGTGGAACGGGATCGTGCAGAGCCGCTCCATCGTCCCGAGGAGCGCGCCCGTCACGCCGTCTCGATGGTACGCGTCGATGCCCGCGCGGATGGGCTCGAGCTGCGCCGCGTCGACACCGAGGTTCTCGATGCCGACCCGGTCGATCACCAGCACCTGCAGGAGCGCGTAGCCGGCGAGCAGCCCGACGAACGCCGACTCGATGCCGCCGTGGCCGGCGCCGTACGCGAGCGCGTGCACTCCCGTTCGCTCCCTCGTGAGCACCCAGCGCATGGCCACGAAGCGCGCCCCCTCCTCGAAGAGGCCGGCCGCCAGACCGTAGTAGGCGCCTGCGGCCGGGACGAACGCGGGCGAGTGCGGGTCCGGGAGCAGCGACTGCGTGTAGGCGAGGAAGGGCAGGTGCCCGACCTGCGAGACGACGAAGGCGAGCGCGCCGACGACCACGGCGCGCAGGCCGATGCCCCAGCGACGACGCAGGGCGCGCACGAGGGCGATCGGAGCGCCGATCGTCACGACCACCTGCAAGAACGTCGCGAGCTCGGCCATGTGTCGCGCCCCCGAGCCGACTCTACGCGATCGCAACCATCCTATGGCGCCGCTCGTGCGATAGATCGACGTACCCGGCCGCACGTCCGAACCCGTCTGCCTCCATGCGCCTGACCGCCACGCTCGTGCTCTTGGCTTCCCTCGCGCTCCCCGCGACGGCGCGCGCGCAGCCGGGGCCCCCTCCGGACGGTCTCTACGAGGACTTCCCGTCGATGTTCCTCGCGCCGGGAGCCCCGCTGACCGCGCCCAGCACGCTGCTCCCGCGCTGGGTCGACGTTCGCACCCGCGGGCGCGTGACGACCGTCACGTTCGAGCCGGACGAGCGCGTCGTGTGGCGCATCACCTGGGGCCCGCACGGACCGACGCGCAAGACGACGCTCGTCGACGGCGCGGTGTGGACGCGCTCGCGCTTCGCGTACGACGCCGCGGGCCACCTCGCGACCAAGGAGGTGAGCGGGCCGGGCGCCGCCGGCGGCCTCACGTTCACCTACACGACCGACCCGACGACGGGCGAGGTACGGACGCGCAGCGCGACGCTTCCGGCCACGTACCCGTCGAGCAGCACGACGGTCGCGGAGCGCGTGGAGGTCACTCGCAGCCCCGCCGGAGTCACCGTGACCGTGACCCGCGACGGGCACACCGCGCGCCGGGATCGCTACGATCCGGACCTGCGCCTGCTCGAGTCGCGCTTCTTCGACGTCCGCGGGACCGAGACCGCGCGGCTGACCTACGCGCGCGACGCGAGCGGCAGCCTGCGACGAATCCGGCGCCGCATCGGTCACCACGGCCACGCCGTCGACCCGACCCACCCGGACCCGACGGTGACGTCGAGCGACGTGCAGGCGCTGGCGTTCTGCCCCGTCGAGCACCACGAGGCGCTGCTCCTCCTGGGCGCGCCGACGACCGCCACCGACGAGGGCCGCGGTGCGCGCAGGGAGATCCACACCGACTTCGCCCCCGACACCTGCTGGATGAACGCGACCTCGGGTCTCGACTTCGACGCGACCGGGCTGCTCGTCCAGCGCACGGTCGGATGCATCTGCGGCTTCTGCGTCGCGGCCGCCGCGATCGACCCGGACGACGCGGCGAGCGCGCTCGGGGTCGCTCGGCACTGGACGCACGGGCCCTGGGTGCGCATCGACGGCACCGTCGAGGTGACGATCGAGCACGCGCTCGTGACCCCGTCGGGCCCGCGGGCGGCCGGAACGCTCGCCCCCGGAGACGTCGTGCTCGCCGCGGACGGGACACCCCACGTCGTCGTCTCGGTCGAGCTGCTTCCCGACGACGGAGCGCGGCTCGGCGTGAACCTCACGACCGAGGACGGGACTTTCGCCGCCGGCGGCCTGCTCTTCGTGTCCGAGACCGCGCGCGCCTGCGAGCCCTGATCGCGGCGAGACGATTGCGCCGGGCATCGGAGGCCTGGTAACACCGCGTCTCCATGGCCGGGGGCAAGCGCAGCTCGAAGTCCAAGTCGCTCGACGAGATCGCGCAGAAGCTGCTGGCGCCCGATCCACCCGCCAGCGGCGCGAGCGCCGCCCCGCTCGCCGCGCGGAGCAAGCGCGGGAAGAAGCCCGCCCCCACCCGTCCGCCCCTCGGGCGCGCGGAGGGCAAGCTCAAGCGCGTCGGCGAGGACGGCGAGAGCGGCCAGCCCGAGACGCACATCACCGTGCGCCGGATGCATCGGCGCGACATCCAGCGCGTGTGGGACTTCCTCAAGCTCTCGTTCCGCGACGTGAACCGCGAGACGGTCGAGTACCAGCGCCCGCGCAGCAAGCAGCGCTTCGAGGAGTCCTGGGACGACGAGGGGATCGAGCAGCTGCTCTTCGAGGTCGACGGCGAGATCGTCGGCTACGCGGAGTGCGCGTTCGAGGTCACCGGCTCGGACAACTGGGTGAACCCGCGCTACTTCGAGAGCCGCGACATGAGGCCCCTCTTCGTCGAGGAGCTCGCGACGCACCCCGCCTACCAGGGCCGCGGCGTCGGCTCGTTCATGCTCGAGCAGCTGCAGCACCTCGCGCGCATCCACGGGTGCACGCACCTCGTGCTCGAGGTCGCCGAGAACAACGAGGACGCGCTCAAGTTCTACAGCCGGCGCAACTTCGTGAAGCTGGACGCGGCCGTGTTCATGGCGATGGCGGTCGAGCGCGAGCCCGATCTCTTGCCGCCGCGCGTGCTGAAGACGGGGACGCCGAGGAAGAAGCGGCGCGGCCGGCGGGCGACACCCTCGCCGGCGGCGGCCCCCGGCGAGGGCGACGACTCCGCGGGAAGTTGACCCGCCCTCGGGCGCGTTGCAGCGTCGGGGCTCGCCCATGAGCGACGACGCCACGCCCGCCGCCGATCTGCCCGCGCCGAAGAAGCGCGGGACGCGCGCGTATGCGCTGCTCGGGGCCAAGGTCGCGGTGACACTGCTGCTGCTGGCCTTGCTCGGGCGCTCGATCGCGACGCGCGAGGGGATGGACGAGCTGCTCGCGCGCGCCGAGGACGTCGCGCTCGCGCCGATGCTCGCCGCCGTCGCGCTGCACTTCGTCGCGGCGCTCGCGGGCGTGCTCCGCTGGCGCATCCTGCTCGCGGGACGCGGGATCCGCCTCCCGATGCGCGTGCTCGTGCGCTCGTTCCTCGTCGGGCGCTTCCTCGGCGCCTTCACCCCGTCGACGACGGGCCTCGACGGCTACCGGCTCTACGACGTGGCGCGGCGCACGGGCGACACGGCCGGATCGACCGCGACGATCGCGGTGGAGAAGCTGGTGGGCCTCGTCGGGATGGCGACGGTGTGCCTGACGCTGCTCCCCTTCGGCCTCGCCGAGCGCCTCGGCGTGCTCGCGGTGCTGATGGCGCTCGCGATGGCGTCGGTCGCGGGCGTGGGGCTCTTCGTCATGGCGTCGCCGGCTCGTGCGCGCGCGCTCGTCCGCTTCGCGCCCGCGCCGCTGCGAGGGCGCGTCGACGCGATCGTGAGCGCGGTCCTCGGCGCAGGCCTCTCTGGCGCGACGCTCGGGCCTGCCGTGCTCCTCGGGATCGTGTCGCACCTGGCGCTCTCGGCGACGTTCGCGGCGAGCGGGCTCGCCTTCGGCGTCGGCGCGCCGCTCGGGACCATGCTCGCGGTCGGCAACGCGATCGTCATCGCGGTGCTCCTGCCCGTCTCGATCGGCGGTGTGGGCGTCCGCGAGGGCGTCGCGGTGGCGCTGCTCGCCGGCGCGGGGATCGAGACCAGCCAGGCCGTCCTGCTCGCGCTCGGCAGCTGGCTCGCCGGCCAGGTCCCTGCCCTGCTCGGAGGGCTGGCCCTGCTCGCGCCGGACGGCGCCGCGGAAAAAAAAACGCCGCAGACCCTGCGCGCTGACGTCACTGCCGCGTGAGCGACACCCCCTCGACGGTCATCACCCACGCGCCGGTCCCCGGCTGCTGGTGGGGCGGGTCGGCGACCACGAGCGTGACCTCGGTGACCAGCACGCCCACGCGGATGTCCTGGCCCGAGATCCCGGCGAACGTCCCGTTGTAGGAGACGTGGCCCGTGCCCGACTGCTGCTCCCAGCGCACCGAGGCGGAGTCCACGGTCAGGGTCGTGGGCCCCGCGCCCGACCAGGTGCCGTAGTAGAGGGTCTGCTCGACCCGGGCCGGCTCGCGCGGGCGCGGCTGTATCTCCTCCGCGCAGAACATCCCACCTGCACCGCAGACGATGCACCCCAGGAGCGCCATCGCGGCGAGGACGCCGAGCACGATGAAGAGGATTCGCCGACCACCCTGCCCCTGCTCGTCCGCCATGGCGCGATTCTACGCAGCGCGCGGCTGCATGCGAGCGTCGCGTGGTGCCAAGCTCCGGCCGTCCCCTCGAATCCATCTAACCATTGACAACGCTCGGACAGACGGGAATCGTTGTCCTTCGGGGAATGGGACGTAGTTCGCAGAGGAGCACGAGTGGCTGACGGTCCGACGACCGAGGCTGGCCCGCCGGATCCGGGGAAGCCGACGAACGCACGCCCGCTGGTGCCGAAGCCCGCAGCGATCGCGCCGCCGCCGGAGCCGGAGCCGCCCGCCGCGGACGCCGGTGCCGACGTGGAGGTCGACGCGGACGTCGAGGTCGGGGAGCCGGCGGCCTCCCCCGCGAAGCAATCGGGCTCCGGCCCGACGGCCCTCCAGAAGTCGTCGCAGTCGGGCCCGGACCCGCTCATCGGCCGGGTCGTCAACGATCGCTTCCGCATCGTGTCCATGCTCGCCCGCGGCGGCATGGGGAAGGTCTATCGCGCCGAGCAGGCACCCCTGGGCCGCGAGGTCGCGCTCAAGGTCCTCAACCCCAACTACAGCGGGGACAACGACCCCGAGTTCCACAAGCGCTTCTTCCTCGAGGCGTCGACCTGCTCGAAGCTCACCCACCCGAACACGGTCACGATCTTCGACTACGGCCGGACGGACGACGACGTCTACTACATCGCGATGGAGCTGCTCGAGGGGCGCACGCTGCACCGCGCGCTCCGGGACGAGGGCCCGTTCGGCGCGGAGCGCGCCCTCGGCGTCGCGCGCCAGATCTGCCGCTCGCTGCGGGAGGCGCACGGCCTCGGCGTCATCCACCGAGATCTGAAGCCGGCCAACGTCTACCTCGTTCGCCACGGCGACGAGAACGACTTCGTGAAGGTCCTCGACTTCGGCCTCGTGAAGAACGTGGACGACAAGGGCGAGGATCTCACGCAGACGGGCCTGTTCATGGGCTCGCCGAAGTACATGTCGCCCGAGCAGATCCGCGGCGAGCGCGCGGACGCCCGCGCCGACATCTACTCGCTCGGCGTGATGATCTACGAGATGGTCACCGGGAAGGTGCCGTTCGACCGGCCCAACTCGGTGAACATCCTGATGGCGCACGTGCACGAGGCACCGCCGCCCTTCGCGGAGATCAACCCGAACGTATCCGTCTCGCCCTTGCTCGAGGCGCTGGTGATGAAGTGCCTCAACAAGCAGGCGTCGGACCGCTACGGCAGCATGGAGGAGCTGCTCGGCGCGATGAAGGGCATGGGCGATCCGCGCAGCGGCGACCTCGGCACGTCGGGCGAGGTGACGGCGTACTCCACCGGCAAGCATCCGCGGCAGGCCGGGGACGTGCAGGCGTCGCTCACCCCGAGCGGCGTCGTCGTCCCTCCGAGCTCGCTCAAGACACAACAGCCGAACGTGACGTCGACCTCGACCACGCTCCCCGCCGGACGGGACACCGAGCCAGCGCCCCCCTCGCGCGCGCCGATGTTCGCGGTGCTCGGCCTCGGCGTGGCGGTGATCGCGGGGCTCGTGTGGTTCGCGTCCGGCGGGACCCCGCCGCCCTCGACCACGAGCGTGCGGCCCGAGCACGACGACGCGATCGGCACGCTTCCGACGTCGGTGCCCCACGTCGATCCGCCGCCCACGAGCGTGACGCCCGCCATCCTACGGACGCTGGTGTCGCTGCGCTCCGAGCCCGCGGGCGCCACCGTGAACGTCGGCGAGCAAGCGTACGGACCGACGCCGACGGACGTCGAGTGGACGGGAGACGACGCGATCCGGGGCCGCGAGGTCACGTTCGTGTTCCACCTCGCGGGACACCGCGACTACTCGGTGGTGCGCACCGTGACCGGGGAGACGCTCGACGTGAGCGCGACGCTCGATGCGCTGCCCACCGATCGGCCGTTCCGTCCGCGCCCGCCCCGCCGCCCCGAGGGCGACGACGGCACGAGCCCGGTCGGCCCGGTCAAGGGCTACAAGCTCGATCCGTATTGAGTCTTCAGAGAGCGCTGGCGCCTCTCGACATCGTCCTGGTCTTTCGGGACCCAGTCCTCTCCCCGCCGGGCGGGGAGAGGGAGTCGCACCCTGCCCGGCCCGCGCCGGCGGTCGACTACCAGCCGCTGATCTTGGCGATCATGTACTTCATGACCTCGCTCGTGCCGCCACCGATGCGGAGCAAGCGGTGGTCGCGGTAGTAGCGCGCGACCCAGAGATCCTCGAGGTAGCCCATGCCCCCGTGGAACTGCACGACCTGGTCGGCCACGATGGACATCTCCTCGCCGACGAAGAGCTTGGCCATCGCGATCATCTTGGTCGTCTCGAACGAGATGTCGCCCTTGTTCACGTAGCGGTCCGTGTTGAACGCGTGCGCGGCGCGGTAGGTCAGCGAGCGCGCGGCCTCGACCTTCGTGTAGAGCTCGGCGAGCTTGTGCTGCCAGACCTCGCGCTTGATGAGCGGCTTGCCGAACGCCACGCGGGAGCGGCCCCACTCGAGCGAGCGGTCGAGCGCGTGCTGCGAGCCGGCGACGGCCGAGCTGGCTGCGATGAGGCGCTCGCTCTGGAAGTTCTGCATCAGGTAGATGAAGCCCATGCCTTCCTGACCGAGGAGGTAGCGCTTGGGCACGCGGCAGTTGTCGAAGAAGAGCTCGGCGGTGTCGCTCGACCAGTTGCCCATCTTGCTGAGCTTCTTGCTGACGCCGAAGCCCTTGGTGTCGGTCGGGAACAGGATGATGGAGATCCCGTGGTGGCCGGCCTCGGGGTTGGTCTTCACGAGCAAGGTGACGAAGTCCGCGCGCGTCCCGTTCGTGATGTAGGTCTTGCTGCCGTTGATGACGTAGTCGCCGCCCTCGCTGCGCGCCGTCGTGCGCATGCCCGCGACGTCGCTGCCGGCCCCGGGCTCGCTCACGCCGAGCGCCGCGATCTTGTCGCCTCGGAGCGCAGGCTCGAGGAACTCCTTCTTCTGCTCGGCCGTGCCGAGCTCGTTGATGCAGGGCGTAGCCATGTCGCTCTGCACCAAGAGGCCCATGCCGACGCCGGCCATGCCGCAGTGGATGAGCTCCTCGCTCTTGGCGATCGAATACCAGTAGTCGCCGCCACCGCCGCCGACGTCCTCCGGGTAGTGCGCGCCCGTGATGCCGAGCTCGCCGGCCCGCTTGAAGACCCAGTTCGGGAAGAGCTCGTCGCGCTCCCACTCCTCGACGTGCGGCGCGAGCTCCTTGACGGCGAAGTCGCGCACCGTCTTTCGGAACATGTCGTGCTCGGGCGTGAACGGAGGAAACGGAGCGGGCGCGTTCGTGTCGGTCATTGGCTTCTCCGGGACTGAATGGCCATTCATTCGTACCAGCCCGTGGCGGCTCTCCGCAAGCCTCCCTGGTATCCTCCGCCCGAGACCGTGCGCACGCTCGCGCTCATCACGCTCCCGCTGCTCGCGCTCGCCCTTCCGGGGTGCGAGACGCTCGACCGCTTCCGCACCGACGATCACGCGGTGTTCCACGGCCGGGTGACGGGCGACACCACGGACTCCTTCATCCGACGCGGTTTCGCCGCCGGGACCACGATCGACCTCGAGTTCGAC
Source organism: Sandaracinaceae bacterium (assembly GCA_044220955.1). GTDB lineage: Bacteria > Myxococcota_A > Polyangia > Polyangiales > Sandaracinaceae > JBBSAT01. Next base: position 47,552 of record JBGAQA010000046.1, read on the forward strand.
CCGACGCTGGCCCACGGTCCCGCCGCGGGCACGATCACGACCGCCTCGCCCGACGGCGTGGCTCACTTCGACCACACCGAGCTACGCGTGATCGAGTCGCTCGAGCACGATCTGCTCTCGCAGTACGACTTCCCGGGCGCCGGGCGGATCCGCAATTTCGTCTACGACGCGCGGCCCGAGGCCGGTCCCCTCGCCGGGCGCGACGCGATGGTCTTCCTCTCGCTGATGGAGGACGGCTCGATCGAGGTGCGGGTGATGGCGGGAACGGGCGACGAGTCGCGCGGCGACGTCTTCGGTCTGTTCCGCGCGTCGCGCGTGGCGCGATAGCCCGCGAGCCGCGCGGCGCTCGAAAGGGCCGAGCGGGTCACTGCTGCGCGCTGAAGACGATCGGAAACGTCGTCTGCGTCTCGGAGGCGGAGGGCGGGAACTGCCACCGGCGCACGCCGCGCTCGAGGCAGTCCTGCAGACCGGCGACCGTCGGACCGCGGGCGTGGACGAGCGTCACGCGTCCGCTCGTGCCGATCGTGATGTCGATGTCGTAGCGGACGTCGCCGTCGACGTGGCCCGCGGCGCGCAGCGCCGTCTCCCAGCACGTCGTGAGCCCGCGCTGACCGGCGCGGCGGACCTCGCTGATCTGCTCGGCGGTCAGCTCCGAGCTCGAGTGGCGCGCGGTGCTCGTGTCGTCGTGGTGGGGCGCAGTGCTCGTGGCGATCGGCGCCGGGCCCGCGCCGTCGTCGGCGAACTGCGCGAAAGGATCGTCACCCGGGGGCGCCTTGGTCGCGGCACGGCCGCCGCTCGTCGGGGGCGCCGCGGTCCCCGTGTGAGGCACGCGCACGAGCGTCGTCGCGGGCACGGCGCTGGTCGGCGGCGGCGCGGCCGTCGGTGGCGGCGCGGCGACCGTCGCGACGCTGGCCGGCGGCGGCGAGTCGTCGATCGGCGCGAGGTGAGGCACCTCGGTGGTCGGGGCGACGGTCGCCACGGTCGCGACGACGGTCGTCGTCGGAGCAGGCGGCGCCAGGACGAAGCGCTGGACGATGCCATACATGAGCACGCCACCCGCGGCCATGGCGAAGCCGATGCCCATCATCGCGCCGACGCCGAGGCTACCCCGGCGCTCTTCGCGCGGCGGCGACGCCGCCACGGGGGCCGGCGGCGCGAAGGCGGCAGGACCGGGCGCCGGCGCGGCGAGGGCGGCCGGAGGCGGCACGAACGAGGGCCGCTTCGGCTCGGGCTCGGCGGGCGGGAGCCCGAAGGGCTCGTCGTCGACCTCGGCCAGCGCTGCCGGCGGCGGCGTGACGGGCTTCGGCGCGGCCTTGGGGGCGGGCGCCGGCGCCATGGGGCGGGCGGGAA
>JBGAQA010000047.1:0-48884 GCA_044220955.1 Sandaracinaceae bacterium
GTCACGGACGCCGCGCAGCGGCACCCACGGCGAGGGGCTCCGCTCGGTCGCGCACCGCACCTCGCCACTGCCGAGGCGCGCGCAGGCGTGAAAGGCTGCCGGCGCGAACTCGACGACGTCCGAGAGACCCGCCACGGGCTCGGGGGCGGCGGCGTGGTGACGATCGGTCCCGTCACCCTCGCCCGGGAACACGTCGCCCCAGCACGCAACCCCGCCGTCGCGCAGGACGGCGCACGCCTGGGCCTCGCCGACCGAGACGCTGGTAGCCGCGCCCAGCGTGGACAGCTCCGCGGGCTCGACCATCGGCCCGGCCGCGCGGCCGAGCCCGGTCGAGGGCGCCATGCCCCAGCACCACACTCGCTCGCCGGCGAGCGCGCAGGCGACATCCCAGCGTGCCGAGACCCGCGACACGCCGCTCAGCCCGACGACCTCGACCCAGCGTCCCGCTCCGGACGGCTCCGCGACCGGGTTGGGGACGCGAGAGCCCGTGAAACACCGGACGGTGCGGAGGCTGGTCACCACGCACCCCGCGGCGCCCGCCGACCAGGCGCTTCCCCCGTCCGGCATGGGCTCGTCGTGAACGATGGCCCGAGCCTCCACCGTGAGGGCCGAGTCTTCGCCGCCCGTCGCGGTGAGGTCGTAGCTCCACCTCGCCACGCCTCCTGACGCTCGCACGAGCCAGCCGACCGCGACGGACACCGCGCCCTCGGCGACGCGGGTCGGACCCGGCGGCGAGAGACGCGCGCCGAGCGACGCCTCGATCCGCGCCCTGTCCGCGGTGCTCGGCATCACGCCCCAGCACCACACGGCACCGCTGGCGCGACGGGCGCACGTCTCTCCGCCGTGGCGGGCGAGCTCGATGATCCGGTCGTCGACGATCGCCGCCTCGACCGACGCGCCCGTCGGGGCCCCCTCGGCAGCCGGCGAGGAGACCGCGCTCGGTCGGGGCTCCTCCACGAGAGGGCCACTCCGCGCCGGACCGCCGCACGCCGCGAGCAGAACGAGGGCCGCTTGGATGGTGCGCCGCATGTCCGTAGCCTCGCACGCCATCCCGGCAGGGGTCGGCGCGAGCAGCACCCCCGCGCGATCAGGGCACGTAGCGCTCCAGACCCGTGGCGCCCGCGACGACCTCGGTGGGCGTGAGGCGCATCGGCACCGTGTCGTTGGCGAGCCAGAGCCGCGCCTGGTCGGCGAAGTGTGCGTCGCCGGGCATGCCGCTCTGTCCGCCCGGCAGGATCGTCTCGCCGCGCACGCCGTCCGCACCGAGCGCGACCACCATGCGGAACACCGGCCCCGAGCCGCAGCTCCAGTCGTTCATGTCGAAGCCGGGGTTGCACGCGTCGACCTCGAGGTGATCGCCGGGTCGTGGGAAGTGCGGCAGGCCATAGCGCGGATCGGTCATCGTGATCATCGGCGCGAGCGCGAAGGTGTCCGGCGTGATGCGGAACATGTCGAGCAGGAGCGCGAGCATCGGATCGCCGCCCCCGCCGAGCTGCGAGCCCACGAGCGAGTCGAAGCGCACCATGTGGCGAAGGCCCCAGCGCCAGTCGTCCATGTTCGTCGAGCCGAAGCCGCCGTAGCCCGGCGCGCTCGGCGCCGCGCGCAGCGCCGTGAGCGCGGCGTCGACCGCGCGGAGCGCGATCTCCTGGCTCGACTCGATCTCGGTCGTCGTCACGTCGTCGAAGAACACGCTCTCGTTCGTCGCGGGATCGAAGCTGCCGAGGTGGTTCGGGTTCGTCGGCCCGCGCCCCGTGAGGATCAGGCGCAGGGTGCGCGTGGTGAACGTGTCGCCGGTCGGTCCGGTCGAGACGCCGCCGGGGATGTGCTCGTCGTCGAGCACGCCGTGAACGAACGAGGTGAGCCACGCGTGGAACAGGGTGGTCGCCACGCTGTTCTCGGCGTCTCCCGCGGCGATCGGCGCGTAGAACGTGTCCACGCCCGAGGGCGTCGGCAGGCCCGCCGTCTGCCAGGCCATCACGCGGCGCTCGACCTCCTCGTAGTCGGCCTGGTGCGCGGTCCACGCCGCCGCGAGGCGCGCCTCGGGCGTGCCCGCGACGGGCGTGCCTGCCGCGGCGGTGCGCGCGGACGCGATCGCCTCGAGCAGGTAGCGCAGGAAGTCCTCCGCGAGGTTCGAGTGGTGATCGCCCTGGAGGTCCTGCATCTCCTCGAACGTCGCGGTCCCGCCCGCGATGGCGCTCGCGAGCCGCTGCTCGATGCGCGAGGCGCGGTAGCCCTCGATCCAGGGACCGCCGATGTAGTACGGGTCGTCGAAGAGATCGTCGTCGCTCGTGATGTTGCCCGGGTCGTTGTTGGCGTGGTGCACGTACTGGCGCATCGGATCGAGGGCCTGCGGCCACTGATCGAAGGGCACGGCGCACGCCTGGGGACCGCCGGACGCCGCCGCCGCCTCGTCGACTCGGCCCTGCGCGTCGAGCGGGATGTGCCACGCGCCGAAGCGGGTGCCGTCGAGCAGCTGCCGCGGGTCGGCGCCCGCGACCCACACGTTGGCCGCGTCGCGCGTGAGGTAGCCGCGGCAGGGAACGGCGTGATAGGCCGAGTGGAACACGGACCCGGTCGCGTCCGCCGCCGTCATGGCGCCGCCGTAGCCGATGAAGTACCGGGTCGCCTCGCGGTAGTCCTCCACGGTGCTCGCCTGCGCGAAGAGGTTGAACGCGCGCAGCAGCGTTCCTCCGTCGAAGGGGCCGTAGAAGAAGCTGACGGCGCTGATCACGCCGTCTCCGTCGGTGTCGCCCGGCACGATCAGATCACCCATCACGTTCAGGCGCGCCTCGCCGGGCGCGAGCACCTCCGTCGGCGTGGTCGCGCGGCCCTCGACGGAGCTCAGCCAGCGTCCGTCGAACGTCGTGAAGCGCGGGATCACCTCGGTGCGGCCGACGCTGCCGAGCGCGTCGATGTTCGCGACGACGAAGCTCTCGTCGACGCGCGTCAGCGGGTGCATGGAGCCCTGGTAGAGCGACGCCGCGGGCAGGCCGTCGGCGCCGAGCGTGATCTGCTCCGTGTACCAGTCGGTCACGTCTGCGAAGAACGCCGTCTGCGACCACGCGACGCGGCCGTTGGTGCCGACGCCGATGGCGGGCAGGCCGGGGATGGTCGCGCCGACGATCCGCGTCGTCTCGCCCGCGCCGCCGATGAGCACCGTGTCGAGCCCGAGCTGCCAGAAGTACGAGGGGACGCTGAGCTCGAGGTGGCCGTCGCCCGCGAGGAGCGCGCGGCCGTCGGGCGTCGCGCTGCCCATCACGGCCCAGGCGTTGGACCCGTAGCCCTCGCTCGGATCGCGGCGGCTGCGCGCGGTGATGTGGTCGAGGTGCGCCCCGAGGCGGTCGAGCATGGAGCGCTCGGGGAGCGCGAGGTTCGCGTAGAAGGGGCGCCGCGGCGAGGGCGCGACGAGCGGCATCGGCGCCGAGCCGGCCGTGTCGAGGCCCCAGCCCATCGCCGAGCTCGAGAGGCGTGGCTGTGCATAGCGGCCCGCGATGTCCTCGTGGACGCCGGCGATGCGCAGGTCGTGGTTCGGATAGCCGGCGAAGAGCGCGTCGATCCCCGCGAGCTCGCGCGTGTGCCCGACGTCGCCGCCCTCGAAGCTCGTGCCGTAGAGCGCGCTCGCGCCGGTCGCCGCCACGTCGCGACGCGTCCAGTGCGTCATCAGATCCGCGGCCGTGACGCCGAGCAGCGGCGCGGCGAGCAAGATCTCGCGAGGCGTCGGCAGGCGCCGCGCGAGCACCGCGTCGACGTAGGTGTTGATGCCCTCGGCGAACGCATCGAACTCCGCGGCCTCCTGCGAAGAGAGGCCGGCGGTGTAGAGGTCGGCCATGTGCGACGCCCCGGTCATGCGGTTCTCGAGGTCGGTGCCGAGCGCCTGCTCGCCGAGCAGCTCGGAGATCCGTCCCTCGGAGAGCCGGCGCACGAGGTCCATGTGGAACCAGCGGTCGCGCGCCATGACGAAGCCGAGCACGCGCAGCGCGTCGAGCCGGTCGCGCGCGTAGACGTGCGGCACGTTCATCTCCGTGCGCACCACGAACGCGTCCGCGCCGAGGCCGGGGAGCACCCAGCGCTCGCGCTGCGGAACGCCGTCGAGCGGCGCGGGCGCGGGCGGATCGGCGAAGGCCGCGTCGGGCGGGCCCGCGTCGACGCTCGCGTCCACGTCGGCGTCGGACGGCGCGGGCGTGGTGCTGCACGAGCATCCGGCGAGCAGGAGGGCGAAGAGAGCGGTGCGGAGCGACGTCGGGCCCATCGGGCGAGCGTATCGCAACGGCGGCTCGCGCACGTGTAGCCTCTCGCCGATGGCGCCGGACGAGCACGAGGCCCGGACGTTCCGGACGCGCGGGCGGGCCGAGCACCGGGCCACGGGCCCCACGCGATCCCTCGGCGCGGGCATTCGCGCGACGCCCGTCGAAGGCCACGCCCTGCTCGTCGAGCTGCCGGACGGCCTCTGGACGGAGGCCCTGGCGGCGCAGGAGGAGCGCGCGCGGAACGCGACGCACGTGATCGCGGCGAGCGAGACCGGCTGGCTCGTCGAGCACGGGCGAGAGGGCACGGCCTACCGCGGGCACCTACACGGCGACGCCGCGCGCCCCTACGCTCTGTTTCCCGTCCTGCGCGGCGCGACGCTCGCGCCGGCGCTCGCCCGGGCCCGCGCGGGCGAGCCCTTCCCACCGGCGTACGTCGGCGCCCTCGCCCTCGCGTGCGTGCGCGGCCTCGCGGAGGCGGGCGGGCGTGACCTCTCGCCGAGCGCCATCGTCGTCACCGAGGACGCCGGCGTGCGCATCCGCGGGCCCTTGCTCGACGCGCTGGTCGCCGCGATCGGCGCGAGCGAGGCGCCGCGATGGATGGCGTACGTCGCCCCCGAGCGGATGCGGCGGGGCGCGGACGGCGCGGCGGCGGCGCGATTCGCGCTCGGCGCGATGCTCCTCGAGCTCTCGGCCGGTCGGCCGCTCTTCGCGTCGAGCGGCGCCGCCGCCCAGCAGATCGCCACCTACGGGCTGACGATGGACGAGATCGCCGCGCTGCCCGCGGACGTCCCGCGCGAGCTCAAGAGCGCGATATGGACCTTGCTCCAGCGCGACCCGCACCGGCGCGCCACACCGGAGAAGCTCGCGCGGCTCCTCGCGCCCCTCGACGCGCCCTCGCTCGCGCTGGCCGACGTGTTCGCGCCCGTGCGGACCGACGCGCCCTATCTCCGTCCGTGAGCCACGGCGCCTCCGAGCCGGCTCAGCGCCCGGTGCCGAAGCGCTGCTCGAGCGCGTGGTCGAGCGCCTCGAGCGACGTGAGGACGCGAACCGGCGGCGGCAGCTGCGCGAAGGGATGGCCCTGGGGCACCCCCACCCAGAGCTCGTGCTCGCGTGCGAGGGCCTTCAGCTCGCTTCCGAGGGCCTTCTCTTGCGCTCCCGGCTCGCGCAGCACCGCGAGCAGAACGAGGCTCGCCTTCGCGCGCCGGGCACCGTCGGCGATCTCCGAGACCGGCAGGTCCGCCCCGAGCTGGACCGACTCCACGCCGCGCTGGAGCGCGAGGAGCGATGCGAGCACGAGCCCGAGATCGTGGCGCTGCCCGCTCGGCGTCGCGAGCAGCGCGCGGGGCGCGCCGCGGGGCAGCTCGTGGACGTGTCGCAGGCTCTCCGCGAGGCGTCGGACCTGACCGCTCGCGAGGTGCTCGGTGGCGATGCCGAGCGTGCCGGCGTGCCACCGCTCGCCGACCTCGGCCAGGATGGGCAAGAGGATCTCGAGCGCGAGCGCGCGCGGCGGGACGAGCGCCGCGGCCTGCGCGAGAACGGCGTCGGAGCCCCGCGCATCGAAGCGCTCGAGCGCCTCGAAGTAGCGCTCACGAATGGCGGCCCGCGGGTCGTCCGCCGGACCGGCCGACGATGCCCCATGCGCGGCGAGCCGCGCGAGCTCCGCGTCGGGCAGCCGCACGATGTCGCCGATCGCGTGCCCGCGGCCGACGGCCTCGTGGAGCAGGGTGAGGCGGCGCACGTCGGCCTCCGAGTAGCGGCGGGCGTTGCCATCGGTGCGCCGCGGGACGACCGCCTCGTGGCGCCGCTCCCACGCACGCAGCGTGTCGGGCGCGATGCCGGTGAGACGCACGACCGTGCGCATCGGGTAGAGCGCGGTCGGCTGGGATCGGCCTTTCGGCATGGAACGGGGCGGCGCCAAGGGGACCTCGCGACGAGCGGCCGAGCTTCGCCCGGAGACCGCGGCGAGCGCCACCGGGTTCGACCCCGCGGCGCCCATGTTCATTGTTTGTCTAGATATTACCTTGACACATCCAAGCGGCGGCGCCACAAGCACGGAACGCCGGGACGTGCCCGGCACCACGAAAGGAACTTGAGATGCCGACCCTCCGCTCGACTCGTCCGGTCTTCCTCGCCGCGTGCGCGCTCCTCGCGCTCGGCTGCTCCACGACACCTGCCGCGTCCGACGCCGGCTCCGGAGCCGACGCCGCACCGACGCCGGACGCGGGCGGCCCGCAGACGATCGCGGCCATCGCGACGAGCAGCCCCGACTTCTCGCTGCTGGTGGCCGCCGCGACGCGCGCGGGGCTGGTGAGCACGCTCGCGGACGAGGGCGCGACGCTGACGGTCTTCGCCCCGACCGACGCGGCGTTCGCTGCGTCGGGCATCACCCGCGCGGACATCGACGCGATGCCGGTCGCCGAGCTGACCCAGCTGCTCGCCTATCACGCCCTGCCGAGCGAGGTCCCGGCGGCGGCGGTCACGGCCGGCCCCGCGACGACGGTCGCCGACCTCTCGATCATCCTCGGCACGACCGGCGGTGTGACGGTCAACGGCGGCAACGCCGTCACCGGCGGCGCCAACGTCGTCGCGGCCGACGTCCAGGCGAGCAACGGCGTGATCCACGTGATCGACCGCGTGCTGCTGCCGCCGACCATCCCCCAGCTCGCCACCTACGCCGGCCTCACCTCGCTCGCCGGCGCGGTGACCAGCGCAGGCCTCGCCCCTGCGCTCTCCGGGGAGGGCCCCTTCACGGTGTTCGCGCCGACGAACGCGGCCTTCGCGGCGCTCGGTACGCTCCCGACCGGCGACGCGCTCTCGCTCGTGCTCCGCTACCACGTCGTCTCCGGCGCGGTCGCGAGCGGCAGCGTCCCCGCGATGGCGCCCTCGATCGCGCCGAACGCCTACGGCGACCCGCTGACGCTCCTCTTCGACACCACGAGCGGCGTCCGCGTGAACGGCGCAGCCTCGGTGGTCGTCGCCGACGTCCGCGCGACCAACGGCATCGTCCACGTCGTCGACGCGGTGATCCTGCCGCTCGACGTCCCGCACGCCGCGACGGCCGCGGGCCTCACGAGCCTCGTGACGACCATCGGTGCCGCCGCTCCCCTCGCCGACGGCACCACGGTGGCCGCGGCGCTCTCGGCCGAAGCGCCGTACACGGTGTTCGCCCCGACCAACGCCGCCTTCGAGGCGATCGCCTCGACCGCCGCGACGCTCTCGCCCGCGCAGATCCGCGACGTGCTGCTGCACCACGTGCTCAGCCCCGCCGCGTTCTCGACGCCGGTGACGGCGGCGCGCCTGCCCAGCGCGGCGGCGGACCTCGCGACGCTGAACGCGGCCAACCCGGTCCGGCTCGACCCGACGACGACCCCGCCGACGATCGGCGCGGCGCGAATCGTCGTGACCGACGTGGTCGTCACCAACGGCGTCGTGCACGTGATCGACGCGGTGCTCGTGCCGGCGACCCTCTGAGACGGAGACGACGATGAAGCACTCGACGCTCGCGACGCTCCTCCTTCTCGCCTCGCTCCCCGCGACGGCGCTCGCCCAGTCCACGGACGAGGCGACGACGACGACACGCGAGCCCGAGTTCGGGGCGCGCGCGAGCGTCGACCTCGGCTTCCTCTCCGTGCTGGGCAACGAGATCACGCTCGGCCGCGACGGAACGCGCATCGACTACCCGAGCGATCTCGCCCAGTCGAACCTGTACCTCTATCTCCGCGTCCAGGCGGACTTCGACATCTGGCGCCAGCACCTGATCACGCTCGTCTACCAGCCGATCGACATCGAGTCGCAAGCCGTGCTGGGGCGGACGCTCCGGATCGACGGCCTCGACTTCGCCGCGGGCACGCCCGTACGCGCCCGGTACGGCTTCCCCTTCTACCGGCTGGGCTGGGCGTTCGACGTCCTGTCGGATCCGCGCGAGGAGCTCGCGTTCGGGCTGGGCGTGCAGATCCGCAACGCGACGATCCAGTTCCGGAGCGTCGACGGCACGCAGTATCGATCGCGCGAGGACGTCGGTCCGGTGCCGCTGCTCCGTGCGCGTGGGCGCTTCCCGATCGCGAGCGACTGGTTCTTCGCGTTCGACGTCGACGGCTTCTACGCGTTCATCCCCGGCCTCAACGGGAGCGACAACAACGTCGAGGGCGCGATCGTCGACGCCAGCCTCCGACTCGGCTGGCGCGTCGTCCCTCACGTCGACGCCTACCTCAGCGCCCGGTACATCGGAGGAGGCGCAGGGGGCGCGGGCGACCCGGGACCGACGAACGACGGCTTCCAGCGGAACTGGCTGCACTTCTTCGCGCTCTCGCTCGGCGTGACGCTGGACAGCCGGCCCTGACGTTCACCTTGATCCGGGGCCGGTCGCGCGTAGCTGCACCTCGTGGCGATCGACGGATTCCGGGCCGAGCAGCACGACGCGTTCGTGGCGTTCGACCCGGAGGTGGCGGAGCGCACGTTTCGCCGCATCGATCGGGTCGGACGCGCGCTGAAGCTGGACATCCGCGGGCTCGAGAACGTCCCGCGCACGCGCGCGCTGCTCGTGGCGAACCACGCGTTCGGCTGGGACGTGGCGTTCCTCATGGCGGCGCACTGGCGCGCACGGCACGAGCCGCTCTGGGCGCTGGGCGAGCACCTCTGGTGGCGCGTCCCGTTCCTGCGCCGCATCGCAGCCGCGGTGGGCACGGTCGACGGTACGCAGGACAACGTCGATCGCCTCCTCGCCCGCGATCAGCAGGTCATCGTCCTGCCCGGAGGGCTCCGCGAGGCGGTGAAGCCGGCGACCTTGCGCTACCAGCTGCTCTGGGGGCGACGCTACGGCTTCGTGCGCGCGGCGATCCGGCACCAGGCGCCCATCGTGCCGGTCGCGTCGGTCGGGACCGACGAGCTCTTCGACTTCGTGGGCGACGCCTACCGGCGTGGTCGCCGCTGGACCGGACGCGACCTCCCCATCCCGTTCCCGTCGCGCGTGCTCCCGATCCCGCACCTGGCCCACGTGACGTTCGTCGTCGGGGAGCCGATCGCGCCGCCCGCCGCGTCGTGCGCCGACGACGTGGCGGCGGTGAAGCGCTTCCGGCGCGAGGTGGCCGGCGGGCTGCACGAGCTCATCGAGAACGAGCTGGCGCGGCGCGCCGGGATCGACCTGGGCGGCGACCCGCCCGCGTGAGGCGCCACGTTGCGCGGGTCGGGCCGGTGCCTAGCTCCAGCCATCATGTCCTCAAGATCGCGCATCTCGGTCCTCGGTCTCGCGCTCGCTCTCGGCTGCGGCGGGGCGCCGCCCGCGCGCTCCACGACGCCGCTCGTCGAGGCACGCGTCCACGCCATCACGCTCGGCAGCGAGCACGCGTGCGCGCGCCACGAGGGCGGCACCGTGTCGTGCTGGGGAAACGGTGCCGAGGGGCAGCTCGGCGACGGCCTCCGCGTCGTGCGCACGACGCCCGTCGTCGTCCCCGGCCTGAGCGGCGTCGAGGAGCTCGCGGCGGGCGGCTCGCACACGTGCGCGCGCGTGCAGGACGGCCGCGTCCTGTGCTGGGGCTCTCGCCAGCGTGGCCAGATCGGCGACGGCGGCGGGAGCGGAGACGCCGAGCCGGCGCTCGAGCCGACGGCCGTCGTCGGCATCGACGACGCCACGCAGATCACCGCGGGTGAGGGCCACACCTGTGCGCTGCGGCGAGGCGGCAGCGTGTGGTGCTGGGGCGACGATCTGCACGGTCAGCTCGGCCGCGGCGGGCTCGGCGGACCGGACGCGCTCTCGCCGGCGCCCGTCGAGGTCGGAGGGCTGGCGGACGTGGTCGAGGTGCGCGCGGGCGGCGCGCACACCTGCGCGCGAACGCGCGTGGGAGCGGTGCTCTGCTGGGGCGACGGATCGGAAGGGCAGCTCGGCGAGGCGGGCGGGCGCCCGGCGCTCTCGCACCCCGTGCCCGTGCCGGGTCTCTCGGACGCGGTCGAGCTCGCGCTCGGCGCGAGCCACAGCTGCGCGCGCCACGGGACCGGGTTCGTCGCGTGCTGGGGCGCGGGCGGCTCGGGGCAGCTCGGCGACGGAACGCGCACGTCGCGCGCGACGCCTGCCGACGTCGCCGACCTCGCCGGCGTGCTCGAGATCGACGCCGGCGGCGCGCACACCTGCGCGCGCCTCGACTCGAGCGAGGTGCGCTGCTGGGGCCGGAACGACCATGGCCAGCTCGGCGACGCGACCCTCGACGACCGCGTCGCGCCTGCCCGCGCGCGAACGACGGGCACCCAGCTCGCGACGGGTGCAGCGTTCAGTTGCGTGCTCGACGACCGCGGCCAGATCCTCTGCTGGGGGTCGAGCAGCTTCGGCCAGCTGGGGGACGGGCGGGCCGTGGTGCACGAGTCGCCCGCCCGCGTCGTGGGCGTCGCGCACGCCAGCGCTCTCCGGGCAGCCGGGGACGACACGTGCGCGCTCGTCGACGGACGCTGGCGCTGCTGGGGCGACGACGCGTTCGGACAGCTCGGCGACGGCGACGTCTCGACCACCCTGCGCTCGACGCCCGTCGCGATGAGCGTCGTCTCCTCCCCCGACGAGCTCGTCCTCGGCGCCAGCCGTGCGTGCGCCATCCGCGGCGGATCGCTCGCGTGCTGGGGACGCGGCCCCGATGCACGCGTCGAGCGCGAGCCACGCACCATCGCGAGCGGCGTGCGCGCGGCGGCGCTCGGGACGCGCTTCGGCTGTGCGCTCGAGACCGACGGGCACGTCGCCTGCTGGGGCGAGGGCACGCACGGCGAGCTCGGCCGCGGCGAGGCGGCGAGTGATCCGACGCCGGCGCGCGTCTCGGGCATCGAGGACGCGGTCGCGATCGCGGCCGGTGATCAGCACGCGTGCGCGGTGCTCGCGAGCGGACACGTGCGCTGCTGGGGAGCCGGGAGCTTCGGCCAGCTGGGCGACGGCGCAGAGCAGGACCGCAGCGCCCCGGTCGACGTCGCGGCGATCACCGATGCGCGCGCCATCGCGGCCGGGCTCGTGCACACGTGCGTCACGCACGTGAACGGGGCCGTGTCGTGCTGGGGGAGCGGCCGCGACGGCCAGCTCGGCAACGGCACGTCGCTGCGCTCCCTCATCCCGCTCCAGATCGCGGGCATCGCGAGCATCGTCGAGATCACGGCGGGCGTGGCGCACACGTGCGGGCGCACCGAGGGCGGCGCCGTCTACTGCTGGGGCGCGAACCGCTGGGGCCAGGTCGGGCTCGAGGGGCAGGACGATCGGCCGCACCCGACGCCCGTCGCGAACGTCAGCGCGAGCGCGATCGCCGCGGGCAACACCCACACCTGCGCGGTCGTGACCGACGGCGTCGTGTGCTGGGGCTCGGACGCGAGCGGTCAGCTCGGCGACGGCGCCACGCTCTACTCGACCGAGGCGGTGCGCGTGGTCTTCGGCACGCCGGGCGCGGCCCCGGCGCCCTGACCGGACGCGCCGAGAGCGCCTCCCGTCGTCCGTGGCACCTGGGCCCGCAGGACGCGATCGACGGCGGAACCGCCGGCCTGCGCTACCCTCGGTCCGTGGTCCGCCGCGTCGCCCTCACCATCCTGCCCGCTCTGTTGCTCGCGAGCGGCTGTGGCGGAGGGAGCGGCACGCCGACGAGCGACGCCGGGGCGCTCTCGTCGTTCGGCACGACCCACGACGGGCAGTACAACCTCGGCCCCGTCGACTGGGCGGAGAGCACCTGGCACAACGCCTGTTCGCCCTACCCCGCCGAGATCCAGTCCATCGAGGGCCCGCTGCTCGCCGGAGTGAGCAACGGCGCCGGCGCCGGCGACTTCTGCGACGCGTGCATCCGCATCACCACGGCGATGGGCCGCGCGCTCGTCGCGCGCGTGGTCACGTACGGCGACACGATGGGGCCGGGAGACGTCGATCTCAGCCCAGAGGCCTACGCCATGCTGAACGCGGGCGAGTATCCGCGCGCGATGCGCTGGCAGCTCGTCACCTGCCCGACGACCGCGCCCCTCTACGTGCAGTTCCAGACCGGCGCGAACGTCTGGTGGACGAGCTTCTGGATCCGGAACCCGCGCGTCGCGATCGACCACGTCTCGGTGACGAGCACGAACCACCCGGCGCCGATCGATCTGAGGCAGGGCGGCGACGGCACGTTCACCGATGCAGGCGGCTTCGGCGAGGGCGCCTTCACGCTCGACGTGGTCGGCGCGGACGGCTCGACGTTCAGGCAGACGTTCCCGAGCTTCACGCCGGGCGCGCTCGTGACGGCGAGCGGAAACCTCTGACGCGAGGGCGGAAGCGGCGCGCTCGCGCCTCGACCGAACGAGCATTGCGCTCGAGCAACCACGGCGGCGAAGCGCCGCGGCGCCCGGCGCGTCGATCGACGCGAGGCCCAGCGTCCCCTATCCTGCGCGGCTTACCCCCGGAGCCCCCCAGACCCATGGATATTTTCACGCACCTCAGCGAAGAAGCCAGCTACTCGATGCGCCAGCTCCAGGGGATCATCGCCGCGTGGGTGATGAGCAGCCCGTTCGAGCCCGCGGCGAAGGTCTCCACCTCGAACGGACACGTCGCCGAGGAGGACTACACCAAGCAGTCGGTGTACTCGCTCCTCTATTCCGTCTACCGCAACGTCGGAACCGTCGAGAGCGACCTCGGCATCCCCTACGAGTTCACGTTCAACACGTGGGGCTACGCGTGGCCCGAGCGCTGGGGCAAGCCCCCCGTCGCCTCCGACGATCCCCAGCGCTTCGGGAAGAACGCCTACACCGGGCTCTACCACTTCGCCCCGATCCAGAAGCTCGCCCGGGAGAAGAACGGCCGCGTCCACATCGTCGAGATGGGGTGCGGCACCGGCGCGGGCGCGGACCTGACGTGCGGCGTGACCTTGCCGACGTGCACCTACGAAGCCGTCGACATGCAGTTCGCGGGCGTCTCCACGTGCCGCAAGAAGTTCGTCCCCCGCCACAGCCACCGCCTCGTGGCGACGCGTGCCGACGCGACCAAGCTGCCCATCGACGACGCGGTCGCCGACATCGTCGCCGTCTGCGAGACGCACGTGACCGACCAGGGCGAGGTGATGACCGAGGAGGACCGGAAGTTCTTCCGCTCCGCGCGCCGGATCCTCAAGCCGGGCGGCTTCCTCACCTGGGGCAACGCCATCCCCGACAAGGCGTGGCAGCCCTCGTTCGACTTCATGGAGTCGATCGGCCTCAAGGTCGTCGACGTGCAGGACGTGACCGCCGAGGGCGTGCGCGCGCGGGACGAAGACGCCGCGCGGATCGAGGCGTACATCGACCAGGCGCTGGCGAAGTTCCCCGCGTTCCGCGTTCCCGTGTACGGCCCCCGCAAGCGCACGGAGGCGGCGCTCGCGATGAAGAACCTGTGCCGCCACCCCGGCACCCGCCTCTACGACGACATGTCCACGCGCGGCGACACGTACAAGGTCGTGCTCGCGCAGAAGAGCGCGTAGCCGCCGCCGACGCTCAGCCGGCGCTCGGGCCCGGCCGAGCGCGGCGAGCGCGGACCAAGGCGAGGGCGATCGCGAGCGCCGCGACGAGCGGCCCGCCTGGCGCGCTCGTCGGCGAGACGACCACGCACCCGCACCCCGACCCCACCGTCCGCCCGAGCCGCCCCGCGTCGATCGCGGCAGCGGCGTCGTCGCCCATCCCGCCATCGGCTCCCGGCGAGACGCCGGCGTCCGCGCCTGGCATGCCCGTGTCCGCGCCTGGCATGCCCGCGTCGGTCCCCGGCGTCGCCATCCCGACGAGCGCGAGATCGCCGAACGCGTAGGGATCCTTGCCGCGACCGATGCCGGGCGTGAGCTCGATCCAGCCCTCGCGCCCCGTTCCGTCCGACGTGGTCGCGCCGTCGTCGTCGTTCACGAGGAACGTGAAGCCCATCGTGGTGCCGTCCGCGAGCGCCGCGCCGCCGAGCACCGAGCCCGGCAGGCGCACCTCGTAGGTCGTGGTCGATCCGGCGCGTGCCACCACCGCCGTCCACGACGAGTCGCCCGTGCCGTGGAAGCGGTACGCCCGGGTGGCGCTCCGCGCGAGGGCGAAGTTCAGCTCGTGATCGTCGGCGTCGTACGCCCCCGGCGTGCGCGAGGAGTCCACGTCGAGCGCGAGCTGCAGCGAGTCGCCGAGATAGAGCTGGTCGTCGGGGTCGTCGGCCACGTGCGCGTCGTCGTGGGCCTCGACGCCGAGGTAGAGCGCGCCCGCCTCCCAGCGCGCGCGCGCGACGACCGAGAGATCCGCGTCGCCGCCGTGCGCGACGATGCCGATCCACGCGCCGCCGCCGAGCACGACCTCGCCGCCCGCGTCCCACTCGCCGAGCGAGCCGTCGACCGTGATGCCGCCCGAGGGGACCGGCAGCGCCTCGAAGCGAACGCGCGCCGGGTCGTCGGACTCGTCCGTGTCGAGCCCGTCGACGCAGCCGCGATCCTCGGAGTCGATGCGCCGGTCGCCGTCGTCGTCCAGCCCGTTGGCGCACTCGGGCGGCGGAGCGCTCCCCGTGATCTCGGGGTGCGCGTCCACGAAGCCCCGGATCTCCAGGTACGAGGGCTTCTCGCGGTAGTCCGCGGGGAACGTGCGCGGGAGGCCGCGGGTGCCGCGGGTGATCCCGAAGCCGTCGATCGTGCAGCTCGGGTCGTCCACGCCGCAGTCGGTGATCTCGTAGAAGAACGTGTTGGTCCACCACGCGCGCGCGAGCTGCTCCTCCATCACGCGGCGCACGTACGTCGCCTGCCGCGCCTCCGCGGCCGCGTCCCCAGGCGTGGCGCGATAGCCCGTCTCGGTGATCCAGACCTCGCCCGTGTAGCCGTGCGCGTCGAGCACCTCGCGCAGGCTCGCGCGCGTGAAGGGGAAGCGGCGCATCTCCAGCGCCTCGAGGAAGCGATCGCCGTCGGCGATGCTCGTGCCCGTCTCGGGCCATCCGTTGTAGATGTGGTGCGTGAGGATGTCGAAGCGGCTGCCGGCCCGCGTCAGCACCTGGCCGAGGAAGACGTCGTAGTTGCCCACGTGCGCGATGTCCGGGCCGAGCACGAGGCAGCTCGCGCAGGCGCGGTTCACCGCGTCCGCGCCGGGAATCAGGATGCGATCGACGTACGCGTCGACGCCCGCCGCGGACTCCCAGAAGCCGTCCAGGTTCGGCTCGTTCCAGAGGCCGAAGTGCGTGACGCCGCGCGCGGAGTAGCGGGCGACCGTCGCCTCGACGAACGCGACCCACTCGGTGCTCGTGGCCGGCTCGTCGTTGCCGCCGTACGAGTCGCTGCGCGTGCGGGGGACCCGGGCGACCCAGTCGGGCGTGTACGCGAGCGTCATGTAGACGGACAGGCCCCGCGTCCGCGCGTGGTCGACCACGCGGTCGACGTCGCTGAACTGGAAGGCGCCCGGTCCCGTGTGGACGTCGCGCCAGTTGGCGTCGATGCGGATCCACGGCACGCCGAGGTCGACGCACATGTCGAGCACGTCGTCGGCCGGCAGGTGCACGTTCACGCCGAGGCTCTCGTCTCCGATCGCAGCGAACGCACGTGGCGGCGCCACGAAGAGCGCGAGCGCGAGCGAGGCGAACAGGATCGGGGACGTCGAGGTCGTGCGCATGACGCCAGCGTATTCCTGCGGGCCCGCCTCAGGCGAGTCGCTCGAAGAACGCGAGCACCGCCGCGCTCCAGCCGGCCGGATCCTCTTGCTGACAGAAGTGCCCGGCCCTCGGCAGCCAGCTCAGCGTCGCGCGGGGACAGACCTCGGCGTGGAGGTGCTCGGCGACGGCGGGGGGCGACACGCGATCGGTCTTGCCCCAGCAGAGGTGCACCGGCAGCGCCGAGTGCCGGAGCGCGGGCAACCAGCGCACGTTCTGGAAGCGCTCGCGCTCGTCGAGGTAGCCGATGATGCGGTGCTGCACGCGCTGCCCGCCACCATGGCGCAACAGAGCCCACATCAGCTCGACGTCGCGCTCGGGCATGGACGCGCCGCTCGCGCTCCGCACCTGCTGCCGGAACACCGCGTAGCTGCCGGCCCGACCGAGGAGCGCGCCGACGTAGGGCACGCGCAGCAGGCGCTGCCCGAGCCGAAGCCTCGCGCGCTCCATCACCATGTTCCCGTCGGTGAACGTGAGGCTCGCGAAGTCGCCGTCGAGCCACGCCGGCAGAAGACCCCGCTCGCGGCGCGCGACGAGCTCGGTGACGATGGTGTCGCCCATGTCGTGGCCGAGCAGGTGTCCACCGCGTACGCCGAGCGCGCGCCACGCCTCGAGCAGCACGTCGGTCTGCTCGAAGAGCGAGTACGAGTGATCACGGGGCTTGTCGCTCAGCCCGAAGCCGAGCAGGTCGACGAGCACCACGCGCTCGAAGTGGCTCGCGAGCGCGGCGGCGACGTGCCGGAACGAGAGCGACGACTCGGGGAAGCCGTGCACCACGAGCAGCGTGCGGCGCGCGGCCGCGTCACGCGGTCCCGTCACACGCGCGAAGATCCGGTGAGCCCCGACGCGCAGGTCGAGCCCCTCGGCGCGCCACGCGGCGATCTCGGGCGGCAGGCCTTCGTCCACGACGAGGAGGCTACACCGGCCGGCCGCGAGCCAGCCACGCGACGGGCGGCCCGGCCCGAGTGGCGCCCGCCGTCGTCGTGCTTAGCCAGAGCACGTGGAGCCCCGCATCTGCATCGTGACCGGATCGACCTCCGGGATCGGCGAGGCGACGTGCGCCGAGCTGGCCCGCCTCGGCAACACGGTCGTGATGGCATGCCGGCGCATCGAGCGTGGAGAGGACGCCGCGGCGCGCATCCGCGCGAGCGGACCGGTCTCGGGTGAGCTCGTCCCCATGGTGTGCGACCTCGCGTCGCTGCGCTCGGTGCGCGCGTTCGCGAGCGCCCTGGTCGCCCGATTCCCGCGCGTCGACGCCCTCGTGAACGACGCCGCGGTGGTGCCCGACAAGCACGAGGTGACGGAAGACGGCTTCGAGCACCTGCTCGCGGTGGCCTTCCTCGGTCCCTTCCTGCTCACGACGCTCCTCTTGCCGCACCTGCGCGCGCGCGACGGGGGGCGCGCCGGACGCGTGGTGAACCTCGCGGGGATCTATCACCGGCACGGCGTGCTCGACCTGAGCGACCTCATGTTCGAGCGGCGTCCGTGGGAGATGGGGGCCGTCAACGCGCAGGCGCAGCTCGCGCGGGTCGCGTTCTGCGTCGAGCTCGCGCGTCGCATCCCTGCGGCCGAGTGCACCGCCAACGCGGTGCATCCGGGCGCCGTCCGGACCCACGCGCTGGATCACGCGCCGTGGTGGGCCAAGCTGATGGTCGCCACCGTCGCGCGCCCGGTCTTCGTCGATGCGCGCGAGGGAGCGCAGCCCGTCGTACATCTCGTCGGCGCCCCCGAGGTCGAGGGCGTGAGCGGTCGCTTCTTCGATCGGATGGTGGAGTCCGAGCTCGTGCCTCGGGCGACCGACCCGGTGACGAACGCGCGCCTCTGGCAGCGCGCGACCGAGCTCACGGGTGCCCCGACCATCGGTTGATCGACCGCGGGGCGAGCGGAGCGGCGGCATCGTGTCGGGCGCGCGGCGGATGCCGTCCCCTGCTCACGCGCCTTCCGGCAGCGCGTGCGACTCGAAGGCGGACACGAGCGCCTCGAGCGCGGCGATCTCGTGGCGCAGGGCCACGCCGGTCTCCGTCTCGCCGATCGTGCGCGGGACGTCCCAGCGCTCGAGCTCCTCGACCGTCGGGATGATGTCGGCACCGCGCTCCACGGCCTCCTCGATCGACTCGAAGTGGTGGTGCTGCGCCAGGCGCGTCCCGCTCGCATCGAGGATCAGCGTGTAGCCCTTGTCTCCGTAGGCCTCGGAGAACGCGCCGTCGATCGTCACCGCTCGACCCGAGCGCTTCAGCGGCGACTCTCCCGCGTCGAGCTTCACCGGCACGTGTCCGTTCACGATGAGCCCGCGATCGGGATCGCCGCCGAGCTCCGCGAGCACCGTCCGACAGAAATCGACCTCGTGGATGCGCTTGAAGTACGCGTTCTTGTGCTCGGCGTGCGTGGCGCGATCGGCGACGAAGCAGGTCTCGAAGGTCGCCATCTTGTCCTTGCCGAAGAGGGGCGAGACCGGCCCCGACCACAAGTACCAGAACCAGTCGAGCTGCTCCTGCGCGGGGGAGCCCGCCGCCGCGTCGCGGAACGCCCTGCGAACCTCGTGCTCGAGCGCGTCGAAGAGGGCGCGCCCGCTCCGCGGCGCACCTCCGATCGGGATGGAGAGGGGAACGCCGGCGTCGTCGACCGGCAGGCAGCCGTGGAAGATCAGCGCGCGGTCACGCCGCAAGCACATCGACCCGTGCCGCTCGACCCAGCGCATCTGCGACCAGAGCGCGCTGCTGGCGCGGAACGACTCGACGAGCCTCGCCATGCACGCGGCCTCCTCGGGATGCAGCGCGTGCGGGTCGCGCCAGTCGATGGTCGGCAGGTGCGCGTCGAGCAGCGGGTGGGTCCGGCCCTCGATCGTCACCGTGCGCGTCCCGGGATCGATCCGCGAGAGCACACAGCGCGCGTCGAGCCCCCACTCGGGGTGCCGCGAGATCAGCTGCCCCTCCAGCTTGAGCTGCAGCACGGCCATGGCCTTCTGCATGCGGTTCATCAGCGTCCGATCGCGCAGCCCCTCGCCCTTCACCGCGAAGTGCTCCGCCGGATCACCGTCGTACAAGGTGCGCGCGAGCCTCTCGACGGGCGCCATCGTGATCCCGTAGCCCTCTTCGAGCTGCGAGAGGCGCCTGTAGCGGAGCGAGACCCGGAGCACGGTGGCGATGAGCGCCTCGCTACCGAGGCAGGCGCCCATCCAGCTCGCGTCGTGGTTGCCCCACACGACCGACACGCTGCGCTGGCGCATGAGCGCGTCGATCACCCGATCGATGCGCGGCCCGCGATCGCCGAGATCGCCCGCGACCACGACCTCCTCGACCGAGAGGTTGCGGATCGTGTGCGCGAGCGCGCGCAGGAGCTCGATCTCGCGCCCGGCGCGGACGAGCGGTCCGACGAGCCCCGCGTGGAAGGGCCCGCGCCCGCTCTCCGGCTCGCGGCTCGCGACCAGCTCGCGCAGGGTCCCGACGAAGGGCGGCGGGTAGACCTTCTCCACGTGGCGCCGGCTGTGGCGGCGCGAGAGCGCGCGCAGGATCTCCACCTCGCGCTCGACCGCGCGCGCGACGAAGTCCATCCGCTGCTCCGCGTCGGCCGGCCGCAGCCGCGCGTACGTCTCGCGCGGGTAGTACACCAGCGCGAGGAGCGCGCGCAGCTCGCCCGGATCGAGCCGGCCCGCGAAGAGCGACTCGACGAGCGGGCGCAGCGTGCCCGACGCGTTGTGGATGATGTGCCGGAGCTTGCGGTACTCGCCGTGGACGTCCGACACGACGTGCACCGTGCCCTTGGGCAGCGTGAGCACCGCCTCGAGGTGCCCGATCTCCGCGAGCGCCGCGTTGACCGTCGGAAAGCGCCGCGCCAGCGCGCGCAGCAGCGGGAGGAGCGCCGGGTCGGCCATGCGCGCGATGATAGAGCGTCCGCACGCCGCTTGCTTCGTGGGGCGAGGCCCGCGCACCATGGCGCTCGGGGCTCTTCACTTCGGGAGGTCGACATGTCGGCACGTGCGTCGTTGGCTTGCGCGCTCTGGGTGGTCGTCGGCGTGGCGTGCTCGAGCGAGACGAGCGCCGGTTCGGACACGGGCGTGCCGCCAGCCGACACGGGCGTGCCGCCAGCCGACACGGGCGTGCCGCCGGCCGACACGGGCGTGCCGCCAGCCGACACCGGCGTCCCACCGCCCGACGCTGGACCCGGCTGCGGCGACGGCACGCGAACCGCGCCGGAGCAGTGCGACGACGGAAACACCCGAGCCGGCGACGGATGCGACGCGACGTGCATGCTCGAGCTCTCGAGCCGCTGCGGCGACGGCGTCGTCGACCGGACGATGGGTGAGCAGTGCGACGACGGCGGCACCGCGCCCGGCGACGGCTGCGACGCGGTCTGCCGCCTCGAGGCGCCCGTGACCTGCGGCAACGGAGCCTGGGAGATCGCCGCGAGCGAGGAGTGCGACGACGGCAACACGCGCTCGGGCGACGGCTGCGACGCGGCTTGCCAGCTCGAGCCTTCGAGCCCGCTCTGCGGGAACGGCACGACGGACCCTGGCGAGCGCTGCGACGACGGCAACACGAGCGGCGGCGACGCGTGCAATCCGACGTGCAACCTGACCGACACCGTCACGACGTTCGCGGGCTCGTCCGGGACGATCGGGCGCGCCGACGGGACGGGAGCGGCCGCGAGCTTCACGTCGAGCGGCGTGTTGACCACCGACGCGCAGTACCTCTGGATGGCCGAGCAGCCCGGCATGGGCGGCACGCCGGGCGCGGTGCTGCGTCGGATCGAGATCGCGACGGCGATGGTCACCACGATCGCCCCGATCGGCGGCTCGGGCGGCATCGCCACCAACGGCGTCGACACCGTCTGGGTCGCGGGAGGCAACGTGATCCAGTCGATCGCGACCGCGCCTCCCCACACCGTCACGACGATCCACTCGGGCATGGCGGCCACCAACGCGGCGACGTTCCACGACGGCGCGCCGGGGACGGCGAGCTTCGCCGACGTGCGCGGACTGACGTGGTTCGGCGGCTACCTCTGGATCGTCGACACCGCGGCGGCCGTGATCCGGCGCCTCGATCCCGCGAGCGGCGACGTGACGACGGTCGCCGGCATGCCGTACGCGACGGGGGGAGCCGATGGAACGGGGAGCGCGGCGCGCTTCACGAGCCCGCGCTACATCGTCTCGGACAACTCCGGCATGCTCTACATCTCCGACACGAACGGGGAGACCCTCCGCGCGATGAACGCGACGACGTTCGCCGTGACGACCTTCGCCGGCGTGCGCGGAATGCGGATGTACCTCGATGGAGTCGGCACGGCGGCGCGGATCTTCCGACCACGCGGGATCACCGCTGACGGAGGCAGCATCTACTTCGTCGAGTTCGACGCGCACACCGTCCGTCAGGGCGTGCTCGCGAGCGGATCCGTCACGACCCTCGCGGGGATGGTCGACACGGCCCCGATGTCGACGGGCGGCTACGTCGACGCCGTCGGTGTCGCGGCCGCGTTCGCGAGCCCCTGGGGCATCGCGTACCACCACCCGAGCCACTCGCTCTTCGTGTCCGACGCCAACCACGTGATCCGGCGCATCCAGTAGGCCGCGGCGCGCGGGCGCGCCCTCGACCGTCCTTGACCCGTCCGGCCCGTTCCGAGACGCTGGTCGAGGGGCGAACCATCGTGGACGTGGTCACGACAGCTCGAGGGCACCGGGCGCGGACCGCGATGGTCGCGCTGGTGACGGCGGTGCTGGTCGCGGCGTGCGAAGCGCCGCCGGCGCCGATGACGACGTCGGACGCCGGTGTCGCGGTCGCGACCCTACCGGCCGCGCCCGTGCTCGGGCCCTGCCCGCGCGGCTGGCGCGAGGTGACCGAGGAGTCGGGGCTCGTCAGCTGCGATCCCTGGCCGACGAGCGGACGGGCGGACTGCGTGCTCGACGAGCTGCACGTGCCCGGCGGTGCGGGCTGCGAGCCCGCCGGCAGCGCGTGCCCGCCCGACGGCTGGCCCGCGGCGTTGCCCACCGACCGGCCGATCGTCTACGTCGACGACGACGCGGCCCCGGGCGGGGACGGATCGAGCCGAGGGAGCGCCCTCACGACGCTCGGGGACGCCACGCTCGTTGCACCGGCGGGCGCCGTGATCGCAGTGGCCGGCGGCTCGTACGACGGTGCGATCACCCTGAGGGACGGACAGTCCCTCGTGGGCGCATGCGCCGCGCGCACGGTGCTCACGGCGAGCGCCCCGAGCAGCGGGAGCGGCGTGCTGACGAGCGGCGCGAGCGGCGTGTCGATCCGCGATGTCTCGATCGTCGACGCGGCGCGCCCAGGCATCGTCGTGACCGGGGGCGACACGACGCTCGACGGCGTCGTCGTGCGCGGCGCGCAGCTCGTCGGGCTCTACGTGGCGTCGGGCACGTTGACCGGGCACGGCGTCGTCGTCGCTTCGGTGCGCGCCATCGCCTCGGGCGGCGGTCGTGGGGTGCAGGTCCAGGACGGCGCACAGGTCACGCTCTCGCACGTCGCGGTCACCATGGCGCAGGAGGCGGGCATCGCGGTCGTCGGTGCCGGCACGCGGCTCGACGCGTCCGACCTCGCCGTCGTCTCGATCGAGCCCGGCACGACCGGAGAGGGAGGCATCGGCGTGCTCGTCGACGACCACGCGACGCTCGTCCTGGCTCGCGCGGCGATCGAGCAAGCGACGAAGGACGGTCTCTTCGTGCTCGGCGGCGCGTCAGCCGACCTCGAGGACGCGCGGATCGCCGAGACCCGCCTCGATCCGGCAGGCGAGCTCGGCGACGGCATGCACGTCGAGGACGCGACGCTGACCGTCCGCCGCGTCGTCGTGACGCACAGCCACGCGCTCGGTGTGTTCGCCGCGGGGCCCCTCGCCACGCTGGACGCCACGGGGCTCGTGGTCCGCGACACGGTGCCGCTTCCGGACGGCACCGAGGGACGTGGGATCGAGGTCGGCTCCGGGGCCGGCGCGACGCTGCGCGGTGTGCGGCTCGAGCGGAACGCCGAGATCTCGCTCTTCGTGAGCGGCGCCGGCACCCACGCGACGGCCGAAGATCTCGCGGTCACGGGCACGCGCCCCTCGGCGACGGATGGCGCAGGACGCGGCATCGGGGTGGAGGACGCCGCAGCGCTCTCGGTCACGCGCGCGAGCGTCGAGGGCTCGTACTCCACGGCAGTCTTCGCCTCGGTCGCGGGCACCTCGCTCGACGTGCAGCACCTCACGGTGCGCGACACGCGCGCGCCCGCCGACGGCAGCTCCGGTCGGGGAATCGCGGCGCAGAGCGGCGCGCACGTCGTCGTCGCACACGCGCTCGTCGAGGACTCGACGGAGGTGGGCCTGCTCTCGCTCCACGCCGGGACGCGCCTCGAGATCAGCGACTGCGTCGTACGGCGCACGCGCCCCGACGGGGCCGGACGCCTCGGCATCGGCGCGTGGACCGAGCAGGGAGGCGAGCTCGTCCTCACGCGCACGCGGATCGAGGCCTCGCGCCTGATGGGCGCCGGAGCGTTCGGTGACTCGCGCCTCACGGCGCAGGAGCTGGTGATCGACGGCGTCGAGCCGAGCGCCTGCACGCCCGCCTGCGCCGACATGTCGGGAGGCTTCGGCATCGTCGCGTACGCAGGCGGCCAGGTCAGCGTGAGCGGCTTCGAGATCTCGAACGTCGCGCTCTGTGGCGCCCTCGTGAGCGACGCGTTCGCGACGGGCAACGTCCCCGGCCTCGACCTGGCGCACGGCGTGGTGCGGCACGCCGACGTGGGCGCCTGCGTTCAGGTGCCGGGCTACGACGTCGAGCGGCTGCACGTGGACGTCGCGTACGAGGACGTGGGCGTGCCGCTGCAGGCGACCTCCTATCCGGTGCCCGACCCGCCGGGTTGACGCCCGCGCACCGCGACCACCGACCCGCAGCCGGACGCTCGCCGATTCCGACCTCTTGCGCCGACTGACCGAAATGGCATGTTCGGTCAGTTCGCTCAGCGGAGGGTCGGATGAGCCACGCCTCGGTTCGGATCGCCGTCCTCATCCTGGCCCTCGTCGCGGCACGCGCCGGCGCTCAGGCCACGCCGCCGACCGCGTCCGCCACGCCGCCGACGCTCGAGGCGATCACCACGCACCTCGACCAGCTCTTCCGGTCGAGCGGGACGATCTCGCGCATGGAGATCACGATGGTCACGCCGCGACAGACGCGGACGATGCGGGTGCGCAGCTGGGCCCGTGGGACCGATCGCGCCCTGATCGTGATCGAGCAGCCCGCGCGCGACGAGGGGACGGCCACGCTGCGCGTCGACCGGAGCCTGTGGAACTACATGCCGCGCATCTCGCGGACGATCCGTGTCCCGCCCTCGATGATGCAGTCGAGCTGGATGGGCAGCGACCTCACGAACGACGACCTCACGCAGTCGACCTCGTACCGCCGTGACTTCGACGGGGCCGTCGTCGGGCACAGCGAGTCGCCGGCCGGGTGGCTGATCCGCTACGAGGCGCACGAGGGTGTCGTCGGGCTCTGGCGCCGCATCGAGTTCGTCGTGGACGAGACGGGCACGCTGCCGCTCGTCGCGCGTCACTACGATCGCCGCCTCGAGCTCGCCCGCGTCATGCACTTCGAGGACGTGCGCGAGATGGACGGGCGCC
This sequence comes from Sandaracinaceae bacterium, assembly GCA_044220955.1. Lineage (GTDB taxonomy): Bacteria > Myxococcota_A > Polyangia > Polyangiales > Sandaracinaceae > JBBSAT01. The sequence goes on from JBGAQA010000047.1 coordinate 24,442, forward strand.
GCATCCCCACGCGCATGGTGCTCGAGCCCCAGGATCAGGAGGGGCATCGCACCGAGATGCGCTACCTGAGCGTGGACTTCGACGCCGACGTGCCCGAGAGCACGTTCTCGCTCACCGAGCTCGAGCAGCGGCGCTGATCGTGGGGAGCACACCTCGTATCGCCTGGCGCAACCTCGGCCGGAGCGGCCGGCGCACGGCCATCGCGCTCGCCGCCATCGCCATCGCGCAGACCGGCGTGCTGGCGATCAACGGGTTCCTCAACGGACGCAACGAGTGGATGATCGACGCCGTCACGGGTCCGCTGATCGGCCACGCGCAGGTGCATGCGCCGGGCTGGCGCGAGGAGCAGGCGCCGGACCTCGCGATCGATGGGGTGGAGGAGCGCCTCGCGGCCATCCGCGGCACCGAGGGTGTCGCGCAGGCCTACGCGCGCATCTACGCCCCTGCCCTCGCCGCGCGCGAGGTCGACGGCCACGCCGTCGTGATCATCGGCGTGGACGTCGAGGTCGAGTCGGCGCACGGCGGGATGCTCGACGGGCTCGACCCCGCGTCGCGCCCGCACGCGCACACCGTGCTCGTGGGCTCGCGCCTCGCGCGCGAGGCGGGGATCGCCGTGGGCGACGAGCTCGCCATCCTCGGCCAGCGCGCCGACGGATCGATCGCGAGCGATCTCTTGACGGTCGGCGGCGTGCTCACGACGCCGGTCGATCTGGTGAACCGCACGGGCATCGTCGTCCCGCTCGCGACCGCGCAGGACACGTTCGGCATGGAGGACATGGCGCACGAGATCACCATCCGCGGAAGCGGCTCGGGCGAGGACGCGCCGGCGCTCGCTGCACGGGTCGGCGCGCTGCCTGCGCTCGAGGGCCTGGAGGTGCTCCCCTGGCGCGAGCTGGCGCCGGAGCTCTCCGCGGCGATCGAGACGACGGTCGTGGTCGGCTTCGTGGTGCTGCTGGTCGTGTTCATCGCGGCCGCCGCGGGCGTCGCGAACACGATGCTGATGGCGACCTTCGAGCGCCGGCGCGAGCTCGGGATGCTGCTCTCGCTCGGGACGACCCCCGCGCGGCTGGTCGCGATGATCCTCCTGGAAGCCGTGGCGCTCGGCCTCTCGGGCGTGACGATCGGCAGCGTCGTCGGCGGCGCGTTCGTGCTCTACCTCGGGCACACCGGCGTCGAGGTGCTCGACCGCGGCACGGAGATCGCCGCGTTCGGTGTGAGCTTCAGCGGCGCGCTCCACCCCTTCCTGCGCGCAGGCGACGTCGTGGCCGGCTTCGTCGGGGTCACCATCGTGTCGATCGCCTCCGCGCTCTGGCCGGCGCTGATCACGGCGCGCCTCGAGCCGATGGAGGCGATGCGCTCGTGATCGGCGGCACCTCCACGCGCTATGCGCTGCGCAGCCTGCGCCGGAACTTCCGCCGGACGCTCCTCTCGGTCGTGGGGCTCGCGTTCGGCGTCGGGATCGGCCTCGTCTCTCTCTCGTGGATCGGCGGGCAGGACGCGATGAGCATCAACGCGCTCGCGGGCGGCGGCCTCGGTCATGTGCGGATCGCGCCCGCCGGCTGGAACGAGCGGCGCGACGAGGCGCTGCGCCTGGCGAGCGGAGAGGGCACGCTCGAGCGCGTGCGCGCGCTCCCCGGCGTGGCGGTCGCGACCCCGCGCGCGCGCGTGGGCGGCCTGCTCGGGCTCGGCACGCGCGCCTCGCACGTGATGCTCACCGGCGTGGACTCCGAGACCGAGCCGCGCGCGCTCCGCTACCTGCGCGGCCTCACGGAGGGCCGCTACCTGAACGCCGGGGAAGAAGGCGCGATCGTCATCGGGCGCACGATCGCCGAGCGCCTGCACGCCCGCGTGGACGACGAGCTGGTGGTGACGGCCGTCGACGCGTCGGGCGAGATGCAGAGCGCGCTCCTGGTCGTGGTCGGGATCGTCGCGACGGGCAGCCGGCCCATCGACGCCTCGATCGCGCACGTCTCGCTCGCCGACGTCGCGCGCCTCTCCGGGCGGCCCGGCTACGGCGAGATCACGATCCTGCTCGACGACGTGGCGACGCTCGACGCGAGCCGGGGCGCGATCGCCGCGCGGACCGCGCCCGGCGACGACACGCTCACGTGGCTCGAGGTGTCGCCCGAGTTCCGCAGCCGCATCCGCAGCGGCCGCGTGTTCACCGACTTCGCGATCACCGTGGTGCTCCTCGTGGTCCTGCTCGGCGTCGCGAGCGCGCAGCTCACCGGCGTGCTCGAGCGGCGCAAGGAGTTCGCCGTGCTCGCGGCGCTCGGCATGCGCGGCGCCGCGCTGGTGCGCGTCGTGGTCACCGAGGGCCTCTTCCTCGGGACCGCCGGCGCGCTCGCGGCGCTCGCGTGGGCCGGTCCGATCACGTACCGCTGGTCGACGGCCGGGGTCGACATCGCGTCGATGATAGAGAGCCGCGACGGCCTCGCGTTCGGCGGCGTGCTGATCGACCCGATGTACTACCCCTCGTTCGGCGCGTGGATCGTCCCGGCCGCGCTCGGGCTCTCGCTCGTCGCGACCGTCCTCGCGTCCATCTACCCCGCCTGGTTCGCGTCCCGCACGGACCCGGCGGCCGCCCTGCGAGTCGATCGATGACCGAGACACCCTCCCCTTCCGTGCTCGCGACCGCGACCGACGTCGAGAAGACGTTCCGGACCGGCGACCTCGAGGTGCCCGCGCTGCGCGGCCTCTCGCTCGAGGTCCGCGAGGGCGACTTCATGGCGCTCGTGGGGCCGAGCGGGAGCGGCAAGACGACGCTGCTCAACCTGCTCGGCGCGCTGGACCGGCCGACGCGCGGCGAGGTCGTGGTGCTCGGGCGCGAGCTGAGCGCCCTCGGCAAGAGCGAGCGCGCGCGCCTGAGGCTCGAGAAACTCGGTTTCGTCTTCCAGGCCTACAACCTCGTGCCGGTGCTCACCGCCGCGGAGAACGTCGAGTTCGTCCTCGAGCTGCAGGGGATGAGCGCGGGCGCGCGGCGCGAGCGTGCGCTCGGTGTGCTGAAGGATCTCGGCCTCGGCGATCTCGCCGATCGACGGCCGAGCGAGATGAGCGGCGGGCAGCAGCAGCGCGTGGCCGTCGCGCGCGCGATCGCCTCACGCCCGCAGCTGGTGCTCGCCGACGAGCCGACCGCGAACCTCGACACCAAGAGCGCCGAGCAGCTCATGGAGCTCATGGAGCGCCTGCACACCGAGCACGGCGCGACGTTCGTCTTCAGCACGCACGACCCGCGCATCGTCGCGCACGCGAACCGCGTCGTGACCCTCGAGGACGGCAAGATCGTCAGCGACGAGCGAAAGGGCGGCCGCGAATGACGACGCGGCGCCAGATGCAGTTCTCGAAGGAGGAGGTCGACCGCCGCTTCCGGGAGATGCTGGGCGACGACGCGGATCAGTCCGCATCGGCCCGCAAGCGCCGTCGCATCCTGCGCGCCGCTTACGAGCTCTTCCTCACGCACGGCTACCGCAAGACGAGCATCGACGACGTCGCGCGCAAGGCCGAGGTCGCCAAGGGCACCGTCTACCTCCACTTCGAGAACAAGGGGCAGCTGCTCATCCACGCCGTCGCCCTCGAGAAGTCCTCGATGAAGGGGCGCATCGGCCGCTTCTTCGACGGGACCATCGCGAAGGAAGAGCGCCTCCGCTACTGGATCGAGCTCGCGCTCACGGCGTCGCGTGACCTTCCGCTCGTCTCTCGCCTGCTCGCCGGCGACGCCGAGCTGGTGGCCGCGCTCGAGGACGCGGGGCACGCGGAGGCGGCGACGCGCATGGACGAGGGCGTCGAGATGGTGATGACCCTCGTCGAGGACGCGGTCCCGGGCCGGCTCGGCGAGGCCGAGAAGCGTCGCCGCGCGGAGGCCATCGTCTCGCTCGGCTTCGTGTCCACGAAGCTGCTCGACCACCTGCTCCCCGGCCGGACGATCGACCAGCTCGCCTCGACGCTCGCCGACATCGTCGTGCACGGGATCGGCGGGAGGCCCGGAGCGAAGAGGCGCGAGAAGAAGAAGGGCAGGAGGTAGTGCGGCGCCCTGCGCCCGCTCTGGCCGCGCTCGCGGCGCTGCTCTGGCTCGCCCCCGAGCGCGTGGCCGCCCGCGACCTCTTCGAGAGCGACGACGGCGAGTACCGGCTGACGCTGCGGAGCGCGCTCAAGGGCAGCTGGCTGCTCGCCTTCCCGCCCGACGATCCGATGCGGATGGAGCAGATCGGCGGGGCCGCCCTCTTCCGCCTGCGCTTCGAGGTGAACGCGCGCGTCACGCACTTCCTCACGATGCAGGTCGCCTACGAGCACCGGGCGCTCGCGTCGTCGGGCACCGGGATCGGCGTCGGCCTCTTGCCCGCCGCCTCGACGCCGCCCTTCCGGCTCAGCGCGCTCGACTGGGTGATCGTCGACGATGCGCCCACCTTCACGCACCGGCACGAGATCGACCGCGCCTACTTCGCGCTCCACCTGCCGGTGCTCGAGCTCACCGTCGGCCGTCAGCCGATCGGCCTCGGCCGCGGCGTGCTCTTCAGCGCGGTCGACTTCTTCTCGCCCTTCTCGCCTGCCGAGGTGGACCGCGAGTGGCGCCGCGGCGTCGACGCCGTGCACGCCGAGCTGCGCATCCCCGAGCTGCGCGAGCTCTCTGCCGACGTCATCGCCGTGTTCGGCAACGTCGAGGCCGGCTCGCTCGCGAGCTGGTCGGTGCTCGGCCGCATCCGGGCGATGATGGGCGACGTCGACGGCGAGGTGATCCTCGGCCGGCGCGGCGAGGACGACGTGCTCGGCGTCGCGCTCTCGGCGACGGTGGGCGACGCCGAGTTGCACGGCGAGTACGCGATGTTCGGCACCGACGGCCGCGGCATCGACGGCGGCTTCCTCGGCACGCACGCGGTCGCCGTGAAGGGGCTCGTCGGCGGCTCGTACAACGTCGACGTGCTGAACGGCGTGCGCCTGATCGCCGAGTACCACTACTCCGGCTTCGGCGTGGAGAACGTCGGCCGCGATCCCTCGATCCTGCTCGACGCGGCGTTCCGCGCCCGGCTCGCGCGCGGCGACAGCCAGATCCTCGGCCGCCACGCGCTCGCGCTCTCGATCTCGACCGACCTCGCGCCGGGCGAGCTCTCGTGGGCGCTCACCTACCTGCAGAGCCCCGTCGACGCCTCGGGGATGATCTCGACGGGCTTCACGTGGATCCAGTCGGACGCGCTCACGCTCGTGCTCACCGGCGCGTTCCCCTGGGGCACCTCGCCGAGCGCCGGCATCCCGCGCAGCGAGTGGGGCAGCTCGCCGATCACGATCTTCCTGCAGGCGCGGATCTACGACTGACGCGCGGCGCGCGCGACGAGCGCCTCGGACTCGGCGACGAAGGCAGCGACGTGCGCGGGCGTCATCGTCGGCCTCGGCAGGATCGCGTCGGCCTTCTGGTTGAACAAGGCGCCGCTGCGGTTCTCGAGCTCCGGCGCGAAGAGCAGCGGGACCACCCGATCCGCGTACGTCGCGGGCGTGGGCGTGACGAGGCCGATCATCGCCTCGACGACGCGCTGCCGCAGCGTGCCCTCGCCGCCGAGCACGTGGCGCGGCCGATCGCCGTGCCCGGGCATGAGAGGCGCGAGGTGTTACCCTTCGGAGGTCGTGCGTGCCCTCTCCACCGAAGCGATGCTGGCTCGCGAGGCCGTCGCGAACCGCTCGAAGCACTGGGTGCGCCTCGTCACCGCGTGCAACAGCCGCTGCCTCTTCTGCCTCGACTCGGACACGCCGCGGAACGTGTTCCTGCCCTTCGAGGAGATCGAGGCCGACCTGAAGAAGGGGCGGGACACGCTCGACGCGTGGAAGGTGATCGTGTCGGGCGGCGAGGCGTCCCTGCACCCCCGCTTCCACGACGTCGTACGGCGCGCGCGCGAGCTCGGCTACGGGCGCGTGCAGACCGTGACCAACGGCTGGCGCTACGCGGAGAAGGAGTTCTTCGACGAGGCCGTCGCCGCGGGGCTCGACGAGATCACCTTCTCCCTGCACGGCCACGACGAGGCGCTGCACGACCACATGACGCAGCACCCGGGCGCGTTCCGGAACATCGTGAAGGCGATCGCGCGCAGCGTGCGCAGCGGCAAGGTCATCACGAGCATCGACGTCTGCATCAACAAGCAGAACGTCGGCGTGCTCGACAAGATCGTGGAGCTCGGCTTCTCGCTCGGCGTCACCGAGTACGACCTGCTCCACGTGATCCCGCAGGCGGCGGCGTTCGATCACCGGGACGAGCTCTTCTACGACCCCCGCGAGCACCTGCCGATGCTGCACAAGGTGTTCTCGCTCAACCGGCACCCGAGCTTCGTCATCTGGACCAACCGCTTCCCGGTCAGCTACCTCGAGGGGCTCGAGGATCTCATCCAGGATCCGCACAAGATGCTCGACGAGGTGAACGGACGTCGCTTCCAGGTGCGGCGCTACCTCGATGCAGGCGCCGCGCTCGACTGCCGGCAGCCCGAGCGCTGTGTGCACTGCTTCATCGAGCCCTTCTGCACGACGATGGATCGCGTGATCGAGCAGCAGCGCACGGCGAGCTACGAGGTCTTCGACGTCGCCGGCGGCACGTACGACCCCGCGCTGCCGCTGCCCTTCGGCGCGACGCTCCTGGGCGTGGACGTCGAGTCGCTCGCGGACCTCCATGCGATGGCACGACCGGCGAGCGCGGGGCTCTACGTACGCACGGACGACGCGTCGCCGCTCGCGCCCGCGCCCGAGCGTCGGATCCTCGTCGCGCGCACGGCCGCGCAGCTCGACGCCTGGCTCACCGCGCCGCTACCCGAGAACGTCGAGCTCGACGTGCACGTCTGCCGGGAGACGGAGTCTGACATCCGCGCGCACGCTTACCGCCTGGTCGGCCTCGGCGAGCGCGCGCGCCTCGTGTGGCCGACGCACGCGCACATGGCCGAGGCGCACGAGGAGGACGTCCGAGATCCGCGCGCGTTCTTCGTCTCGCTCGCGCGCCGCCTCCGCGTGGCGGGGCTCCCCGCGTGCCTCGCGCCCGGGATGACGCTGCTTCCGGATCGCGCGATCTGTCCGGCTTCGATGTTCGACGCGGAGACGGGGCGGCTCGATCACCGCGGCCTCGCGGAGCACCACGTGGCCGCGCACTACCGGGGCAAGAGCGAGCGCTGCCGCGACTGCGCCGCGAACGACCGCTGCGACGGCGCGCACATCAACATGGTCCGCGACCAGGGGCTCGCCATGCTGACGCCGCTCACCGGCGGCGCCGAGACGGAAGCCGCCATGATCGAGGTGCGACGCCTGCACCCCGAGCCCATCTCGCGCCTCGCGAACGGCCGTCCCCTCGAGGCGATCGCGCCGAGCCTGCCGGGCCACGCGATGCCGGCGTCGGTGACGCCGGATCCGCTCGCGGTGATCGCGGCGGAGCAGATGCTGCGCAAGGTGAAGCGAGAGCAGCTCAAGCAACGCGCCGGCGGCGGCGCCTGAGCGGCCCGTCGGTCGGAGCGATCCTCGGACGAGTCCCACATTCGTCCGAGGATCGTGGTGATGGCGCGCAGCGGAGGGGGTGTGGAGTGTCCCCTCAGCGGACCACGACGCTGGAACCGAAGCCGTGGATCGTGCAGCGGTAGGTGTCGGGGAAGGGCGCGGCTGCCGGCGCGGCGTAGGTCGTCGTGACCATGCCCGGGAAGCTCGCGACCGGAGCAGCGGTGCCGGTGACGTAGAGGCCGAGCGGGTGGAACGTCGAGACGGCCGTCAGGTCGAACATGTAGGTCACGCCGTGGCACATGTGGATCGTCGGGTTCCCGGCGACGCCGTCGATCGTGTACGAGCTGCCGTCGCTCGTGACCACGAACGTGTGCGGGTCGCAGCTGAAGGACGCGTCGACGTCGTTCGCGTCCGCGGCCATCGCGGCGTCGGTGCCGGCGTCGGCCGTCGTCCCCATGTCGGGCGTCGAGCCGCCGGTGTCGGGCGTCGAGCCGCCGGTGTCGGGCGTCGTCGCGGCGTCGTTGCCGGAGCCGGTGTCGTTGCCGCCGGAGGCGGCGTCGTTGCCGGCGGGCGTCGTGCTGCACGCGGCGAGGGAGAGGACCGAGAAGAGAAGGACGAGGGTGTGTCGCATGGGCAGGATCCTGCCCGAACGGCGGCCGAACCTCCAGCTACCGGCTCGACGCGCTCCGGCGCTTGGCCCCATGATGGACGCAGTCTCCCGATGGCGAACCTCGGCTACCTCCAGCTCACGCGCGGCTGCCTGCAGAATTGCCGGTTCTGCTCGAACCCGCCGACCGGCGTGGAGCTCGACGACGCCGGAGTGCGCGAGGAGATCGATCGCCTCATCGGCTTCGGCTACGACGGCGTCATCCTGACGGGCGGCGAGCCCTCGCTCTCGCCGCTGCTCCTGCCCGCGCTCCGCTACGCGCGCGAGAAGGGGCTCTCGAGCCGGATGATCACGAACGGGCAGCGCCTGTCCGATCCGAGGTTCTTCAGGCGCGCCGTCGAGGCGGGCCTCACCCACGTCCACGTCTCGCTCCACAGCTACCGCCCGGAGGTGCACGACTTCATCACGCAGTACGCGGGCGCGTGGGACCACCTCGTCAAGACGCTCGCGCTCGTGCCAGAGATGGGCATCACGAGCGACATCAACACCGTCATCAACGTCTACAACTCGGACCACCTGCACGAGAACGTCGTCTGGATCACCGATCGCTTCCCGCACGTCCGGCACTTCGTCTGGAACCACATGGACCCGGACGGCAACCGCGCCGAGGAGAACCCGGACTGCATCCCGAAGCACTTCGAGTTCCAGGTCTCGCTCGAGCTCGCGATGGAGTACCTGCACCGCACGGGCCGGACCTTCCGCGCCGAGCGGGTACCGCTCTGCTACATGCGCCGCTTCGCGTGGGCCTCGACCGAGACGCGCAAGATCGTGAAGGAGGAGCAGCGCTGCATCCGCTTCCTCGACCAGAAGGGCTTCGTTCACCAGCTCGAGTTCCTGCACGGCAAGGGCGAGCCGTGCGGCGCCTGCAAGTTCGACCCGATCTGCGCCGGCATGTACTCGATGGCCAAGACCTACGACGAGCGCGAGCTCTCGCCGGTGTTCGACGACCCGATGGACGTCGTGCGGACCGTGCTCGGCGAGGATCCCTCGCCCGAGCTGCTCGCGCGGCTGACGGCGCGGCGCGGCCGCAGAAGCCCGACCGAGCAGCCGGCCGAGGAGACGCGCGCCAAGGCGCGGCTGCGCGTCCTCTGAGGAACGTGTAGCCTGCCCGTCGTGCCGGCCCGCCCCACCGGGGCCCCGCGATCGCCGACCGCGGTCGGCAGGTGTCCGCGCACGGGAGACGAATCGTGAACGATCTCGCGAGAGCCGAGCGCGGCACGGCCAGTGCACTTCTCGGCAGCATGCCGAGAGCCCGTGCCGTGATCGGGTCGATGGTCGCCAGCGTGCTCGTGCTCGCGTGCGCGGGGCCCGCCGCGTCGGACCCGGGCCCCGCGGCGCTGACCGCCCCCGCGCAGGGCGGCGCGCTCGCCGCGATGACCCCCGAGGCGCGCGACGTGGTGGGGAGCGCGAGCGTGCCCTTCCTGCTCCTGCCCCCGCCCTACGCCGAGGTCGCGGTGGCCACGAGCGGGCCGCGCTGGTCGGCGCTCTCCGCGCGGGCGGGCGAGCTCACGGTCTCGCTGCACGGCAGCGATCTCGCGCACGACGCGCAGCTCACGCTCGCCGAGGTGCAGCGCGCCGAGCCGACCGCCAGCGTGCGCGGCGCGCGGGCACGGGTGCTCGTGAACGAGGGGATCCGCAGCGTCGCGTGGAACGAGCGAGGCGTCGACTGGTCGCTCGAGGTGGAGTGCTTCCACCCGGACACGGACGCCCGCTGCAGCGAGGACGCGTTCCTGCTCGACCTCGCCTCTCGGCTCGAGGAGGCGTCGCGGTGAGGGCGCTCGCGGCGCGGACCTTGCTCGCTTGCGTCGTGCTGTCGGCGAGCCCTGTCGCCGCGCAGTTCACCTACGACCCGGCAGGCGACCTCGAGGGAACCGAGCCCGGCCGGGTCGACATGCACGTGTACGCGCCCGGCATCCGCTTCCCGATCGAGAGCGGGCCTGCCTTCGCGAACTCCCAGATCTACGGACACGGCGGCTACATGGGCCCCGGCGGGGGCGAGTGCGACGGCGCGAACTTCGCGTACCCGTGGCACGACAACTACTGCGAGACGCGCTCGTGGGACATGCCGCTCTGCCCGACGGGCATGGGCCACCAGGGCCAGGACATCCGCGCGGCGAGCTGCACCGGCGGCGTCCACCCGACGGTCGCGGTCGCCGACGGGACGATCACGAACATCGGCAGCTACTCGGTGTACCTCACCACCGCGGACGGCACCCGCTTCGACTACCTGCACATGTCGCACCTGCTCGTCTCCGTCGGAGACACGGTGAGGCGAGGCCAGCCGATCGGGATGGTCGACAACCAGTTCGGCGGCGAGTCCACGACGCACCACCTGCACTTCAACATCCGCCAGAGCGTCTCGGGCGTCGGCAGCGTCTACGTCCCTCCGTACATGTCGCTCGTGCAGGCCTACGCGACGCTGGTCGGGGGCGGCGAGCCGACGATGCCGCCGGTCACGACCGGTCCGCGGCTGATGGCGGAGTACGTGCACCAGTCGTTCCCGCTCTCGTCGGAGCCCTTCCCGCTCGCGCCGGGCGCGACGTTCGCGGGCTACATCGAGATGCGCAACCGCGGCTCCGAGACGTGGCAGCCCGGCGTGACCTTCCTGCGGACGACGGAGCCGCGCGACGCGGCGAGCGCGCTCGCCGGACCGGACTGGCTGAGCGCGAGCGAGCCCGCGAGCGTCGACCGCACGGTCGCGCCCGGCGCGACGGGCCGCTTCGCGTTCACCGTGCAGGCCCCGGCCTCGGCCGGCGACTACGCGCAGTTCTTCGGCATCTACCACGAGAGCCTCGGGTGGTTCGGCGACGACGGCGGGCCGATCGACCGGTGGATCGAGCTGCGCGTGACGGTCGAGCCCGTGTCGTCCACCGATCCGGACCTCGACGGCGACGGAGCGCCCGCGAGCCGCGACTGCGACGAGACGCGCGCGGACGTGTACCCGGGCGCGCCGGAGCTCTGCGGCGACGGCGTGGACCAGAACTGCGACGGCACCGACGAGGCCTGCGTCGTCCCCGATGGCGATGCAGGCGCGAGCGCAGGCGACGACGCCGGCGCGCCCGGCGAGGCCGACGCGAGCACGACCACCGGGGGATCGCGCGGCGGCCGCGTCTCGAGCGGCTGCGGCTGCAGGGCCGCCGGCGAGCCTGCTCCGTGGGGCGCGCTCTGGCTCGTCGCGCTCGTGCTCGTGCTCGCCGCGCGCCGTCGTCGCCGGGCCGCGCCGCGCGCTACGGCTCCGCGAGCGAGACCCGCGTCGGCACCCGGATCACGTCGGAGCGCCCGTCGCCGAGGACTCCGTCGCGCGCGTCACCGCAACACGTGACCCGTCCTGTGTCGAGCAGCGCGCACAGAGTCAGCTCCGTCGCGGCGAGCCTTCGGACGCCGGTGAGGCGCTCGGCGCCGCGCACGGGAAGCTGACTCCGGTCGCTGCGCCCGATGGCCCTGCGCCCGGCCGCGCTGCAGCGCGCATGGCCGTCGTCCCAGACGCCGCAGACGGCGCTGTCGACGTGGACGTCCACCGCGCCCGCGAGGTCGGGCACGCGGACCGCGGCGAGTCCCTCGCCCTCCGCGCGCCCGAAGCAGCGCCACTCGCGCCCGAAGCGGGCGCAGCCGCCGCCCAGGCCGAGCACCACGTCGTCGGCGCCCGCGAGCATGGCGACCGGCGCGGGCGCGACGTACTGATCGCGGAACGTGTCGTCCCCGAAGACGTCGTGGACGCGGACGGGATCCAGCCGCTCGCCCCAGCAAAGCCACGCGCCGTTTGCCGAGCGAGCACATCCGAATGGACCGAGCGCGAGCGCGCTCGCGTCGTCGATCCCCTCGACCCGTGTGGGCGCGGACACGCTGGCCGCCGGCGCCAGCACGTCGGCGAGCGCGTGCTCGCGTCGGACGAGCCTCGACGTGTCACCCCAGCAGAGCACCTGGCCGCCGCGCACGATGCAGGCCGCCCCACCGTCGAGCGCGAGCGCGCTCGCTCCCTCCGTCCCCGCGACGTCGATCGGCTCCCAGACACCCCCGTCGTCGGTGCCGGTGCTCGGCATCGCCAGGACCGGGTTGCGCTGCGAGCCGAAGCAGCGCACGCGGCCACCGGCGAGCGCGCACACGAGGCCCATCCCCGCGGCGATCTGCGTCGCGCCGCGAAGGCCCGCGATCTCGATGGGGGTCGGCGCATCGAGGAAGAGCGTCCCCGCCTGGTCGATCGCGTCGATCGTGCCCCAGCACCACACACGCGCCTCGGCGTCGAGCGCGCACGCGTGCGCGTCGCCGAGCGCGATGGCGCTCACACCCTCGAGGTCGGGGATCTCGTGCCAGTCGGTACCCGACTCGGGCGCGGTCTCACCGCCGAGGTTCCAGCCCCAGCACCAGGTGTCTCCCGCGGCATCCCGCGCGCAGACGTGGTCGTCGCCAGGCGCGACGGAGATCACGTGCGTCAGCACGGGCTCGGATCCCGGGACGAGCCGGTGGCCTCGGTGACCATCACCCGCCTCGCCGTGCTCCGAGTTGCCCCAGCACACGAGCTCGCCCGCGGCCGAGAGGGCGCACACCGTCGCGAGCTGCACGAACACGCGTACAGCGGCGAACGGGAGCCCGCGCACGCGCACGGGCGTCGAGGAGTCGGTCTCCGTTCCGTCGCCGAGGACACCGTACTGGTTGTCGCCCCAGCACCACACGGAGCCGTCCTCGAGCGCGGCGCACGCCTCGCGATCGGCGTCGACCGACACCGCGCCCGTGAGCACGAGGTGCGGCGAACTGTGTTCGTCGTCGCGGCAGTGCACGGCGCCGGTCGAGAGGCGCACGCAGCGCGCCCCCCAGCCGGCCGCGACCTCCACGACCGACCCGAGCTCGGGCCAGAGAGGCGCCGGGGTCCCCGGCCGGTGCGTCCCGCTGCCTGCGTCGTACGTCATCTCCCAGCACACGGCGCCGCCGTCGCGCCGCAACGCGCAGGGATCCCCCATCCGCGCCGAGATCGCGATCGCGTCGTCGAGCCCCGGCACGGCGGCGACCGGCTGAAACGCGCCGCGCCTCGAGTCGATGTACGCGCATCGCACCTGGCCGTCCGCGCCCACGCCGCAGAGCGTGTTGCTCGACGCGGCGATCGACGTCGAGCCGTCCAGCCCGCGCACGGGGAGCAAGCGCCGCCGCCCTGGGGGTGGCGCTCCGTCGAGCGATGCACCGATCCTGCCCCAGCACAACACGTGTGCATCGGGATCGAGCGCGCAGGAGAAGCCGTCCCCGGCCGCGACGGTCTCGGTGCCCGCGCGCGGCGTGTCGACGCGGGCGGCGAACACCGGCGGCGCGGGTGGCGCATCGCTCGCCGCGCTGCTCGGAGCCGGCGGCGCGGGAGCTGGCGAGAGCGCGACCGGAGCGGACGCCGGGGGCGCGCCGGAGCGCTCCGATCCGCCGCACGCGAGCAGCACCACGAATGCCGCGATCGAAGTTGCCTTCCCCCGCACGCCGCCGCGAGCGTAGCGCATCGGCGGCGGAAGGCCCCTCACGCCGAGGCGCGGGGGACGGCCACGACGTCGTCCTCGCTCGACACGCGGTCCCCATCGCGCGACTTCGCCACGTAGGCAGCCTCGTCGGCGCGCGCGAGCAGCCGCCGTGGATCGTCCTCGGTCGTCGCGACGGCGAGCCCGACGCTCGCGGTGACGCCGCGGCGAGCGTCGAACCGTGCTCCGACCTCGCGGACGCCGACGACGATGCGCTCCGCGACGATCTGGGCCTGCTTGGCGTCGGTGTCGGGCAGGAGCACCACGAACTCGTCCCCTCCGTAGCGGCCGACCACGTCGGTGGAGCGCACCGAGCGCGCGAGCGCGTCGCCGATCTTGGCGAGGAGCGCGTCACCCTGGGCGTGGCCCGCCTCGTCGTTCACGCGCTTGAAGCGATCGAGATCGATCATCACGGCCACGAGCGGGTGCCCGCGCCGACGGCGGGCGAGCTCGTCCTCGAGGCGCTGCATCACGTGTCGCCGGTTGAACAGGCCGGTCAGCGGATCGCGCTGGCTGAGCTCCTCGAGCTTGCGGTTCAGCGCCGCGAGCGCGAGCGCGCGCCGCTCGTCGTGCGCGACCAGCCCACCCACGCTCAGCGTCCCGAGGACGATCATCGCGACGCCGAGCGACCCCGAGCTCACGAGCTCCATCGGGCTCGGCGTCCCGTGGATCCACGACGGTCCCGCGGGAGCGAAGGGGAGCAGCTGCGACCCTTCGCAGGCGAGCAGCGCCGCGTACGAGACCACGCCGACGGCCGCGATGATCAGCCCCACGCGCCGCCCCGCGATCACGGTGTTCACCATCGCCGCGAACGCGTAGAGCGCCACCGTCACGCTCCCCACGCTGCCGACGAGGTGCACGAAGAAGGTGATGATCGCCGCGTCGACCACCCCGGAAGCGATCGTCCGCGCATGGCCGCCCACGCCCCGCCAGATCATCAGCTGGAAGACGCCCGCGAAGACGACGTAGATCGCGAAGACCGCGTAGTACTCGGCGAGCGCCGGAGCGACGACGGGAAGCAGCAAGAGCGCCAGGGCCGCCATCACGAAGCGAACCGACGCCGACAGGAACACGATCCGCTCGCGAGTCATCCCCCGGACCACCCCGGGGCCCGCCCGGTTCGCGGGCGCCCCGCCGATCACGATACACCCTGTACGCCGGCCCCAGGTCGACGAGCGTCGGGCGCGACGCCCGTCTCGTCGACCCGGCCGCGCCGGGTTTCCCACTGGCGCCCCAGGGGTCCGGCGCGCTACCGTCCGGCCCGATGCTGGATCGTGAGCTCGTCGAGGCCGTGAAGCTCGCGCGCGAGGCGGGTGAGATCCTGCGCGAGATCTACGCCACCGACTTCACGGTCCGCGACAAGGCGGCGAGCGGCGCCGAGAGCGATCCCGTGACCGAGGCGGACACGCGCGTGAACGCGTTCCTCGTCGGGCGCCTGCACGACACCTTCCCGGCCGACACGATCGTCGCCGAGGAGAGCGCGAACGATCCGAAGGGCGGCGCCTCGCGCTGCTGGTACGTGGACCCGCTCGACGGGACCAAGGAGTTCATCGCGAAGAACGGCGAGTTCTCCGTGATGATCGGGCTGGCCGTGGACGGCGAGGCGCGCCTCGGCGTCGTCTACCAGCCGACGACCGGCAAGCTCTACCGCGGCGTCGTCGGGGACGGCGCGTTCTACGAGGTGGGCGACAAGACGTTCCAGCTCAAGGTGAGCGACGTCGCCGACCCAGCCAAGCTGCGCCTCGTCGTGTCGCGCTCGCACCGGCCCGCCGGGACCGACGAGCTCAAGGCGGCGCTCGGCCTCGCGACGGAGATCCCGTGCGGCTCGGTCGGCCTCAAGGTCGGCCTGATCGCGGAGCGCAAGGCCGATCTCTACGTCCACTTCTCGGACAAGACGCACGCCTGGGACGCTTGCGCGCCCGACGCGATCCTGCGCGCCGCGGGCGGGACCTTCGTGGATCTCACGGGCCGCTCGATCGAGTACACGGGCGCCGACGTGCAGAACCGCAAGGGTCTGCTCGCCACGAACCGGAAGAGCTACGAGAAGGTGCTGGGCGTCATCACCGAGCTCGCCCAGAAGCACGGCGTCGCCGGCTGATCGCGGCCGAGCCCGATCAGAACACGTACTGCATCCGGACCCGGAGCTCGAGCTCGCCGCCGGCGAACTCGAACTGCGCGTCGCGGAAGCTCGGCGGGCCCATGGAACCGCGCGCGTCGCGAGAGGCACCGACCCCCTCGGTGGGGATGCCGAAGATGCCGGTGTCGAAGTCGCCCTCGTCGTCCTCGTCGTGGTGGAGCGAGACCGCGTACGTCCCGGGAGCCACGCCGAGGAAGGCGCACACGGCGCGCGCACCGCGGATGGTCGCGCTGACGCTGGCGACGGCTCGCTCGGCATGGCGCGGGAAATCGTCGGCGCTGGCGTAGAGGGCGCAGCGCACGTGGCCCCGATCGCTACGGAAGCCGGACGCGTCCACGACGATCCGGTCCGGGGGCGACGCGGGGCCGGCGTCCTGCGCGTGGAGACGAGGGGAACAGAGCGCGACGAGCGCGGCGAACGCGAGCGCAGAGGCGGCTCTCACGACCACGACTCGAAGGGGGCGTTCACCATGGTCGGACCTGGTGAGGGGTCGAGACCGCCGGGTCGAGCCCGCATGGCGCCGGGTGGATCATGCGAGGGTGAGGGCGGCGGCCAGCGCCGTCGCGAAGAAGGCGCCGTAGCCGATCACGTCCACGAGCGCAGCGCGGAGGTGCTCGAAGCGGAGCACGCGGTCGTCGCGCGTCTCGACGTACGTCGCGGGGATGGGCGTCTCCATCGAGCGATACGTGCCCGTTCCGCCCTCGGGGATCGCCAGGACCGCGCTCACGAACCCGCGCCGCGAGCTCAGCCTCGCGTCCGGGTGCGACGCCGCCGCGACGTCGAGCAGCACCCGCGATCCGTCGAGCCGGCGCGCACGCACGCGGCCGCGCTCTTCCGTGTCGATCACCAGCGTCTCGCGGCCCACGGGCCGGCGAAGCGCGGCGAGCACTCGTCGCGCCGGGTCGACCAGCAGCGCCACGCACGCGAGCGCGAACGCGAACGCACACGTCTGACCGACGGCGAGGGCCGACCCTGGAAACGCGATCGCGACGAAGATCGAGCCGGCGAGCCACGCCACGAGCGCGCGGGGAGTCGTCTCCGGCACGGGCGCGTCGCGGACGAAGCTCGCACGGCGAGAGGCCGCTCGGAGGATGGCGTCGAGCGCCGCGGGCTCGATGCGTACGCGGCCGACGGGCGAGGGGACGCCGATCACGGCCCCCGTCGTCAGCGTGATCCGACGGCCACCCGGGTCGACGATCTGCACGAGGCGCGCGCGACGCGGCATCGCGCTGTCCCGGCGCTGGCGCAGACATGCGTCGCTCCACGCGATCGAGGTGGCCACCCGCCCGCCGCGCAGCAGCGTGATCGTCTCGTCGTCCCAGCGCACCGTCGCGTCCAGCGCGTGGCGGCGCAGGTAGAGGACGGCCGGCGCGATCGTCGCGATCGTCACGGCCGCCACGAAGATCGCCCCGGGCACGTCGCTCTCGACGACGCGAACGAGCGGCACGAAGACCGACGCGACCCAGCCCGCGGCGAAGAGCGCGCCCGCGAAGAGCCGCACGAGCAGCGGAAGCGGCACGAGCCTCAGCGCCGCCTCGTGCTGTGCGCCGACTCGTCCTTCGCGCTCGGTCTCGACCTCGTGCACGGTGCCTCCAGCATGAACCATTTCGCGGGCTCGCGCCTTGGGCTCGGCCTATGATGCGCACGTGTCCGACCCGCGCGCGTCAGGCTCGTCGCCGACGGGGCAACAGGCTCCTTTCTGGAGCCTCCGCGACGAGCGCGGCAACCCGCTGATCGACGACCCGATGCGCGGCAAGCGCATCCCCGCCGGAACCCTCGTCGCGGGCAAGTACAAGGTCGCCGAGCCGATCGGGCGCGGCGCGTACTCCACGGTCTACGCCGCGACGCAGGAGCCCATGGGCCGGGCGGTCGCGCTCAAGGTCGCGGGCGGCAGCACGGACGACCCGGTCCTGCGCGCCCGCTTCACGCGCGAGGCGCGCTTCCTCGCCGCCATCGACCACCCGAACGTCGTTCGCATCTACGAGCTCGGGTGGCTCGAGACCGGGCCGGCTGCGATCGCGATGGAGCGCCTGAGCGGCGAGACGCTGCAGCAGCGCCTCGACCAGGCCGGCCCCATGGACGAGGCCGCCGCGGTCGCGATCCTGCGCCCGGTGCTCGACGCGCTGACGGAGGTGCATGCCCGCTCGTTCGTGCATCGCGACCTCAAGCCCGCGAACGTGATGCTCACGGGCCCGCGACACGCCCCCGTCCCCAAGGTGCTCGACTTCGGCATCGGCAAGGACCTCGCGGACCAGGAGCAGCTGACCGCGGCCGGCAAGTTCGTCGGAACACCGGCGTACCTGGCGCCCGAGCAGATGAAGCCGAAGACGACGGTCGACGCACGCGCGGACCTCTACACGGTCGGCGTGCTGCTCTTCCAGATGCTCACGGGACGCCTGCCCTTCGTGGGGCCGGGCGCGCGCGTGATCTTCGCCGTGATCAGCGAGCCCGCGCCCAAGCTGCGGACGCTGCGCGCGGACGTCTCCCCGGCGATCGAGGCCCTCGTCGCGCGCGCGCTCGCGAAGGACCCCGCGCTGCGTTACGCGACCGCCGAGGAGATGAGCGCCGCGATGCTGGACGCCCTGCGATGAGGACGGCCGGGTCGCGTCCCGCGGCGCGCGGGGATACGCTGCGGGCGTGACCCATCCGCAGCGGATCGGGCGCTACCAGGTCGTCGGCTACCTCGCCGCCGGCGGCATGGCGGAGATCTTGCTCGGGAAGCTCCTCGGACCGGGGGGCTTCGAGCGCCCCGTCGTCGTCAAGCGCGTCCTGCCGCACCTCGCGAGGCAGCGCGAGTTCCGCGACATGTTCCTCGACGAGGCGCGCATCCAGGCGCGCATCCGCCACCCGAACGTCGTGCACGTCGACGAGCTCGGCGAGGAGGGCAGCGAGCTCTACATGGTGATGGAGTACCTGGCGGGCGAGAGCCTGGCCGGGCTCGCCAAGCGCGTCGGCCGCGCGGGGGAGCGCCTGCCGCAGGAGGTCGCGGCACACGTCGTCGCCGAGGCGCTCGCCGGGCTCCACGCCGCGCACGAGCTCGTCTCCGAGGACGGCCAGTCGCTCGGCCTCGTGCACCGCGACGTCTCGCCGCAGAACGTGTTCGTCACGTACGACGGCATGGTGAAGGTGCTCGACTTCGGGATCGCGAAGTTCCTCGACCGCTCGGTCGAGACGAGCACCGGCCACCTCAAGGGCAAGTTCGCGTACATGTCGCCCGAGCAGTGCCGGAACGAGCCGCTCGACCGGCGGAGCGACCTCTTCTCGATCGGCATCGTGCTCTGGGAGCTGCTCGCGGGGGCGCGCCTCTTCCAGCGGGGCAACGAGATGCTCGTCTGGAAGGCGATCGTCGAGGACGAGATCCCGACTCCGTCCTCGCGGCTGCCGGAGGGCGCGGCGCCCATCGCGCCGTCGCTCGAGGCGCTCGTGATGCGCACGCTCTCGCGCGAGGCGTCGGCGCGACCGGCGTCGGCGGGGGAGCTGCGCCGCGAGCTGCTCGCGGTGCTGCGCGAGATCGATCCCGCCGGGAGCGCCCCCGAGAAGCTCGTCGCGATCATGGCGCGCACGTTCCCCGATCGCATCGGGGAGAAGCGCGAGCTGCTGCGCCGCGTCCGCGCGGGAGACACGGTGACGTCGATCCCGTCGGCCGACATCGACATCGACGTGAAGGTCGAGGAGACGCAGCTCGCCGTCGCGAGCGCCGCGACGCGGGCCGGTAGCGGGCGGAGCCGCACGCCGTGGATCGCCGCGGGCGGCCTCGCCCTCGCCCTGCTCCTCGCGACGACGGCCTGGGCGCTCGGTCTCGGCAGTGCTCCGCCCACGCCGAACGCCGCCGCCAGCGCCGCTGCCCCACCCTCGCCCTCGCCCTCGCCCTCGCCCTCGCCCTCGCCCGTCGTCACCGCTCCCGCCGCGTCGACCGAGGTCAGCGTCCAGATCGAGAGCACCCCCGCGGGCGCCGACGTGCTCTCGCCCGACGGAAGCTCGCTCGGACACACCCCGTGTACGGTCTCGCTCCCGCAGGGCACCGACGCCGTCGCGCTCCGTGTCACGCTCGCGGGCTACCGCGAGCACGTCGAGACGGTGACGCCCGACGTGAACCAGCGCCTCCGCTTCACGCTCGCGCGCGAGCGGCGCACCGCGACCCGCGGCGAGAGCGCACCGCCGCCGCCGACGACCGGGGCGCCCGAGTTCTTCCGCTTCGATTGACCGACCTGTACGCTGGGAGCGTGCGCCTCTTCTCTCTGTGCGCCCTGGTGCTCCTGGTGCTGGGCTCGCTCGCAGCGCGGCCGGTGCGCGCGCAGCCCAGCGGGACGCCGCGCGAGCGCGCCGTCGCGCTCTTCGCAGAGAGCGTGACGGCGTACCGCGAGGGCCGCTTCGACGACGCCGCCGAGCTGCTCGACGAGGCGTACGCGCTGCAGCCCGAGCCCGTGCTGCTCTACAACCTGGGACGCGCGCGCGAGGGCGCGGGCGACGACGACGCTGCGGCCGACGCGTACCGCCGCTACCTCGCCGCCGAGGGCACGGACGCGACCGACGCGAGCGCCGCGCGGGCGCGCCTCGCCGTGCTCGACCGCCGCATCGAGGAGCGCCGGGCCCTCGAGGCGCGCGCCGCCGAGCGCGAGGCCGAGGCTCGCGCTGCGGCGACACCGCCTCCTCCACCTCCACCGCCGCGCGAGGTCGCGATCGCTCCGTGGATCCTGGCAGGCGGCGGCGCCCTCGTGCTCGTCGTCGGAGGCGTGCTCGGCGGGCTGATGCTCGATCGCAACGCCGCCGCGCAGAGCGCGCCGAGCCAGCTCGCGGCGGTGGCCGCGCACGCGGACGCGGAGACCTTCGCGGTCGCGGCGGACGTGATGTACGGCGTAGGCGTGGTCGCCGCAGGCGTCGGTGTCGTGTGGGGGCTCGTCGATCTGCTCTCCACGCCCCCGTCCGAGGCCGCGCACGCGCGGCTGCGCCTCGGTCCGACGGGCCTCGTCCTCGCGGGGACGTTCTGATGCGCGCGGTCTGGACGGCCGCAGTCGCGCTCGCGACGCTCGCGCTCGGCTGCGTGCCGGCGACGCTGGACCTCACCAACCGCCATTGCCCGTGCACCGCCGGCTGGACCTGCGACGACACGCGCAACCTCTGCGTGCAGGGCGCGCTGCCCGACGCCGCGGGCATCGACGCGGCGAGCGACGCCTTCACGGCGGCCGACACGGGCGCCGGCACGGACAGCGGCACCGACGCGGCGAGCGTCGTCGATGCGGCCTCGTTCGACGCGGGCATCGACGCGTTCGTACCGCCGCTCGACGCGGGCGCCGACGCGTACGTGCCCGCCGACACCGGCAGCGACGCCGGCCACGACGCCGGGATGCCGGGCGACACCGGCTGCTCGACGACCCTCGCGGCGGCGCTGATCTGCGACGGCTTCGAGAGCGACCCCGGACCCTGGACCGGGCGCGACGAGCGC
Organism: Sandaracinaceae bacterium; assembly: GCA_044220955.1. GTDB lineage: Bacteria > Myxococcota_A > Polyangia > Polyangiales > Sandaracinaceae > JBBSAT01. Next base: position 45,630 of record JBGAQA010000047.1, read on the forward strand.
ATGGGCCTGGTCGTGACGGACGGGGTGCAGGCCGCTCGCGGCACGCGCGCACTGCACGCGCGGACCACGGCGGCTGGCGGCCAGGCCTCGCGCGGCGTCGCTCCGATCGGGCCCTTCACCTCGGGCGAGCTGTGGATCCGCATGTCGCTCTTCGTCCCCGCCTCGGCGGTGGTCAACGACTTCACGTGGGTGTCGATGGGCGAGACCGTCGCGCCCTACGGCGGCATCTCGCTCGGCATGGGCAGCGACGACGCCACCGGCTCGTACTCGTCGATCTCCGGCGACTACGTCTCCGACAGCACGCTCGTGCTGCCGCGCGACACCTGGGCCTGCCTCGAGCTGCACGTGGTCATCAGCGACACCGCCGGCGCGATCGAGGTGTACCGCGAGGGCGCGCTGCGCGCGTCGCGCTCGGGCATCGACACGCGCCCCGGCGGCGGCTTCTCGTACTTCTCGGCGGGCGTCGACTACACCGATCCGGTGACGCAGGGTCCGATCGAGATCTGGCTCGACGAGGTCGCGCTCTCGCGCACGCGCCTGCCCTGTCCTTGATACGATGGCGGGATGAACCGCAAGCTCGTCGCTCTCGTGCTCGTCCTGGCAGCCGTCTCGCTCTCGGGTCCGGAGGCGGAAGGACAGGCCCGGCCCGTCGCCCTCGTCAGCGTGCTCGGTCGCTGCCTCGACGTGTCCTACTCCATGGCCGCCAACGGCGCGGCCGTGCAGCTCTGGGACTGCAACGGCACGCCCGCGCAGCAGTGGTACCTCGAGGGTCCGCAGATCCGTAGCGCGCTCGGCCGCTGCCTCGACATCGCCGCGGGCAACGCCGGCAACGGCGCGCGGATCCAGACCTACGACTGCAACGGCACGCCCGCACAGCAGTGGACGTTCGTCGCCGGCGGCGCGCTGCGGAGCGGCCTCGGCACCTGCCTCGACGTCTCGTCGGCGAATTCCGGCAACGGCGCGGCGATCCAGAGCTACCAGTGCAACGGGACGCCGGCGCAGCAGTGGTCTCCGCGCTGAGCGAGTGCGACAATCACGCGGTGCGAACGACGAACGCCCTCCGTGCAATCTCGCTCTCGCTCCTGATCGCCACCGCGGGCGCCAGCGCCCACGCTCAGCAGGCCGACGTGCCCGCGACCGCGGGCGAGACCCCGCGGCCCTACGTCGAGGGCGAGGACGGGCACGCGCCGATCGCGCGCGCCGTCGCGCAGAGCCGGCGCGATCACCGCACGGTCGTCGTGATGTTCGGCGGCAACTGGTGCATCTGGTGCCGGCGCCTCGACTACTCGCTGACGCACGACCCGGTGCTCGCGCCGATCGTGCGGCAGAGCTTCCGCTTCGTGCACGTCGACTCGCGCGCGAACCACGCGCTCGACGAGGAGATGGGGCACCCGACCTCGCACGGCGTGCCGGTGCTCGTGGTGCTCGACGCGGACGGTCACCCGGTGTTCACGCAGGACACGAGCCTGCTCGAGCTGGGCGAGGGCCACAGCCGCACGCGCGTCGAGGCGTTCCTGCGGCGCTACCTGCCCGCCGGCAGCTGAGTGATGCCCGCCCGGATCGACCACGTCATCCTCGCGGTGAACGACGTGCGCGCGAGCGTCGCGTTCTACGAGCACATCCTCGGCTTCACGCACGAGGGGCAGGACGGCCCCTTCTCGGTCGTGCGCGTGTCGGAGGACTTCACGCTCCAGCTCGCGCCCTGGGGCACGAAGGGCGGCGAGCACCTCGCCTTCGCGCTGTCGAAGGAGGAGTTCGACGCGGTGCTCGCACGCATCCGCGCGGCAGGGCTCCGCTACGGCGACTCGTTCCACACGGTCGGTCAGCAGGCGGGGCCGGGGCGCGAGAACGGCGCCCGCGGCGCGGCCCCGACGCTCTACTTCTTCGACCCGAGCGAGCACCTGCTCGAGATCCGGTACTACGAGGCCAGCTGACCAGGACGGCGTCAGGGCAGAGACTCGCGGCAGGCCTCGGCGAGCGCCTGCAGTTCTTCGCGGACCTTCGCCTCCGAGCCCCAGGTGTGGTTCCGCGCGAGGTAGAGCATGTCGTCGAGCGCGCCGCAGCGCGCGGCGAGGTCCGCCTCGAGGAAGGCCGCGACGCGCACGCAGAGGTAGGCCACCGCGTGGTCGAGCGAGACGTCGCCGCGATCGAGCAGCTCGGCCACGACCACGACCTGCATCGGCGCGACGCGATCGTCGAGCGTGAGCCCGGCGAGCGCGAGCAGGCGCGCCGCGAGGTCGTCGGGCGGCATGTCGCCGGGTGTCGCGCGCTCGAGCAGCGTCTCGCTCGGGCGTCCTGGCTCGAGCAGCCGCCGGTCGACGAGGTCCTGCAGCTCGACGCGCGTCGCGAGCCCGAGCTCGAAGCGCACCGAGAGCAGGATCTCCTCCGGGATCGTCACGGGTCGTCGAAGCGGCCCGAGACGCCGAGCTGCGCGGCCGCGAGCGCGCGCTCGGCGCCCGCGAGCGGCGCGAGCACGGAGAGGTCGACGCCGATGCGGTCGCCGAGGCCGAGGCGGGCGCCGCCGGCAACGCCGACGTAGTCGAGCCCGTCGCGGTAGCCGAAGCCGGTGACCAGCTCGACCTGGAACGAGAGCCACTCGTAGGGGATCCAGTCGAGCCCGCCGCCCACCCGGACGCCACCGCGCGGGTACGGCGGCGCGAGGTCGGAGATGCCGACAGAGCCGACGAGCGAGAGCGCGCCGTGCAGGCGCAGGTTCGGGTGCGCGTTCCACTCCGCGGTGGTGCCGACCTCGAGCGCGAGCGGCTCGCTCCGCTGGTCGAGGCCGCTCGTCGTCGGAAGAACCAGCCGCGCCCACGCGACCACGCGGCGCTCGTGCTCGTCGAAGAGGCGCAGCGATCCGCCGAGCGTGAGGTAGCCCGTGCCGAGGTAGCGACTCGAGACGGCGGAGATCAGCGACTGCCAGCGGACGGCCTCGAAGCTGCCCCAGATCTCCACGAGGTCCGAGACGTTCACGCTGCCCGAGATGCGACCGCCGACGCGGATGTTGCCGTAGAACGCCGCCGGCTCCGCGATGAGGTATGCGTCACCGGCGAGAGAGACCTCGGTCCGGAAGCACGCGCGGCGCGGGACGCCGAGCATGCCGTCGAGCAGCGGAGCGGTGGAGGGCCCGAGCTGCCGGGAGGTGCGCGGACACGTCCCCGGAGGCAACGAGGGCGCCCTCTCGCTCTCGCTCTCGCTCTCGCTCTCGCTCTCGCTCTCGCTCTCGCTCTCGCTCTCGCTCTCGCTCTCGCTCTC
>JBGAQA010000048.1:0-48217 GCA_044220955.1 Sandaracinaceae bacterium
CCCGAGACGCTGGTGCCAGCGCTCGAGCGCCTCACCGAGCTCGCGACGAGCGCGCTCGGAGACCCTGCGTTCGTGGGGGCGCTCGCGTGGGAGCTCCGCGACTTCGTCGGGCGACCGACCGCTTTGACCCTGGCGTCGCGCCTGAGCGAGCACGCGGGCGCCGAGATCTGGCTCAAGCGCGAGGATCTCGCGCACACGGGCGCCCACAAGATCAACAACGCCGTCGGCCAGGCGCTCCTGGCCAAGCGCCTCGGAGCACGGCGCGTCGTGGCCGAGACGGGCGCTGGTCAGCACGGCGTGGCCACCGCCGCGGCCTGCGCGCGCCTCGGCATCGGCTGCGTCGTGTACATGGGGGCCGTCGACGTCGCCCGACAGGCGCCCAACGTGGACCGCATGCAGCGCCTGGGCGCCGAGGTCGTCCCCGTGACGACCGGCGATGCGACGCTGCGCGCCGCGATCGACGAGGCGATGCGCGACTGGGTCGCCGACCCGGAGTCCACGTACTACCTGCTCGGCTCGGTCGTGGGCCCGCACCCCTACCCGTGGCTCGTGCGCGAGCTGCAGGCGGTGATCGGGCGCGAGGCACGCGCGCAGCTCCTCGAGCGCGCCGCCACGCTCCCCGACGCGGTCGTCGCGTGCGTCGGCGGCGGATCGAACGCGATCGGCCTGTTCCACGCCTTCCTCGACGACCCGAGCGTCGACGTGCTCGGGATCGAGGCGGGCGGCGTCGGCAGCGCGAGAGGCGAGCACTCGGCCACCCTCGGCCGCGGTCGGCCGGGCGTCCTGCACGGCTGCCACACGATGCTGCTCCAGGACGAGCACGGGCAGGTCACGCGGACGCGCTCGATCTCCGCCGGGCTCGACTACGCCGCGGTCGGTCCCGAGCACGCCTATCTGCAGCACGTCGGGCGCGTCCGCTACGAGACCGCCCTCGACGACGAGGCGCTCGCGGCGCTCGATCTCACGTGCCGGCTGGAGGGGATTCTGCCGGCGCTCGAGTCGTCCCACGCGATCGCAGGAGCGCTGCGCCTCGCCGAGCGGCGGCCGGGTGCGCGCATCCTCGTCGGCGTCTCCGGCCGCGGCGACAAGGACCTGCCATCCCTGCTGGCGCGGGCGGCGGGAGGTGCGCGATGAGCGCCGGGTCGCTCGAGGCGGCGCTCGGTGCCGGCGCGCCGAAGATCGTCGCCTACCTGACGGCCGGCTTTCCCGACCGCGAGCGCTTCCTCGCCGCGCTCGACGCGCTCGAGTCGTCCGCCGACGCCGTCGAGATCGGCGTGCCCTTCAGCGACCCGATGGCCGACGGGCCGACCATCCAGCGCTCGAGTCAGGTCGCGCTCGCCGCGGGCGCGACGCTGGGCGGCACGCTCTCGGATCTCGAGGCGCGCCCGCCGCGCAGGCCCCGGGTGCTGATGAGCTACCTGAGCCCGCTGCTCGCGCTCCCCCACGACGCCCTCGCGCCGAGGCTCGCGCGCGCGCACGTCGACGCCGTGGTCGTCCCCGACCTCCCGCACGAGGAGAGCGACGCGCTTCGCGAGGCGCTGGCCCGCGAGGGCGTCGCGCTCGTGGCGATGGTGACGCCGCTGACCCGCCCCGGGCGCATGGAAGCGATCGCGCGTGCCGCGCGCGGCTTCGTCTATGCCGTCACGGCCACCGGCACCACCGGCGGGACCCTCGCCGATCCCGCCGGCGTCGCGCGCTACCACGAGCGAGTCCGCGCGCTCGCGACCGTCCCGGTGATCGCGGGCTTCGGCGTCCGCACCCGCGCGCACGTCGCGGCGCTCTGTCCACCGGCCCACGGCGTCGTGGTCGGCAGCGCGCTCGTCGACGCGCTCGAGGCGCGCGAGCCGCTCGGGGCCCTCGTCGGCGCGCTCCGCCCCTGACGCGCCCGCCTCACGAGAGGACGCGCGCCAGCGTGCACTTGAGGTAGTCGCCCTCGGGAAACGCCGCGAGCCGCGGGTGGTCCGCGGGGGCGCCCCAGCGCTCGAGGATCTGCAGGACCGCCCCGACCTTCTCGGCCGCCTCGACGAGCGTGCGATCGAAGAGCTCGCGCCCGACGTGGCTCGAGCACGACGCCGCGAGATACAGCGCCCCCGGCGCGAGCAGGCGCAGGCAGCTCCGGTGCAGGGACCGGTAGCTGCGCACGGCGTCCGGCACCGACGCCTCGTTCGGCGCGAAGCTCGGCGGGTCCGAGACGATCAGATCGAAGCGCGCCTCGCGCGCGCGCAGTCCCTCGAGCACCTTCGGCACGTCGCCGGCGATCGCCTCGTGCGCGTCCGCGGGCAGGCCGTTCCGCGCCCAGCCCTCGTCGGCGAGCGCGAGGGCGCCGGAGGCCACGTCCACCGTCGTGACGTGCCGCGCACCCCCGAGCCCGGCCGCGATCGAGAAGCCGCCGGTGTACCCGTAGAGGTTCAGCACGCGCGCGCCCCGCGCGAGCTGTCGGGCCCTGAGGCGCGACTCGCGGTGATCCAAGAACATGCCCGTCTTCTGGCCGCTCGCGAGGTCGACCCGCAGCCACATCCCGTGCTCGCGGACGTCGATGGGCCCGGCCGGAAGCGCACCGCGGGCGAGCTCCGTGGTCTTGCCCTCGCCGCGGCCGCGCCGGACCAGGATCGACTCCGCACGCCGCTCGCCGAGCACGTCGATCACGTGCGGCAGGAGCGTCTCGGCCGCGCTGCCGTCCGTCTTGACGACGATCGCGTCGGCATATCGATCGGCGACGATCCCCGGCAGCCCGTCTCCCTCGCCGTGCAGGAGGCGCAGCGCATCCGTGTCCGGGGGCGCGATCCGCGCGCGGAGCGCCAGCGCGTGCTCGACGCGCCGCAGGACGAGCGCGCGCTCGATGGGCTCGTCGCGGCGAGAGAGAACGCGCGCGCCGATCGGCCCCGCCTCCACCAGCGCGCGCGCCACGAAGCGCCCCTCGCGGTCCACGACGCGCACGTCGGTGCCGACGGGCTGCTCGTGGGGCAAGAGCGCGTCGCGCCAGATCCATGGATGCCCCGCCGCGATCGCGAAGCGCACGTCCTTGCGGAGCACGATCGCCGGTCCGCCCTCGCTGCGCCTGCGCTCCTTCACTTGGCTACCGGCTCACGCAGCTACTGGAGCGTCGGCCCGGAGTCGATCGTCCCGAAGCGCTCCTCGTAGCGCGCGAGCGTGTCGCCGAGCGCGGCGTGGAAGCGCTTGGCGTGCTGCGGCGAGAGCAGGATGCGCGAGAGCAGCCACCCGCCCCGCCCCTGCACGAACGCGAAGTCGAGGACGAAGCTGTCCACGGAGCTGCCGACCTGGGCGAGGTTCGAGAAGCGGCCCTTGGCGACCTCGTCGTCCGCCTTGATCGTGATGTCGGGAGGATTCTCCGGTCGTCCGCGGTCCATGCGTCACCTCGCGGCGGCTGATATAGCGCCCCCGGGCCCCGGAAGGAACCTCCGGGCGCCGGCGATGTCCTGCATGCATGGTCCACTCGAACGCGCTTCGCGCTCCCGGCACCCTCGCCGATCGCCCGGGGAGCGGGGGATCCATGGCTGACGACCCGCGTATCCTGTTCTGCCCATTCTGCCGCGAGTGCTTCGAGGGAGAGGCTCGCTGCCCCGAGCACGATCTGGCGCTCGTGCCCTTCGAGAAGCTCCCGCGCACGGCCGAGGACGCCGCGGCCGATCTGCCGCGAGACGACGAGGAGCTCTCCGCGTTCGACGGGCGCTTCGGGCGCGCGATCGTGGCGGCGGGCGCGCTCACCATCCTCGCATCCTTCGCGATGACGTTCGTCGACATCACGGTGCAGGGCAGCGCCACGGGCTTCTCCGGCTTCGAGGCGGCGAGCGGCCGCGCGCCGAACCTGTGGACCGTGCCTTTCGTCGGCGTCGTGCTCGTCGCGATCCTGGCGCGGCGTCGCTCGCTCGCGAAGATGCGCGGCGCGCGCCTCTCGGTGATGCTGCTCGGCCTCGCGCCGCTCTTCGCGATCGGCTACTCGTACCTGCACGTGCTCGAGGGCGCCGCGGCGGCGACGACGAGCGCCGGCTCGCAGGCCATGCAGGTCTCTCCCGGACTCGGCGTCTTCGTCGCGGCGTTCGGGAGCGCCGTCGTCGCGCTCGGCGCCCGGCGACTCGGGCTCCTGCCGGCCGTGAAGGGACTCGGCCCGCCGCCCGCCGACCACGACACGCGCTCGCCCATCGATCGCGACTGACGCGCCCTCACCCTCGCCCTCTCCCACGAAGTGGGAGAGGGAGCCCGGCTCGAAGCCCTCTCCCACGGGCGGGGCTCGAGGCCCTCTCCCACGAACTGGGAGAGGGAACCCGGCTCGAAGCCCTCTCCCACGAAGTGGGAGAGGGTTGGGTGAGGGCCCGACCTCCCAGGTCAGTAGATCGTCCCGATCACGACGGCGTCGGTCGCGGTGAGGTCCGGCGTCGTCATCCCGCCGATGAGGTAGTGGTGATCGAAGTCGGTCGCGTAGGCGCTCGCGGCGAGCGGGAGCGGGAGCGGCTCGGGCTCGTCGGCGAAGGTGGCCACGCGCCCGTCGGCGTCGACCGCCGCGCGGCGTACGCGCGCGCTGGGCAGGCCGTCGAAGGTGGACCCGTCGATGCCCCCGACGAGGTAGGCCTCCCGGCGGTACACGAAGACGGACGCCGTCACCGGCGGCCCTTCGATCGTCCCGACGACCTCCCAGCCGCTCACGCTCCGGTCCGCGCCGCGGGTCGTCCGGACGACGTCGGCGACGGGGCCGTCGTTGTTCTCGCCGCCGAGCACGTACACCTGCTGATCGACCACGAAGTAGGCGTGCCGCGCCCTCGGCGCGGGCAGGCTGGGCCCGACGATCCAGTCGGGCGACGTGGCGTCGTTGCGGATCGGCGCGACGAGCACGCGCGCGCTCGGGACGTTGTTGACCATCCCGCCGACCAGGGCGTACGCGAGCGGGTCGAAGGGCGCGAACACGCCGAACGACTGTCCGTCCGCGAGCATCGGCGGAAATCGGCTCCAGTCGAACAGGTGGCCGTCGTTCGGGTCGCAATAGATCGCGAGCACGACCGGCAGTGCGCCGTGCGTGAGGTCGCCGCCGCCGGCGATCGCCGCGCCGTGGTTGCCCATCGCGTCGTTGATCGGGAGGTTGCCGTGGCCGACGAGCCCGCGCGTGGCCCCCGCGGGCGCGATGTCGCCGATGCGCTGCCACGGCTCGAGCGTGTCGCCGGAGATGCGACTGCGATAGACGGCGCTCGACACGGTGCCGAGCGAGCCGCGCGACGCGCTCGATCCCCCGAACACGTAGACGTACGTGTCCATGTCGACCATGAACGTCTCGGCCGTCGCGTACGCGAGCGGCGTCGGCAGCGGCGGCCCCATCGCCCAGTGCACGCCGTGCAGGCCCGCGTCGGGCGTCGCGTCGAGGCCCGCGTCGTCCGGGGCCGGCGTCGCCGGCGCGCCACAGCCGAGCGCGAGCACGAGGGCGGAGAGAGAGAGAGGCGTCCGGGCGCGCATCGGGCAACGATAGTCGGCGGAGCGAGCACGCGCGAGCCCATGGCCTACACTGGGACGATGGACGCGGAGCTCGACTGCCTCGCCTGCGGCGCGTGCTGCCGCACTGGCCACGACGGGCGCATCTTGATCCCCGCGGCGGACCTGGTCCGCTGGCGCGCGATCGGGCGCGCGGACCTCGCCTCGCGAACACAGCCCGGACACTTCGGCGAGCTCGGGTTCGCGACACGCGACGACGGGAGCTGCGTCCACCTCGGCGCACCGGCCGGGCCGAACGCGTGCGCGATCTACGAGATTCGCGGGACGACGTGCCGCGACTTCGAGCGTGGCGGCTGGCAGTGCCTCGAGTTCCGCCGGGAGCGTGGGCTGTGACGACTGGGCCTCTTGCGGCGACGCGGATGCCCCGCACGTCCGCGCTCGCGCTGCTGGTGCTCGTCGTCGGGTGCGCGCCGCCCGTCCCGCACGCGGGTCCGCCCGTGCCGCGCGACGCCGGGCCGGGCACCGACACGGGCACCGTCGTAGTCACCGAGGAGCTTCCGACCCGCGGACCGGTGAGCGCGTCGACTCCGTCGGGCGCGTCCGGCGGACAGCAGCAGAGCCCGCCGCTCGACTGCGTGCCGGACGGGACCTACCGCGTGCTCGCCCTCGTCTGCGAGCGGACGATCGTCGGCGGTCCTGGAGCGACGTGGACGTTCTCGAACCACGGCACCCTGCTGCGCACCAGCGCGGGCCGCATCGCCACCGTCGAGTGCGAGCGCGCCGAGGACGGCCAGCCCGAGATCACGATCCACGGCAACGCGATCCCGCTCGTGAGCACGCCGACGAGCACGTGGTCGGCGATCGTGGACGGGCCGCGCTGCCTGGTGATGACGACCACCCAGCCGGTGGACTGCGCGGGGTGGGTCGCGACGCAGGCGCTCATCGACTTCGAGGGGCCGATCTAAGCGAGAGCGAGAGCGAGAGCTCAGCGACCGCGCCTCGTCCTGCGTCGCCCGCCGCTCGAGCTCGGTGCAGGCGCCGTCGTCGTCGGCCGCGACCCGCGCCCGCCCGCCCCGGTGAGCCGCCAGAACACCTCGTCCGTGTGCACCGAGCCGCGCTCCTCGACGAGCTGCTGGTAGCCGCCGCTCATGCGCACGTCGGTCGCGTGCTGCGCCCACTGCTGCCACACGTAGTGCGTCAGCTCGCCGACGGTCGTCGTCGTGTCGTGCGGGTCGTCGTCGGCGTTGCCCTGGATGCCGAGCCGCAGGAAGTGCGACAGGTAGCCGCCCGCCTGGAACTGCAGCGCGACGCCGCTCGTCACGTCCTCCTCGCTCGAGAACATCCCGACGATGCCGGGGCGGTGGACGACGTCCTTGGCGAAGCCGCCCGAGAAGCACGAGTCGAGCGCGAAGAGCGTCAGCGCGTGCACGCCGTCCAACCACTCGGCCATCTGGTCGTCGAGGATCTCGCCGTCGTAGACGAAGATGAACTCGTCGTGCTGGTCGAGCTCGTTCGGGTCGTCGGTACGCGTGGCGCTCGCCTGCCCGCCGTGGCCCGACCAGAAGAACACGAACGTGTCGTTCGGCTGGATGCGGCTCGCGACCTGCTGGATCGCGCGGTGGATGCCCTCGCGCGTCGCCTGCCCGTCCACGAGCAGGAACTCGGTGTCCGTGGTGCTCAGGCCCTGGTTGTGCAGCGCCTCGACGATCTTGCGCGCGTCGTTCGCGCACTCCGGCAGGTGGTTGGCTGGATCGGGGTAGTCGGTGATGCCGGCGGAAACGACCCACACGCGCGTCGCCGAGCCAGGCGCCGCGACGGGCCCCGTCGGCGCCGCCGTCGGATCGGTCGGCGGCGTGGTGGGCGTGGGCGCGGGCGTCGTGGGCGCGCCGGTCCCGCTGCCGTTCACGACGAGGTCGTAGCCGCCGCTCATGCCGGGCGCGTAGCTCGTGACGAGCACGCGGTATTGGCCGCCCTGCGAGGTGAAGTCGAGCGCGGCGTTCAGCACCCCGGGCGCCTGGTCGTCGTTGTCCTGCTGCTGGCCGTCGGGCGAGCGGAGGATGAGGTAGGTGTCGAACGCCGACGACACGGCCTCGAGGTGGACGGGCGTCCCGGCGGGGAAGTCGTAGTCGTACTCGTCGAAGAACTCGCCCGAGCGCAGCTGGCTGTCGCCGCTCGCGAGCTCGCCGTGCTCGGTGCGGACGCCCGCGGGCGCGGCGCTCGGGGGCGGCGCGGCGGGCGCGCTCGGCGCAGGCGGCGGAGGCGCCGCGCTCGTGCTCGGCCCCGAGGGCGCGCTCCCGGCGGGGGCGATCGTCAGCGCGTAGGGCCCCGACTCGCCCGCGCGGTAGCTCGTCGCGGCGATGCGGTACTGGCCTGCGGTGGTGACGTCGAGGTCGAGCGAGGCGTCGCGCGAGCCGCCGCTGTCGTCGTTCTGCAGCCGCTCGTCGCCGGGCGTCGTGACGACGAGGAACGAGTCGATGCGCGTCGACTGCATCGAGATGGTGTAGCGGCCCGGCGTCGCTTCGAACGCGTAGTAGTCGGCGAACTCTCCGGACGGGAGCGTGGGGTCGCCGGCGGCGAGCGTGGCCTGGACCGAGTCACCGGCGCGCACGGACACGGCGGTCGGCTCCGCGCTCGGCGCCGACGGCGTCGCGCCCGCGATGTACGAGCGGAAGTTGCCGGGGAGCCGGTGGAACAGACCCGGTGCCACGACGGCGACGTTGGGCGCGTCGCCGCTACGCTCGGCGTGGACGTGGTAGGCGCCCGTCGCCCCGGGAGCGAACGAGGTCACCGAGATCTTCACGTCGCCGGCCGACGCGACGACGAAGTCGAGCTCGGAGCGCGTGCGGTCGCCCAGGACGTCGTCGTTGGTCAGCGTGCCGTCGCCCGGCAGCCCGACGCGGAGCACGGTGTCGAGCGCGGGGCCGGTGACCGTGACGTGCACGCGCTCGCCCGCGTCGGCGTGGACCGTGTAGCGATCGACGTACATCGCCCCCATGCGCCCGTCGGTCGCCGCGAGCGAGCCGTCGGTGTCGAGCAGCACGTCGCCCGACGCGCCCGGAGCGGCGGCGGGAGCCGCAGCGACCGAGGAAGGCGGCGCCGAGCTCGGCGGCGCCGGAGAAGGTGCGGGCGCATCGCTCGATCCACATCCGACGGCGAGGAGGATCGGGAGGAGGAGGAGCCGACGAAGGAGGAACGATGAGGTCCGCATGCCACATGCTACGCGCGTCGGACGGATTTGTTCACCCGCCCTCCGCGCGCGTGTGGTGAGAGAGCCGCTACGCCGACGGCTCGACGGCCTTCCCCTCGTGCATCCACTTCTTCACGAAGGGCGTGAGGATGGCCAGCACGACCGCCGCCGCGAACGAGGCCAGCGCGATCTTGAAGAAGACGTCCGAATAGAGGTGGAGCGTCTCCGCCGGCGCAGGGATCACCTGCGCGCCGCCCTCGCCTTCCTCGCCGCTGACGCCGGTGAGCATGGCGATGAGGCCCGCGAAGAACTGCGAGAACGCCGTCGCGAGGTACCAGGCGCCCATCATCGTCGCGACCATGCGCCCGGGCGCGAGCTTGCTGACCATCGAGAGGCCGACGGGCGACAGGCACAGCTCGCCCGTGGTGTGCAGCAGGTACGCCAGCACGAGCCAGGTCATGCCGACCATGCCGCGCTCGCTCGCGCTCCCGGCGCCGAGCCAGAGCACGAGGAAGCCCGCGCCGAGCTGCACGAGCGCGAAGACGAACTTCGTGGGCGTGGACGGCTCGCGGTCGCGCGCGCCGAGCCAGGTCCAGAGCGCCGTGAACACAAGGCCGAAGATGAGGATGAAGATCGGGTTGGTCGCCTGGAAGACCGACGCGGGGACCTCCGGTCCGCCGACGCCCATGCCCACGTGCTCGCGCGTGATGGTCCACGTCGCGTGCGCCTCCGGGGCCCCCGCCTCCTGCGCGGCGGAGCGCGCAGCGCTGAGCCGATCGAGCGTGAAGAGCCCCGTCGCGCCCGCCGCGCCGTCCGGGTACCCGAGCTGCTCCTGGTTGAGCGCCAGGTCGACGCTCGAGCCGACGTCGGCCTCGGTGATGTGCCGCGCCTCCGTCACTCGATCGACGTTGCGGTCGGTGAAGTTGTTGATCGAGCTGCCCGCCTGCTCGAAGAACGCCCAGAAGAGCATCGAGAAGATGCACATCACCAGGATCACGAAGAGCCGGTCACGCTCGATGCTGGGCATGCGGAACGAGAGCCCGCACTCGACGAAGACCCAGAGCGCGGCGGCCATCGCGACGTGGTGCCAGATCGTGAAGTCGACGCCCGCGAGCGTGTACAGGCGCGTGCCGAGGGGCGTCGCCCAGCCGACCAGCGGGAAGACGATGGTGATCGCGAGCCAGAGGCCGAGCGTCCCGTACGCCGCACCGACGCGAGCGATCGACGCCTTGGCGAAGCGGAACGCCTCGACGAAGACGTACCCGAGCGCGACGTATCCGACCGCGTAGAGCACGTTCCCGGCGATCGTCGGGTTCGCGCAGAGCCACGCGAAGGTCGGCACGACGACGGCGACGATGCCGAGGACGATGGCGACCTTCGTCGTGTAGTTGTCGGTGTTCTTCGCGGCGCCGGCCTCCTTGGGGAGCGCGCCGTTCGCGAGCGCCCAGAGCGAGAAGACCATCGCGACGACGAGCGAGACGGCCACGAAGAGGTTCGCGGCGAGCGCGATGCCCGGCTGCTGGAAGAAGATGAAGGTGAGCACGCCGGCCGAGCCGAGCGCGCCGAGGCCGATCAGGATCTGCGTGACGAGCGTCGGCGCGATGAAGATCGCCAGGCCGATCATCATGCCGATGGTCGCGAGGCCGAAGCCGTAGTGCCAGCCGTACGTCTCGCCGATGTAGCCACAGAGCAGCGGCGCCATCGCGGCGCCGAGGTTCACGCCCATGTAGAAGATGGTGAACGCGCCGTCGCGCTTGTGCGTGAGGCGCTCGACGCCGTAGAGCGACCCGAGGATCGTGCCGATATTCGGCTTGAAGAAGCCGTTGCCGCAGATCAGCAGCGCGAGGGCTCCGTAGAACGCGTACTGGTTCTCGATGGTCATCACGAGGTGACCGAGCGCCATGAGCGAGCCGCCGATGATCACGGCCGCGCGCTGCCCGAGCACCTTGTCGGCGACGAGGCCGCCGATGAAGGGCGTCATGTAGACGAGCGCCGTGTACGCACCGTAGACGCCGTAGCTCCGGTTGTCGTCGTAGTGGAGGAACCCGCGCGTCATGTAGAAGACGAGCAGCGCGCGCATGCCGTAGTAGGAGAAGCGCTCCCACATCTCGGCGAAGAAGAGGGCGAAGAGCGCGGGGTGGTGCCCCACCTTCTTCTCGAAGGGCGTCTCCGGGGAGTCGAGGACGGCGCCGGCGGACGAGGCTTCTGCGCTCATGGTCGCCGTCGATATCCCGCCCCGGCGCGCCGCACAAGCCCGGAATGGCCCGGGCGCGGGTCAGGGCGTCACGAGGATCGCGGCCGCGCTCTGATCGAAGGGGCCCGGCGTTCCGAACGAGACGACGCGGCGTCGGTCGGGCACCCCCGCCTGCAGAGCGCGGTTGTCCCCCCCCAGCACACGACGTGGCTGTCGCCGCCGACGATGGTGCAGGAGAAGCTCGCGTCGCCCTGCGAGATCGGCACCCCGATGTGGCTGCTCGCGACGAGCGGGGCGGGCAGCTCGGCACGACGGGCGTGGCCACGTCGACGCCAACCGGGCCCGAAAAGCGCGACGGCGCCCGACCTCTCGGTGGGCGCCGCGCGTCGTCGATGGCAGTGGTGTCAGGCGGTCGCGCCGGCCTCGTCCTCGTCCTCGTCCTCGTCCTCGTCCTCGTCGTCGTCGTCGTCGTCGTCGCTCGCGGCTGCCGCCTTGTTGGCCGCCGCCTTCTCGGCCGCCGCCTTCTCGGCCGCCGCCTTCTCGGCCGCTGCCTTCTCGGCCTTCTCGGCCTTCTCGGCCTTCTCGGCCTTCTTCACCTTCTTCTTCTTCTTCTCGCCGTCGCCCTTGGGCTCCGGCTTCGGCTCGGCCTCGGCCTCGGCCGCGCCGATGCGCATGCCGTAGAACGAGCGGTGCACGAAGTACGCGCTGACCACGAAGAGCGCGCCAGCGATGGCGACGCGCATCCCGTTGCCCATGCTGCCCTCGAGGATCTCCGCGAGCTCGACCGCGAGCAGGCCGAAGAGCGTCGTGAACTTGATGACCGGGTTCATCGCGACGCTGGAGGTGTCCTTGAAGGGGTCACCGACCGTGTCGCCGACGACGCACGCGTCGTGCAGCGGCGTGCCCTTGGCGCGGAGCTCCGTCTCGACGACCTTCTTCGCGTTGTCCCAGGCGCCGCCGGCGTTCGCGAGGAAGAGGGCCTGATAGAGGCCGAAGAGCGCGATCGCGACGAGGTACCCGATGAAGAAGTACGACTCCAAGAAGGCGAACGCGAGCGTGCCGAAGAAGACCGTGAGGAAGATGTTGAACATCCCCTTCTGCGCGTAGACCGTGCAGATCTCGACGACCTTCTTGCTGTCCTCGACCGACGCCTTCTCGACGCCCTCGAGCTTGATGTTCGCCTTGATGAACTCGACCGCGCGGTAGGCGCCCGTCGAGACGGCCTGCGTGCTCGCGCCGGTGAACCAGTAGATCATCGCGCCGCCCGCGAGCAGGCCGAGCAGGAAGGGCGGGTGCAGGAGCGAGAGGTTGAGGAGCGATCCCGCCTCGAGACCGTGCGTGAGGACGACGATGACCGAGAAGATCATCGTGGTCGCGCCGACGACGGCCGTGCCGATGAGCACCGGCTTCGCCGTCGCCTTGAACGTGTTGCCCGCGCCGTCGTTCTCCTCGAGGAGCTCCTTGCCCATCTCGAAGTTCGGCTTGAACTTGAACTCGTCCTGGATGACCTGCGAGATGTTCGGGACGTTCTCGATGAGCGAGAGCTCGTAGACGCTCTGCGCGTTGTCGGTGACCGGGCCATAGCTGTCGACCGCGATCGTCACGGGGCCCATGCCGAGGAAGCCGAAGGCGACCAGGCCGAACGCGAAGACCGGCGAGACGTCGATGCCGTTGAGCGTCATCATCTGGCCGATGGCCGTCGCGCTGCCCGCGTCGAGGAGCGTCACGCCGTACGCGACGCCCATGAGCGCGACGAACACCATGCCCATCCAATAGGCGCTGAAGTTGCCGGCCGTCAGGCCCGCCAGGACGTTGAGCGACGCGCCGCCTTCCTTCGAGGCCTGCACGACCTCGCGGACGTGGCCGGACTCGGTCGAGGTGAAGACCTTGATGAGCTCGGGGATGATCGCGCCTGCGAGCGTGCCGCAGCTGACGATGATGGAGAGCTTCCACCAGAGCGTCGTGTTGCCGCCCACGTCCGGGATGAGCCAGTAGGAGACCGCGAACGTCGCCACGATCGACACGATCGAGGTGAGCCACACGAGGTAGGTGAGCGGCTCCTCGAAGTTGAACTTCACCGCGTCCTTGAAGCGGCTCGCCATCATCGACTCGTTCACGAAGTACGAGACGACGCTGGTCACGACCATGATGATGCGGACCATGAAGATCCAGGTGAGGAGCTGGACCTGGAACTGCTCCTGCACCGCGAGGAGGATGAACGAGATGAGCGCGACGCCGGTGACGCCGTAGGTCTCGAAGCCGTCGGCGCTCGGGCCGACCGAGTCACCCGCGTTGTCGCCCGTGCAGTCCGCGATGACGCCCGGGTTGCGCGCGTCGTCTTCCTTGATCTTGAAGACGATCTTCATCAGGTCGGAGCCGATGTCGGCGATCTTGGTGAAGATGCCGCCGGCGATGCGGAGCGCCGAGGCGCCGAGCGACTCGCCGATCGCGAAGCCGATGAAGCAGGGGCCGGCCCAGTGGTGGTCGACGAAGCAGAGGATGCAGATCATCAGGAAGAGCTCGACCGAGATCAGCAGCATGCCGATGCTCATGCCGGCCTTGAGCGGGATCTGGTAGACGGGCAGGCCCTTGCCGCGGAGCGAGGCGAACGCGGTGCGCGAGTTCGCGAAGGTGTTGATGCGGATGCCGAACCAGGCGACGCCGACCGAGCCCGCGATGCCGATGCACGCGAAGAGCAGGATCACGACCACCTTGATGGCGCGCTCGCCGGGGGGCAGGTCCGCGAAGGCGAACATGCCGTAGTACACGGCCATGACGGCGCCGATGAAGAGGAAGAGCTGACCGATGAACTTCACCTGCGTCTGCAGGTAGGTCTTGCAGGTCGCGTAGATGAGCTCGCTGATCTCGAGCATCGACTTGTGCGCGGGCATCGCCTCGAGGTCGCGGTAGATGTAGAGCGCGAACGCGAGGCCGGCCGCACAGACGACGAGGCCCGTCATCAAGAGGTGCTGGGCGTTGAACCCGGCGAGCTCGGCGTTCTCGAACGCTGGCAGCACGAGGTTCGCCTCGCCGCCAGCGTGGTGCGCGCCGCCGCCACCGTGATCGGGGACGATGTCGAGCGCGTACGCGGGCGCGGCGAGCAGCGTCGCGGCGAGGGCGGCCAGGAGCCCGGACGTCGTGTCCAGTGCGCGCGAGACCAAGGAACGAACCGTGGGATGCGACATGAACCTCTCCTTGGAGGACGTACCTTGCAGCCCTGGCCCAAACGCCGGTCGCGCGTACGCGACGGGTGAATGACTTCTGTGACTGCTGCACTGTCCCGAAGACGAACAGAGTGCGGGCCGACCTCGCGGGCCAGCCCCTTCGGGGCGGCCGCCTCTTACCACGCGTTCTCCCGGTGTCGAGCGCCGCTTGGCTTGGTGCGTCACGAGGCCCCATGATGCCGGTCGTGGCCCGGGCATCCCTGACCGTCCTGACGGAGTCGCGACGCGCGCGCCCCCTGGCGCCGCCGCCGCGAGGCATCGAATTCGTTGCGGATGCGCCGCTCCGGGACGCGCGGGGCCGCGCGTACTCGTACGCCCGCCTGAGCCTGACGGACCGCTGCGACATGGCGTGCGTCTACTGCATGCCGCCCGGCGGCGAGGCCGAGCACGGCGAGCGACGCGAGCTGCTCTCGGACGACGAGATCGTACGGCTCGTGCGGGTCCTCGCGCGCCGGGGCGTCTTTCGCGTCCGGCTCACCGGCGGCGAGCCGCTCGTGCGTCCCCGGGTGCCCGAGCTCGTCGCGAAGATCCGGCAGGCCGGCGCACGCGAGGTCGTCCTCACGACGAACGGATCGCTGCTCGCTCGGCACGCGGAGGCGCTCGCGCGCGCGGGGCTCGACGGCGTCAACGTGTCGCTCGACTCGCTCGACTCGGCTCGCTTCGGCGCGATCACCCGCGGTGGCGAGCTCGCCACGGTCGTTTCCGGACTCGACGCGGCGCGCGCGTCGGGGCTGCGCGTGAAGACGAACACCGTCGTCCTCGGCGGCGCGAACGACGACGAGCTCGCGGCGATCACCGAGTGGGCATGGGCGCGCGGGGTCACGCCGCGCTTCATCGAGCTGATGCCCATCGGCGAGGGCGCGCGCCTGGGCCGCGGTGCGTTCGTCCCGGCCTCGGAGATCGCGCGCCGCCTCGGTGGCCTCGTCGCGCCCGACCGCGGAGAGCCGGACGCGGGCGCCGGGCCGGCGCGCTACGTGGCCTCGCGCGACGGAGCCGCCCGGGTGGGCTTCATCACGGCCGTGACCGACGACTTCTGCGGCGCCTGCAACCGCGTCCGGATCACCTCGCACGGCGAGCTGCGCGCCTGCCTGGCCGACCGCGCCGCGGTCTCGCTCCGCGACGCGATGCGCGGAGGCGCAGACGACGACGACATCGCCTGGTCGATCGGGTGGGCGCTCGGGGCGAAGGCGGACGGCCACGGGTTCGCGGCCGTCGAGACGACCGAGCACGAGTCGGTCGGCATGAGCCTCGTCGGCGGCTGAGCGCCGGCTCGGCGCCCGCAGAGCTTGCGACGGCGGCGCAAGGCTTGCGCGCCCCTGCGCGATCCCGAGCCGCGTTCCCGTCACTCCACGTTGGTCCGCTCCGTGCTCCGCGGTCGAGCGCATGAAGCGGATCGTGATCCTCGGTGCCGGGACCGCCGGCACCATGATGGCCAACCGGCTCGTTCGTCGCCTCCCGGAGGACGGCTGGAAGATCACCGTCGTCGATCGCGACGACGTGCACGTCTACCAGCCCGGGCTGCTCTTCCTCCCCTTCGGCAGCTACCGGAGGGATCAGACGCTCAAGCCACGGCGCTCGCTCCTCGATGCACGTGTCGAGCTGCGTTGCGCGGAGATCGATCGCATCGCGCCCGACGCGAACACGGTGCACCTCGTCGGCGGCGAGAACCTGCGATACGACGTGCTCGTCGTCGCGACGGGCTGCCGCATCCTGCCGAAGCAGACGCCGGGACTGACCGAGCGCGGCTGGAGGCAGACGGCCTTCGACTTCTACACGCTCGACGGCGCCATGGCGCTGCGCGATGCGCTCGCGTCGTTCCAGGGCGGCCGGCTCGTGCTGAACGTCGCCGAGATGCCCATCAAGTGCCCGGTCGCGCCGCTGGAGTTCCTCTTCCTCGCCGACGCCTTCTTCACCGAGCGAGGGCTGCGCGACCGCGTCGAGCTGGTGCTCGCGACGCCGCTGGAGGGGGCGTTCACCAAGCCGCGCGCCTCCGCCGCGCTGGGCGACATGCTCGCGCGCCGCAACATCGGCGTGATCGGGGACTTCGCGCTGAGCGAGGTCGACGGCGCCACGCGAACGCTCAAGTCCTACGACGGCCGCGAGACCGGCTACGACCTGCTCGTGAGCGTGCCGATCCACGGCGGCGCGGAGGCGATCACGCGGAGCCAGATGGGCGACGGCTCCGGCTGGGTCCCGACGGACAAGCACACGCTCCAGAGCAAGCAGCACGCGAACGTGTTCGTGCTCGGCGACGCGACGGATCTGCCGTCGTCGAAGGCCGGGGCCGTCGCACACTTCCAGGCGGAGGTGCTCACCGAGAACGTCCTCTCGTTCGTCGACGGGCAGCCGCTCCCCTCGAGGTTCGACGGGCACGCCAACTGCTTCATCGAGACCGGCTTCGGCAAGGCGATGCTCATCGACTTCAACTACGAGACGGAGCCGCTCCCGGGGCGCTTTCCCCTGCCGGGCATCGGCCCGTTCACGCTGCTCGAAGAGAGCGCCGCGAACCACTGGGGCAAGCTCGGCTTCAAGTGGATGTACTGGAACGTGCTCTTGGCGGGCGAGGACCTGCCGCTCGATCACCGGATGGCGATGGCCGGGAAGTGGGCGTGATGGAACCGAGGACCGACGTGGAAGCAAGGAAGTCGAGCGCGAGCCTCGAGTCGCTCCAGCAGCGGATCGACGCCCTGAGCGCGCAGGTCGCGTACCTGGTCGAGCGGCAGCGCAAGACCGAGGAGCTCTGGCAGGAGGCGACGCCGATCCTGAAGGAGGTGCTCGGCAGTGCGTCGCGCGAGCTCGATGGGCTCGAGAAGAAGGGCTACTTCGCCTTCGGGCGAGAGCTCCTGCGCGTCGGCGAGCGCGTGCTCGAGGGGTTCACACCCGACGACGTTCGTCAGCTGGGCGGCGCCGCGGTCAGCATCCTCGAGACGGTGCGGGCGATGACCCAGCCCCCCGTGCTGGCGGTCGCGAAGGACGCGGCCCTCGGCCTCTCGAACGCCGAGAAGGCCGAGCCCATCGGCCTGATGGGGATGGTGCGCGCGACGGGCGACCACGACGTGCAGAAGGGCATGTCCGTGATGATGGAGGTGATGCGCCAGGTCGGGCGCGCGGCCGCGATCGTGAGCGAGCAGCACCGGCAGCGGCCGCTCGCGCAGAAGCGCGCGAAGCTCGAGGGGGTGCTCGGAGCGCGACGCTCGGCGCTCGGGACCGAGCGAACGCCCCCGCCTCGCGTGGCCGCGACGGCCGCGAAGGCGGCGCCGGTCGCGCCGGTCGCCGACCACTGCGCGACGCCGCGCGCGGCGCAGCCCACGACCGCGGTGATCGACGGGCTCGCGTTCGGGGCCGACGGACACATGACGGACGCCGCGCAGTGGACGCGCGAGGTCGCGGCGAAGATCGCCGCGCTGCAGGGCGTCGATCTCTCGGAGGCCCACTGGAAGGTGCTCGAGGCGGCCCGCGCCGACTTCACCACGACGGGGGCGGCCCCGAACATCCGGCGCCTCACCCAGCTCGTCGGCGTGAGCACGAAGGATCTGTACACGCTCTTCCCCAAGGCTCCCGGCCGCACGATCGCGAAGATCGCGGGCCTGCCCAAGCCCGCTGGCTGTCTCTGACCGGAAGAAGGAACCAACGCATGTCTCCGATCGTCCAGAACCACCGCAAGGTCGCCATCATCACGTCGCACGGCGGGCTCGACGAGTGCTACCCGTCGCTCATCCTCGCCAACGCCGCGCGCCAGTCGGGCATCGACGCGTTCGTCTTCTTCACCTTCTGGGGCCTCGACGTGATCACCGACAAGCGCGTCGATCACCTCCACGTGAACATGACGGGCAACCCCGCCGCCCCGATGCCGACGATGCTGGCCGGCCTGCCGGGCATGGAGAGCCTCGCCGCCTCGATGATGATGAAGCAGATGAAGGAGCTCGAGCTGCCCACGGTGCGCGAGATGCTCCAGATCCTCGACGAGTCCGGCGCGCAGCTCTACGCGTGCGAGCTCGCGATGAAGATGTTCAAGCGAACGCGCGAGCAGCTCGTCCCGCAGGTGAAGGACGTGATCACGGCGGGCGACTTCTACGACCTCGCCGAGGGCGCGCAGATCATCTTCACCTGAGCCGCGCCCCGCCCGACCGCTCGCCTCGGCATCACGCCCGGTCGCGGGAGCAAACTTGCCCGCCGATCCGTTTCGTGGTCCCACTCCCGCATGACGAGCCTCGCGGACGTGCTGACCTCGGACGACAAGCGGAAGCAGGTGGTGGACGACTGCGTCGTCGTGCTCGACCAAGAGGTCCACGACAAGGGCGGGCTCTCCGGCATCGCCATCAAGGGCGCGTTCAAGACGATCCAGGGCATCTCGCCCGGCTTCGTCCGCAACGTCGTCAACGATCTGCTCCCCGAGTTCGCCAAGGCGGCCGACGGGGTCTACCAGGAGGCCAAGGCCAAGAGCATCCCGGTGTCGCGGCACTTCGAGACGGAGGGCGGGCGGGTCGCCGATGCCCTGCTGGCGATCACCGACCGCCGGGCGCAGCGCACGAAGTACACGTCCGCCAAGAGGCTCTACGAGACGCTGCGCAGCACGGCGAAGAAGCACGTGGAGGCCGCGATGCCTCGCGTCGGCCGCCTGGTCGAGAAGCACGCGGGCTGACGCGGGGCGCGCCGAGCGCCGAGGAGGCGCCGCTTGCCCGCCGCACGGCCACCCATCATCTTGCCCCGCTTCGCGGCCCGGCCGCGCTCGGAGGCTCCTCATGCTCGCTCGTCGTCTCGGGCTCTCGCTCACGCTGCTGGTCACGCTCGCGCTCGCCGGCTGCCCCGGAAACCCGAACATGCCCGGCACCGACGGCGGGAGCCGCGACGTGGGGCCCCCGAGCGACGGCGGCGGGAGCGACTCCGGCACGATGATGATGAGCACGATCACCCTCTGTCCCGGGGACGCGACACCTCCGCTGGCGTCCGGCGTCTGCGAGGTCAGCGGTGCGGGCCCCGGGCTCCTGATCCAGGGCGACATCCTCGCGCCGCACGAGGTGTTCCGCGGCGGCCAGGTCTTCGTCGACTCGACGGGGACCATCGCGTGCGTGGGCTGTGACTGCTCGAGCTCCCCGGGCGCTTCGGCCGCGACGCGCGTGACGTGTCCGAACGGCGTCGTCTCGCCGGGTCTCGTCAACGCCCACGAGCACCTCGCGTCCCAGGGCCTGCCGCCCGTTCGCACCGACGAGCGCTACGAGCACCGCAGCGACTGGCGCGACCGCGATGGCGCCCACACGCACCTCTCGGGACCGAACGCACGCATGCCCGACGTCAACGTCCCGTGGGGCGAGCTCCGGATGGTCCTCGGCGGTGCGACGAGCATCAACGGTCAGGTCACGCCGGCGACGATGACGGCGGTCCGCGGCCTCTTGCGCAACCTCGACGATCAGCCGACCGAGGAGGGGCTGATGCGCAGCGCGGCGCACTACGACACCTTCCCGCTCGACGACTTCAGCACCTACCTCCAGATCGCGACGGGCTGCGACGGCTACAGCACGCGGCGCCGCACGGCGTCCGACATCGCGCGCGACAGCGCCTACACGCCGCACATCGCCGAGGGCATCGGCGCGACGGCCCGCAACGAGTTCCTCTGCCAGTCGGCCGGCGCCTACGACCTCATCCAGCCGCAGACCGCGATGATCCACGGCGTGGGCCTCTTGCCGGTGGACATGCAGCAGATGGCGGTCGACGGCGCGACGCTGATCTGGTCGCCCCGCTCGAACGTCTCGCTCTACGGCGACACCGCGCGGGTGGTCGAGTACGACCGCATGGGCGTGCCCATCGCCCTCGGCAGCGACTGGATCTACACGGGCTCGATGAACATGCTGCGCGAGATGCAGTGCGCCGACGAGCTGAACGCGACGTACTACGACGGGTACTTCAGCGACGAATCGCTCTGGCGCATGGCGACGTACAACGGTGCTCTCGCGCTCGGCTTCGAGGACGTCCTGGGCTCGATCGTGGTGGGGCAGGTCGCCGACCTCGCGATCTTCGACGGCGCGATGCACGTCGATCACCGCGCGGTCATCGACGCGGCGCCGGGCGACGTCGCGCTCGTCCTTCGCAGCGGCGTCCCGCTCTACGGCGAGGACGGCGTCGTCCTGGGCATCCCCACCGGCGGGACGGACTGCGAGACGCTCGACGTGTGCGGCGAGGCGCGCCGCGCCTGCGTCATGCGCGAGACGGGGATGACGCTGGCCGCACTGACCGCGGCGAATGCCGGGATGTACCCCCTCTTCGACTGCGACCCCACCCCGATGAACGAGCCGACCTGCCATCCGTCACGCGACGGCATGGGCTCGTTCCCGATGCCGAGCCAGATGGGGTCGACCGTGTACTCCGGCATGACCAGCGCGTCCGACGTGGACGGCGACGGCATCGAGAACGCGATGGACGACTGCCCGCGTGTGTTCAACCCGGTGCGCCCCATGGACATGGGTGTGCAGGCCGACTCGGACATGGACGGGCTCGGCGACTCGTGCGACCCGTGCCCGCTGGCCGCGAGCACCACCACGTGCGGCACGGTCGATCCGAACGATCGCGACGGCGACATGGTCGTCGACACGGTGGACAACTGTCCGATGACGCCGAACACCGACCAGGCCGACACGGACGCCGACCTGCACGGCAACGCGTGCGATCCCTGCCCGACGACGGCCAACCCCGGGGCCGCGCTCTGCCCGGCGTCGATCTACTCGGTGCAGATGGGCACGACGGCCGTCGGCGCGCGCGTGCAGCTGCACGGCGTGGTGACGGCGGTCGGTACGACCGGCTTCTTCATGCAGGTCGAGACGACCGACGCGGACTACACCGTGCCCGACTACTCGGGCGTCTTCGTCTACACGACGACGGCGCCGACCGTCGCGCCGGGGGCGACGGTGCGCGTCGACGGAACGGTCTCGACCTTTGGCGGCGAGATCCAGATCACGACGCCGAGCGTGACGATGGTGGGCACCGGCACGATCCCCGCGCCGGTCGCCGTCGCGGCGGCGGCCGTCGCGACGGGCGGCGCGCGCGCGCGCGCGCTCGAGGGCGTGCTCGCGACCGTGACGAACGTGACGGTGAGCGACGTCGCGCCGGCGCCCGGCGCGGGCGACACCGCGCCGACCAACGAGTTCGCGGTCGACGCGATGCTCCGCGTGGACGACCTCCTCTTCGCGCTCTCGCCCTTCCCCGTCGTGGGCGAGACCTTCGCCGCGATCACGGGCGTGGTCGCGCTGCGCAACGGAAACAGCAAGCTGCTGCCGCGCTCGGCCGCGGACGTCGTGGCGGGTCCCTCGCGCCTCGTGGGCTTCTCGCCGACGCCCTCCTTCACCCGCGTGGGCCGCACGGACGCGCCGACCTTCCCGATGCCGCTGAGCGTCCGCCTCACGCGCCCCTCGACGACGCCGACCACGGTCGCGGTCACGGTGACCAGCGGCGGCGCGGCGCTCACGGTCACGGGTGGAGGCGTCACCATCCCCGCCGGCATGGTCAGCGCGCCCGTCGTCCTGACGGGCGTCTCGCAGGCGGCCGACGTGACCCTGACTGCGACGCTCGGCGCCGACTCGCTGCCGGCGCACGTGCGGGTCCTCGGAGCGAGCGAGGTGCCGACGAGCTTCACGCTCTCGCCCACGACGGCGACCCTCATGACGGGCGCGAGCGCGATGTTCACCGTCACGCTCGATCTGCCGGCGGGCGCGGCGGGTCAGTCGATCGCGCTGTCGGAGACCACGGGCGGGACGCTCCCCTCGATGGTGCTCGTTCCGGCCGACGCGCTCGAGGCGAGCTTCACGTTCGTGGCCGGAGCCGGGGCGGCCACGGGCACGCTGACCGCGAGCGGCCTCGGAGTGCGCACGGCGGCGCTCACCATCCTCGCGGGCCCGCCGCCGCACCTCGTGATCAACGAGGTCGACTACGACCAGCCCGGCTCGACGGCCGACTCGATGGAGTACGTCGAGATCTACAACCCGTCGGGCGTGGCGCTCTCGCTCGCGGGGCTCTCGCTCGTGCTCGTCAACGGCGGCCTCTCGCCTCCGGCCGCCTACACGACCGTGGACCTCTCGAGCGTCGTCGACGTGCCGGCGCACGGCTACCTGGTCGTCGGCTCGGCCGCGCTGCTCGCCACCATCACCGCCGATCGCGAGATCGCGCTGACCGGTACCACCAACCTCGTCCAGAACGGCCCCACGGACGGCGTCGCGATCTACGACGCGAGCACGATGACCCTGGTGGACGCGCTCGCGTACGAAGGCGCGCTCACCATGTGCACCATCAGCGGGCACACGTTCTCGCTCGTCGAAGGCACGGCGGCGCCGGCGACGCGGATCGATCCAGGGAACGGCTCGCTCGCACGCATCCCGAACGGAAGCGACACGAACGACGCCAACACCGACTGGGCCGTCGCCGCGACGTCCACGCCGGGCGCTACGAACTGACGTCCCGGCTCGCCGCGATCGCCGAACGGAGCCGGGACGGGGCTCCGATCGCGCGGGCGCCGTACCAGAACAGGTCTCTGCCGTCGACGTGCAGGACGCGGGTGCCCGGGGACGCCACCGCGCGGATCTCGTCCGCGTCGCCGGCGGTGAACCGGTACGGCTCGTCCGGAAGGAGCACGAGGTCGGGGCGGAGCGCGAGCGCCTCCTCGAGCCGCATCCGCGGGTAGCGGGTGTCGCGCTCGGGCGCGACGCGCGCGGGGGCCGTCTCCCCGAGATCGGCGGCGAGCGGATGGCGGCGAGCGCGCGCCGCGGCGACGTTCTCGATCCCGGCGTGCGCGAGCACGTCGGAGGCGAACGTCCGCCCGTCGAAGGTCATCCACGGGTCACGCCAGATCGGCACCCACGCCCGCGCGACGCGGGGCGGGGGATCGTCGCGCAGCCGCGCGAGCTCGTCGCGCGCGCGCTCGAGCCGCGGGTCACGCTCCGGATCGAGACCGAGCAACGCCGCGAGAGACGTGAGGTAGTCGACCGACTGCGGCAGCGTCCGCGGGAAGCTGACGTGGACGCGCAGCCCGGCCGCGATGAGCCGCTCGACGTCGCGCCGCGTGTTCTCCTCCTGGTTGGCGAGCACGAGGTCTGGTCGCAGGTCGCGCACCGCGTCGACGTCGACGTCCTTCGTGCCGCCGACGTCCGGGACGCCCTCGATCGCCCCCGCCGGCTCGATGCAGTAGCGGGTGCGGCCGACCAGGCGGCCGAGCCCTCCGAGCACCGCCACCGACTCGGTCTCGCTGGGGACGATCGACACGATCCGGGCGGCGACGGGCGTCAGCGCGACCCGCCGGCCGAGCGCGTCGACCACCGCGCTCTGGCGCCGGCTTCGCACGGTGTGTGATACCATGCGCTCGCCCGCGAACGTGATGTTGGTACGCGCGCGGGTGACTGGGTCGAGATGGCGACGGACGTGAAGCAGTTGAAAGCGGACCTCACCGCGGCCGGGATCGAGATCTACCGAACGAAGAAGACGGAGATCCACGTCGCCGAGCGTCTCCGGCTCCACATCATGGACTCCGGCATCCGACTGCAGATCCTGGAGACGGGCGCGGGCGAGGACGGCCCGAGCAGCTCGCCGACCGGCGAGCGGCTGAGGATCACGTTCACCGCGCGCTCGCAGCGCTCGGACTTCCCCGACTCGGACGACGCCGTGCTCTTCGAGAAGGTGCGGAGCGCGCTGGGCCCGACCGCCACCGCCCGCGGGTTCGCGGAGGCGGGGGCGGCCGCCGTCGAGGTGAAGGACCCCATGGACGCCGCACACGTCCTCGACGTCTGGCACGAGGTGACGTACCAGAAGGAGACGGGCGACACGGGCGCCGCGGTGGACGAGATCCGCTGGGCGCTCGGCCTCGAGCGCTACATCCACGACTGATGCCGCGATCGCGCCCCACGGGCGGCGGTCGCGGTCACGTCAGTCGACTCGAACGACCTTCTCGGCCAGAGGGCCCTTCGGTCCGTCGCGGAGCTCGAACTTCACGACCTCGCCTTCGCGCAGCGTCCGGAAGCCGTCGCCGCTGATCTGCGAGTAGTGAACGAACACGTCCGGGCCAGCATCCTGGCGGATGAACCCCCAGCCCTTGGCGTTGTTGAACCACTTCACGGTGCCGTTGATCGTCGCGTTCATCTTCGAGCCCTCCCACACTGCAGCCGACTGACGAGAGTTCGCACTCGCAAGAAAGCGCGCACCACCCCATCGGGCGCCCCGAAAAGCACACGCTCCGAGCGAGCGCTCGTGATGCGAGGCTCGCCCGGGCCGCTCCGCCACTCCTACGGGCAGAGCCAAGAACCAAAAAAGAAGCCAGCCCGAAGGCTGGCCAATCGTATTGAGATCGCGCGCCGGGTCAAGCCGGTTTGCGGAGATCGACCCCGTGGCGCGCGAAGAGGCGCACGAGACGCGGAAACGTGCCGTGAGCATGAACCAAGAGCCCATTTTCTGGGCCGTTGGGGACGACCTCGCGCGCGATCGCCGGATCGGAAAGCAGGATCCTCCGGAGCTCGGCATCCGCGATCGGGACGAAGCGGACCACCTCGGTCGCCGTGACCACCGCGCGGGCGGGCGGGATCGCCGCCAGCGTGGCCTCGACCGTCGGCGGTGGACACCCGGCGCCCGCGAGCGAGGCTGCGAGCGCCTCACGATCGACCGAGAGCGGCGCGGCGCGCGCGGCGTCGAGCACCAGCACCAGCTCCGGGTCCAGCGCGGCGTGCGCCACCGGCGCGAGGGCCAGCGCGAGGGCGACGGGCGTCTCCGGGCCGAACCGAGCGCGGCTGCCGTCCCACCTCGGCTGCGCGGGCGTGCTCGGCTGCCGCTGCGGGGGCGGGAGCCCGCGCAGCGCGCGCGCGCCGAGGCGCACCGCACCGTCGTCTCCGACGTCGACGAGGCCGAGCGCGGGGAGCGAGACCCCGAGGATGAGCTCGATGGCGTGCTCGATCGACGGGCTCACGTCCGCCGGGGCGACGCGCGCGAGCTGACGCAGGCCGAGCTCGATCCCCTCGGCGCGCAGATCGCTCCGCGCGGCGCGCACCACGTCCTCGCGACTCGCGAAGCGCCCGCGCGGCAGGCCCGCCAGCGCATCGAGCGTCAGCTCGCGAAGGACGAGGATCCCCGTCGCGCCGAGCCGGCGCGCCGGGCGTGCCGGTGCGAGCCGCGTCTCGTCGCCGATCGCGCTCGTCCGGTACGCCGCCACGAGCATCGCCCCGACCTCGCCCATCCGCGCGCCCCGCAGCGGCAGCGTGCGTGCCAGCGCGACGAGCAGAGCGGCGCGCTCGGGCTCGACGTGCATCGCCCGCGCCACCCGCGCGAGGGCGGAGCGGCCCAGCGGACGCTCGACGTGGATCGGCTCCCCGGCCGCGATCAGCTCCACGAGCAGGCCGATCGCGAGCGGCCCGGGATCCGTGCCGAGGCGCGCGCGGAGCGTGTCCTCCTCGCGCGCCTCGACGCGCGCATGCACCTCGGCCTGCTGGCGCGCGAGCAGCTCGCGGCGCTCGCGCCCGACGATGCGCGCGACCTCGGTCGGGATCACGTAGCGATCGTGCCCGACCGGCACGACGAAGCCCGCGCCGAGCAGCGACTGTGCGACGCCCCGGAGCGGCAGGCCCGCGCCCACCGAGTAGCGCGCCGGCTCGCGCGCCAGCTCGAGGAGCGTGTCGCGGCTCACCTCGCCGCCCCGCGCCTCGATCGCGGCGAGCGCGAGCCGGTCGACCAGAGCGGCGGCCTCGACGTCCCGCGCGAGCAGCCTCGGATCCTCGACGCGCTCGAGCAGCTCGCCGAGCCCGAGCGGTCGGGGTCCACCCGCACGCGCGCGCAGGACCCCGTGGTGGAGCAGGCGAAGGGCCTCGTCGGGCAGGCGCGCGTAGAGCGCGCGCGCGGAGCGTGGATCCTCGCCGGGCGTCGCCGCGAGCTGGAGCCGGATGGCGGCCGGGCAGACGATCCGATCCCCCTCGGCGAAGGCCAGCCCCGCCTCGACCAGGGCGATGGCGCCACCACCCAGCTCCGCGCGCGGCAGCGCGCCGGGAGACGGGACGAGGCGGGCGAGCGCCGCCCGCGCCGAGCCCGGCAGGGCCGCGAGGCGCTCGCGCGGAACGACGCAGAGCACGCGCAGCGTCTGCTCGCTCGCCGACAGGATCTTGCGCGGATCGATGCGGGCGCCGCGCGCGGCGAGGAGCCGCTCGCGGGTCGTCTCGCTCAGCGCCTCGACGAGGTCGGCGAAGTTCACGGAGCGCTGCTCTAGTACAACCGCGCGAAACTTCGATGCGCGCCGCGCGCTGGCCCTGGGCTGGAGCACCGGGTAGTCCGTCGTGGTGGAGCTCGCGGTGCTCGATCTCGAGACGACCGGGATCTCGGCCGCGAGCGATCGCATCGTCGAGATCGCGGTCGTGCGCACGCGCGGCCTGCTCGAGATCGAGCGCTGGTCGTCGCTGGTGCGGCCCGGCACGCCCGTCGGCGCCTCCGAGCGGGTCCACGGCATCTCGGACGCGATGCTCGAGCGCGCTCCGCCGCTCTCGGAGCTAGGGGAACGCTTCGAGTCGATCACGCGAGGCGCGACGCTGGTGGCGCACCGCGCACCCTTCGACCTCGCGTTCCTCGCCGCTGCGTCCGCGCGCGGTGAGCTCGCGAGCACCCCCGAGACGGCCATCGACACGGCCGCGGTCGCCGAGCGCGTCCTGGGGGAGTCGCGCCTGGCGGCGCTGGCCCGGCGCATCGAGGGGCGCGCTCCGAACCACCGCGCGCTGCCCGACGCGCTCGCGGCGCTCGACGCGCTCGCGGCGTGCGTCGAGATCCTGGGGCCGATCGACGCGGGGGAGCTCGTCACGCTCTCCGGGAGCCGCGCGTCGATGCGTGCGGCGGTGGCCTCGGTCCTTCGTCAGCCCGGCCCCGTCGGGATCGTGTACCGACCTGCGAGCGGCCGGGTCCACGAGGACGTGCTGGACGTGGAGTCCGTCGATCCGCCGTACGTGACCGGAACGCTGCGGAACAAGCGTGTCCGCCGCACGCTGCGGGGAGACCGCATCGTGCGCGCCTGGAGCGGCGAGCGCCCGGCGCTGCGTTTTTTTTGACGATCCAGGGCCGGATGCGGCATGCGTGGACGTGGGAGACAGACACCCATGAGCGCACATCAGACTACCGACGCCTACGCCCGGCAACACGAGCTGAACGTCCGCATGCTCCGCTTCCGGCGCATGCCCGAGCGCGAGGAGCCGGCGCTCCTGGCCCGCGAGCTGCTGCAGGTCGGGCGCTACGCGGACGCGCTGGAGCTCACCGAGGCGGCCCTGCAGCACGACCCGGGCGATCCGGACCTCGAGCTGGTGCGTGCCCAGGCCTTGCTGGCCGCAGGGGAGACGCGCCGCGGCGAAGAGAGCCTCATCCGGGCGGCCAAGGCTGCGCCGCAGTGGGCAGCGCCACTGAGCGCGCTCACGCGCCTCTTGTCGGGTCGCGGCGACGAGACGCGCGCCCTGCGCGTCGCGCACCGCGCCCGGACGCTCGGCGCCGACGACACGATGGTGGGCCGCCTCGCCGAGAAGGAGGAGACGACCCGGCGCCTCGACGCCCGCCTCGCGCACTTCCGCGCCAGCGCGACGGCCGAGGAGCCCGTGATGCTCGCGCGAAGCCTCGAGCTCGCCGGGCGCAAGGACCAGAGCGTCGCCGTGCTCCGCGAGGCGCTCACGCGCGAGCCCGACGACGCCGACGCGCTCGCGGCCCTCGCTCGGATCGAGCGCGCCGACGGGCGGGCGAACGAGGCGGT
This sequence comes from Sandaracinaceae bacterium, assembly GCA_044220955.1. Lineage (GTDB taxonomy): Bacteria > Myxococcota_A > Polyangia > Polyangiales > Sandaracinaceae > JBBSAT01. Next base: position 27,771 of record JBGAQA010000048.1, read on the forward strand.
GGAGCTCTACCGCCGCGCGCGCGCCCTGGCGCCAGGGTGGGAGACGGTCGAGCGCGCGCTGATGTCGCTCGTCGGCGTCGAGGTGCCGATCGAGGTGACCGCCCCCCGCGGGCGCTCGGCCTTTGGCGACGAGCCCTCGGTCGTGGTCGACCAGGACGTGTACCGCGAGGCCCGCGCGCACGATCTCGACGCGCAGCTCGACGCGTTCCTCCGATCACCGGAGCGCTCGGACGCGACCGCGCCCTACTCCCTCGAGCCCGACGAGGGGGAGGCGACGCTCGTGGGAGCACCGGCGGTCGCGAGCGCGTTCCGCCCCGAGCCGGTGGCGCCGACGACGGCGAGGCCGCGCCGGAGCACGAGCGGCTTCCCCACCCGCCCGATCAAGCGCAGCGCGATGGGCGCAGCTCCGAGCCCTGCGTACGTCCGGGTGCTCGCCGGCGACGCGCGCCGCCACGTCCTCTGAGCCCCGTTCCTGGCGGCGCCAGGTCCGGGCTCACCAGCAGCCGATCTCCATCACTTCCTCGGCGTTGTCTTCCTCGAGGTGCCCTTGGCGCGCCAGCTCGAGCGCCTCGGTGAGGGGGAGCGCGACGTAGATCTCGCGCTCGGCGTCCGAGCGCAGCGGGACGAGGCGCTCGCGCACGCCGAAGCGGTCGAGCAGCCCGTTGAGCGCCCGGACCAGGCCGCGCAGGGTGACGGCCTGTCCGTGCTTGGCCGCGTCGACCTCGCGCAGATCGATCTCGCCCGTCTCGAGGTTCTCCTCGACGTCGTCGAGGAGCGCGGCGAAGTGCTCGCCCGCGCGCAGCACCAGCGGCCCCTCCGCACCGCCGCCGATGCGCTCGAGCGCGATCTCGCCGAGCTCGGGCGCCAGAGCGCCCAGGTGGTTCAGCAGCGCGCTCGTGCCCGTCGCGTCGCTCGCGCGCTGGCAGAGGAAGCGATCGACGCTCCGTCGCGCGTGCGAGACCGCCTCGTCGCCGCCCGCCTCGTAGTAGGCCTCGATGATGTCGATTCGGCGCTCGATTCCCGGCTCGTCGCGCGCCCGGCGCGCCGCGCGCACCAGCTCCTCGCCCGACAGGTCCGGCGCGAGCCCGACCGCGCGCAGCGCATCGGCGAATTCCTGATCCTCGGGAGTCACGGGGCCTGGAGGCGACGCGGGGCTGCGCGGCACGTGGGTCTCGGGGGGCGAGCTCTGCATGAGGCGAGGGCTGTCGATTCTGAGGCGTCGCGAAGCAGAGATCCAGACCGATCGCGTCGCCGCGGCGCGTCACTTCTTCTTGTCGGGGGGCGGCGGCGGCGGCGGGCGCGACATCCGCGGGCCCCCTGGCGGCGGAGCGGGCGGCGGGGGCGGCGGCGCGCTGACGCGCGGGGGCGGCGGCGGCAGCGAGCTGGTCTTCGCGATCATGGCGTCCAGGGCGCCGAGCCCGCCCGGCTCCTCGAGCTCCTCGACCTCCTCCGCGTCCTCGAGCTCGTCGACCTCGTCGAGGTCGTCGGCATGGGCAGCGACGTCGGCGCCGAGGACGTCGAGGTCGGCCGCCTCGATCGGCTCGTCGTCCTCCATCGCGACGTCGTCGATCGACGCGGCGGGCTCCTCGCTCGCGGGCACCGTCGCGGGCGCCGGCCTCGCGATCGGCGGCACGGTGGGCGGTGGTGCCGCCGCCTCCGCGGGGTCCTCGTGGGGTTGCAGCGCGTCGGCCTCGCCAGGCAGGGGCGCGGCGTCGTCGAGCTCGCTCGCCTGCTCGAGCTCGGCGCTGGTGGCCAGCTGCGTGGCGTCCTCGAAGTCGTCCGCACCCGCGCGCGCAGGCGCCGGGCCTTCGTCCTCGAGCCGCGCGGGAGGCGGGCCGGCGCGCTCGCCGGTGACCTCGTCGTCCTCGCGGATCGGCTCGAGCCGGTCGACCTCGCGCTCGAGCGAGAGCTGCTCGGTCTCGGGCTCGGGCCCGCGCTCCATCGGCGCCTCGGTCGGCGGCGGCGGCGGCGGCGCGACGCTCTCGTCGGTGCCCAGCGGATCACGCACGCGCATGGTGCCCGCCTTGATGTTCGCGACCGCCTCGGTCGCCTCGGCGTCACCGGGCACGAGCGCGAGCACCTTGTTCCAGGCCTCGATCGACTCCCACTTGTTCTTGAGGTCGCGCTCCCAGGTGTTCGCGATCTCGCGGGCGATCCCGGCCTTGGTCGCGGGGTCCTTCGCTTTCTGCAGATCCTGGCCGAGCGCGAGCAGGAGATCCTGGTGCTTGCCCGCGCGACGGAGCGCTGCCCGCAGCTCGGCGCGCACGCCCTCGTCGTTCGGCGTCAGGTTCTTGAGGCGCGCCCACGCCTCGGCGGCGTCCGCGTGCATCCCCTCGCGCGTGAGCAACGCCGCGCGCCGGCGGATCAGCCCTCCGGCCGTCTTCGCATCGAGCGCCTCCTCGACCAGCTTGTCGAGGTGCTTGTCGATGATCTTCGCCCGGCCGAGCCGTCGTCCCAGCGCCTCGAGCGCGTCCTGCGCCGCGTCGTCGAAGGGCGCGAGCGCAGTGGCCCGGAGCAGCGCGCCGAATGCGCTCTCGGAGTCCTTCAGCTCGGTGTCGTACAGACGGGCCGCCCGGACCAGGAGCGCCGCGCCACCGCGTGGGTCCGCCTCCATGTCGTCGGCGAGCTTGGCGAGCACGTCGACCAGCGCGTGCGTCATCGAGGGCTCGCTCGTGCTCGTCATCTCGCGGCACGCCTGCTCGATGCGCGCCGTCACCGACGGATCGCGCACCGAGAGCGCCACCGCCTGGGCCACGAAGTGCAGCGCGCGCTCCCGGTCGGGGATCCGCTCCTCGCAGGCGACGGCGGCGCGCAGCAACGCCTCGACACGGCCCGCGTCGTCGCTCGCCTCCTTGCGCCGGCGATCGTAGACGACGAGCAGATCCTCGGTGCGCCCCGCGGCCTCCGCGACCGACTCGGCGTACGCGAGGATCGCATCGTCGCCCGGCGCCAGCGTGCACGCCCGCAGCATCCGGTCGAGCGCGCCGCTCGGATCGCCCGCGTGCTCCTCGAGGATGTGGGCGTGCCGCACGAGCAGGCGCACCTTGGCGTCCTTGTCCTCGGTGCGGCGCACGAGCGTCTCGTAGACCTGGCCGAGCCGCGCGTGATCACCGGCGGCCGTCGCGAGTCGATCGGCCTCGTCGAGGTAGCGCAGATCCGGCGCGCCCCCCCCGGTCGAGAGCACCACGCCGAACGCCTTCAGGATGAGCTCGAGAGCCTCCTTCGCGTGTCCGAGGTACTGCTCCTCGACGCTCGCCGCGTCCGCGTAACGCCTCGTCTTGCCCTCGGGGTCGTCCGCGTCTTCGGCCAGCGTCACGAAGAGCTCGACGAGCGCGGCGCCTCGCTTCGTCTCCTTCGCCAGCGCCCGGAGCGCGGTCTCGGCCGCCGCGTCACCCCCGGCGACGCGGGGGACCAGGCGCCCCCACGCGCGATCGACGTCGCCGAGCATCCGGTGGCTGAGATCGGCCGCCCTCAGCGTGAAGGCGCCGATGGCGGCGTCGTCTTCCTCGAGCTCGCTCAGCTGATCGAGCGCCGCGACGAGCGCGTCCCAGCGCTGCTCGGCCTCGAGCAGGGGCAGCAGGCGTCGCAGCGGGATCGGGTCCACGAGGTCCGCCTCGCTCCACCGATCGAGCGCCGCGATCGCGCGCTTGCGGTCCGCCAGCTGGCTCTCGCAGAGGTCCGCGAGGCGCTGCGCCACCGGCACACGAAGCCCCGGGTCCTCGAGGACCTCCAGCGTCCGCTCGAGCGCCTCTGCCAGTCCCTGGTTGTCGCCCACCGCCTCGGTGAGATCGCCGAGCTGGCCCAGCGCCGGCAGGTGCTGCGGATCGACCTCACGGACCACGTGCTGCAGGATCTCGATCGCTTCGTGCGGCTTGCCCAGGCCCTCGGCGTACACGGTGGCACGCTCGAGCATCAGGTCGCGCTTCTGCGCCGGCTCGCCCGCGATGCGCGCGAGGCGGTCGAGAAGGGCAGCGACCCCCTCGAGGTCGCCCCGCGCGTTCGCCCGGTCCTTGAGGAAGGAGAGCGCCTCCGCGTCCTCGCCCGCGGCGAGCACCTCCTGGTACGCCTCCGCCGCGCCGTCGTCGTTCTGCACGCGCTCGTGGAGCGTGCGGGCGATGCGGCGGTAGATCGCCGCGCGCGAGCCGATGTCGGACTCGCGGCGCGCGCGGTCGCGCAGCAACACGACGAGATCCTTGTAGCGCTCGGCGCGCTGGTAGGCGCTGGAGAGCGCGTCGAGCAGCGCCTCGTCGCCCGGGGCGAGCTCGAGCGCGCGGGCATAGAGCTCCGCGGCGCGATCGAGATCCTTCAGCTCCGCGTCGGCGATGTCGCCCATGCGGCGCAGCGTCGCGGCGCGCTCGGCGCCGCTCTCGACGTCCGCACGGTAGGTGAGCGTCGAGAGCAGGCGCTCGGCGTTTCCCGAGCGCTGGTCGATCGTCGCCATGTGGTCGAGCGCGTCGAGGTCCTTCGGCTCGTCCTCGAGCAGGCGCGTCCAGGCCTCGAACGCCCGCTCCTCGTCGCCGACGCGCTCGTACGCGGCCGCCAGCGTCCGGCGGAGCGCGGCGCGCGGCGCCCCGCGGCCTGCCTCCGACACCCGCGCCTCGAAGAGCGGGATGGCGTCCGTCAGCTCGTCCTCCCGCGCGATCAGCAGGTCGGCGAGCCGGTCGCGGGACGCGCGATCGTCGGGCGTGACGGCGTGGAGGCCACGCAGCGCGGAGATGCCTTCCACCTCGTCCCCGCGCCTGTCGAGGTGCACCCACACGAGCTTGCGGAGCATGTCCGCCTGCGTCGCGGCGTCCGTGGCGGCGGCGACCTCACGCTCGAGCGCCTGCGCGAGGTCGTCCCAGCGCTGTGCCTGCTCGAGCAACCGGAGCAGCGCGGCGCGCGAGTCCTTGTCGACCGGATCGAGCGCGACGATGCCCTGGTGCGCGGAGATGGCGCCCTCGAGCTCGCCGAGGCGCTTCTCGGAGACCTGCGCGACCTCGCGCAGCCGCTGCTTGCGCGCGTCGAGCGCCAGGCCCGGCACGCGCACCGTGGCCAGCATCAGGTCTCGCAGCTCGGCCCAGGCGCCGCGCTTGCGCAGGTCGCCCTCGAGGAACGAGAGCGCCTCCGGGTCGGCCGGGTCGACGTCGAGGATGCCCCGCGCGTGCTGCGCCGCGGCGCCGGTGTCGCCGCTGCCGATGGCCATCGACATCATCTCGCGCAGGCGCGGCACGCGCGCGGCCGGCGGCAGGCTGCGCGCGGCGACGTCGAGCGCGCGCATCGCGTCCGCGTCGCGGCCGAGCTGGCGGTAGATCCCGACCACGGTGTCGGCCGCGTCGGCGTCGCCCTCGGCCACGAGCCACTCGAAGCACGACGCCGCGTACTCGAGCTGGCCGGCGTCCAGGTAGGCGTGAGCCAGGCGCTTGCGCCGCTCGCGCGCGCCGGGCGAGTCGGGCGCCCGCGCGAGGAAGGCCACCCAGCGCGGCGGCAGGAGCTCGAAGTGGCCGACCCGCTCCGCGATCCGCTCGAGCAGCGCGATCGAGCCCTCGTGATCCGGTGACGCGTCGAGCGCCTGGGCCAGCGTCTCGACGGCCTCGGCCGGCGCTTGGTTCTGCGCGATGTGCCAGAGCGAGTCGGCCGCGCGCCGGCGATCGGCGTCGGCGATCATCGGATCCTTGGCGCGCTCGGCGCGGGACATGTACGCGCGGGCGAGGTCCGCCTGGACGTCGAAGCTGTTCGGGTCTTCGGCCGCGGCGCGCTTCAGCGCGGCGAGCGAGCCGTCCGGGTCGCCGAGGCTCTCGAGGCGCAGGTGCCCGAGCTCTCGCAAGAGCGCGATGCGCCGCTCGCTCTCCTGCTCGGCCTTGATCTCCTGCTCGAGCAGCGTGCCGACGGCCTTCATGTTGCCGGCACGCCGGTAGATCTCGCGCGCCGCGTAGATGGCCGGCACGAGCATCGGGTCGAGCTCGAACGCGCGGCGGTAGTGCAGGATCGCCTTGTCCGGACGCTGGAAGGTGGCCTCCCAGAGCTCACCGAGCCGCAGGTGGAGGCCGGCGACGATGCGCGGATCCGTGTTCGTGCGCCCGAGCGCGTCCGCGTGGGTCTCGAGGAGCTGGGCGAGCCGGGTGAAGTCGCCGTTCGACTCGTAGAGGTTCGAGAGGCGACCGAAGGCGTCGGCGTGCGCGCCGTTGCGCTGCAGGGCGCGCTCGTAGAAGGACATCCCGCGCGCCTGGTCGTGCAGGGCGCCCCACGCCAGCTCGCCCGCCTCGAAGAGGGACTGAGACGCCGCCGCCGGGTCCTGGACGCGTCCGGCCCAGCCCTCGAGCAGGTTCACGAGCGAGGCGAAGTCGCCGAGCCGGTGGTAGTGCGTACGGAGCGCCCCGTAGGCCGCGACGTCGTCGGGGTTGCGTCGCAACCTCGCGATGAGCTCGTCGGCTGTCGCGTCCATGGTCCCGGCTCTCTCTCCGCGCGCGCCGTTGGACCGGCGCCGAAAGGCGGCGCGGACGGTATCACAGCGCTCTCGGGCGTGTCGCGCGCCGCGTCGGGGAGTAAATAGGCCGCATGACCGCGAGCCCCATCGACCCGATAGGCCTCTTCCTCTCCGAGCGCGAGCGCGCGAGGGCGGCGGGCGAAGGCTGGGACGCCACGGCCGCGTCCCTCGCCACGGTCGGAGCCGAGGGCAGGCCCAGCACGCGCTACGTGCTCGTCAAGGACGTCGGCGCCGACGGCTTCCGCTTCTTCACGAACCGGCAGAGCCGCAAGGCGGACGACCTCCGCGCGCGCCCGTACGCAGCCCTGGCGTTCCTCTGGCACAAGACGGATACGCAGTTCCGCGCGGAGGGACCGGTTCGCCCGCTCGACGACGCGACCTCCGACGCGTACTTCGCCGCTCGGCCCCGCGTCAGCCAGCTGGGGGCCTGGGCGAGCCAGCAGAGCCGGCCCCTCGCGTCGCGCGAGGTGCTCCTCGGACGGCTCGCCGAGATGGAGCGGCAGTACCCCGAGGGCACGGCCGTACCGCGCCCTCCGCACTGGGGCGGCTACCTGCTCGTGCCCGAGCGCATGGAGCACTGGCAGGCGGGCGACTTCCGCCTGCACCAGCGGACGCTCTACGAGCGCGACGGCGCGGGCTGGCGCGCGACGCTCATGAACCCGTAGCCGGCGACCCCCTCAGCGAGGGGACACGACCGGGGGCGCCTCGGGGTCGGGCGGCGTCACGCGCGGCGCGACCTCGCGCGGCGGCACGTCCGGGACGACGACGGTGCCCGACGACGTCGTGCGCGTCGGCCCGCTGCTGCCCGTTCCGGTGCGGACGGGTCCCGTGGCTCGGGCGGTGCCGCTCGGGTGATCGGAGACCGTGCCCGAGGTCGACGTCGGTGCGGTGCTCGACGAGACGGTGCCCGAAGGGAGCGCGGACACGGTGCCGGAGGTCGTCGCCGTCGGCGTGCTCGACGAGACGGTGCCGGACGGATGGGTCGAGACGGTCCCCGACGTGCCGGTCGTCGGCGGCGTGCTCGACGCCATCGTGCCCGAGGGATGGGCCACCGACGTGCCCGAGGTCGTGGTCGTGGCGGGCGTGCTGGACACGACCGTGCCCGAGGGGAGCGTCGAGACCGTCCCCGAGGGCGTGGTCGTCGCGGGCGGCGACGACGTGCGCGTCGGCCCCGTGCCCGTGGCTGGACCCGCGACCACCACGCCGCCACCGCTGCCCGTCGTGCTGCCGGGACCCGCGACCACCACGCCGCCGCCCGAAGACGAGGGAGGCGGCGTGACGACGGTCGTCCCGCCGCTCGAGCTCGGCCCCGAGACGACGACGTCACCGCCGCGGGTCGTCCCGGGATCGGCCACGACCACGCCGCCGCGGTCCGTGTCCACGCGCTCGCCGCCCGTCGTCCCGCCGGCGGAGCCGCCGACGCTCACCTCGACACCGACCGTCGCCTCGGCGTGGTGGTGGTGATGGCCGCCGCAGCCGCCGAGCGCCAGCAGCGCGCCCGTCAGCACCACGATCGAAGTCCCTCGAAGTCCGGCCATTCACGCCTCCCGCGAACGAGTCGCGTGGTCGGTATAGCGCCCTGAGCCCTACGCCGCGAGGGCCGCGCGGAGCGTGGCGCCCGGGAGGCGCGCCGCGAACCCATCCACGAGCTGCGAGGCGAGCTCCGGATCCACGTGCAGATCGCAGCGCACGTCGGCGAGCGGCCTCGCCCACATCTCCGCCCAGCGCACGCCGAAGAAGGGCTCGGCGCGCTTGCCGACCAGCCAGCCGCGCACGATCTCGCGCATGCGCCGGTCCTTGTCCTGCATCCCGAAGAAGAGCGTGTTGGCGAAGCCGACCATCAGGAGCAGCGCCGAGAGCGGCGCCTGGAACTGCGCCAGGTAGAAGGCCTGCAGCCCGAGCTCGCCCGCGACGTCGGTGTCGAAGCCGGTGACCGCGTGCCATACGTCGTGCGTCTCGCGCAGGTGCGCGCGCACGTAGTCGAAGTCGCTCGCGACGCGCTCCGGGACGAGGATGTCCTTCGGATCGAGCTTCATGCGGATCATCGCGTCCGCGAACGTGCGGCCGAGCGTGCCCTCGGGGAGCCTCGACAGCGCGCCGAGGTCCACCTCGCCGAGCCGCGGCCGCTCGCGCAGCACGCGCGCCGAGCGCGGGTCCCCCTGGAACACCTCGGCGACGCGCGCCGCCGCCTCGGGGGTCTCGACCGACTCGGCGAGCACGAAGACCTCCTCGAGGCGCGTCGGATCACGCACGAGGCGGACGAATGCGCGGAGGGCCTTGGCGTAGGTCAGGGGGCTCGGCATGGGGCTTCCTCCCGGTGGTTGCGGTACGTCAATCAGTATGTGAGCATTTGCTCGGTTTCGGTGCTCGTATTTGCAGGAGTGCTCGCCCACGAAGGGCCCGGACGGGAGCGCGCCCTGCGCGCGGACCGAAGGGGCCGGCGGGGGCGAGCCGATGGTATCGAGTGGGGAGGTCGCCATGTCCGTCGAGCCGCGCACGGTCCCGAGGAAGAAGCCGCGACAGAGCCGCGCCCAGGTGACGGTCGACGCGATCCTGGACGCGACCGCTCACATTCTCGTGCGCGACGGCTACGAGGGGCTCTCGACCAACCGCGTCGCCGAGCGCGCCGGCGTGAGCATCGGCTCGCTCTACCAGTACTTCCCCGGCAAGGAGTCGCTCATCGGCGAGCTGCTCGATCGCTACTCCGACCAGATCCACCACATGGTGGTGAGCATGATCGCCCAGCTCGGGAGCGCCGAGCCGATCGAGTGCACGCGCGCGCTCGTCACCGCGATGATCGACGTGAAGCTGCGCAGCCCGAGGCTCGCGAAGGTGCTGCGGGAGCAGATCCCGCGCGTCGGGCGCATGAAGCGCTACGAGGAGGAGCTGGCGACGATCGTGAAGCTCGTCACGCCCTACCTCGACGCGCACGCGGCCGAGGTGCGCGTACCCGACCGCGAGATGGCGGCGTTCGTCGCGGTGCACGTCGTCGACGAGCTGACGCACGCGCTCGTCACGCGGCGCGCGAAGATCGACCGCGACGCCGCGATCGAGGAGGTGACGGACGTGGCGCTCCGCTACCTGCTCAAGGACCCGCCGGAGCGGCGGCGGTAGATCAGGGTGTGATTCGGAATACCCGAATCACGATCGGTCACAACGAAACGCGCTCTGCGCGCTCGTGACAGGCGATGGCTCCGCATCGCGCACCCGCCGCGAGGCTCGGGAGCGTGACCGGGGCGGGACGGGGAGCGCGAGGGGCTCGCCCCTCGCCCTCGCGAAGCTGCGGAGCAGCTTCGTGGTCAGCATCGCGTCGCAGACGCCGCTGACTCACAAAGAGAGCGGCGAGGTTCAACGGTAGCGGCGGGGGTGGGTGCCGCGTTGTTGAGCGCGCGACGACACCGCCGTTCGTGTCGTTGCAGCGAAGCAACGGGGTACCCGCCCACGCCGCGGCCAGCTCGGATCGGCCGGTATCAGCACGCTCCGGTCACGACATCAGTACCTCGACACGGGGGGCCGTGACGGTTCGACCGGCTCCGCTCACGAACGGCACTACGGGTGCGCCTCCGGCCCGCGACGGACCGAGTAGTACGTGTTGTCGACGCGCCCCGTGCGGTCGAACCCGACGACCAGCGTAGGGCCGGCGGGCAGCGAGGGATCGCCGGGCGCGTGGCCGACCTCGTAGGTCCAGTCGTCGGCGCGGAAGTGGTGCTCGCGGCAGAGGTCGCGCGTGCCGCACTCGGTGCCGCGGCCGATCGCCTGCTCGACCTCCGACTGGAACATCCCCTCCATCACGCCGCTCTGGACGATGTCCTCGACGAGCTGGTTGTGATCCTCGAGCACGACGGCGTCGGTCACCTCGCCGCCGATCGCGTGCGCGAGCCGCGGCATCGTGGTCGAGCGGTCCATCGTCACGGGGCAGCCGGAGAGCGCGAGCGCGGCGGACGCGAGGAGCAGGGCGAGAGCGAGGCGGTTCATGCGCCGCCACGGTACCATGAGCGCGATGGGCGACTCGACGCTGGAGCGCTTCGCGAGCGAGCTCGAGGAGCGCAACCGCGACAACGTGAGCCGCACCGAGAGCTACCTCGAGCTCTACGCGTGGACGCGCGCGCACCCGCCGGAGCTGCCCTGGGTGCTCATGGCGCACCTCGTCTCGCGCAACGCCGGCTACATGATGACGGAGATCGCGACGCGCCTGCCGGAGTCGCCCGATCCCTCGCTCGCGCGGATGGCCGAGAACCTCTTCCTCCTGCTCGAGCGCGGCAACTTCCTCATCTTCCACGACGCGTGGCACCACGTGACGCGCTTCCTCGCGGGCGGCGCGTCGTCGCTCTGCTCGCCGCGCACGCCCGCGTTCATGGTCGAGGCGTGGCGGCGCTACGAGCAGGCCCTCACCGCGCACGGCGCGGCGCCCGAGGTCGAGCGCGCGCTGGTGCTCGACCTCGTGCACAACGAGCAGCACTTCATCGAGCAGCGCGTGGTGCACCACGCCGACTACGTCCCCGGCGCGGGGCTGCTCGCGCTGGTCGAGGCGGGCGGACGCGAGAAGCCGCTCGTGTTCCCCTGCGCGGCGGCCAGCGGCGAGCCCGAGATCCGCGTCGGCGAGTTCGCGAGCCTGCCGCGCCGCATCGAGGCGGGGCGCCGCATCTTCGACGAGGTCGTGGTCGATCGTGCGCGGCGCGACGCGATGTTCGCGTGGGCCTTGGCGCACCCGCACACCGGCTCGCGTGCGGCGTACGGCGGCAGGCTGGGGCCCGGCGTGCGCGAGGCGTGGCCCATCGAGCGCGTTCGCGGGCTGCTCGCGTCCATCCACGACGCGCCCGCGCCGGACCCGAGCTACCCCTGATCGAGCGCGAGCGTCCGCTGCGCCGCGCGATCGCCCCAGCGCGCGAGCCAGCCCTTCATGCGCAGCTTCTTCACCGCCGCGTCGCTGCTCATATAGCGGACCATGCGCCGACCACTCGAGGATCTTCTTGCCCCAGAGCATGCGCAGGTAGTTCTGGATGCGGCCCTCCTCGCGGAGCTGTCGCATCGCGGCGTTCCAGACGGGGTCGTGCGTGCGACCCTCCTCGAGCGCGGAGAGGTCGTAGAGGTGCGGACGTGGATCGGCCGCGTGGGCCGCGAGCGTGGTGCGCGCGAACGCGGGGAGCTCCTCGAACGTGATCGTGTCGGTCGCGAACGCCGCGCGCGCGAGGCCGATCTCGCGCCAGGTGACGAGCTCGTCGAGGAACGCGTCGGCGCGCTCGCTGACGTTCCAGAAGCCCTCGCGCTTGCCGTGGGCCTTCGTGCCGAGCTTCTCGATCGTCCAGTCGGTGCTCGCCGCGACGTGCGCGAACACCTCGTGCGCCGAGACGTGCCCGAAGTGCAGGTGGAACGAGAGCCCGCTCGACGCGTCGTCGTCGGGGTGGCTGCGATCCGGGTAGCGCGCGAGCCGCGAGCGCACGAACGCGTGGAGGCGCGCGCGCGCGAAGGAGCCACCGCCGCGGTCCTCGACGACCGGCACGCGGTGATCGATCGGCAGCCGGGCGAGGAGCGCCGGCGGGTCGCGGAGGTCCGCCGCGGGCCAGCGCGAGACGATCTCGGCCGGGAGCGCGAATGGCGCCAGACGCACGCCGCGGAGCGGGTCCGGCAGCGGCGCGCGCACGAGGTGCGGACGGATCGTCTTCTGCACGAAGCGCCGGAACTGGTGCGCGAAGGTGAACGTCTGCGTCACCGCGCGGAGCGGCACCAGGCCGTTGCCGTCGATCGCCTCCACCCGCACGGGCAGCCGCGGCGCGGTGGCCGCGAGCATCCGGCGCAGGAAGAAGAAGGGCGCGTCGTCGGTCACCACGACGCACGCGCGCGCCGCGAGCGCCTCGACCAGGCCCTTCCCGTCCCCCTCGTGCGGCTCGACGTACGCATGATGCGTCACACCGGCCGCCGCGAGCGCCGCCGCGTTCTCGCGCATCCCATCGATCACGAACGCGTGGAAGCGATCGCACGCCCACGGGTATCCGACGCGCAGCGCCTCGAGCACGACGAGCGGCCTGCCGAGATCGATCGCCCATCGGAGGGCACGCTCGAGCGCGAAGCTGTGCGTCGTGCGCCGCGCCGCCGTCGTCCAGTAGAGGACGTACGCCCCGTCCTTCCGGACCTCGGCCTCGTTGGCCAGCGCGACGCGGATCGGCGGGACGTCGCCGAGCAGGAGGGTCATCGCTTCTTGCGGACCAGCGAGGACGCCTTCACGTCCGGGCCGCGGCGACGCGGCGGCGCCGAGGGCGAGCCGAACATGCGCCGCGCGAGGAACACGATCGCGCCGACCTCGATCGCCGCCACCACGACCCACTGCCAGCTCGAGCCGCTCACGTCAGGAAGTATGGAGCCGGAGCACCACGGAGACCACGGAGCTCGTTCCTGCATCCCTGCATTCCTCAGCAATCAACTCCCGCGGGGGGTCCGCCTGCAGCGAATCCATCCCTCGCTTCGCTTCGCCCGCTCGATCGCTGCTCTTGTGGGTTGCCGAGGAATGCAGGAATGCAGGAGCTGGCTCCTCGCTCGCTTCGCGGCTTCCTAGACGGAGATGCTCCCCTTCCGGAAGTCGCTCGGCGCGAGCATCACGTTCACGCACACGGGCCGCCCGGTCTTGGCGATGCGCTTGGCCTCCTCGAGGACCTCGCCGATCTTCGCCTCGTCGTCGAGCAGGAGGCCCACCCCGCCGTAGCCCTCGGCGACCTTCTCGTACGAGGTGTCGCGCAGCGTCGTCCCGACGTCGTCGCCGAGCAGCTCCGTCTGGTCGCGCGCGATCTGCGCCCAGAGCGCGTCGGTGCCGATCAGCGCGATCGGCGCGAGGCCGTGCCGCACGTAGGTGTCGAACTCGGCGAGCGAGTACGCGCTCGAGCCGTCGCCCCAGAGGATCCACACCTCGGCGCCCGGCCGGCAGAGCGCCGCGCCCGCGCCGAACCCGCCGCCGACGCCGAGCGTCCCGTACACGCCAGGGTCGAGCCAGCCGAGCGGGCCGCGCGGGCGGAGCACGTACGACGCGGTGCCGACGAAGTCGCCGCCGTCGGCGACGAGGATCGCGTCGTCGGAGAGGCGCTTCTCGAGCTCGAGGAAGAGCCTCAGCGGGTTGACCCTTCCCTTCACGGTCTCGTGCGGCTTGCCGATCTCCGCGTCTCGCGCGTCCTCGCGCTTCTTCAGCGCGGCGAGCCACTCGGGCCGCTCGCTGCGCTTGGCCACCTTCGCGAGCTCGATCAGGAACTCGCCCGGGTGCATGCGCACCGCGAGGTCGGGGATGCGGTTCTTGCGCAGCGTCGACGCGCTCAGGTTCACGCCGACGAGCTTCGCGGTCTTCGGGATCGACTGGCCGTACTTCAGCCGGAAGTCGAAGGGGAAGCCGAGGACCATCACGAGGTCGGCCTCCTTGAGCGCCTTGCCGCGCTCGTGGCGGAACTGGATGTCGCTCGTCTTGCCGAGCAGGCCGCGCGCCATGCCGCCGAGGTACACGGGGATCCCGAGCGCGCGGATCGCCTCGGCGACCTTCTCGGGGTGCGGCTGGTTCACGAGCGTCTGGCTGCCGAGCACCAGCAGGGGCCGCTTGCTGCGCGCGAGGTCCTCCGCGACCGACGCGACCTTCGAGATCGGATCGCCCGGCACCGTGAAGTCCGCGAGCGAGGGCAGCTCCGGCGTGAACACCTTCAGGTGCGGCTGCTCGAACTGCCGGTAGAGGTGCCCGCGCAGGTAGAAGCGCAGCGCGTCGCCGAGCGGGCCCTTCATCGTGGCCTCGCCCATCGTCCACTTCCGCACCGTCTCCTCGGGATAGAGCAGATCGATCGGCACCTCGACGAACACCGGGCCCGGCACGCCGCCGAGCGCGATGTCCATCGCGCGCTCGACCGTCGGCGCCAGGCTCTTGACCGTCGTGACGCGCGTCGCCCACTTGCAGATCGACTGGAGGATCGAGATCTGGTCGATGTCCTGGAGCGACCCACGCCCGCGGAGCACCGTCGCCGTCGCCCCGCCGAAGACGAGCACGGGCGACTCGGCCATCTGTGCGTTCTTCAGCGCCGTGATCGTGTTCGTGACGCCGGGGCCGGCGGTGACCGCGGCGACGCCGACGTTGCCCGTCATGCGCGCGGCCGCATCCGCCGCGAACACGGCGTTCACCTCTTCTCTCATGTCGACGACGCGGATCCCGCGCTTCTTGGCCCCGACGAGGATCGGCGAGATGTGCCCGCCGCAGAGCGTGAAGAGGTGCTTGATCCCGCGCCGCGCCAGAACCTCGCCGATGATGTCGCCGCCGTGGTGCGCGGCCGTGGGGGTATCGCTCATGGTGAGCGTGATTGACACGAACGCGGCCCCGAGGCGAGAGCCCGCCGGAGGCGCTACCATCGCGAGACCCCGGGAGGGACCGTGTCGCACAACCTGATCCAGCTGCGCCGACGTCGAGGCGACCTCGGCGTCGAGACGTCCGCCCTGCAGCAGCTCAAGGAGCTGATGCACGAGCGCCGCGTCATCACGGACGCCGACGTCTCCGCCATCGCGCGCCGCACGGGCCAGCCCGAGGCGGCCGTCCACGGCGTCGCCACCTATTACGCGGACCTCGGCCTCGCGCGCCGCGGACGCACGCGCGTGAAGGTGTGCAAGGGCGCGGCCTGCCACGCGGCGTGCGGCGACGCGTCGGTGAAGTGGATGGAGGACGCGCTCGCGCTGCGCGAGGGAGAGACGCGCGCCGACGGCTCCGTCTCGCTCGAGACGACGTACTGCCTCGGCTTCTGCCACGCCGGGCCGGCGGTCGAGGTCGAAGGCCGCGTGTACGGCGGGCTCACGCCGGCGTCGGCGCGGGCGCTCGGCGCCGATCTCGGGGGCGGTGGCGGCCTTCCGCTCGCGGACGAGGCGCTCGTGCCGCGCTTCGAGGCCCACGACGGGCCCGCCATCGTGCTCGAGCGCCTCGCAATCGCCGGGCTCGACGCGACCGTTCTCGAACGCGCCGCGCCGCACGGCGCGTTCGCCGGCCTGCGCAGGGCGCTCGCGGAGCTCACGCCGGAGCAGGTGCTCGCCGAGGTCGAGGCCTCCGGCCTGCGCGGCCGCGGCGGCGCCGGGTTCTCCACCGCGCAGAAGTGGCGTTTCTGCCGGGCGAACGCGCTCCACGCCGACCAGGCGTTCGTCGTGTGCAACGGCGACGAGGGCGACCCCGGCTCGTACGTCGACAAGTGGCTGATGGAGCGCGACCCCTTCGCGGTGCTCGAGGGCATCGCGCTCGCGGGCTACGCGATCGGCGCGACGCACGGCTACGTGTACGTGCGCAGCGAGTACCCGCGCTCGACGCCCAGCCTGAAGCGCGCGGTCGACACGGCGCGACGCGCCGGCCTCCTCGGCGAGCACATCCTCGGCTCGTCGTTCTCGTTCGACATCGACGTCGTCGAGGGCGCGGGCTCGTACGTCTGCGGCGAGGAGACCGCGCTGCTCCGCTCGCTCGAGGGCCTGCGCGGCATGGTCACGGCGCGCCCGCCCTACCCGGCCGAGAAGGGCCTCTTCGAGAAGCCGACGGTCGTGAACAACGTCGAGACGCTGGCCAACGTGGGCTGGATCGTGCGGCACGGCGGCGCGGCGTTCGCCGCCTACGGAGTGGGCAAGAGCCGCGGCACCAAGACGTTCACGCTGAACGAGCGCTTCGTGCGGCCCGCCGTCTACGAGGTGCCGCTCGGGACCTCGCTGCGCCGCATCCTCGTCGAGCTCGGCGGCGGGCTGCGGGACGGGCGCGCGATCAAGATGGTGCAGGTCGGCGGACCGCTCGGCGGGATCCTGCCCGGCGATCAGCTCGAGACGCCCACGGGGTTCGAGGAGCTCGACGCGGTCGGCACGCTGCTCGGCCACGGCGGCGTCGTCGCGTGGGACGACCGGACGGATCCGCGCGACGTCGCGATCCACCTCTTCGAGTTCTGCGACGCCGAGTCGTGCGGCAAGTGCTTCCCCTGCCGCATCGGCGGCCGGCGCGGGCTCGAGATGGTGAAGCGCATGAAGGAAGCGCCCGCGACCGAGGGCGACCTCGCGCTGCTCGGCGAGCTGCTCGAGACGCTGAAGCTGGGCTCGCTCTGCGCGCACGGCGGCGCGATCCCCGACCCCATACGATCTCTCTTGCGCCACTTCGGGCCCGAGATGCGAGGTGCCACATGAGCGGCGACGGCGGCGGCGGCGACGGCAAGCGCAGGCTGGTGACGCTCACCATCGACGGCCGGGAGGTGAAGGCGAGCGATCGCGCGACGATCCTCGACGTCGCCCGGCGCGAGAAGATCTACGTGCCGACGCTCTGCTACGACCCGCGCCTCGCCGCGTTCGGCGCCTGCCGCGTGTGCATGGTGGGCGTGGCGGGCGCGCGCGGGCCGATGGCGGCGTGCACCACGCCCGTCCGCGAGGGCATGGTCGTCGACACGAAGGACCCCACCGCGACGAGGGTCGCGCGCGGCGTCGTCGATCTGGTGCTCTCGGATCACCCCGCGGACGCGCTCGCGCGCGGCGACGGCGGCGAGCAGGATCGCAACGAGCTGCGCCAGGTCGCGCGGCACTTCGGCCTCGAGAGGAGCCGCTACCGCGGCGAGCGGCACGCCTACGCGAAGGACGACCGGCACCCGTACATCAAGGTCGACATGAACGAGTGCATCGTCTGCGGCCGCTGCGTGCGCGCCTGCGACGAGGTGCAGGGCACGTTCGCCCTCGCGTACGCGGGGCGGGGCTTCGCCACCAAGATCGTGGCGGGCCAGGACCAGGCGTTCGCGGACAGCGCGTGCGTCTCGTGCGGCGCCTGCGTGAGCACGTGCCCGACGGGTGCGCTCGACGAGGAGGCCTTCCGCGCGAAGGAGACGTACGACCGCGACGTCACCACGACGTGCGCGTACTGCGGCGTCGGCTGCTCGCTCGAGGTCCACGTGCGCGGCGATCGGGTCGTGGCGATCGACCCGGCGCTGAACGGCCCGGCGAACGTCGGCCACACGTGCGTGAAGGGCCGCTTCGCCCACCAGTACGCGCTCTCGCCCGAGCGCCTGCGCACGCCGCTCATGCGCAGCGGCGACGGCACGTTCCGCGAGGCGAGCTGGGACGAGGCGATGGGCTTCGTCGCCTCGCGCATGCTCGCGATCAAGGCGCAGCACGGGGCCGACGCGCTCGCGTTCCTCGGGTCGTCGCGCTGCACGAACGAGGAGAACTACCTCCTGATGAAGGTCGCGCGCGCGGCCGTCGGCACCAACAACATCGACAACTGCTCGCGCGTCTGCCACTCGCCCACCTCGCTCGGGCTCATCCAGTCCCTCGGCGAGTCGGGCGGCACGAACTCGTTCGCCGACATCGACCTCACCTCGCTGATGTTCATCACCGGCGCGAACCCGACCGAGGGCCACCCCGTCGTCGGCGCGCGCATGAAGGAGGCGCACCTGCGCGGCGCCAAGCTGATCGTCGCCGACCCGCGGCGCATCGAGCTCGCGGGGATGGCCGACGTGTTCCTCCAGCTGCGGCCCGGGAGCAACGTCGCGCTCTACAACGGCATCGCGAACGTCATCGTGCGCGACGGCCTCGTCGACCAGGCGTTCCTCGACGCGCGCGTCGATGGGGTGGAGGCCTACCTCGAGCACATCGAGCGCTGGGATCCGGGGCACGTCGAGCAGATCACCGGCGTGACCGCGAAGCTCATCGAGAAGGCGGCGCACCTCTACGCCACGTCGCGGCCGGCGGGCATCTACTACGGCCTCGGCGTCACCGAGCAGGCGCAGGGCGTCCCGGGCGTGCGCTGCCTGGCGAACCTCGCGCTGCTCACCGGCAACTTCGGCAAGCGCGGCGCCGGCCTCAACCCGCTGCGTGGCCAGAACAACGTCCAGGGCTCGAGCGACATGGGCGCGCTCCCGACGTACCTCACGATGTACCGGAAGATGGAGGACGACGCGGTGCGCGGCGAGTTCGAGCGCGCGTGGGGCGTCCCCATCCGCAAGGAGCGCGGGTACATGCTCCCGGAGATGCTCTCGGCCGCGCGCGGCGGGAAGCTGAAGTCGCTCTTCGTGTACGGCTACGACATCGCGCAGAGCGAGCCCAACACGCACGAGGTGGAGGCGGCGCTCCGCGCGCTCGACCTGCTCGTGGTGCACGACATCTTCTTCTGCGACACGGCGCGCCACGCGCACGTCGTCTTGCCGGGCTCGAGCTTCCTCGAGAAGACCGGCACGTTCACGAACGCCGAGCGCCGCGTGCAGATGGTGCGCGAGGCCGTGCCGCCGCCGGGCGACGCGCGGCGCGACCTCGACGTGTTCCTCGATCTCGCGGCGCGCCTCGGCAAGCCCTTCCCGAACCGGACGGCCGCCGACGTGATGGACGAGGTGTCGCGCCTCACCCCCGCGTTCGGCGGCATCTCGCACGAGCGGCTCGGCACGCAGGGCCTGCAGTGGCCGGTGCCGACGACGGCCGACACGGGCACGCCGGTGCTCTTCACCGAGCGCTTCGCCACCAAGAGCGGCCGCGGCAACTTGTTCGCCATCGACTGGTCGCCGCCGGGCGAGCACGTCGACGAGAAGCACCCGTTCATCCTCATCACGGGCCGGCAGCTGGCGCACTACAACGCAGGCACGCAGACGCGGCGCACGGGCAACGTGGACCTGCACGGCGGCGATCTCGTGGAGATCCACCCGGAGGACGCGGCCGAGCTCGGCGTGGCCGAGGAAGACGTGGTGGAGATCACGAGCGCGCGCGGCTCGGTGCGCACGTCGGCCTGCATCACCACGCGCGTCGCGCGCGGCAACGTCTTCCTCTCGTTCCACTTCCCCGAGGTGAAGACGAACCTGCTCACCTCCGGCCACAGCGATCCGCAGACGAAGTGCCCCGAGTTCAAGGTCACGGCGGTGTCGGTGAAGAAGATCGAGGGCGCGCGCGCGGCGCTGCCTTCGATCGCGAAGGGGTTCCGGCAGGACGCGTTCGATTGAGCGCCACGCGGAGCTTCGACGTCGCGCGCGTGGAGGGCGAGGCGCGGACGCGGCGCGAGGATGCGGTCGTCGTCGAGGAGCCGCTCGAGATCCGTCTCTCGGGCGACCCGATCGCGACGACGATGCGCACGCCCGGCCACGACCGCGAGCTGGTGCTCGGGTTCCTGTTCGCGGAGGGCGTCATCGCGTCGCGGGACGACGTCACCAAGCTCGCGCGCTGCGGCCGCCCGGGGGATCCGGCGCTCGAGAACACCGTCGACGTGATCCTCGCGCCGGGCGTGAAGCTCCCCGCGCACCTCGACGAGGGCGGCCCCGCGCGGCGCGGCACGATCATCACGAGCGCCTGCGGCGTGTGCGGGCGGCGGTCGATCGACGACCTGCTCGCGCGCTTCGTCCCCCTCGAGGCGCCGGAGGAGCCGGAGCTCGACGCTGCGGCGATCGCGAGCGCGGTGCGCGGCCTGCGCGCCCGCCAGCCGATCTTCGAGCGCACGGGCGGCTGCCACGCCGCCTCGCTCGTCACGTTCGCGGGCGAGCCGATCGCGACCTACGAGGACGTCGGCCGCCACAACGCGGTCGACAAGGCCATCGGCGCCCGCGTGCGCGACGGCGCGATCCCGGTCGAGCGGACGATGCTGATCGTCAGCGGCCGCGCCAGCTTCGAGATCGTCCAGAAGGCCCTCGCCGCGCGCATCGCCGTGATCGCATCGGTGTCGGCCCCGTCGTCCCTCGCCATCGACCTCGCCCGGCGAGGGAACGTCACGCTCGCCGGGTTCGTGAGGGGCGAGGCGATGACGCTCTACGCCGGCGCGGAGCGCGTGGGGTGAAACGAAGCGATCCACGGCCAGTCGTGTCACCAGCGGTGACACTTTCTCGTCGCCTCGATGGTTCCGAAGAACGACGCGCCTCTCGGAAGCGCGATCGCGGAGCGACTTCGCGCTATGATTCGCACATGTTGCGCGTGCGCGGTCGGGTCGCTCGGCGGCACATCGTCGTGGCTGACGCGGTCGATCTCCCCGAGTGGACCGAGGTCGATCTCGTCGTCGTCGACG
>JBGAQA010000049.1:0-48095 GCA_044220955.1 Sandaracinaceae bacterium
GGCGCTGATCTCGTCCCACACCTTGAGCCGGTCCGCCTTCTCCTTGCTGAGGAGCACGAGGCCGTCGTCGGTCTCCTTGGACTCGACCAGGACGTCGACGACCTCACCGACCTTGACCTGCGCCTCGCCGCCGGGCCCGATGAACTCGTACATCGGGATGACGCCTTCGGACTTGTAGCCGATGTCGACGACGACGTTGTCCTTGCCGAGGGCGATGATGGTTCCGGAGACGATCTCGCCTTCCTTGAGCGAGTCGGCCTTCGCGACGGAGGCCTCGAAGAGCGCGGCGAAGCTGCCGGCCTTCGGAGTGGTGGTGCTGGGGGTCATCAGTGTGTGGGGACCTTTCTCTCGGAGCGCGGAACGACCCTGGGGCGGAAGACGTCGCGGACGCGAGCGCATCGCCGAGGGGCTGGACCGACCCGGCCTGTAGCCAATTTGGCTCTAGGCCTTCGCGGTGGGCTGGAGTTCGGGGTTGCGGTGGTACGGGGCCGACGGAGCGACCCCGCGGTTTGGGGCCGACACGACTAGCAGCGCCCCAAACCGGCGTCAAACCGGCGCCGACCCGGGCCGACCCGGGCCACCCGGGCTGCGGGCGCGGACCTCGGACTCCATCTTCAGGACGACCTCGTCGAGGGTGAGCGCGGTGCTGTCGAGCAGGATCGCGTCGCGCGCCTGCTTCAGCGGCGCGGTCGCACGCATCGAGTCGCGCTGGTCGCGCTCGCGCATCTCGCCCAGCACCTCGTCGAGCGTCGTGAGGGTGCCCTTCGCGAGCAGCTCCTTGAGCCGGCGCTTGGCGCGCTCCTCGTCGCTCGCGGTGAGGAAGAACTTCACGTCGGCGTCCGGGAACACGACGGTCCCGATGTCGCGACCCTCCATCACGACGCCCCCGGCCTGCCCCATGCCCTGCTGGACGCTCATCAGCGCGTCACGCACCGCCGGGAGCGCGGAGACCTTGCTCGCGCCCTGGGAGATGTGGGGCGTCCGGAGGTCCTTCTCGCGGTCGACCCCGTCGACGAAGAGGTGGGTCGCGTCCCCGACCCGGCGGAACTCGAAGGCCGCACCGCGCGCGATCGACGCGAGCCCGGCCGCGTCGTCCCAGGAGATGCCGCGCGCGTCGGCGGTCAGGGCCACCGCGCGGTAGAGCGCCCCCGTGTCGATGCGGACGTAGCCGAGGCGCGTCGCGAGCGCGTAGGAGACGGTGCTCTTGCCCGCGCCCGCGGGCCCGTCGATCGCCACCACCAGACCTCGCTCACGACGCGTCACGACGCGTCGTGTACCACTTCTTCGCGCACGTCGGCACCGAGCGAGCGCAAGAGCGCCGCGAAGCCCGGGAAGCTCGTGTCGACGCAGGCCACGTCGTCCACACGCGTCTCGCCGTCGGCGACGAGCCCCAGGATCACGGCGCTCATCGCGATGCGGTGGTCGCCGTGGCTCCGGACGTGCGCGGCCCGGAGGGGCCGACCACCGTGGATGGTCAGTCCGTCCTGGAGCTCGACGGCGTCGGCGCCGAACGCGCGGAGCACCCCCGCCATCGCGCTGATCCGATCGCTCTCCTTCACGCGGAGCTCCTCCGCGTCCCGGATCTCGGTGCGTCCCGCGGCGGCCGTCGCGAGCGCCGCGAAGACGGGGACCTCGTCGATCATGCGCGCGATGAGCTCCCCGCCGATCCGGGTCGGAGAGAGCGCAGCCTGACGCGCCGCGAGCGTCGCGACCGGCTCGTTTCCCGCGGCGTCGCCTCGCGGGATCACGTCGAGCCCGGCGCGCATGCCGCGCAGCGCGTCGAGCAGCCCCGTGCGCGTCGGGTTCACGCCGACCCCCTCGATCTCGATCTCGCTTCCCGGTACCAGCGCCGCCGCCGCGATCAGGAACGCCGCCGAGCTCAGATCGCCAGGGACGCTCCACTCGAACGCCGGCAGCCGGCGCTTCTCCCATCGGCTCGGGTCGAGCACGCACATCGCCCCGAACGCCTCGAGCGGTGCGCCGAGCGCGACGAGCATCCGCTCCGTGTGATCCCGGGAGAGCGTGGGCTCCGCGACGGCCGTCGGACCGTCGGCCCAGAGCCCGGAGAGGAGCAGCGCGCTCTTGACCTGGGCGCTCGCGACCTCGGTGCGGACCTCGATCCCCGTCAAGCGCTCGCCGTCCACGAGCGGAGCGACAGAGAGCGGCGGGTAGTGCTCGCCCTCCTTCTCGCCCCGGACGCCCGCGATGTGGGCGCCTCGCGCGCGGAGCGGCTCGACGACGCGGCGCATCGGACGCCGCGTGAGGCTCTCGTCGCCGAGGAGGCGCGTACCGAAGCGCTGCGCGGCCAGCACGCCCGCGATCAGGCGCATGGTGGTCCCGGAGTTGCCGCAGTCGAGCGCGCCGTCCGGCATGCGCAGGCCCTCGAGGCCGACGCCCTCGATCCGCGCCGTGGTCCCCTCGATCTCGTAGCGCGCCCCCATCTTCGCGAACGCGCCCGCCGTCGACGCGTTGTCGAGGCCGCCCGAGAGCCCGCGGACGATCGAGGTCCCCTCCGCGAGCGCGCCGAAGAGCAGCGCGCGGTGCCCGATCGACTTGTCCCCGGGGACGCGCGCCTTCCCGCGCAGGCGCCCGCCCGGCCGGACGACGAAGCGCTTGGTCCCCGCGGCAGGCCTCGACGACGTGACGGTCACGCCAGGCTCACTCGTCCGCGGGGCGCGGGTAGCTGCCGAGCACACGCACGTTGCGGCTCTTGGCCTTCACCTCCTCGATGGCCGTCAGCACGGGCCGGTCGCTGACGTGCCCGTCGAGCTCGACGAAGAAGAGCTCCCCGAGGCCGCTCGAGGCGACGCGGCGCGACTCGAGCCGCGTGAGGTTGATCTCGCGCTCGGCGAAGGGCTGCAGCGCGGCGTAGAGCGACCCCGGCTCCTCGCCCAGCGTGAGCGCGAGCATCGTGCGGTCACGGCCCGTGCGCCGCGGCGACTCGTGGCCGAGGATCACGAAGCGTATCTGGACGTTCGGATCGTCCTCCACCTCGCGCCGCACCGTCCGCAGGTCGTAGAGCTCGGCGAGCAGCTCGGGCCCGACCGCCGCCGCCCCGTGATCTTCCGCGGCGAGCTCGGCGGCCACGACGCCCGACTGCATGTCGAGCTGCGGCGCCCGCGCGAAGTCCGCCTTGAGCACGCGAGACGTCGCCGCGAACGCCGACGCGCTGCCGTAGATCTTCTCGATGTCCCCGGCGTTCCCCGTCTTCGAGAAGAGGTGGTACTGGGCCAGCAGCGAGCGCTCGGCCGTGATGCGCGCCCGCCCGGCCGCGAGGCCGCTCAGGGTGGCGAACAGGGTCCCCTCCGCGGAGGTCTCGAGCGGGACGACTCCGTAGCCGACGCCGTGCCGCTCGAGCGCCGCGAACACGTCGCCGACCGTGTCGAGCGCCTGCACCAAGGCCCGGGAGCCGAAGTGGGCGCGCGCGGCCACGTGCGCGAATCCGCCCGCCGGACCCAGCACGCCCACCTTCACGGGCGCGATCATCTCGGCCGACGCCGAGAGCACCTCGCGGACGACTGGCTCGAGCGCGTTCGCCGGGAAGTCCCGGCGCATCTCGCGCAGCCGCGCCACCACCTCCGCGCTGGTCGGGAGCGACACGAACGCCGCGGGGTCCGCCTCCTTGATGGACGCGATCTCGCGGACGGCGCGCGCGCGCGCGTCGAGGGCCTTCACGAGGTCGTTGTCGGCGGCGTCGATCGCCGTCCGGAGCTGGGTGATGCGATCGCGCGAGTCGGACATCGTCGGGTCCGCGATGGTAGCAGGCTGGAGGTTCTCGCTGGTTGATCCGCTGGAGTGCCGATCAGCGGGCCATCGCCTTCAGCCTGGCCACGAGGTTCAGCGCATCGAGCGGGGTGAGGCGGTCCAGATCGACGCGCGCGAGCGCCTCGTCGACGGGGCTGCGTGCCGCGGCGGCCTCGCCCGCCTCGAACATGTCGAGCTGGCCCGCCACCCGGCGCAGCTCGGTGCCACCGCGCTCGAGGTCGGCGAGCACCTGCCGGGCCCGCGCGAGCACGCCCTCGGGCAGCCCGGCGAGCCGCGCGACCGCGACGCCGTAGCTGCTCTTCGCGGCGCCCCGGACGAGCCGGTGCAGGAAGACGACGTCGGCCACACCGCCGTCCTTGCCGGGCTGCTCCCGCGCAGCGACGTTGTAGTTCGCCACCCTCCCCTCGCGCAGGCCCTCGAGGGCGCAGAGCTCGTGGTAGTGGGTCGCGAAGAGCGCGCGGCACCCGATGATCCCGTCGAGGTGCTCGGCGACGGCCCATGCGATGGCCAGGCCGTCGAAGGTGCTCGTCCCGCGGCCGATCTCGTCGAGCAGCACGAGCGAGCGCCGGCTCGCGCCCGCGCAGAGCGTCGCCGTCTCGCGCATCTCGACCATGAAGGTGCTCTGGCCGCGCCCGAGGTTGTCGCTCGCGCCCACGCGCGTGTAGATGCGGTCGACCAGCCCGATCCGCGCGCGCACCGCCGGGACGAAGGAGCCCGCCTGTGCGAGGATCACCGCGAGCGCGGTCTGGCGCATCACGGTCGACTTGCCGGCCATGTTCGGGCCCGTGATGACGAGCAGGCGCTCGCCGTCGGCGTCGACGCGCACGTCGTTGGGGACCACCGTGCCCGAAGGCGCGAGCGCCTCGACGACCGGGTGGCGCGAGTCCTCGAGCTCGATCACCAGCGAGTCGTCCACCGTCGGGCGGTGGTAGCCGCGCTTCTGCGCGAGCTCCGCGAGCCCGGCGTGGACGTCGACGTCGGCCACGAGGGCCCCGAGCGCGCGTATCCGCGACGCGGCCTGGCCCACGCGGCGCCGCAGATCCTCGAACGCCGCTTGCTCGAGCGTGCGCAGCCGATCCTCGGCGCCGAGGATCTTGTCCGCGAGCTCGTCGAGCTCGCCGGTCGTGAAGCGCTCGCCGTTCGCGATCGTCTGCTTGCGGCGGAAGTGCTCCGGGACCCGCGCGAGGTTCGCCCGCGTGATCTCGAAGTAGTATCCGAACACGCGGTTGAAGCGGACCTCGAGGGCGGCGATGCCGGACGCCGCGCGCTCGCGGGCCTCGAGCGCGAGCAGGAGATCCTTCCCGGACGTCGCGAGCCCACGCAGCTCGTCGATCTTCGCGTCCACGTGATCACGGATGAGACCGCCCTGCGTCGCGACGAGCGGCGGCGCGTCCACGAGCACGCGCTCGAGCTCCTCGCAGACGTCGGCGACCACGTCGGCGGCCCGGAGCGCCGCGAGCGCGTCGCCGTCCTGCCCGAGCGCGCAGATCTCGTCGGAGGCGCGCAGCCCCGCCGCGAGCGCGGCGAGGTCGCGCGGGGTCGCCACGTCCAGCTCGGCGCGCGTCGCGAGCCGCTCCAGGTCGGAGACCTTCGCGAGCCGAGCCCGGATCTCGCGGCGCAGCGGCGGATCGAGGACGAGACCCTCGACGGCGTCGTGCCGCCGCCGGATCGCGGCGACGTCCGCCAGCGGCGCGAGCAGCCGCCGCCGCAGCGCGCGGGCGCCCATGGGCGTCGCGGTCTCGTCGACGAGCGCGAGCAGCGAGCCCTCCCGCTCACCGCCGAGCGTGCGGACGAGCTCGAGGTTCCGGATGGCCGCGTCGTCGAGGCCGAGGAAGGCCGCCGGATCGTACGACGCGATGGTCCGCACGATGACCGTCGCGCGCGACTGGCTCTCCCGGGCCGCCGCCAGCGCCACCGCCACCACCTGCCGTGCGAGCTCGGGGAGCGCCCCCGCCCGCGTCGCCTCGGCCTCCCCGAGCACCTCGCGGATGCGTGCGAGCGGGTCGGCGACCGCATGGGCGGACACCACGCGTGCGCGCGGGAGCGCCTTGGACACGGCGTCGCGCGTCGCGTCGTCGCCGACCACCAGCACCTCGCGCAGATCGAGCCGCACGAGCTCCCCGAGCAGCTCGGCGGGCGAGCGCAGCATGCAGGCGCCGAGCTCCGCGCGCGTGAGCTCGAGGGAGGCGAGCGCGTGCTCGAGACCGCCAGCCACGAGGACGCCGAGGAGGTTGTCGGCGCGCGCGTCGAGCGTGTCCGCGTCGAGCGCGAGCCCCGGGGTCACGACGCGGACGACCTCGCGCGGCACGAGGCCCTTGACCGTCTTGGGGTCGGCCATCTGCTCGGCGATGGCGACCTTGAAGCCCTTCTCGAGCAGGCGCGCGAGGTAGCCCGTCGCCGCGTGGTGCGGAACGCCGCACATCGGGATGTCCTCGCCGTCCTCGCTCTTCTGGCGCGACGTCAGGACCAGATCGAGCGCGCGCGCGGCCACCACCGCGTCGTCGTGGAAGAGCTCGTAGAAGTCGCCCATCCTGAAGAAGAGCAGGGCGTCCGGGTACTGCTCCTTGGCCCGGAAGAACTGGAGCATCGCCGGCGAGCGCTCGCCCTTCGCGTTGGTCTTCGCCTTCGGGCTCCCCCGCGCCACGGTCACTGATAGCTGGTCTGGGTGACCGCCAGCGGCCGGAGCGTCATCTCGACGAGCCCGCGCCGCTCGCTCTCGATCGCGTAGAGGGCCCACATCTCCGGCGAGTACCGGAGCCCCGAGGGCAGCGCCATCTGTCGGATGCCGGTCGTCGACGCCGCGAGATCGAGCCCGAGCTGCGACGGGCCTCCCGTGAGCACCATCCGGATCTCCGCGAGCGCGTTGGCCGTCGTCGTCTGCGTGACGCCCGTCGGGCGGAAGGCGATGTGCGTGTTCCGGAAGATCACGTCGTTGAACGCACGGCCCTGGAGCGTCTCCTCGCGCGAGAAGTCGTAGCGGCAGGTCCCGTCGGCGACGCGTCCGACGCGATGCTGGAAGCCCGAGCGCGACCCGCGGACCGTGAACGCGCGGTGCGAGCGCACCTCGATGGTCAGCAGCTGGTCGCCGTAGCACCGGATCGCGTCGCCGAGGGTCGGGATGGACGTGCCGGAGCGGTTCTCGAGCGGCGTGCTCGGGTCGACCACCAGGCGGCCGACGTAGGGCTCTTGCTGCATGTCGGGGGTCGAGAGCGCGTGATCGATCCGCGCCAGGATCGGCAGCTGTGGCTCACCGAGCTGCGTGATGCCCACGACCGAGCGGCAGAGCGTCCCCATCGACGGGCTGTCGAGCGCGGCGGTCGGCATCGCCCCGACGATCGCGAGCATGTCGCCCTCGTACGGCTCCTCGGGGCGCCCGATCGCGGCCCCGGTCGCCTCGCCGCGGCCGATGACGCCGAGCGAGCAGTAGTCGATCCGCGTGTCGATGGTGCCGTCGAACGCGCCCGACGCGTCGCGATGCGCGTTGGCGCTGGACGTGTACGTGCCAGGGATCGGTCCCTCCCACGTGGCGCTCCACGTCTCGGGGATCGCCGCGAAGGGATCGACGATGCTGCACACGATCGGCAGGTCGTAGGTCCGGGCCGCAGACCCGGTCCCCCGCGTCGTCGTCGTGCCCCAGACCATGCCCATGGTCGCGGGGCAGGCCAGCGCCGCCGGGTCGGCCTGCGCGTCCGCCGCGAAGAGCCGGAGCGAGGGGACCTCGCTGGGCGAGACGCAGCGCTCGGCGCGGCACACGCGCCCCGACTCGCAGCTCGCGTCGCTCGTGCACGGGGCCGGCTCCGGCTCGCCGGTGGGCACCCCGGTCGTCTGCAGCACGACGCTGCCGCCGCCCGGGAAGTAGACGGTCGGGCCGGCGTCGATCGTCACGAACGAGCTCAGGAGCTGTTGCACGCGGGGCCGGTGCCGCCGGATGTACACCGCGATGTCGTTCCCGACGGTCGGGGCGGTGCAGTCCGTCCCCGCGATGTCGGGCACGGTCGTCCCCGGGCTCACCGTGAGCGGCGCGCCGTGCGAGCGCCCGCGGCAGGGCGCGTCGAGGTCGTACACGTCGACCATGCGGATGCTTCCGTCGGCCGCGGCCACCACGAGGAACACCCCGCGCAGCACGCTCGGCGTCGGCGGCTGGGACGGCAGCGCGGCGCTGGGCAAGCAGAGGCCGTATCCGTTCGGGTTCCCGCTCAGCGAGGGCGTGCACGCGTCGGGGCCGACCGGCGCGAGCCGCGGGTCGGCCGCCGTCGTGTCGTATTGCGGCGTGATGATCTCGAGCGCGCGGGCGACCACGGGCATCGCCATCCGGTCCGGGCGGCGCGCGCCGCGCACGTCCAGCGGGATCACCTCGCCGAAGCCGGTCGCGCTCGGATCGGAGTACTCCACCGCGAGCACGCTGCCGTCGGTCTCGTCGATCGCGTAGACGTACCGGCTGAAGCTGACGCTGGGCGCGGGGACGACCGACCCGAGCGGATGCTGGCCGGTGGTCGAGCAGGTCCCCGCCAGCGGATCGGGGGCCAGCTCGTAGCTGTTCGGGACCCGGGGCGTGACCACCACGTCGCGCACCGGCACGCCGGTCGCGAGCGGCGCGAGCAGCGTACCGTCCGCGAGGCGGACCCGGTGGATCATCGGCAGCGCGCGATCCGCGACGAGGATCCAGCCGTTCTCCTCGTCGATCTCGATCGCGACCGGCTCCGGGTCGACGCGGACGTCCACCTCGGTGGAGCGGGGCGGGTCGACGACGAAGGGCGCGACGGGCCCGGTGCCCGCGGCCAGGCCGCACTGACGCGTCAGGTCGGTCGTCGAGCCCGGCACGAAGGGGACCGGCGTCGCCGGATCCTCGAAGAGAGGCACGACGAGATCGATCTCGCCGAGCTGGCACGAGCCCACGATCGGCACGCGCACCAGCACGCCGAGCGCGTCCATCGTGATCCAGAACGCGCCACCGTCGGGCGCGAGCACCATGTCCGAGGGCGCGGTCGGCAGGACGTAGGGCGCGTGCAGCGGGAACGGGCTGTGATCGACCCCTGCACCCGACCGGAAGCGGCGCGTGTCGATGATCGAGATGCCCGGGTGTCGCCCGTCGACCGCGCCACGGCTCGCCACGTAGGTGCACGAAGGATCCAGGGGCGGGACGACGATGCGCGTCGGCAGCTCGCCGACGGGCACGAAGGTGTAGCCGGGCACGCTCACGTCGCTGTCGAGCACGCCACGCGCGATCAGGTCGACGGCGCCCACCTCTCCGCGGGTCGACTGCGTGACGAGCGCGTGCATGTGCATCGCGGCGTTGGCCGGGGGCTGCCGCGTGTTCGAGGGGACGTCCACGCGCAGCGTGCAGTTGCTCAGCGGTACCACGGTCGGTACGCCCGGCCGAGACACGTCGAAGCACGCGAACGCCACGTCGACCGGATGGTTCATCGCTCGCGGCGAGGCCAGGCCGATGCCCGAGGTGCAGCCGGGCGCCGACGCCGACACGAGCGCGCCGAGCAGCGAGACCAGGACGAGCCCTCGCTTCACGGGAACCCCACGTGCGTCCGGGGCGTGCCCACTCGGCCCAGGACGACGGCGTTGCGCCCGTGCACCAGCGGCGAGAGATCGACGAAGCGGATGACGGAGGTGCGGAAGTCCGCGACGATCGCCAGCTCTCGCTCGGCGTCGATCACCATCTCGAACGCGCCGTCGAAGCCCGGCACGATCGAGACGACCTGCGTGGGATCCGTCCCCAAGACCCACAGCGCACGCCCGTCGAAGCAGGTCACGACGAGGAAGTCCCGCCCGCCCAGCGTGACGAGGTGCATCCGCGAGGGACCGAAGCCCACGTCGTCGACGTCCACGATGGGCGCGTTGCCGGGGATGAACGGCGTGCCGTTCTGGTCGATGGTGATCACGGACTCGGGGGCGCGCGAGAGCACGTAGGCGTAGCGCCCGTCGCCCGACGAGAACGCGACGTCGCGCGAGTCGAAGCCCGTCGCGATTCCGTCGAGGAACACGCTCGGAGCGGCGAACGCCTGCGAGCAATGCTCGTTCTGGGGGTCGATGAAGACGCCGATCCGCGCGAGCACGCGCGTGGCGCGCGTGCTGACCGGCGAGGAGGTGCTGACCCAGGCCAGGCTGCTCGAGCGCTCGAGCTCGGCGTGGATCGCGTCCGGCGGCAGGCCCGTGAGGACGTGCGTGCGCACCGGCTGGCGGGCGATCCCGGCGGCCGTGCTGTCGAGGTAGAGGGCGGCGCTACCGTTTCGCTGGACCATCAGGAGCACGTCGCGCGTCGCGTCCTGTGGAAGACCCGTGAGCGTGTCGAGCGACATCGCGACGAGCGCGCTCGGATCGCCCGTGAGCGTCACGTCTCGACCCGGGCAGCCGGTCTCGGCGACGGTCGTGCGCCGGGCGTCGGCACAGCGCAGCGAGCCGGGAGCCTGATCGCAGTGGATGAGGCCGTTCGCGTCGAGGTCGATCCAGGTCAGGTCGGAGGTGCCGCGGGTGGGCAGGTAGAAGCGATCGCCCTGAGGCGAGCGCACCAGCCCCGACGCGAACGAGTCGATCCAGACCTCGCCGCCCGGCTGGCCGGCGCCGCCCGCCATCACGTCGGCAGGGACCGCGATCTGGCACTCGACGCTCGGGTCGTCCCAGGATGCCGGGTTCGTGCATCCCTCCGCGCGGCCGACGTCCCGCACGGTCGCGAAGCGCGCCATGATCGCGTCCATGTCGAGCGACAGGATCGAGCCCTGGTTGTAGCGGGCGTCGTAGTTCGAGCTCACGACGAGCAGGAACTGCGAGGTGCCGCCCGGGCGCGGCGGTGAGAGGCCGAGCGCGATCGGGAAGTTCAGCGTCGCCGCGGCGGGCGGGATCCCCGGGTTCGGGATCTCGCAGGCCACGAGCGCGAGCGCGACGAAGAAGAAAGGTATCCCGCGACCCGACATGAAGGCGCGGGAACCTACTCGGTCGATCGGGGTGGGGCAACGACCGAAACGCGACGAACGGGAGTAGAAGGAGTGGCCCGATGCACCCCACCCGCCTGCGCGGCGCTCGCACGCACAACCTGCGTGGGCTCGATCTCGACCTGGAGCCCGGGACGCTGATCGTGATCGCGGGGCCGAGCGGCGCGGGCAAGTCCTCGCTCGCGTTCTCGACCCTCTACGCCGAGGGGCAGCGTCGCTACGTGGAGAGCTTCAGCGCGTACGCGCGGCAGTTCCTCGAGCGGCTGGCCCGGCCGCCGGTGGACGAGCTCGAGCCCGTGGCCGCCGGCATCGCCGTGGATCGCCAGGCGCCGGTGCGCACGAGCCGCTCGACGGTGGGCACCATGACGGAGGTCGCCGACTACGCCAAGAGCCTCTGGGCCAAGGACGCCGTCCTGCACTGCCGGCAGTGCGGCGAGCCCGTGCGCCGCGAGACACCCGAGCTCGTCGCGGACGCGCTCGTCGCGGGCGAGGCGGGAGCGCGCGCGCTGGTGACGTACGAGGTCCCCGTCGAGGGCGTCGACGGCTTCCTCGGCGCGCGCGACGCACTGATCGGAGCCGGGTACCGGCGGGTGCGGGTCGGCGGCGAGGTGCTCGACCTCGACGCCGTGCGCCCGACGGATGTGCTCGGCGAGGAGCCCGCCCCGGCGGCCGGCCGCGCACGCAAGCGCGCTGCGGCGCCGCGCCACGGCGCCGTCGAGGTCGTCGCCGACCGGCTCGTGATCGGAGCGTCCGACCGCGGGCGGCTCGTGGAGGCGCTCGAGGCCGCGATGGCCCGCGGCGAGGGCCGCGCGAGCGTCGTGATCGGAGACAGGCCGCTGCGGTTCTCGCGCGGGCTCCACTGCGCTCGCTGCGACATCGCGTACCGCGACCCCACGCCCGGGATGTTCTCGTTCAACGACGCGATCGGCGCGTGCGAGGTGTGCCGAGGGTTCGGGCGCGTCATCGGGGTGGACTGGGCGAAGGTGCTGCCCGATCCGTGGCGGACGCTGGGCGGCGGCGCGATCGCGTGCTGGGGCGGCAAGTCGACGCAGTGGGAGCGGCGGGCGCTGGCGAAGTGGGCTCCGGCCGCGGGAATCCGGCTCGACGTGCCGATCGGCGAGCTGACGCCCGCGCAGCTCGCGTGGCTCAAGGACGGCGACGGGCGCGGCTGGAGCAAGGGGTGGTTCGGCCTGCGCAAGTGGTTCGAGTGGCTGGAGACGAAGGCCTACAAGATGCACGTGCGCGTGCTCCTGTCGCGCTACCGCAGCTACGACCCCTGCGGCGCGTGCGGCGGCGCGCGACTCAAGCCCGAAGGGCTGGCCTACCGGATCGACGGCAAGAACATCGCCGAGCTCTTCAGGATGGCCGCCGAGGACGCGCGAGCGTTCGTGCGCGCGCGGCGAGACGCGCGGGAGGCGCGCGGAGAGCTCGACGCGGCGCTCGCCCTGCTCTTCTCCGAGATCGACGCGCGGCTCGGGACGCTCGTCGACGTCGGGCTCGGCTACCTGGCTCTCGACCGCGCGTCGCGCACGCTCAGCGGCGGCGAGTCGCAGCGCGTCGCGCTCACGAGCGCGCTCGGCGCGTCCCTGACGGGCGCCATGTTCGTCCTCGACGAGCCGACCGTCGGCCTGCACCCCGCCGACGTCGAGCGCCTCGTGAGGGTGATCCGCGGGCTCTCGCGGGACGACAACCTCGCGATCGTGGTCGAGCACGACGCGGACGTCATCGCCGCGGCCGACCGCGTGATCGAGCTCGGGCCCGGAGCCGGTGAGCACGGCGGTACGCTCGTGTTCGACGGAACGCCCGCGGAGCTGAGGCGCGCGACGACCAAGACCGCCGAGGCGATCCGGCAGACCCGGCCCGCCACGCCGGGCAAGCGGAGGAAGCTGACGGGCTTCCTCGAGCTCACCGGAGCGACGGGCAACAACCTGCGCGGCGCGAGCGTGAGGGTCCCCTTCGGGGCGCTCACGTGCGTCACGGGCCCGTCCGGCAGCGGCAAGAGCTCGCTCGTCCTCGAGACGCTCGTGCCGGCGGTGGAGCGCGAGCTGCACGTCGCGGGCGCCGGAGCGCCGCTGCCTCACGCCTCGCTCGCGCACGCCGCGCGGCTGTCCGGCGTCACGCGGGTCGATCAGGCGCCGCTCGGGCGGACCTCGCGCGGCAACGCCGCGACCTACCTCGGCGCTTGGGACGTGATCCGGAAGCGCTTCGCGCGCGAAGGCCTGGCGAAGGAGCGGGGCTACTCGGACGCCTACTTCTCGTTCAACGTCGCCGGCGGTCGCTGCGAGACGTGCAAGGGCGACGGCAGCGAGACGGTCGAGATGCAGTTCCTCGCGGACGTGACCTTCGACTGTCCGGACTGCGCGGGTCGGCGCTTCGTCGGGCCGGTGCTCGACGTCGTGCACCGTGGTCGCACGGTCGCCGACGTGCTGGAGCTCACCGGCAGCGAGGCCAACGCGCTCTTCGAGGGCGACCAGGGCGTGACCAAGAAGCTCGCGCCCCTGATCGCCGTGGGGCTCGGCTACCTGCGCCTCGGGCAGGCGCTCAACACGCTCAGCGGCGGCGAGGCGCAGCGGCTGAAGCTCGCGCTCGCGCTCTCGGAGGCGCCCGCCGGCGGCCTGCTCGTGCTCGACGAGCCGACCGCGGGCCTTCACGCGGCGGACGTGACCCCGCTGCTCGACGTGCTCGAGGCGCTGGTCGCCCGAGGCGACACGGTCGTGGTCGTCGAGCACGACATGCGCGTCGCGGCGCGCGCCGACTGGGTGATCGATCTCGGGCCCGGCGCCGGAGCGCTCGGGGGCGAGGTCGTGGCACAGGGGACGCCGGAGGCGGTGGCCATCGCGAGCGGTTCCAGGACGGCGCCGTACCTGGCGCGCGCCCTCGGTCTCTCGCCCTCGCCCTCGCCCTCCCCCTCGCCCTCGCCCTCGCCCGCGCCCTCGCCCTCGCCCGCGCCCTCGCCCTCGCCCCTCGCTCACCCCAGCCGCGTGAGCCGCGTCGCCTGCGCGAGGTCGAGCCCGCTGCTCGCTCGGAGCCGCTCGAGCGTCTCGCCGCCCTGCACCGCGTGCCGCTCGATCAGGAACCGGCCCGCCGGGAGCACGCCCTCGAAGAACGGAAGCGAGGGCGCGTACACGAAGCGACCCCCGACCACGAGACCACGCGTGATCCGCACGAACGCCTCGGCGTACCTGCGGGCCTCGGCCTCGCTCACGCGGTGCGCCCGGAGGAAGTGCAGCGCGAAGCCCAGGTGCGAGAGCACCGTGCGCCAGCGGGCGTTGCCGTAGTCGTAGGTCAGCCAGTCGGCGCGGGTGGCGTCCTCAGGCGCATCGCGATCGATCCCCGTCACCTCATGGCCGAGCCCTCGCAGGTGCCGGACCAGGAGCGCGCTCGGGCCACAGCCGACATCGAGCACGGGCGACGTCACGTCGGAGAGCCGCAGCCCGAGCACGAGCAGCTGGACGTCGGGCGCGTACTCGCTCGCCACCACCTCGCGCGGCGCGCCGCCGAGACTCTCGCGGAGGATCGAGGCGAGCCCGTCGAGCGCGTCGTCCAGAGCGTCCTGCGCATCGGCCAGATCCCCCTCCCCGACGTCGGCCGCCACCCGCACGAGCGCCGCCTCGATCTCCTCCTCGGTATCGGGCGTGATCGCGACGAACTGGTTCTTCGAGCGTAGCCAGCGGACCAGATCCTCCCGGAGCGCGCGCGCCCCCGCCGCGTCCAGCTCCGCGCCCTCGAGCCGCGCGACCGTCTCGCGGTCGAGCACCACCGCGCCGGCGCCGATCGCCGCGAGGTCGAGCGAGGAATGGGCGGCCGCGGCCTCCCGTACGATGCGGACGACGTCGGCGGGCTGCACCCCCGAGGCTTGGCGAGTCGGCGACCGCGGTTCAAGCCGCGCGTGACCGCCGGTTCTCGCTCTCGACGCGACCGTGGTCTTTCCGCGACACTGCCCGTTCACGGCCCAGCCGCGAATCGCGTGATTCGTGGGTGGCGCGATGCCTGCACACACCGCGACCCAACCGCGGAGGACCCCATGCGCGCTCGGCTTCGTTACGGGATCGGACTCTTGGCTCTGGCTGGCGCCCTCGTGGCGTGCGGCGAGCTGACCTCGCAGGAGGCCCAGGAGGCGCTCGACGAGGCCGCCCTCTCGAGCGCCGCGGTGTCGCTCACGGGCAGCAGTATCGACATCTCGACGCACTTCACGATCGGCGCGGCGGCGACGGCCGCCGCCGGCGAGGTCCGGACCTTCGTGCAGACGCAGCTCCCCTGCGCGGAGGTGAGCCTGGTCGACAGCACGCTGACCATCCACTACGGCGCGCTCCCGGGGAACTGCACGTACCAGGGCCAGACGTACTCGGGCACGCACACCATCCACGTGATGGCGACGAGCGCGAGCGAGGTCGTGGTCGCCCACACCTGGACCGACTTCCACAACCAGCGGGTCGGCGTGACGGGCAGCGCCATGGTGACGTGGAGCGCCGCCGACGTGTCGCGCCACGTGTCGTACGACATGACCTGGACGCGCCTCGAGGACTCGCACACGGGCACCGGCACGGGGGACCTCACCCAGCGGCCGCTCGAGACCGGCCTGCTCTCGGGGTTCACCGAGACCGGCGAGCGCACTTGGACGACGGCGTCCGGCACCTGGCTGCTCGACGTCGCGATGGTCGAGATGCGCTGGATCGACCCCTGCCCTCAGGCAGGGACCTACACGCTGACGACGCCCTCGGGCAAGCGCATCACGCTCACGTTCGTCCGCACGGCGCCGAACGCCATCCGCGCCACCCTCGCGAGCGGCGCGCGGAGCTACGACATCAACGTCTTCACGCTCTGATACCCTGCGGCGCGTGACGCGCCTCGCGGGGATCCTGGCGGTGCTCCTCTCGCTCGCTCCGGCGGCGGCGGGCGCGCAGGTCGACGCGGAGCTCGACTACCGGGTCAGCCGACGGGCGACGGGCACGAGCGGCGCATACGCGGGCTGGGCCGACGAGCTGCTCGCGAGCGGCCACTACTCGGTCACCGCGCCGCCGGGGTCCGGCCCCGTGGCGGTGCACGGCGCCTACCAGTGGCGCTACACGTCGCCGGAGAGCCTCGACTCCGGCAGCGAGGACCGCCACGTCACGGTGGAGCGCGCGACGCGGCACTACGTCGATCGCACCGATCTCGACGAGTACGACGGCGCCGACGCCAGCACCCTCACGACGTGGCTCTACGTCCCGCTCACGGTCGACTTCGGGGACATCGTCCACGTCCTCGACGAGGACTTCCTCGTCATGGAGACGCACGAGCCCATCGAGATCGCGGGCGCGCCCCGCGACGCGATCCACCTCAGCGCGCACGGCGACGGCACGCGCGACGACGCGTACGGCCAGTTCGACACCCGCTACGACGACCACTACTGGTTCGACGCGACCACCGGGATGTTTCTGCGAGAGCTGCGCACCGAGACGGACACCGGCACGACGGAGGGCACGGCGGCGACGCTCGGGTTCCGGGAGGAGGTCGTCGTCGTGGACGCGAGCTATGCGCGCCACGTCGGCCCGGTGCCCCCCGACCCGATGCTGCGGCGCTCGGTCCACGCCCTGACGCCCTCGCTCCTCGAGCGCTACCAGTGGCCGCTCGTCGCCCTGATCTTCGTGCTGACGTTCGTGTTCCTGCGCTGGGTCCTCGGGCGAGCTCCGCGCGGCGTCCCCGCCCTGCGAGGTCGCCCCATCCGGACGCGGCGCCTCGGCGGCGAGGACCCCATCCCCGCCTTTCCCGCCGACACGAGCATCTCGTTCGGCGCCTTCCTGCCCCACTTCGTTCGGATCGCGCGCGCGACGAGCAACGACGTCTGGCTCGCCGAGGTCGACGGCACGATCGTCGGGCTGGCCCTCGACGACGCCTCGACGGGCGTCGCGTCGATCTTCGCCCGCGAGCCCGACGTCTGCGAGACGCTGCGCCGGGCCGTCGGCAAGCAGGACTTCTTCTCCGAGGTGCGCCACGGCAACCTCCCCTCCGTGATCGAGGCGACCGCGACGACGGGCGACAAGCTGCCGGCCGCGGCCGCGTACAACGTCCTCGAGACGTACGACGTGCTGTCCCTCGAGAAGCCGGGCTCGCCGGCCTACGACACCGCCGTGATCACGCGCCTCGAGGCGGCCGAGGTGGCCGCGTCGGACCTGCTGACGCGCGTGCTCGGCGCCCCGAGCGAGGCGTACCTGAAGGCAGCGATGGCGGCGGGCGACCTCGCGTACGTCGCGCGCAGCTCGGGCTCGATCGTCGGCGTCGGGCTCGCGACGGTCGTCGGCACACAGGGGCGCATGCACACGCTCGCCGTCGACCCCGCCCACCGGAACAAGGGCCTCGGGCGCGAGCTCGTGCGCGCCCGCGTCCGGGCCATGGCCGCGCTGGGCGCCGAGCGCATCGTCACCGAGATCTCGGCGCAGAACTCGGCCTCCCTCGAGATCGCCCGTGGCGAGGGCTTCGCGACCGTGGCGACCATGTACCTGGAGACGGCCCGCGACGCGGCGCCCGCGTCGGCGCGCTCCACGGTGCGCAAGTGAGCGTGGCTCGCCCGAGCTACGCCCCGCTCGCCGAGCGCTCGTTCGAGCTGGTGGGCCTGCCCGCCGAGACGGTGATGCGCCCCGAGGGCGCGCCGCGCTCGCCGATCGACGGGCTCGCGCTCGTGGCGCCGGAGGCGCTGTCGGCGGTGCCGGACGGCGCCCCGCGCTTCCGGGCCGTCGCCGACGGCAACCGGAGCGCGATCTTGCTCGAGCCGCGCGTCGAGCACGCGGGTCGGACCTGGCTCGTGTCGGTGAAGGGCGTGGGGGCGATGATGCCGCTCTTCGGGGACGAGGCGGGCCCACGCCGGATCCACGGCGAGAGCTGGATGGGCGAGGCGCCCTTCGGCGGCCAGGGCGAGGACGGCGCGCGCACGGCCGTCGAGGTCACCTCCCTCGCGCTGGCCGGAGAGCTCCGCGGCGCGGCGATCTGCCCGCTCACCTCGGTCGTCGCGATCCCCGAGCGCGCGATCGACCGCGCCTCGTTCTGGTACCGGCGGCACCGGGGAGCCGTGCTGAGCGAGCACCGCCTCGTCCCGAGCGACGTCCGCGTCTTCCACGGGAGCAGCCGCACGCTCGGCCGGGACCCGCGGGGGGTGCTCGAGGCGTTCGGCGTGCTCGACGTCGCCGAGCTCGACGCCTTCGTCGAGCGTTACCTCGCCTCGGGGATCGCGCTCCTGACGCTCGCGGCCCGCAGCGCCGCCGCGCGGGACGGCGAGACCGGGAGCGCGAGCGCTCGGGACACGTCGGGCGCGCGGGCGGCGGGGCCGCTCGGTGCGCGCCCCACCTCGACGGTCGTGGGCCTCGACTTCGACGATGCCTGGCTCGACAAGGACGCCGTCGTGGCGCCCGACGGAACGCTCTGCTTCGCGGACCTCGAGACGCTCGACTGGCGGCCCCTCACCGCGGCGCGCATGCGCCGGCAGCTCGGGCGCAACCACTACGAGCTCTTCGCGACCCTCGATCTGCTGCTCGACGTGCGCGACGGCTGGACCGGCGTCGAGACCGACCGGCACCTGCGACGCGAGTCGGTGATCGCGCGCACCGAGCTCGCGCTGGCGGGCGATCCCGTCGTGCGCGCGAGCGTGACCGAGAGCGGGCTCGATCTCGTGCTCAGCCCGGAGCATGGCCCCTCGGTCACGCTGCGGCTCGTGGACCGGAGCGGAAGATGACGGCAGACGACCTCACGGTGGAGGACGCGACGCAGGTGCTCTCGCGCCTCACGCCTGGCGCGGAGATCGAGCTCGGCGCCGCCGCGATGGGCGTGCTCGGCCGGCTCGAGCGCGCCGGGTACGTCGCCCGGGCCAGCGATCCCGAGCGAGATCGGCGCGCGCTCGCCGACAGGAAGGCGGAGCTCGCGGCGCTCGGTCCGCGCGGGGACGCGGCGCGCATCGCGGTGCTCCGGCGCGAGATCCTCGCGATCTCGGAGGCCCTCGCGACCAGCGACGGCGCCGCACGGGTGCGCACGGGCGAGGGCGCCGGCCCCTACCGCGGCGCGATCACCTTCGAGGGCGCGTACGTCCTGACGCAGAGCGGCCGGGCCCTGCTCTCGAACCTGGGACCGCGCGCGGCGCGCGCCCCACGCCTCACGCTCTCCGACTTCGACGCGCAGCTGGCGGCGCTCGACGAGATCCTCGGCGCGCGCGCGCGACGAGCGACGGATCTGGTGACCCGGATCGCGCCGAAGACCGCGCCCGCGCTCCCGCTCCACGCGCTCCGGTCGGCGATGCTCGGCCTCGCGTCGCTCCCGCACCCGAACGGCCCCCTCGGCGATGCGTTCGTCGTGCTCTACACGGCGATTCGCCAGACCCACGCGAGCGTGCCCTGCACCCCGGCGCAGGACGCATCGATCGCGGAGGCGCTGCTCCTGCACTACGTCGACCTCCGGCCCGCCTACGATCCCACCCTCGCCTCGGCCCTGGTCGCGATGCGCGACGACATCGCCAGGCGGTACTGCGCCGGGCGCACGGAGGACGCGCTCGACGCGACGCTGCTGCTCGCCGCCGTCCCTGCGTCGGATCGCCAGCCGCGGATCGATCGCGCGGCGGCCTTCGCGTCCGCGATGGCGCGCGTCAGCGTCCCGACGCCGCTCTCGCTGGCGCTCCTCGCGACGGCGGGCGGGCCCGCGCTCGAGAGCGTCGAGCTCGTGACGCGCGCAGATCGCCACGTGCTGTCGCGCTCGGCCGATCCGCTCGAGGCGCTGACGACGGCCGTGCTGGCCACGATGCAGATCACGCACCCGCTCGAGGCGCAGCTCGCGCGGATCGACGCGCTGCACGCGTACCTGATGCGCACCGGGCCAGGGATGATGGTCGCCGCGGCGCTCCTCGCCCTGCTCGACGGAGATCCCGCCGGGCTGCTCGACGATCTGCGCCTCGCGGCTCGTCAGGTCACCGAGCAGCGCCTCGCGCCGGGCGGCGTGGAGGCGACGGCGCTCGGCGTGAAGCTCCTCCTGCACTCGGCGCTGCTCGCGCGCGGCGCCGAGGGGGACCCCGAGGAGAAGCTCGCGCTCGCGCTCCGCGCCCTGCCCGCGCTCGCCGCGTTCGAGCTCGGCGCGCAGGGCCTCGGCACGATGAGCGCGACGCTCCCCTTGCTCGCCACGACCGTCACCGCGTTCCACCGCCCGATGCTCGAGGCCGCCGTGCTCTACGAGCAGCACAGCCGGCCGATGCACTCCGACTACGTCTTCGGCGGCGGCTGGAGCGGCAGCACGGCTCACCGCGGGTCGTACGGCCACCGCAGCTTCGGCTGGGGCTGAGAGCGCGGAACCCGATCCGCGCGCGCGCCGTCAGGTCAGCTTCTTGTTCCGCTTCAGCTGATCCATCACGCGCGCGTACTCGGTCTCGAACGCGGCGGTGCCCTCGTCGAGGTTCTTGATCTTGCCGCGCACCTCGCGATCGAGCTCCTGCTCCACGTCCATGTGGCGGCGCAAGATCGCGGTGATCTTCTTCCGAAGGACGTTGTCGTCCGAGAAGATCTCCTCGACGTGGTTCGAGTGGAACAGGATCTCGAGGATCTGCTCGAGGATGAAGGGCAGCGCGTCCTCACCCATCGGCACGCGCCCCTCGCGGGCGACCTGCGACTTCATCTTGTTCAGCTCGCCGTAGCCGAGGCCGCGCGTCTCCATGCGCATCTTGGCCTCGTCGACGACCTTCCGCTCCTGGCGGAGGTACTCCTTGAGCACCGACTCGATGTCGGCCTGCACCTCGGTCGCCGCGGGCGCCTCGATGTCGTTCTCGGTCGTGAGCTTGAGGGCGATCTCGCTCGCGATGGTGGGGATCTTCCCGGCAAAGAGGCGCATGGCGGCGCGACGTTAGCGCGGCGCCCTGCCCCGTCAATCGCCGATCAGTGCGTCCCCGTGGTGCTCGTCGGGGTGGGCGCGGCGGTCGCCGAGCCGGTCTCGTGGGCCAGGCGGTCGCGCATGCGGGTGATCAGGGAGTCGAACCCGTCGCGGGTGATGATGCGGTGGAACTGCTGCTGGTAGTTGTGCACCAGGCTGACGCTGTCGGTCGTGACGTCGAACACGCGCCAGTCGGTGCCGACCATGTGCATCGCGTAGGCCATCTCGACCGGCGGCTCGCGCCGGGACGCGCGCGAGCGGGCGGTCATGTGCACCACGACCCCGCTCGAGGTGCTCTCCTCGCGGGTGTACTCGATCTCGTAGTCGCGGATCCGCTCGAGGTTCGTGCGGTAGTTGCGCTCGACCAGCTGGCGCAGGAGCGAACTGAACTCGGTCTGCTGGGCGGGCGTGAGCGCGGCCCAGTGCTGGTCGAGGGCGCGCCGGCACAGCTCGTCGAAGTCGAGGATGTCGACCAGGATCGCCGTGATCGCGGCGTCGCGCGTGGCGCGAGCGGCGTCGGTCGTCGGGTGCTGGTCGAGGAGGTGGTCGACCCGCTCGTTCTGCTGCCGCACGTAGCGCGTGGCCGGGCCCGTCTGGGCCACGCAGAGGGAGGGGAGGAGCAGGGCCACGAGGAGGACGACGAAGGCGGGGAATCGCATCATGGGCTCCCGGGTCAGACGGCGGACGCGAGGAGAGTATTCGCATCCAGGAAGGGGGGGTGCCAGCCGCGGGCGTGGGATCCGGGCAATTGTTCGGCTCGCCCCTTCGGTCCCTCCCGTCCGCGCGCTCGACGCGCGCTCCCGTCCGGGCCCTGCGTGGCGAGCACTCCTGCCGCCAATTCTTGCTAAGGAAGGCAGGAATGCAGGAAGGGACCGGGAAGGGGCTTCGGATGCTCGCGGCGATGGCGGGCCTGGGGTTCTGCGCGCTCGGGGCGTGGGGCTACGAGCACGCGGCGCGGACGTCGCGGGTCTCGCACACCTGGCCGGCCGGGAGCCCGGGCGAGGCCTACGCGACGATCGAGCACACCGCGCCGTGGAGCGCGCCGTGGACCAAGGTGTGCCGGATCGACGAGGCGACCCACGCGGAGCGCTGGTGCCGCTCGGTCCCGGACGCCGCCGAGGTGCACGGCGTGACGCTGCGCGACGGCGACGTGATCGTGGAGCTCGACATCGGGCCCTGGCACCTCGATCCGGAGACGGGCGCGAACCGCCTCCGCTGAGGCCTCTCGCCCTCGCCCTCGCCCTCGCCCTCGCCCTCGCCCTCGCCTCGCCCGCTCAGTCGCAGTCGCGCTCCCAGCGATCCGTCACGCTCATCGCCGAGACGCGCGCGAGGTTCGCGAGCGCCGTGTCTGCGTCGGCGATCGCCTGCAGGTGGCTGTAGCGCGCCAGGAAGTACGCGCGGACGGCGTCGACCATGTCCGAGAGCTCCGCCGCGCCGACCTCGACGCCCTGCGCCGCCGAGATGAACCAGGCCCGCGTCTCACGACGGCCCCGATCGAACGCCTCCGCCCGGCGCAGCGCCTCGACGACCGTCTCGTACGCGTCGTTGACCTCGAGCTCGAGCCCCGCCCGCGCCTCGTCGCTGCGGCCGCGGACGTCGTCGAGCAGAGCGGACTCGCGGTCGACTCGGTACGCGTTGCCCCAGAGGTCGAGCGACCAGCGCATCGCGAGGCCCGCGCCGATGTTCATGTAGTTGGCCGGGTCGATGACGAACGGGTTCGTCTGATCGGTGATGCCGGGCGCGTAGCTGATCGCGAAGCGGTACGTGAGGCCGATGTCGGGCAGGAACCCCGCGCGAGCGATGTCGAGGCTCGCCTCGCGCGCGCGCGTCGCCGCCTCGAGCATCCGCACCTCGGGGCGATCGCTCAGCGCGTGGGCGAGGTACGTGTCGAGCGGCTCGAGCTCCACGTCCACGAGCGCGAGCGGGCACTCGGGGACCTCGAAGTGGCGCACCCCCGTCAGGATCCGCAGCGCCGCGCGCGACGACATCTCGAGGTGCCGGGCCTGCGCCTCGCGCCCCTCGACCTCGGCGAGCGCCGCCGAGAGCCGATAGCGGTCGGTCTCGGTCACGTCGGGGTCCTGCTCGGCGAGCCGCTCCTCCACGTGCTGGAGCGCGCCGCGGATCTGCGGCAGGCCCTCGGAGAGCATCTGCTGCAGGTCGAGCGAGAGCTGGAGCGCGAAGTACGCGCGTCGCACGTCGTAGAGCAGCTGGTTGCGCACCCGCAGGCGGTCCGACTCGGCCGCGCGGATCCCGGCGCGCGCCGCGTCGCGGACGCCGCCGAGCTTGCCGAAGGTCCAGAGCGGGATGAGCCCCTCGATCGAGATGCCGACGACCGGCTGCCAGGGGTTCGAGAGCGGCACCTGCGCGTCGGGCGAGAAGATCGGGCTGCCGCGGGCCTCGGGCGCGAGGGTGAAGCCGGCGGTGACCGCGCCCTGGAAGAAGGGGCTCACCCAGGCCTCGTCGAGCTGCGCGTGCGCGGCGCGGATGCGGGCCTCGGCCGCGCGCAGCCCCGGGTACGTTCGCTCCGCGTGGTGCGTGAATTGCGCGAGGTCCATGGTCGGGACCTCCTCCTCGTCGTCCGC
Source organism: Sandaracinaceae bacterium (assembly GCA_044220955.1). Lineage (GTDB taxonomy): Bacteria > Myxococcota_A > Polyangia > Polyangiales > Sandaracinaceae > JBBSAT01. The sequence continues at coordinate 23,162 of JBGAQA010000049.1, forward strand.
GGCGGGCCCGGGACGCGCGCCGTCCGCGGCGTCCTCGGCCGTGACGTCGAGGTCGACGTCGTCCGCTTCGTCCTCTTGCGCGCTCGTCACCGCGGCGAGCGGCCAGGCGCACGCGAGCGCGGCAACGGAGAGCGCGAGGAGGCGAGCCGGTCGGCGCACGGCGGGCCGTTCTAGGTTGAAAGGCCGTTGCCGGCAACGCGCGAGAGCCCACGCGAGACGACGGTGCCCGCGGGCACGAGGCCCCGAGTGCTCAGAGCTGCTCGCGATCGGTGATCGCGGCTAGGATCTCGGCCTGAGCGCAGAGGTTCTTGTCCACGACCGCGGTCGCGCTGGCCTTCCAGATGTTGGACCGGCGCTGCGACACCTCGAGCTCCAGCTCGACACGGTCGCCCGGCACGACGGCCTTGCGGAACTTCGCCTGCTCCACGCCGAGGAAGTAGACGACCTTCTGGCTCGCGTCGAAGGGCTCCGATGCGTAGGCGAGGATCGCGAGCAGCTGGAACATCGACTCGAGCAGCAGCACGTTCGGGAAGACCGGCTGCCCCGGGAAGTGCCCTGCCGCCCAGGGCTCGCTGGCCGTGATGCACTTGATCGCCCGCGCGGACTTCCGGGGCTGGACCTCGGTCACGCGATCGACCAGCAGAAACGGCGTGCGGTGCGGCAGGATCCGCAGGATCCGCTGAACGTCGAGCTCCATCGCCGTGCATCATCGCGCGGCGCGGCCAGGCTTCCAAGCCTCTTCGCTCCGGCGCGCTCGATGACCGATCGCGATTCTCCGAATCGCGACCGGCTATCTAGGGCGCGGGCGCCGTGGTCGCGGGTGGCGTGGAGCGCTTGGTGTGTCGCGCGCCCGTGCCGGTGGAGGGCGGAGTCGTCGTGGAGCTGCTGGACGAGGAGCTGCTGCTGCTGCTGCCCTCGGAGTCCGCGTCGCGGCCCTCGCCGGCGTTGTATCTCTGGATGACGACGTCGGTGAGATCGAGGTTGCCTGGGACGAAGATCACGCCACCTTCGTTGCGCTCGAGGATGAGCGTGTAGCCTTCCTCCTGGCCGATGCGCCTCAGGATCGTCTCCATGCGGGCGATGATCTCCTGCGTCATCTCCGCTTCCTTCTCGGCGAGCTCGCGCTGGTACTCGACGTACGTCGACTGCAGCTCGACGAACTGCTTCTGGATCGCGTCGAGCCGCTCCTGGCGCGCCGAGTCGGAGAGCGTGTCGGCCTGCTCGTCGAACTCTTCCTTCAGCGTCTTCAGCTCGCCCTGCGCCTTGTCGAGCTCCTGCTGGCGCTGCTTGAACAGGCGCTTGAGGCGGGCCTTCGCGCGACGTCCGTCCTCGGTCTCGTTCAGCGCGCGCTGCAGGTCGACGACCGCGATGTGCACCTGCGCGTAGATGCGCGGCGCCCACATCGAGAGGAGCAGAGCGGCGACCAGGGTGATCGCATGCCTCTTGAGGGCGTGGAGGTGCAGCGTCTTGTTCAAGGTGCTCTTCCCGGGAGGGTCCGGCGCGATGGGTAGCCGCTCACGTGATACGGGTCAAGCCCGCTCCGTATTTCATCGGCGCCCGGACCGCGGCCTGGGCCGCGTGAGCGTCAGCGTCTCCGCAGGCCCGTCGAGCCGGGCGACGAAGTGCCGCAGCACGTTGCGCCCGAGAATGACGTAGGGGCGCCGCGTCACCAGCGCCTCGACGCCGTCGAGGCGTCGCCCGTCGACCTCGAGGTCCATGCGGTAGACCGGGACCTCCGTCAGGTCCCCGAGGAACCCGGCCGCTCGGACCATGCGTTCCGGGTGGAGGCCCGCCGGCTCGACGAGGTCGCGCGGCACCGCGCAGAGGTCGGCGCCGCTGTCGATCTTCGCGCGGGCCGTCCGCATGGCCGCGCCCCGCCCCGCCCCGAGGGCCACGTCGATCATCGGCGCCGGCGGGGCGAAGCCGGGATCGTACTTCCGCTTCACGCGAGCTCGAACCCCGGCATGTCGACGACGTCGGGATCCACGCCGACCCGAGCAACGAAGAACGGGCGGCCGCCGGCGCGTGCGCGCATCCGTCGCGAGAGCGAGTCGAGATCCACGCCGGCGTCGGCGATCGCGCCATCGAGCACGGCGACCCAGCGGCCGCGATGGCGGGCGAGGCGGGCGGCCGGCATGCGCCCGAACGCTTCCCGCTCCACCCGCCATGCACGTAGCGCAGCCGTGTCCGGATCCGCGGACGCGGGGGACGGCGCGGCGCCCGGTCCGTAGTAGCCCGCCGCGACCGTGCGCAGGCCGCGCCGGATCAGCTCGGACGCGCCGAAGCCGTCACGCTTCGCCCGCGCGAGCGCGCGCTGGTCGTCGGCGTCGAGACGCACGGTCGTGATCCTCGCACGCGCCATACAACCGCCATACACCCGGCGGCGGGGCCCCGCAATCGCCTCGTTCGGGCCGCTCAGAAGAAGTTGCCGATGGTGAACTGGAAGTCGACGCTCTGCTCCCAGGGCCTCCGGATGAAGGGGATGCCCCACTCGAAGCGCAGCGGGCCGAGCGGCGAGATCCAGCGTACGCCGAAGCCCCACGACGTGCGGATGTCGAACGGGTTGAACCGGCACGGGTCCGAGGACGGGTCCTGCACGGGCGCCTGCGGGATCTGGCACAGGTAGCTGTCGAGGTTCCAGGCGTTACCGCCGTCGGTGAAGAGCACGCCGCGGATCTGCACCTGCGGGATGATCGGGAACTCGAGCTCGAGGTTGTAATAGAACTGCGCGTTGCCGCCGACGGGGATGCCCGTGTCGCCGAGCGCCGCGTTCGGATCCGTCGACTGCGAGACGCCGAGGCGCGGGCCGAGGCCGTTGAGCGGGAAGCCGCGGACGCTGAAGATGCCGCCGAGGTAGAAGCGCTCGAAGATCGGCGGCCCGGGCACCTGGCGCGACGTGATGATGCCGGCCGTGGTGTTCATCTTGAGCACGACGCCGCTGAAGAGCTCCCAGTACCAGCGCACGAACGCGCTCGTCCGGACGAACGTGTTGGCGGACCCGAGCACCTCGTCGGCGATCTCGGTCGAGGCCTGGATGTAGAGGCCGTTCATCGGGAACAGGCGGTTGTCGCGCGAGTCCCACTGGAGCGTGAAGCGCAGCGAGCTCGTCAGGCCCTGGCGGTAGAGGTTGGCGAGCTGCAGCGTCGGCAGCTGGAAGAGGCCCGCGCCCGTGCCCGAGCCGAAGAACCCGCCGGTGCGGGCTCCGATCTCGACGTAGTCGCCGCGGTAGCTCGCGAAGAAGGTGAACCTCCGATCGAGCAGCCAGTGACCGAAGCTGAGCGAGCCTCCAGTCGAGTTCCGACTGAAGGCCTGGTACTGCCTGGTGGTTCTGAAGAGCTCCACCGCGGCACTCCAGTCGGTGCCGAAGAAGTAGGGCTCGACCAATTGCAGCTGGATGAGCTGCCTCAGGCCGGAGAGCTGCAATTGCAAGGACAGCGACTGTCCGTTGCCGAAGAGGTTCTGCTGGTTGACCTGCGCCGTGAGGATGAAGCTCTCGATCGACGAGAAGCCGGCGCCCACCTGGAACGTTCCGGTCGCCCGCTCCGCGACCTCGAAGTTCACGATGATGGTGTCGTCGCGCGAGCCGTCGGACTCGCTCATGTTGACGCTCTCGAAGTAGCCGAGCGCCTGGACCGCGGCGCGCGACGTCTCGAGGCGCGACTGGCTGTAGAGGTCGCCCTCGGCGATCCGCAGCTCGCGGCGGATCACGCTGTCGCGCGTCTTGGTGTTGCCGCGGATGTTGATGCGCTCGATGGTCGTGAGCGGCCCCCGCTGGATGGCGACCGTGAGGTCGACGGCGCGCGTCTCGCCGTCGAGCTCCATCTGCGGCTGCACCTCGGCGTGGGCGTACCCCTGGTCGCGGTAGAAGCGCGTGATGGCCTGCAGCGCCTGGGCGAGCGCCGTGCGGTTGAACCAGTCGCCCGTCTGCGCGTGGATCATCTCGCGCAAGGTGCGGCGGCCACCGAGCGGGTCGATCTCCTCGCCCGCCTCGTCGAGCTCCGTCACGCGGATGTGGCCGAGCCGGAAGCGGGGGCCCTCGGTGAGCGGGACCGTGATGTCGATGTAGCGGCGATCGGCCGTCAGCTCGATGCGCGGCGTCCCGACGTGGATCTGGAGGAACCCGCGATCGTAGTAGGTCGCGGCGAGGCGCGTCTGGTCCTCGTCGAAGTGGTCCTGCTGGAAGTTGTCGTTGTTGGTCAGGAACGAGAAGAAGCCCGTCTCGCCGGTCTGCATGACACCGCGCAGCTCGGCGTCCGACACGTGGTGGTTGCCCACGAAGCGCACACGGCGGACGGAGACCTCGAGGCCTTCCTCGATCCGGAAGTCGACGTCGACCTCGTTGTTGTCCGTGTTCGTGATCACCGGCTCGATGTGGGCCAGGAAGTAGCCCTTCTCCGCGTAGAGATCGCGCAGACGCGTCACCTGGGCGGCGATGTCCGGACGCGAGAGCACGGAGCCCTCGCGGAGCGTCATGACCTCGTCGATGTCGCTCGTCCCGACGTGGTCGTTGCCCGAGTAGTGGACGTGGCCGATGGCCGGCCGCTCGCGGACGCGGAAGACGAGGTCGATGCGGTGATCGGGGAGCGCCTCGCCCTCGACCACGATGTCGTCGAAGAAGCCGAGGTCCCAGAGCGCCTGGGCGTCGTGCGTGACGGCGACGTCGGTGCAGGTACGCCCCGCCCGCAGCCGGATGCCGGCGAGGACGTCCTCGTCGGCGACGCGGCGGTTGCCCAGGATGCGAATCCGCCGGATCCGCGCGGCCTCGCAGATCGTGTGGGGCACGTGCACGCCCACGGCGGGGTCGTCGACGCCCTCGTAGATCGTGCCGGACGCCTCGGACGACTCGGCCTCCTGCTCCTCGAGCAGCGCCTCTTCTTCCTCGGCCTCCTCGGCCGCATCCGCGGCGGCCGCCGCGTCGGCCTCGGCCTCGGCTTGCTGCGCGATGGCCCGCTCGAGCGCGACGCCGCCGATGACGGCGGTCAACGACGCGAGCGCGAGCAGGGTGCTGAGCAGGGTTCGGCGCATCGCGCGGGAGTCGAAGCTGGCGGATTCCGCCGGAAAAACCCGCGCGTTCTAGCGGCGGGGATCCGGTGGGTCAAGGACGAGCGCGGAGGAGGTACGCGCCGGCAGGCGCTGGCCTTTCAGCGAGCCTCTCAGGGAAGGACGAACACCTGGGCGCTCCCGGCCGCCGCGCCGGCCGGCGTCTCGTCGGCGAGGGCTCCGAGCAGCGCCCGCGTCCCATCGCCCGCCAGCGCGACCGACACGCCGAGGGCGTCGCCTGGCGCCGCGTCCGGCGCGAGGAGCGTCTCGGTCTCCGTCCACGCCGTGCCGCGGAGCTCGAACACGCGCGCGCTGCCGGTGTCGACGCTCGCGACGCGATCGTCGTCGGGCGCACCGAGAAGTGCGCGGCCGCCGTCGGTCGAGAGCGCGACCGAGGCGCCGTTCCCGTCGCCCGGGGAGGCGCCCGAGGGGGAGAGCGTCGTCTCCGTCGACCAGCTCGTCCCGCTCCGCACGAACAGGTGGCCCGCGCCGGCGTTGCTGGCCTCGCGTGGCGCGCCCGCGAGCGCGCGGGCGCCGTCGTCCGAGAGCGCCACCGCGACGCCGAGCTGCCCGCCCGCCACGGTCCCGAGCAGCTGCGCCTGCTCGGCCCAGGTCGTCCCGGTGCGGAGGAACACGTAGGCCGCACCTCCGATGCCACCTCCCGGCGCGCCCGCGATCGCCACCGAGCCGTCGCCCGAGAGAGCGACCGAGGTGCCGAGCGCGTCGCCCGCGCCGCCGGACGTGGCGCGCAGCGTTCCTTCGCGCGTCCACGTCGTGCCCGATCGGACGTAGACGTGAGCGGTGCCGGCGTCGACGCCGACGACCGTGTCGTCGTGGAACGCGCCGACGATCGCGCGCATCCCGTCGCGCGAGATCCCGACGGAGGTCCCGAACCCGTCCCCCATCACGCCGTCGGGCGCGAGCAGCGTCGTCTGCTCGGTCCAGGTCGTGGCGCTGCGGACGAAGACGCGGACGCTCCCCGCGTCGGTCGCGGCGCTCGTGTCGTCGAGCGGTGCGCCGACCAGCGCGATGCTCCCGTCACCGGAGAGCGCGACCGAGTACCCGAGCCGGTCGTTCGCGGCGGCGTCGCTCGCCTCGAGCGCGGCCTCCTCGGTCCAGCTCGTGCCAGCGCGAACGAACACGCGTGCTCCTCCCGACGGGATCCCGCCGGTCGTCGCATCGGTGTAGGCGCCGACGAGCGCGCGCGTCCCGTCGGCGGAGAGCGCCACGGAGGTGCCGAGGTGATCGCCCGCCTGCGCGTCGCCGGCGGTGAGCACGGCCTCCCGGCTCGCGGGCGGCGTCCACGCGTCGGGCGGCGGCGGGCCGACGTCGACGGGGGGCCCCGTGTCGGCGGCCGCGCCCGTGTCCAGGAGCCCGAGATCGACGGAGGGCAGCCCCGTGTCGCGCGGCCGCGACGCGTCGATCCCACGTCCGCCGACCCCACATCCGCAAGCCAAGAGCACGAGGCAACACGACCACTTCCTCATCGCAGCGAGGCACAGCCTAGTACGGCTCGGGGCGATCCTCGACCTCGTTCGACCGTGGCCCGCGCCGCCCTTCCCTCGCACCGCGGATCGGCGCACGATCCGTCGTCGGATGTCGTCGCGCTCGCTCGCGCCCTCGCTCGCGCTCTCGCTGGCTCTGCTGATGGCGTCCTCTGCGCCCGCCTCGGCCCAGGACACGCCGCGCGGCGCCGCCGATCCCGGCTACGAGGCGCTGATCTCGTCTTCGAGACGTGGGTCTGCTCGCCCTGAGGGGTCGGCTCACCTCCGGCGCTCCGCTCCCTCGCGCATCGCGTCCAGGACCGCGACCAGATCCGGCGCGAGCGGCGCCTCCAGCACGAGCTCGCGCTCGCCGACCTTCACGACCAGACACGCCAGGTGCAGGGACGTGCGGTCGAGCCCGTAGCGCTCGAACAGGTGGCGGTTGCTCGGCGCGTGGCCGTAGCGCGCGTCCCCGAGGACCGGGTGGCCGATCGAGCCGAGATGCCTGCGGATCTGGTGCGTGCGGCCCTCGGTCGGGCTCGCCTCGAGCAGCGCGTGCCCGGCGATCACCTCACGGCGCACGAAGCGCGTGGTCGCCTCGAGCAAGCGCCCGCGCTCGGGCAGTGGCGTGCCGACGCGGCCCTTCTTGTGCGGGATGCCGCGGACCAGCGCGACGTAGGTCTTCGTGGCCGAAGCGAGCGCCGCCGAGAGCGCCGCCACGGCGTCCGGTCGACGCGCGAAGAGGCAGAGCCCGCTCGTCCCGACGTCGAGCCGATGGATCGGCTGCGCCGCGCCCAGGAACGGCAGCGCGCGCACCCGGTCCGTGAGGGAGGTCGGGTGCTCGGGGTGCGGCGTCGTGGGCTCGTGCGCCTCCTTGCGGACGACGACGAGGTCGCCCTCCTCGTGCAGGATCACGGGCGGCGGCACCGGGCCCGGCGCGAAGATCGCGAGCGTCTCGACCTTGTCGGTCTGCGGCATCATGTCGAAGCCCTCGATCGAGGTCGGCACCAGGCCGACGCGCGCGAGGTGGGCGAGGTCGCGCGCCAGCGTGCGCGGCTCGCAGCTCACGTAGGCCAGGCGCCTGGGCGCGAGCCGCACGATCGACTCGCGCAGCTCCGCCGAGAGCCCGCGTCGGGGAGGGTTTGCCACGACGAGATCGAACGTCTCGCCGGCGTCGACCGCGCGGCGCATGGCAGAGTCCGCGTCCGAGCGGTGCGCCTCGAAGCGGCGCGCGAGGCCTTGCTCCGCGGCCGCGCGATCGGCGCGCTCGATCGCGGGCGCGAAGAGCTCGACCGACACGACCGAGGCGCCCGCCCGCGCGAGCGTGAGCCCCGTCGTGGCCGAGCCGGCGAAGAGCTCGAGCACCCGCGGCGCCGTCCTCGCGGTGCGCGCCAGGGCCTCGATGCGCGAGACGATCGCGCTCGCCGTGACGCGCGAGGCCTGCACGAACGAGCCGTGCGCGGCGTAGTGGAAGGGCCCGTTGGGATCGAGCCGGTCCTCGATCTCGGCCGGACCTCGGATCACCTCCAAGCGCCCCGCGAGCAGCTGCGGGCCTGGCTCGCCCGCGAGGACGGCGAGCGACGCCACGTCGGGGCACGCCGCGAGCAGCGCCGCGCTCGCGCGCTCGATCTCGTCCGGCGGCGGCTGGCCGTTCACGAGCAGCGTGGTCATCGCGCGCGCGTCGCCCTTGCCGCCCAGCGCCTCGCGCACGTCGATCCCCGCGAGCCAGCCGCCGTCCTCCACCGAGACGACCTCGCCCTGCGCGAGCAGCGCGCGGACCGCCTGCGCGACGCGCGCGATCACGGGCCGCTGGACCACGCAGCCGGGCAGATCGACGACCTCGTGGGTGCCGGCGCGGAAGAGCCCGAGCGCCCCATCCTTTCCCGTGACGAGCTTCGCGCGGGTGCGGTACCCCGCCTCGTCCTCGGGCGCGTGGATCGCGAGGGCTGGCGCGAGCGGAATGCCGTAGGGCGCCAGCGCCGAGGTGATCGCCTCACGCTTGTGGAGGAGCTGCTCGGCGCGCGGCAGGCCGATCGAGGGACAGCCAGGACAGGACTCGGCGTGGGGGCAGTGGATCAAACGGGCGGGAGGATAGCCGGTCGCTGTCGTGCTCGCTCTCGCTCTCGCTCTCGCTCTCGCTCACCGGGTGCCTGCCCGCGTGCGAGGACCGGCCGCGCACCATGACGCTCGACGATCAGGAGCTCGCGCGCGTGACCGAGGACACCGGCAGCGTGACGATGAGCGGGTGCGTCGCAGTGTGCGGCGACTTCGAGGTATCGCAGAACCACCCCGTCGCGGACGGGGCGCGGCCCGACGCGGCGCCGGGAGTCGGATGGCCCGCGTCGCGATGCGCGCTGAGCGGGCACGAGCTCACTTGCTTCTGGCACCTGTGCGCGCTCTGAATTCTGACGCTCGCCAGCGTCAGGCCTTGCCGAGGATCTTGGCCAGCTCGTACGCGGGCGTGACCTCGATCGGTCTCGAAGAAGGCGAGCGGCTCGGTGTGTTCATGGGCGGCGCGAGCAGAGCGAGCGCGCTCGGCCACGCCCGGCCCGTTCTTTCCGCCGTGCCGAGCGACGCGCTACGCTCGCCGGGTGACCGATCCCGAACTCGAGGCCCTCCTCGTCGATCTCGAGAGCGATCGCTCCGAGCGCAAGGAAGCCGCGACCGACATGGAGCGGATCCAGCAGGTGATCTGCGCGTTCGCGAACGACATCAGGGGAACCGGCCTCCCGGGCTACCTCTTCGTGGGCGCGCGCGACGATGGCTCTGCGGCCGGGCTCGCCGTCACCGACAAGCTGTTGCTCGACCTTTCGGGCATCCGCGATCAGGGCAACATCCTGCCACAGCCGCGCATGACGGTGACGAAGCGAACGCTGCGTGGCGGAGACATGGCGGTGGTCGAGGTCTTTCCTGCGCCGTTGCCGCCCGTGCGGTTCAAGGGCGTCGTGTGGATCCGGGTCGGACCCCGCCGCGCACGGGCGAACGAAGCCGAAGAACGGGCGCTCTCCGAACGACGAGCCGCCGTCGCCGGGCGGACATGGGACGCGCGGCCGTGCGACGGCGCCACGACGGCGGACCTCGCGCTGGATCTGTTTGCGGGCTACCGCGCCTACGCCGTCGAGAAGGCCGTCGTCGATGAGAACCATCGCACGGTCGAGGAGCAGCTCGCCTCGCTCCGATTCCTCGACCGACGGACCGGCGTGTCGACGAACGCCGGCATCCTGCTCTTCGGGAAGGACCCGCGCTACTTCGTTCCGGGCGCCTACGTCCAGCTCGTCGCCTACGAAGGCACGACCGCAGCGTCGGACGTGGTTCGCGAACGCGTGATGGATGGCGATCTGGCCTCGGTATTGCGGCTGCTCGACGACGCGGCGAAGGAAACGGTCCGCGCGCGCCTGGAACAGATCTCGGTCATGCGTGAGCAGACGGTGTACGACTACCCACCCGAGGCGGTCCGCGAAGCCTGGGTCAACGCAGTCATCCATCGCGACTACGAGTCGAACACCCCCACGACCATCTCGATCTTCTCGGACCGGATCGAGGTCTTGAGTCCTGGCGGTCTCTACGGCGACCTGCCGCGTGAGGCGTTTCCCGGGATGACCGCATACCGGAACCCGGTCGTCGCCGAGGCGGCCAAGGTGCTGGGCTACGTGAACCGTTTCGGGCGCGGGGTTCCGCGAATCGTCGAGTCGATGAAGACCAACGGATCGCCCAGCCCGGTGCTCGCGCCTCACGTCGCGCACTTCCTGGTCACTCTCCCGAGGCGCCCGTGAAGACGATCGCCTTCTTCAACAACAAGGGCGGCGTGGGAAAGACGACGCTCACCGTGCACGTCGCCTGGATGCTGCAGCACCTCGGCGCCCGCGTTCTGGTTGCCGACTTCGATCCGCAGGCGAACCTCAGCGCGGCTCTCCTCGATCAATCGCGGATCGAAGCTATCTGGGACACGACGCCCGCGACGACGATCGCGGGCGCGATCCAACCGCTGCTCGAACACCTCGGCGACCTGGGACCGGTGCACGTGGAACAGCTCGCGGATGGTCTCGGCCTCGTCCCAGGGGACTTGGCACTCGCGAGGTTCGAAGACCGACTGGCGGAGGCCTGGCCCAAGTGTCTCGACGACAACCCGGCGAGCGCGCACGACGCGTTCCGCGTCACCACCGCGCTGTACCGCGCGGCCGCGGATGGTGCGCGACAGATGGGGGCGGACGTCGTGTTGCTCGACGTGGGCCCGAGCCTCGGAGCACTGAACCGCTCTGCGCTCGTGGCCGCGGACTGGGTCGTCGTCCCGCTCGCTGCGGACTTGTTCTCGTTGCGCGGTCTCACCAACCTCGGACCCACCCTGCGTGACTGGAGTGGCGGATGGGCCGAACGACGTGTCCGACCACGCGTACCCTCGGGCCTCGCACTGCCTTCGGGAGAGATGCGGCCTCTCGGCTATGTGGTGTTGCAGCACGCGGCGAAGAAGGCGAGCGAGCCGGCGCGCGCGTACCTTCGCTGGATCGAGCGGTTTCCGAGGGCCTTCCACGAGATGGTGCTCGGCGACGCAGTGCCCGCCGGCGATGACCCTGCTCGGCTCGCGCTACTGCGCCACTACCGCAGTCTGCTTCCGATGTCGCTCGAGGCTCGCAAGCCAGTCTTCGATCTCACCGCCGCCGACGGAGCGATCGGAAGTCACGCCGCAACCGTTCGCGACGCCGAAGCAACTTTCGAAAGCCTGGCCCGTGCGATCGCCGAGCGTGCAGGGATAGCGTTGAGACCACGGAGCTGAATCGGAGGGGCGTAGGAAGGAGGGCGTACGCGCGACGACAACTATCGATGCAGCAAGGCTTCGACCCTCGCGACAGTTGCGCGCGCCTCATCCTTCCTACGCCCCGGCGAACGAGTCGATCATGGATGGACGGTGCCAGGAGGGCGAGGGCGAGGTGACGCGTTCTTCGTGTCCAGCGCGCGGGTCCCCTCGTGTGCGATAAGCGGCGACGCATGGGCGGTGCACCCGAACCGTGGCGCGTCTCGGCGCTCCTTCCGACGCCGCTGGCCGACGACGCGGCGCTCGAGGCGCTCGCGCTCGCGCTCGCTCGCGTCGTCGATCCGAGCTTCGTGATCGCCGGCCCGCGCGTCGTGGCGCCGAGCGTGACCCACGTCATTCCCGCGGACGCCGCCGGCCCCGCTGGCACCGAGGACGTGCGGCGCACCACGCTCGGCGGCGGCGCGACGCCGGGCGTCGTCCTCGAGATCACGGAGCGCCGCGTCGTGTGGGAGGACGTGACGTCCAGGGGCGAGCACAGCCACGTGGCCGCCGTCCGCGGCCTCGCCGCCGGCGTGGAGCTCTGGGTCGACCGCCTGCGCTCGAGCGTCTATGCGAGCGCGCCGCGCGAGGATCTGCTCCTGCCGCTCGCCGAGCACCTGGCTCGAGGCGCGGCCCGGGTCACGTGGGCCCCGCGCGCGCTCGCGCTCCCGGACATCGATCGCCTCCCGGGCCTGCTCGCGCGGCTCGGAGCGCGGTGGCGGCCGCCGGTCACGCCGGAGGCGCTCGCGGATGCAGCGCGATCGCTCGGAGCTCCGCTTCCACGCGAGCTCGCCGCGCTCTACGCGGCGGCGGACGGAGGCACGCTCGACGGGTGGGGCAGCGTGGAGCTCGTCCCGCTCTCGCGCGCGGTGCAGGAGCGCGCGCTGCCGAGCCCGCTCGTCCCCTTCGATCGGCTGCCCTTGCTCGTCGATCCGAGCGTGGACGCCAAGGTGCGACAGCTCGTGGTCCTCGCTGGACCGCTCGAGGGCCGGGTGCTGCTCCACGGGATCGACGGAGCGCTCTCGTTGACGAGCCCGTCGATCGTCACGTTCCTCGAGCAGCTCGCGCGCGCCGTGGAGACGCCGCACGAGGCGATCTACGGCTACGGCGGCATCGCCGACCTTCCTTCCTGGTACTCCGAGCGTCCGATCGAGCGGACGCGCGCCGACGCGGAGGCGGCGAGCGCGCTCGATCGCACCCACTCCGCGTCCCTGAGAGCGGGCGCGGGTGCGAGCGAGAAGGCCTGGTTCGGGCACCGGACCGCGATCGAGCTCGCGTGCACGCTCGCGCCGGCCGGAGACCTCCAGCAGCTCGGTCGCTGGCTCTACACGAAGGGCGTGGAGCGTGCGGCCGCGGCGCGCCTGCGCCGCATCGGGACGAAGGACGCGCTCGGGCTCGTCGAGGCGCGTGAGCAGCGCTTCGTCGCGCTCGCCGAGCGCCTGCGCTCCGTGGCGGCGAAGCGTGGCGCGGAGTGGGTCGTGCGCGCGGGTCCGACCGGCCCCGTGCTGGATCGGTTCGGGGGCGTGCGCTGGCACCCACTTCCGCTCGACAGCCTGCACCTCGAGCGTGCGCAGACCGAGGAGGTGCAGCGCTGGGTCGACAGGCAGATCGAGGCGGCGCGCGCGCTCGACCGAGAGGCCCCGGCACGGTCGGCGGCTGCGCAGCCCCCGCGGCTCGTGCTCGACCCGGATCGCACGGTCGTCGTCGCGCGAGGCGAGGTGCGCTGCCGCGTCGAAGGCCTGGTCCTGCCCGTCTTCGAGAAGACGCCCGAGGGCACCGAGGTGTGGGCGTCGTTGACGCTCTCGATCGACGCCCGCGACGTGTGGACGCTGACGCTGCTCTTGGCGAGCGACGACGGGTTCGGCTCCGTCGTGCTCCCCGGTGGGCGCACGCTCGTCTCGCGAGACGCGGGGCGCACGTGGGGAGCTGGCGCGCCGAGCGGAGGCCCCGCGATCGCGACGCTGTCGAACGAGACCTGACGCGCCCTCGCGATGTCCTCGGCGTCGGGCCGCGTGCTCATCCGTCGCTCGGAGCGTAACGGAGGTGCGGCGACCGCTTGAACGGCCGTCCCCGGTCTTTCGAGAGCGCGCGCCCCACCCGAAGACCGCTGCCCGGTCGTGCGAGAGCCTATGCACTCCCGAAGGACTTTCCGTCGGTCTCTCGAGAGTGTCCACGGTCTTCGAAGACCGGATGCAGTCTTTCGGGAGCGTTTGCGGTCTTCGAGGATCCGTCCTGGACTTTCAGCTCGCCCGCGATCCCGTGGATGGCCTGGAGAGTCTCGTTCACACGGGGTCGGTCGGTCTCGATCGTCTGAAAGATCCGTTTTGGAGCCGCCGGGACCGCCGGAAACGCCGTACCCTGCGTTTCCATGGCCTCGCCTCCCGTCAAGACGTTCTCCTCCGTCCTTCGGGCGTTCCGAGCCCGGCGCAAGATCAACGGCGTGGAGCTGGCCAAGCTCGCCGGCATCTCGCCGCGCTCCGTCTCGCGCTGGACCGGCACGCGCGTACGTCCGCGCGAGTCCGACGCGCGCAAGCTGATCGTGGCCATCGCCACGATGGACTACCCGGCGGCCGTCGAGCTGGCGCAGCTCCTCGACCTGCAGCCGCCCCCGGATCCGTCGCCGCGTCCGGTGGGCGTGGCCGCGCAGCCGAGCGCGGCCGCCGCTCCGCCCCGCACGGTCGAGCCCCCGCCGCCGCCACCGATCCCGGACGAGCTGCGCATCGATCCCGTCGAGGCAGCGGTGTTCCGCGCCGCCGAGGCGCTCGGCGTGTCGCCCACGCCGCTGAGGCCCGTGCTCGCACGGTTCCTCGGGCAGGTCGCAGCGCTCGGGATCACGGCGGGCGAGGCGCAGACGCGGGTCGGGTGACCGAGTGTTGTCGCCTGTCCTGATCAGTCGGAGTGCCCGCCGACGGCGGGCCGACACAATTGTGTCGGCTCGGCTCTGCCGAGCACTCCGGCTGATCGAGCGGCGCGATCGACGCGTCATCGGCCTCGTGGACCGCGCCCGAGGCCGCGGCCCGATCACCGTCCCGGCGGCGGTGCTCGCCGAGTGGTGGAGCGCTCAGCCGCGTGCGGCTGCCATCCTCGACGCGGTCGTCGTCGAGCCGCTCACCGAGCGCGTGGCCAAGGCGGCCGGCGAGGCGCGGGCCGCTCTGCGCCGGACGGTGAGCCCCGTCGACGCCATCGTCCTGGCGTCCGCGGCCCAGCGAGGCGACCTCGTCCTCACGAGCGACATCCCGGATCTCACGCGCCTGCTCGATCGGTTCCGCGAGGTGCGCCTCCTGCGCGCGTAGGCGCGCCGCGGGCTCGCTCCCTCAGCAGGGGATCGCGCTGGCCCACGAGAGCGTCAGCGTCACGTCCCCGAAGACGAGGGTGCCACCGCCGACCCAGCCCGTGGAGCACGCGCCGAGCGAGAACGACGTGCTGACGAGCGAGCCCGAGAGCTCGGTGCCCCCGCGCCACGCCTCGAGCGCCGGCACGACGCCGCTCCTCGGCCCGTTCGTCACCATGAACGCGGCGTAGCCGAGACGGGACGCGTCGAAGGGACCGTCCTCGGGGCTGCCCGCCGGCGGATAGCCGACGATCACGAGGTAGGGCGAGCCGTCGCTCGCACCGATGCGCATCGCGCCGCTGGTCGGCACGCCGATCCGGTGAAACGCCGAGGCGCCTCCCGTGCACAGCGCACCGAGCGCCGCGATTTGTGCAGAGGAGCCGGTGCACGACACGACGTGGGCGACGGCGGGTACCGAGGCCGCGGCCGTGATCCGCGCGCTCGGCGCGTCCGGGACGCGCGGACGATCGATCGGCGCACAGCCCACGAGCCAGAGCGTGCCGAGCACGAGCGAGACGGCGAGACGGCGGGCGTTCATGGCGACCTCGCATGCCCTCACATCAAGTCGCGTGCCAGCGCCGAAGTGTGCCACGGCGAGCTCTCGCTCTCGCTCAGCGCCCGACGATCGGCTCGAGACATCGCTGGTGAGCGTCCGCGAGCGTCATCACGTCGACGTCGCACGCGCCCTCGAGGCGCACGCTCGTGCCGCCGGTCTCGCCGATCACCTCGAAGGGCACGCCGTGCTCGGCCGCGATCGCCCGCAGGCGCTCGAGGCGCTCCGGCCCGACGCTGACGACCACGCGGCTCGGCTCCTCCGAGAACATCCGCGCGGCGACGGGGATCGCCGCATCGCCCGGCACGCGCACGCGACAGCCGATGCCGAGCCCGAGCGCGCTCTCGGTGACGCACACGGCGAAGCCGCCGTCGCTCACGTCGTGCGCCGAGTGCAGCACCCGCGCGCGCGCCATCGCGAGCACCGCGCGCTGCAGCCGCGCCTCCGCGTCGAGGTCGATCCCGACGGGGTCTCCGCCCGGCGCGCCGCTCTTCTGCGTGTGCCACTCGCTCCCGCCGAGCGCGCCCCGCGAGGGGCGGCCCAGGTGCACGATCACGTCGCCCTCGGCGCGGAAGGCGAGCGCGACGCGGTCGTCCGGGCTCGCGAGCTGTCCGACGATCGCGACGCTCGGCGTCGGGAGGATCGGCTTGCCGTCGGTCTCGTTGTAGAGCGACACGTTGCCGCTCACGACGGGTACGCCGAGCGCGTTGCACGCGTCCGCGATGCCCTCGACCGCGCGCGCGAAGCGCCACATCGTGTGAGGCTTCTCGGGCGAGCCGAAGTTCAGGCAGTCCGTGAGGCCGAGCGGCTCGCCGCCCGCGCACACGACGTTGCGCGCGCACTCCGCGACCGCCATCGCCGCGCCGTCGTGCGCGTCGAGCAGCACGTGCCGGCCGTTGCAGTCCACGCTCAGCGCCAGGTACTTCACGAGCGCGTCGTGATTCTCGGCGTCGCCGTCGCGCTTGGGCAGGAACACGCGCACCACCGCCGCGTCGCTCTGCCCGGGGCGGTACACGCTGCCGTCGCGGACGATGTGGTCGTACTGGCGGATGATCCACTGCCGCGAGCCGACGTTGGGCGAGCCGACCAGCGCCAGCAGCTCGCGCCCGAGATCCAGGCCCTCGACCGTGACCGGCCGCGCCTCGCCGACCTTCGGCGGCGCCTCCTGCGGGCGGTCGTAGAGCGGCGCGTCGTCCGCGAGCGCGCCGATCGGGATGTCGACGACCGTCTGCGGCTCGCGCCGGCCCTTGCCGTCCACGTAGGGATCGAAGCCCGGCGTCGCCTTGCACACGAAGCGGCCCGTCGTCGTCACACGGCCGACCACCGCGTAGTCGAGGTCCCACTTCTTGCACAGCGTGAACACCTCTTCCTCGCGGCCGCTCGCCGCGACCATGAGCATCCGCTCCTGCGACTCGCTCAGCAGCATCTCGTAGGGCGTGAGCGCCTTCGTGCGCCGCGGGATCGCGTCGAGGTCGAGCTCGATCCCGTTGCCCGCGCGCGCCGCCATCTCCACCGACGACGACGTGAGCCCCGCCGCGCCCATGTCCTGCACGCCGACGAGGCAGCCGGCCGCGAAGATCTCGAGGCACGCCTCGAGCAGGAGCTTCTCCTTGAAGGGGTCGCCGACCTGCACCGTCGGCAGCTTCTTCTCCGCTGCGTCGTCGAACTCGGCGCTCGCCATCGTCGCGCCGTGGATGCCGTCGCGACCGGTCTTGGCCCCGACGTAGATCACCGGATTGCCCTCGCCCTCGGCCTTGCCGAAGAACAGGCCCTTGCTGCGGGCGACGCCGACGGTGAACGCGTTGACCAGGATGTTCCCGTCGTAGCTGGCGTCGAACTGCACCTCGCCGCCGACGGTGGGCACGCCGATCGAGTTCCCGTACCCGCCGATCCCGGCGACCACGCCGCGCAGCAGCGCGGGCGTCTTGGGGTGATCGGGCCGCCCGAAGCGCAGCGAATTCAGCGACGCGATCGGGCGCGCGCCCATCGTGAACACGTCGCGCAGGATCCCGCCGACGCCCGTCGCCGCGCCCTGGTAGGGCTCGATGTACGAGGGATGGTTGTGCGACTCCATCTTGAAGACGGCGCAGTACCCGTCCCCGATGTCGACGGCCCCCGCGTTCTCGCCCGGGCCCTGCACGACCTTGGGGCCCTTGGTCGGGAGCTTGCGGAGGTGGATGCGCGAGCTCTTGTACGAGCAGTGCTCGCTCCACATCACCGAGAACACGCCGAGCTCGGCGAACGTCGGATCGCGCCCGAGCGACCTCGTGATGCGCGCCCACTCGCTCTCGGTGACGCCCATCGTCCTGCCGAGCGCCGCGCTCGTGTCGGGATCGCCGGGGAACGGGATCGGGCTGCCGGGGAGCGTGTCGTGGGAGCTCATGCGGCGCGGAGGGTAGCGAGCGATCCGCACGCTGGGAAGCCGAACCGAGCGTCCGCCGGACCGGACGACCGGGGCCGAAGAGCCCGCGAAGAACGCTGGCGCGGGCCCTTCGCGTTCCCCGGGGAGATCGGCGGCGCGCCCGAGTTCGTGAGGTCGCCGCCGAGCTCGAGATCGACGCGAGCCGGTAGCCGCGTCGTCGCTGCCGTGCTCAGCGGGCGGAGTCGTCGCAGGCGTGCTGGACGGACTGCATCATCGACGGACAGCGCGGGTCCGCCTGCCGGCCGAGCTCGGCGCACTCGGTCCGCGCCCACGTGGCGCCCGCCATGATCTCCGTCGAGCGCGGCACGCCGTCGCAGAACCCCGGCGTCGCGGCGCAGCGCCGCAGACACTCCTCCATGAACACGGTGACCTGCGTGATGCAGGAGAGCTCGGTCGGGCCGCAGAGATCGCTGCGACGGAAGCTCTCGTCGCGACACGCGAGCTGATCGTGCGACCCCGCGAACGCGTCGGCCTCGGGGATCGTCCGCTCGGCGTCACGCATCGCCTGCTCGCCGAACTGCTCCATCTGGAAGATCCCGAAGACACCGCAGACGAGGCAGACGAGCCCGCCGCCACCGAAGAGCACGGCGAGGATGATCGCGACGCGCTTGTTGCCCTCGGTCATCGCCATGGCGCTCTCCCTCCCCTAGCTGAGGAGCGACTCGAAGAGGCGGCGACCGTCGGCGTTGCCGAGGATGGCCTCGCTCGCACGCTCGGGGTGGGGCATCAGCCCGAGGACGTTCTTCCGGGCGTCGTAGACGCCGGCGACGTCGGCCTTGCTGCCGTTGGGGTTGCCGTCCGCGCCGCCGTCCGGGGCGACGTAGCGGAAGGCGATCTGCCCCTCGCCCTCGAGCCGCGCGAGGGTCTCGTCGTCGCAGTGGTAGCGGCCCTCGCCGTGCGCGATGGGCAATCGCAGCACCGTGCCCGCGTCCATGCGCGTGAAGCGGCCGCGGGCCTCCACCTTCAGCCACACGTCGCGGCACTCGAAGCGCATCGACGCGTTGCGCACGAGCGCCCCCGGCAGGAGGCCCATCTCGGTCAGCACCTGGAACCCGTTGCAGATCCCGAGGACAGGCCCGCCGCGCTTGGCGAACGCGGCGATCGCGTCGGCGATGGGCGAGAAGCGGGCGATGGCGCCGCAGCGAAGGTAGTCGCCGTGCGCGAAGCCGCCCGGCACGACGACGAATTCCGCGTCACCCAGGGACGACTCCTTGTGGAACACGAAGCGCGCGTCCCAGCCCATCACGTCGCGCGTCACGTGGAGCGCGTCCCAGTCCGCGTTGCTTCCGGGGAACTGCACGACGGCGACCTTCATCCGCGGCTCTATATCATACGGCGGCGCGCGATCGACGACCCGCGGACCCGGTGGTATGCGAGCAGGCGTGACCACGCCCGTCGCCCTCTGCGCGCCCGTCTTCGCCCTCGCGCTCACGGTCTCTCTCACCGGCTGTGGCGGCGGTGCGACGTCGCCGGGCGACGACGCGGGCGGGGGCGGCGACGACGCGGGCAGCGCGGACACCGGCGAGTTCTCGACGCCGTCGACGTGCTCCTCCGGCTCGACCTGGACGCGCGGCGACGTCGGCTCGTCGTTCATGCATCCGGGTCTCGCGTGCATCGCGTGTCACCTCGGGGACCGTCGCGCGCCGAACTTCGGCTTCGCGGGGACCGTCTACCCGACGGGGCACGAGCCCGACGACTGCGACGGCGTGAACGGTTTCGATCGGGACGTGCACGTCATCGTGACGGACGCACTGGGCAACGTGCAGGACGTCCAGATGAACGACGTCGGGAACTTCTACTCGACGGCCACCGTGGCGCTCCCGATCACCGCCGAGCTGGTGTACGAGGGCCGAACGCGCGCCATGACCACGCCCGTCACGAGCGGCGACTGCAACGCGTGCCACACGGAGACCGGCACCGACGGCGCACCCGGACGCCTCCTCGTCCCCTGAACGGCCGGTCTTCCGTCCGCGGCGGCGGCCGGCGCTTCAGCGGAGGGCGACGCTCGTGCCCGGCGCGTAGACGCGCGAGATCACGCGAACGCCCGTGTGCATCGCGGGCGCCGGGATGAACGTGAGCCAGACGGCGCTGCGGCTCTCGTCGTCCATGTAGTGCTCGCGGTTGGCCATCAGCATCTCGCGGGTGCCGTCGCCGTCGAAGTCGTCGATCAGCACGTCGGCGAACGACTCACAGCTCGCGCCGAGCCAGGGCACCGACCAGCAGCGCCGTGCGTCGCAGGTCGCGACGCGGAAGTGATCGTTGGCGCAGAACGCGATCGCCTGCGTGCCGTGACCGTCGAGGTCGACCACGCCGAGGGTTCGCGTCGCCTGCGTGTCCACGGTACGCACGTTCTCGAGCGAGGGCGTCGCGAGGAAGATGCCGTCGCTGCCGGCGAACGCGATGTCGAGCGCGCCGTCGGCGTCGAAGTCGCCGAACGTGCTCGTCCAGCCGTCGTGCGGCAGCGGCGTCACCGCAGCCGCTCCGCCGCGCGCGGGCACGATCGAGAGGCTCGGCGCGCTCGAGTCCGCGTCCGTCTCGCCGGTGTAGCCCTGCGCCGCGACGAGGAGCTCGGCGGCGGTACCCGTGCCGCGCACCGTCGCGAAGATCGGCGCCATCACCACGTCGGCGATGCGACGCGAGCGGCGACCGCGCACGTAGATCGACGCGGCGCCGCGGCGGCCGGTGTAGGGCTCGCCGTTCTCGATCACCACGAGATCCTCACGCCCCTCCCCGTCCGCGTCGAAGTGCGCGAGCGATCGGGGCGTGCCGCGGAAAGGGCGCGTCGCCCGGCCGAACGTCGCGTCGTCGCGCATGGGCACGAGGTAGACGCCGCCGCCGCGGCCGCCGCCGTGCGAGGAGAACTGCGCGAAACCGAGCGCGAGCTCCGGCTCCGTACCGCCCGCGAGGTCCATGACGAGCGGGCGCATCGTCATGAGGTGGTCGGGCTCGGTCCCGCGCGTCGGCGCCGTGCTCGCGCCCGCCCACGAGAAGACCGTCTCACCGACGGCGGTCAGCCCCTCGGCGGCGCGCTCGACGCGCATCACCAGGTACGTGCCGCAGGCGCCGACGAGCAAGCGGTGCCCGGCGCCCGGCAGCGACGTGATGGACACGCCCGGCGCGTCGGTGGAGCTGCAGATCATCTGGTGGACCTGCGCGCGCGCAGGCGCGGCGAGGCCGAGCAACAGGACGAGCGCGGGGAGCGACAGGCGCATGCCGCCAGCGTCCCCGACCCATCGGGAGCGGGTCAAATCAGGTCGCTTGACCTGACGGTGAACATCGTTCACTTTGTAAGCGTGGTTCACGAATCGACCGAGGCGCCCTCCCCGCGGGCCATCCGCCGCGAGCGGGCTGCCGAGCGAATCCTCGACACCGCCGAGGCGATCCTCGGCGCGGAGGGCGCGGCGGCGCTGACCATGCAGCGGCTCGCCAAGGAGCTCGGCTTCACGGTCGGCGCGACGTACCGCTACTTCGAGTCGAAGGAGGCGATCGTGGCGGCGCTCCAGCGCCGCGTGTTCCTCGGGCTCTCGGACGACCTCGCCGCGCTGCTCGATGCCTCCGTCTGTGACCCGCTCGTTCGCCTGGCGGTGGTCGCGCGCATCTACGCGACGCTCGCGCGGCGTCGACCGCTGCACGCTCACCTGCTCTCGCGGCTGATGGGCGAGCCCGAGAACGTGCTCGACGCGTCCCACGCGCTACCGAACATGCACCTCGCGATCGGCATCGGCGCCGCGGGCGTGCGGGAGATCTCCGCCGCGCGGCAAGCGGGGGCCCTCGCGCCGGGCGACGACGCGCAGCGCGGCCTGGTGCTCTGGGCCTCGCTCGTCGGCATCGAGCAGACGCGCAAGCTCGAGCGCTGGCAGGTCCCCGGCCTCCGGGCCGGCGCGCTCGCCGATCAGCTGGTTCGCACGCTCCTGATCGGCTGGGG
The DNA here is from genome assembly GCA_044220955.1 of Sandaracinaceae bacterium. GTDB lineage: Bacteria > Myxococcota_A > Polyangia > Polyangiales > Sandaracinaceae > JBBSAT01. The sequence goes on from JBGAQA010000049.1 coordinate 44,706, forward strand.
CGCGAGCCCCGAGGCGACGGACGACGCGATGGCGCGCGCGAAGGTGCTGGTCCCCTCGGACGGCGAGAAGCTCAAGGAGAAGAAGCGATGATGGCGTTCACGATCGGGCTCTGTGTCGGCGTCTTGCTCTGGACCCTGCTCGAGTACTGCCTGCATCGCTTCGCGTTCCATCGACGGATCTTCGGGGCGCTCGTCGCCAAGGAGCACATCCTGCACCACGCGAAGGTCGACTACTTCGCGCACTGGTCGATGAAGGTCGCGATCGCGATCCCGGTCCTCTTCGCGATCATGGCCCTCTCGTCGCTGCTCGTCGGCGTCGAGCTCGGAACGAGCGTCCCGATCGGCGTGCTGCTCGGCTACGGGTTCTACGAGGTGCTGCACCGCCGCATCCACGTCAGCGCGCCCATGGGCGCGTACGGACGCTGGGCGCGCCGCCACCACCTCCTGCACCACTTCGGCAAGGCCGACATGAACCACGGCGTGACCTCGCCCGTCTGGGACATCGCGTTCGGCACGCTCGCGCCCCGTACGCACGTGCGCGTGCCCAAGCAGCACGCCGCGAAGTTCCCCTGGCTCCTCGACGAGGCGAGCGCGATCCAGCCGGTCTACGCGAGCGACTACCGGATCGGCTGACGCGACTCGGGCGCGGGGCCGGGCTCAGCCGGCGAGCCGGCGTGCGAGCGGCGCGAGCTGCCTCGAGGCGTCGGCTACCTCGGTCCGCGTGACCTCGAGCACGCGGTCCGCAGGGACCGCGAGCCGGCGGACGAGCGCCGCGGCGTTGGACCCCGTCGATGCGTCGGGGATCGCGGGAGCACTGAGCACGATCGCGATCGGCGCGACCCCGGCCGCGGCGAGCACGTGCGCGGCCGCGTGGGACAGGCTGATCGTCCCGAGCCGGTCGGCCGCGACCAGCACGACGCCCGCACCGAGCGCGCGCGCGAGGGACACCGCGTCGTGGTCCCAGGTGAGCGGCGCGAGCACCCCGCCGGCGCCCTCGACCAGGGCCACGTCCTTGCCGGCGGCATGCGCTCGGATCTCGCGGACGAGCGCGTCGAAGTCGATCGTGCGGCCCTCGCGATCGGCGGCGAGGGCGGGGGCGAGCGGCGCGCGCAGGCGCACGAGCGCGTGCCGCGGCTCGGCCTGCCCCGTGGCCGCAGCGAGGCGCTCGCCGTCGCCATCCTCGGCGTCCAGCCCCGACTCGAGCGGCTTGATCGCGACGACCTCGCGATCGCGCGCGAGCGCGAGCGCGAGCGCCTCCGTCACGAAGGTCTTCCCGACGCCGGTGTCGGTGCCGGTCACCACCACGAAGCGCGTCACGACGGACTCCATAGCCCGCTCAGCGCTGCGCGTCCGGCACCGGCACCTTCTCGCGCGCGGAGGTGAGCGGCCGGCCGCCGAACACGCGCTCGTGCACGGCGAGCCAGTCCGGGAACTCCGTGCCGAAGATCCAGTCCATCGTCGCGTTCACGAACCCGTAGTGGCCCTCGAAGCGCGCGTGGTGGAGCGAGTGGTACGAGATCGGGTTGCTCAGCACGAGCGTGGACAGGCGCGTCGAGCGCACCGGCGAGAGCTCGGCGTTCGCGTGCCCGACGATGTTGCCGACCCAGTGCACGCCGAGGAAGAAGAGCCAGCCGCCCGCGCCGAGCAGATCGAGGTGCGCGAGGCCGATCGCGGGGCCGAGCATCGCGAGCGTCCAGCCGACGGCCTCGAGCGGGTGCATCGAGAGCCCGGAGAGCGGCGTCGTCACGACGGACTCGTGGTGCCAGCGGTGCATCCAGAAGAGGCGGCGGTGATGCAGCGCGCGATGGAAGAAATAGTAGAAGCCGACGAACCCGTACCAGGCGACCGCGAAGCCGAGCAGGTTCGCGAGCCACCCACCGCAGAAGTGGATCGCGCCGGTGTGCAGCGCGAGCACGAAGGGCGGCACGAACACCGCGTGGAAGAGCGCCGTGCCGATCGCCTCGTGACGCAGCTGTCCCCGGCGCAGCGGGAGGTCGAGCACCTTGCGGCCGGCCCGCTGCGTCACCCGCTCGACCAGGAAGCCGAGCACCAGCGACGAGAGCGTCGTCAGCGCGAGGATGCCGCTCACCCAGGCGGCGAGCGCAGGGAGCGGCATCGCGGCGAGCCCGTCCATCGCCCGAGCATGGGACTATCGTACGATAGGTCAAGCCGTGCGGAACGCCGCGCGCTCAGGGCAGGCGCCCGCGCACCACGTACTGATCGGGCAGGCGCTCGTCGAGCACCGCCGTCACCAGACCGGCCCCCGCGAGCTCGACCGCCACGGTCTCGGGGGCGATGCGCTCGGACACCGGCGGGCCCTGGCTCGCCTCGGCGGTGAAGTCGACGACGACGATCGCGCCGCCGGGGCGGAGCGCCGCCCGAAGGCGCGCGGCGTAGGCGCCGCGCTCGGAGAGGTGGTGCCAGGTGTTCACCACGAGCACACGGTCGACGCTCTCGTTCGCGAGGCCGGGATCATCGGGGCCGACGACGTGGGCCTCGACGTTGGCGATGCCCTCGCGCTCGGCGCGCGCGCGCACGTGGTCGATCATCGCGCTCTCGGTGTCGAGCGCGATCACGTACCCGCGCGGACCCACGGCCACGCTCAGGAAGGGGAGGAAGTAGCCTGTGCCGGTGCCGAGATCGACGACGGTCTGCCCCTGCTCGAGCTCCAGCATGGCCACGACCTCGACCGGGCGCTGCCATCCCGCGCGATCGGGCGACTCGAACATGGCCTCGAAGCGCGCGACGTCCGAGAAGTCGTGCTGCATCGAGCCCACGTGATGGGCGTGATCGTCGTGCCCGCCACCGTGCGTCGCGTGCTCCGCGTGCATCGGGGGGCACTGCGCAGCGGGAGCGCCGCAGCCGAGGGCGACCAGGGCGAGCGAGTACGGGGTGGCACGCACGGGGACTGCGGTCGATCATGCGCGCCGGGCCGCAGCGCGCCACCCCTCGCGCATCGAGACGCCGTGCGTAGAGCCGATCGGCACGTCGATGCCGCCCCGGAAGACCCTCGATTCGAGCGAGATCGTGACGCACCGCGGGACCCGCCGAGCGGCGCTCCACGCGAGCTTGGCCGTCGGGGGTGCCCTGACCCTCGTGGGGACCCTGCCCGCCTACGCGGAGGCCCAGCGCGGGCACTGCTCGGACAGCGACCCGTACGACCCCGCCGGCCACGGGCGGCACTGCGGCAGCCCGACCTGCAGCGACAGCGACCCCTACGACCCCGCCGGCCACGGACGGCGCTGCGCCCCACCCCCCGCCTGCAGCGACAGCGACCCCTACGACCCCGCCGGTCACGGCCGCCACTGCGCACCGCCCGCCCCCGCCCCGCCCGCCTGCAGCGACAGCGACCCCTACGACCCCGCCGGCCACGGACGCCACGGCGCGCAC
>JBGAQA010000004.1:0-145412 GCA_044220955.1 Sandaracinaceae bacterium
TGCCATGGACGAACGCTACAAGGACGAGATCACCGCTGCCAGCCGTTTGCTAACGCGCGCCATCGTCGAGAAGGAGACCGATCTCGCGAAGGCCGCGCTGACGATCGACGCACTGACCCGGGCGCTGCTCCGCGACGTCGGACGCGAGACGGTTGCCGCCGTGTACGCGGAGCTGATGTCGCGCGCCGCTCGGGCTGCGGGCGCGAGCGGATTGAAGGTGCACCGGTCTCCGACGATCGCGGTCATGACGCTGTTCGGCGTCCTGACGATCGTCTCGACGTACTTCCGCGACGCGCGCACCAAGCGCTCGGCCAGACCGCTCGCGGATCTCGGCCTGCACCACGGAGCTCGCACACCCGCCGTCGAACGCGCGCTCACCGACTTCGGCGCGGAGGAGTCGTTCGGACAGGCCGCCAAGCGTTTCGAGGAGCACTACGGCTTCGACGTCGGCCGCACGACGGTGCTGCGCGTCGTCGAGGGGCACGCGGCCAACGCGCAGGCGTTCGTGCACGCCCGACTTGAATCGGCAGAGAAGCAGTTCGACGAGCCGCTTGCGACGCGTCCGGGCGTCGAGCGCATGATCGTGCAGCTCGACGGGTGCGAGATCCGAACCGGCACACTGCGGCCCGCGGGAACCGACGAGAAGAGCCCGGTGCGCGCGGGTTGCCCAAGCGCGTGCGCGACGAAGCCTGGGTCGATGTTCGTGTCGCCCTCGCGCGACCGGTCGACGAGCTCGAGCCTACGTACGTCGCGCGCTACGACAAGTACGAGAGCGTCGTCGACGAGCTGTTCGGAGCCGCGTGCTACCGCGGGCTCTCGTCGAGGACGAATGTCTTCGCTCCCAGCGACGGCGGCTTCGGCCTGCGCGAGGCGCTCGACGCCAAGTTCGCCGGGCTCCGCTTCATCCTCGACCGACCGCACCTGCGCTCGCATCTGTTCGAGACGGCCGATGCGATCGGCCTGCGTGACGACGAACGCTACCGCTGGGTCGCTCACAAGATCGTCCTGCTCGATGGCGGCGCAGAGCAGATCGAGACGGCGTTCGGCGAACTGCGGGCACACAAGGGACGCGGCAAGAAGCGCGTCGGCCAGCTCCTCAAGCACCTCACCCGATTCCACGATGATCTCGGTCACGACGAGATCCGCGCCGCCGGCCTGCCCGTCGGCTCCGGCGAGGTCGAGAGCGCGCACAGGACGATCCCGCAGAAGCGCCTGAAGCTGCCCGGCGCCTGGTGGCACCCCGACACCGTCAACAAGATGCTCGGCCTCCGCGTCCTGCGCGCCAACCGCGACTGGTGGGCCGACTACTGGGAACACTCCGCTGCCGCCTGACCAACCGCCAGCGATCACACCCGGGCTGGCTCGAGCGCACGACACGTGCCGCGTTCTCGGGTTAGTCTGAGGCCGAGATGGAACCGATCGACGTCTGCGTGATCGGACTCGGAACGGTCGGACTCCCTCTCGCGGCGTGGTTCGCGAAGCAGGGCCTCCGCGTGCACGGCGTCGATCACGACGCGAGCCGCGTGCGGCGCGTGGCAGCGGGCGACGTGCCCACGCGCGAGCCCGGCTTGCACGACCTGGTGCTGGAGGTGACGGTCGCCGGGCGCCTCCGCGCGTCGCGGGAACCGGTGCACGCGCGCGCGTACGTCATCGCGGTCCCGACGCCGATCGACGCCGAACGTCGTCCGATGCTCCACGCGCTCCACGACGCCGTCGACGCGATCGTCCCTCGCCTCACCGACGACACGCTCGTGGTCGTGGCGTCGACCGTTCCGGTCGGGACCACGCAGGCGATCGCCACGCGTATCCGCGCGGCGCGCGGCGAGGCCGGGACGATCCACGTCGCGTTCGCGCCCGAGCGCATCCTTCCGGGCGCCGTGCTCGCGGAGCTCGCCGAGAGCCCCCGCGTCGTCGGCGGTGTCGACGAGGCCGCGACGGCGCGCGCGGCGTCGCTCTACGCCTCCCTGGGAGCGGGCGAGGTCTCGCAGACCGACGCGCGCACGGCGGAGCTCTGCAAGCTGGCCGAGAACGCGCAGCGTGACGTGGCGATCGCGTTCGCCGACGAGCTCGCCAGCGTCGCGGAGCGTCTCGGCGTGGATGCACGCGAGGTGACCCGCATCGCGAACCGCCACCCGCGCGTCCACTTGCTCGACGCGACGACAGGCGCGGGAGGCCCCTGCCTGCCGAAGGACGCGTGGCTCCTGGCTGGTGCGGCTCCGGACGACACGCGCCTCGTGCAGGAGGCCCGAAAGGTGGCGGAGCGGCGCGTCCGCGCGCTCGTGACGCGCGTCCTGGACGCGAGCGCCGGCCGGCGGGTGATCGGATGTCTGGGCATCGCGTACAAGCCCGACGTCGACGACACGCGCGGATCCACCGCGCTCGAGATCGTCGAGCGCCTGAAGCGTGCGCGCCCGGCTGGCGTGCTCGTGGCCGATCCCGTGGTGACCGGCCGCAGCGACACCGTCGAGGTCGACGAGCTGCTCGCGCGTGACGCGGCCCTGGTGGCGCTGGTCCGCCACCGTCTTTTCGTCGCGCGGCGCGAGCAGCTCCGCGGTCGCGTCGTCGTGGACGCCTGCGGACTCACGTCGGGATGAACGTCCTCGTCGTGATCGGGACGCGTCCCGAGGCGATCAAGATGGCGCCCGTCGTCCGCGCGCTCGACGCGTCGCCGCGGCATCGCCGCACGCTCTGCGCGGTGCAGCAGCAACCGGCGTGGCTCGAGGGTGCGCTCTCGACCTTCGCGCTCGTCCCCGACCTGGTGGTGGGCGCGGGCGCGCCCGACGCGGACCCCGCCGAGCGCCTCGCACACGTCCTCTCGGAGATGCGAGGCGTCCTCGCGCGCGTCCGTCCCGACGTGGTGCTCGTCCACGGCGACACGACGACCGCGCTGGCGGCGGCGCTCGCCACGTTCTACGCGCGCATCCCGCTGACGCACGTGGAGGCGGGACTGCGCTCCTTCGATCTCGGCGCGCCCTGGCCCGAGGAGGGGCACCGCGTGACGATCGATGCGCTCTCGCAGCGCCTGCTCGTCCCCTCGGAGCGCGCCCGCGAGAACCTGCTCGCCGAGCGCGTGGATCCACGGCGCATCGTCGTCACGGGCAACCCGATCGTCGACGCCTTCGAGCACGTGCTACCCGAGGCGCGCACCATCGCCCTCGCGTCGATCGAGGGGCTCGGCGCGCTCCCGAGCGGCGCTCGTCTCGTGACCGTGACCTGTCACCGCCGCGAGCAGCATGGCGCAGGGCTCGAGCGCATCGCGGGTGCCATCGCGCGCGCCGCCAAGGAGCGAGACGATCTCGTCTTCGCGTGGCCCTTGCACGCACATCCGGCGGCGCGGGATCCGATCCGCCTGCGGCTCGCAGACACCCCGAACGCGCGCGTCCTTCCGCCGCTCTCGTACCCGAGCTTCCTCGCGCTCCTCGCGGCGAGCACCCTCGTGGTCACGGACTCGGGCGGCGTGCAGGAAGAGGCGCCGCTCCTCGGCCGACCGCTGCTCGTCGCGCGCGATCGGACCGAGCGGCCCGAGGTGATCGCGTCTGGCGCGGGGCAGCTCGTCGGCACCTCGGAGCAAGGGATCGTCAGCGGAATCCTCGCGCTCGTCGACGATGCGGCGGCCCGCGAGCGCATGACGCGAGCCGCGTTCCCCTACGGGACGGTCGGCGCCGCCCAGCGCATCGTGCAGGCGCTGACCCTCCACGGATGAGCGCGACGTCGCAGCGGGCGCGCACCCGCGCGATCGTCGCCTGCAGGGACACGCAGCCGCCGCGTCGTGCGCTCTTCGCGCGAAGGCCGCCCTCACCCCCCGCGATCCGTGACCGCTCGGCGACGCCGGGCGCGAGCAGGCCGCCTGTCATCTCGCCATCGCTGGGCGCTCACGTCGCAGCTGAGCCGGGCGTGGTCGTCGAGCGGGCCGAGGAGCTGGGCCATCTTCAGAGCGCCGCTCGGGAGCAGGACCGCGCGGCTGCACTCGTGGAAGTCGAGGTGCCGGAGTTGATGGACGTGCTCGACCGCGTAGCTCCGCGTCTCCTTGCTGATGACCCATCGCTCGCCGTGCCGCGCCGAGCCCCGCGCTTCCTCTTCTGCCGGTACAAGCCCTGCGCCCGGTCGGGTACGCGGGCATCGGTGCGAGCTCGGGGCGCTCCTTCGCGAGCGCACACGGGTTGTCGTGGTGGAGCGGGTAGGCGATCGAGCGCGAGCGGCGGCCGGAGCAGGTAGCGGCTGAGCTACGCGAGTCGGTCTCGCTGGTGCTCCCACTCGGGGGCGCGCCTCAGGGCAGCCGAAGTCGTGCGGGTCGTCGTCCGCGGCGTCGCGCTCGCTGCGGGTCGACGCCAGGTAGGCCCGCGCGAGGCTCTGCTCGTCCTCGTCCTCGTCGAGCTCGGGTCCGTCGAGCTCGGGTCCGTCGAGCAGGCGCTCCGCGGGAGCGATGCTGCGGACGAGGATCGCCTCGAGCTCGTCGGGCGTCGGCGCGGGGATCCCATGGAGCTCGCAGCGCGTGTCGTAGACCCGGTCGAGCGGGAGTGAGGCTGTGGACGTGGACGTCCACGCGCAGGTTGCTGCTCGAGCGCATGCCGCAGCTCGCCGATCGTGGAGCCCGCCGGCGTGTAGACGAACAGCGTATGGCGCGCCGCGCATGCGCGCGCGAACGTCCGATCGACGGCGCTCTGTCGCGCCTCATTCAGTTCAGGACGACACCATGACCCGTACATCGCTGACGCTGCGCCTTCTTCTTTCTCTTCTCATCGTGGCTGGCTGTTCGACGACGCCGGTCGGGAACGACGCCGGCCCGACGCACGGCGGGGACACGGGCACGCCCTCGGAGGACACGGGCACGCCCTCGGAGGACACGGGGACGGCCGCGGATCCGCTCGTGGGAACCTGGGTGAGTGGGCCGACGACGGCGACGGGAACGGCGATGCAAGAGACCACGTACACCTACACGTTCGCCGCCGACGGGACGTACACGTGGAATCGGCACATCGTGTACCCCGAGGGCACGGGCGCGGTGCTCGCCGGCTGCACCCGCGACGGGGTCGTGTCGGGAACGTACGTCTCGGCCAGCCTGATGATCACGCCGACGATGGGAACGTCCGAGATCACCGGCGCGACGTGCGGTGGAACCTCCGCGTCGATGCCGATTCCCGGGGGCGACCCGGAGTTGATGGCGACCACCGCCGCGCTCTCGGGAACCATGCTGACGGTCAATGGCGAGGCCTACACCAAGCAATAGTCGCCGATCGCCTGCACGTCCCCGTCCCTCTCGATTCGGAGGTCTCCGTGATTCGTTCCTCGCTGCTCGGTCTCGTCGCTCTCGGCCTCTTGGGCTGCTCCTCGGGAGGGGACGCGCCGCGCGCGACCATGGGGACCTCCGCTGACACCGCAGCGAGCGCGGTGGCCGAGATGCAGCAGGGCTCACCCGCGCTCGAGAACGAGATCCAGGGGCCCGGCGCGATGAACCTGGGAATGGAGGTCATGGGCGCCGTCTGCAACGGCGGCGCCGAGGACGTCGCGTACTGCCAGGGCAGCAACTACGTCGAGTGCGACATGGGCGCCTGGAAGTCGGTCCCGTGCGGTGACTCGCCTCAGTACTGTGGAGAGCTGAACGGCACGGTCGGCTGCTACTCGCAGATGAGCAACGATCCGGAGCCGGGGCCGGACCCGGTGGACGCCGCGACGAGCGGTGGCGACGCCGGGACGCCGACGTGCCCGATGGCCGACGGCATCTACGACTACGTGTCCGTCACGGGCGACGGGTGCGGCCCGCAAGGAGCCGCCCAGCTGGAGCAGCACGGCTGCGACGTCGCCGCGGTCGGCGGCCCGTTCGATTCCCTCACGTTCGCCATCAACGCCGATGGCACGCAGAGCAACTGCGCGATGAGCATGCAGTGCTTTACCGTCTCGGGCGCGATGATCACCTACCGCCAGGATCCTTGCACGTGGGTCTACATGCGTCGCTAACTTGGGTCGCGGCGGGGTATCATTCGAGAGCATGTATACGCGTGGAGCACGACCTGGGGGGCGGAACGAACTCGCCAGCGAGGCTCCGGAAGCTTTGCGCGCCACGCGCCTCGATCTCGGCGACGGGGAGATGGTGATCTTCTCGTACCCGGTCCCTGGGCCCACGCACGCAGCCGACTTGGCGCGGCTCACGGCCGCCGAGCGAGCCGTTCTCGCCCTTCTGCTCGCCGGTCAGACGAACGCCGAGGTCGCGGTCAAGCGCAGGAGGAGCGCGCGGACCGTCGGCAAGCAGATCGACGCCATCTACCGCAAGCTCGGAGTCCACTCGCGGGGTGAGCTGGCGGCGCGCTACGGCTGAGGGTCGAGCGTCACGCCCTGCATCATCCGCACGAGCTGGACCCGCGAGCGGGCGCCCAGTTTTCGAGCCGCTCGCGAGAGCAGCGTCGCCACCGTCGATTCCGCCAGATCGAGCGCGTAGGCGATCACCTTGTTCGCGTGTCCGAGCGCAGCCGCCCCGGCGACCATCTGCTCTCGGGGCGAGAGGAACGAAATGGCGGCCGCGGTGCGTGGGAGGTTCGGGTACGCGACCACGTACCGACGGCCGTCGCGTTCGAACTGGTCGACGAGCGTCCAACGCTTCTCCACCATGCACCGCCAGAGCGCCAGTGTCTGCGCAGCATCCGAGCCCACCCCACGCGTGTGCGCCCGATCGAGGCGCAACGTCGCCTCACGCAAGGCCGCTCGCGCGAGACGTGTACGCGCGCCGCCTTCCGCATGAACCAGCTTGCCACCTGGCTCGAGAACCGCCGCTGGCGCCTGCGCGTCTGCTCGCAGTCGACGTCGGAGCCGCGCGGCCGTGGCGAGGTGAGGCGCGACGCGGTTCCAGAACGCCTCCTCGCCGCGACCTGCTGCGAGCGAGCGTCCGCCGGGAGCCCACGTCGCGAACGCGATTCCCTCCCCGTCCGAGTCGAGGCCCATCAGCCCGGCGGCACCGCTGGCTTCGTGCTCGTGGAGGGTGCCCAGCGCCGACGCGCTCTCGCGCAGCCCCAAGACCAGCGGCGTGTTGCTGAGGCCGAAGGGGCCGCCGAGGTGGATCTGCCGAAGGAACTCGCGTCCGGCGTTCGCGATCAGCCCGTTCCACAGCGCGAGCACGTCCACCTTGGTGGGGCCGACGTGACCGTGTCCCTCGAACTCCCCTGGACCGCCGATGCGTACGAAATAGCCCGTCACCCCGAGCCCCCGGTCCAGGTTGGGGCGGACGGCACGCGTGACGCGCGCCAGCCAGACGTCGTCGGAGGTGTCCCGCGCGTAGGCCGCATCCAGGATGTCGAGCGCCGTGCTCGGCTTCACCTGCGCCGCCCACGGGGCCGCTCGGAACCGGCAGATGGAGTCCCGGAGGACTCCGGGGGTCGAGTCGGAAGCGCAACCTCGGCCGCGCGCGCGAACCTGACCATGCCCACGCGGGTGGTCGTGCCCAGCTTGCGTGCGAGGCGTCCGACGAGCGTGCTGACGGTGGACTCGGCGAGCGCGAGTTCGTACGAAATCTCTTTGTTCGAGAGGCCGCAGCCCACCGACGCCAGAACCTGTCGCTCTCGGGGCGAGAGATCGCGGCGCGTCTCCCATGGCTCGTTCCGCGCGGCGACGAGGTAGCGGCGGCCGTCGCTCTCGAATCGATCCACGAGCGTCCACCGCTGCGCGACCAAGCAGCGCCAGAGGTCGACCGCTTGCTCGCGATTCGACCCGACGTGGGCACGGTCGATCGCGCGCGCTGCGCGTCGCAGTGCCTCGCGGACGTCGCGCGTTCGCGCATCGTGGTCAGCGTGCAGCACGCGGCCCCCGGGATCGAGGACCGCGTCGGGGGTCGTGTGCTCCTGAGGGTTCCGTGTGAGCCGCATGCGCAGTCGGTATGCGGTCGCGACGTGCCGAACGACGCCAGCGAACTTCGCCTTGGTCGCCACGAGCTCCGAGCGCTCGACCCACCGCTTTCGGTTCGCGACGAACGCGACCGATACTCCGCTCGGATCCCGCGCGACGAGGTTCAACGAGTCGGGATAGAAGAGTCGCTCCGACGCGCTCTGGCGCGCCGCGTGCTCGACGAAAGCATGCGCCCAGCCGCGGCCGGCGAGCACACGCAGATGTTCGTCGAACGTGGGCACGTCATTGCTCACGGCATGCCAGAGCTGCTGCGCCGACGACACGGTGCCGAACGAGAGCATTCCGTTCATCGAGGCGGTGTCGGCGCCGCGCATGAGGGGTTCCCACCAGTTCTCTCGCCAGATCGCGCACCACTCCGGCCGCCCTCCCACGACGAGCGGAACACCCAACGAGTGGCGCCCCTCAGCGAACGTGGCTGTAAAGGCGTGCGTACCGAGCCCGGTATCGATGTGGGGCGCGATGGCTCGAGCGATCCCCGTCAGCCAGGCCGCGTCGTTCCGATCCAGGGCATACACCGCGTCGAGCACGTCGATCAGCCCCAGGTCCCCCGCCCGCTCCGCCATGCCTCGCCGCCTCCGTTCGATCGCGGCCGGATTGGCCGAGATCACCCCCACCGTCCTCCCCGCGCGTCCCCGGAGTGCATCCCGTGCGCTGAACGCGCGCAAGCGAGTGTCTGGCCACATGACGTCGTTGATTACCCCATACGGCCTCCCATCGCTGCCGAGGGTGTGGGTGCAGGTGATACGGGGGGGCGATGCGACGTCCTTTCCCCTATCCTCGGGCCGTCCGATGGGCCCCTCTCCCTGTCCACGCCGTCGCTCTCCGGACGACGACGCGCCGCGCGCGCCGCACACGGACGTGAGCAGCACGCCGAGCGCGTTCCCTGCACCGAGGCGTCGCCAGGCCCGGGCACGGGAAGCGGCACCCGCAGCGTCCGTCCCTGAAGTCCGTATGTCGCTCGTGCGAGACGCTTCCCTGATGGTGCTGCTGCTCGTGCTGGCGCTCCCCGCGCGAGCGCAGGACGACCTCGCCACGCGAGAGGCAGCCCTGCGCGCGCGCGTCGAGGCGAGCGCGACCGACCTCGCCGCGCGCTGCGAGCTCGGCTACGTGCTCGTGCGCGAAGAGCGCTTCGAGGACGCGCGCACGTTGCTCGCGCCCACGCTCGACGCCCTCCCGGCTCCGGCGGTCGCCGAGCGCGAACGTCGAGGCACGTGCCTCTACAACCTCGGGCGGGCCGAGGAAGGGCTCGCGCATTTCGAGGCGGCCGCCACGCGCTACCGCGCCTCGCTCGCGCTGCGCCCCAACGACGCGGTCCAGCTCCGGCTCGACGCGGTCCTCGCGCGCCTGTCGGCGCCTGCTTCGCCACCTCCGACCGCGGCCCCGCCGTTCCCCAGGCCCGCGAGGCTCGCACCCGAGCTCGCCACGCGCTGCGCGCTCGATTCGCAGTACGTCGAGATCGCCCAGGAGCTCCCGGTGTCGATCGAGGGCGTGACCCGCGCGGTCCTGGTCGACGATGACCGGCAGTGGCGAGTCGCGTTCCTCGGCGAGACGACGTGCGCGACGAGCGAGGTCCTCTTCGACGAGGCGTGGGGCTGGCGCTGGCACGACACCTCGAGCGTCACCGCGACGGTGAGCGGGAGCGGGGAGCGCACCCGCGTCGCCGTGCGCACGCGCCTGACGCACGACGCCCGGCTCGAGGCGCGCGACTTCGCCGAGGAGCGCGTCACGGTCGTCTGGGGGAGCGCGACCGAGCTCTCCTCGTTCACCAACCCGATCGCCGCACACCGTGGTGCCGATCCAGGGTTCGAGCTCGCGCTCTCGTTCGACGCCCAGGGGCGGAGCGTGCTGAGCGTCGTGTCGGGGTCGCCGCCGCCCGAGATGGCCGCGATGGCGGGGACGCACACGCTCCCGATGCGCGACGTGCCGGAGCTCTGGTCGGGCGAGGTGATCCCCGCGTCGCTCGCCCGCGCCTTCCGCGGGCGCCTCTTCGACCGGACGCGCGTCGTGCGGCGTGTCGACGGCGACGGGCTGTCTGCGGTCGTCGTCTTCACCGAGACGGGAGGCGACGCCGATGAGAGGGGACTCTTCTACGCCGCGCTCCGGAGCGGCGATCGATGGATGGCTGCGCGGCCGTTCGCGCAGTACTACCCCGCGACGAACGCCTCGCACCGCGGCCTCGACGCGGTCGATCTCGTGCGGGTCGCGATCGAGCCGGTCCTCGCGGGCGCGTCGCCGGCGCTCGTCGTGGAGTGGCAGCGCGAGCGCGACGACCTCTGCGAAGACGTGATGGACGAGCAGTACTCGCAGGCGGCGACCTCGGTCTTCTGGGTCGAAGGAACCCGCGCCCGCAGCTGGACGATCCCGACGACGGTGCGCGCGAGCTTCGGTCGATCGTTCCAGCTCTCCGTCGCGCTCGCGGCGGGCACCGTGACGGTGGCGGAGGTGGAGGGCTCTGCGCCGCCGGGCGTGCGCGGGGCGCTCGGGACCCATTCGATTCCTGACATCCACCCGACGTTCTCGCTGCGCGGTAGCGACGAGATCGACGTCGAGCCCCCAGGGCCCTGATCACGACCGGAGAGCTCGCCACGGCCGGACGGAAGCGGGCGTAGCCCGCGGACGGGAAGGGCCGGAGCGGCGAGCCGACACAAGTGCTGATCAGCCGCCAGCCCGGCCCGACACGACCCTCTTCGTCACGAGCGCGGGTGCACGTAGTCGAGGCGGAAGCGGACCTGGCTCGGGAGCTGCGGGCTCACCACGGTGTAGTCGAGGTGCATGCGCGCGCCGTCGGGCTCGGTCGAGAGCAGCTGTCGCATCTCGGAGCCCTCGCCCTCGTAGAAGAGCTCGAGCCACCCGCCCTCGAGGCGCGGCGTGACGCGCGGGGTCCCCTCCGCGCCGGAGACCGCCGCCGGAGCGCCGATGCTCCCGTCGATGAGGGTCGTGCGCTCGGTCGACTGCAGCGACACCTGTACGCGCGCGCTCTCGAGCGTCACGCGCACGCGGCCCGGGGGCGCCATGCTCGTGCGGAGCCGGCCTCGCGCGTAGCTCTGGAAGAGCTCGGGGTACGTCGCGATGCCGGGCTCGAACGCCGCGTCCACGATGCGCACCGCGTGGGCGACGGTGCCGTCGTAGACCCAGGTCCCGGCGAGCGTCCCGGGGACGGAGGCGGTCTGCGCGCTGCCGACCGGCAACGGCGCGGCGAGCGCGAGGAGCAGTGCGAGCGCGAGCGCGCTCGCGGCGACGTGCCCGTTCCGTGCTCCGGCGTCCATCGGGGCGATGGTGCCGTCCGGCCGGAGCGGCGGCAAGCCGCGCTGCGCGTCAGCCGAGCGCAGGATCATGCCACCGCGGCGTCCAGCGCACGGCCGAGGTCGTCGGCGAGGTCGCGCCAGTACTCCACGCCGATGCTCAGGCGGACGAGGCCCTCGGTCACGCCGCTGGTGCTCAGGTCCTCGTCCGACATCTCCGACGCCGTCGTGGTCCGCGGGTGGCAGGCGAGCGACTCGACGCCGCCGAGGGAGACGGCGATCAGCACGCGCTCGAGCGCGTCGAGGAAGCGGAACGCCGCCGCGCGCCCGCCGCGGAGCTCGACCGCGATCATCGAGCCGGGGGCGCGGCACTGCGCGCGGAAGATCGCGGCCTGCTCCCCCTCGAAGAGCGTGGGGTGGTGCACGCGGAGCACGGCGGGGTGCTTCGCGATCAGCGGCACGAGCTTCGCCGCGTTCTTCGACTGCTTGATCATGCGGAGCCAGAGCGTCGCCATGCTGCGCTGGAGCATCCACGCGGTGAAGGGCTCGCAGATCGTCCCGAGGAACGCGCGCATCGTCTTGAAGCGGGTGACGAGCTCGGGGTCCCTGGCGGTGATCGCGCCGGCGACGAGGTCGCTGTGCCCGCCGAGGAACTTGGTGGCCGAGTAGATCACCACGTCGGCCCCGTGCTCGAGCGGCGACTGGAACACCGGGCCGAGGAACGTGTTGTCGACGGCCATCAGGACGTGGCGCCCGGGGCAGCTCGCGTCGATCTCGCGCCGGAGCCGCGCGAGATCGATCATGTGCAGCGTCGGGTTCGCCGGCGTCTCGACGTAGACGAGCCCGAGGGTCTCCGCGTGCTCGGCGAGCGCGGCCTTCCAGCCGCCGTCGGCGACGGGGATCGCGTCGATGCTCCACTCGGGGAGCATGTGACGGAAGAAGTGATCGGTGCCGCCGTACACCGGCCGCTGGTAGAGGATCTTGCGCCCCGGCTTGACCAGCGTGAGCACGGCCGTCGTGATCGCGCTCATCCCGCTCGTGAATGCCGCGCACGCCTGGGCTCCGCGCTCGACGGCGGAGAGCGCGTCCTCGAACATCTCGGCGTTCGGGTGGTTCAGGCGCGCGTAGATCAGGCTCTCACGCTCGCCGGGGACCGCCGCGGCCTTGCCCAGCGCCACCTCGAAGTGGTGCGCTGCCTGCTGGGCGGTCGCGAAGCAGTACGTGGAGACGGGGTAGATCGGCGGCCGTACGGCCATCACGCTGAGCGTGGGGTCGTAGCCTTCGGAGATGGAGCTGGTCTCGGGATGGACGTGCGGGCCCTTGCGCATGGCCCGCCACCATACCCGAGCGAGCGCCGTCTCGCCGCGATGGGAACGGCCTCAGGCGCCCGTCGAGGGCCGCCTCGCGAGGTCGCGCACGATGGCGTCCGCGTCGAGGGCCGATCCCGTACGGGCCAGCCCCGCGGCGACGGCCGCCGCCAGCGTCCCGTGCATCGCCCAGGGCACGGCCGGCTGCGCGAGCCAGAACACGGCCGTGAGCGCGCCGCGCGAGAGCGGCGCCGGCAGCGCGAAGTCGAGCCCGGCGCAGTGCTCGCGCAGCACGCGCTGGTTCGCCCGGAGCCACTCGCCCGCCGCGCCGCGGGCGGCGGCGTCGGGCAGGCCGCCCGGGGTCTCGCCCGCGTCGTAGACGAACGCGAGCTTCCGATCCGATGCGAGCAGTCGCTCGCGGGCCCACGCGAGCATCGTCCACATGCTCGCCGCGTCCGCCGCCCCCACGCGCCGCGCGACGATCAGCGGCGGGTGCGCGTCGATCGTCAGGTAAGGCATCAGCCCCCTGGGGGCGCGATGCGCTCGACGCCGCCGACGTACTTGCGAAGGGCGTCCGGGATCACGACGCTGCCGTCCGCCTGCTGCCCCTGCTCGAGGATCGCGACGAGCGTGCGCCCGATCGCCAGGCCGCTGCCGTTCAGCGTGTGCGCGAGCTGGGGCTTGGCCTTGTCGTCGGCGCGGTAGCGGATCTTCGCGCGCCGCGCCTGGAAGTCGCCGAACCAGCTGCAGCTCGAGATCTCGCGGTACGCGCCCTGCCCGGGCAGCCAGACCTCGAGGTCGTAGCACTTCCTGGCGCCGAACCCGAGGTCGCCCGCGCAGAGCTCCACGGTCCGATAGTGCAGGCCGAGCACCTCGAGGACTCGCTCGGCGTGCCCGCGGAGCAGCTCGAGCTCCGACGGTCCTTCGCCCGCGGCGCAGAAGCGGACGAGCTCGACCTTGTCGAACTGGTGCTGCCGGATGAGGCCGCGCGTGTCCTTGCCGTAGCTGCCCGCCTCGGCGCGGAAGCACGCCGTGTACGCGCAGTACGCGCGCGGCAGCTGACCGGGCTCGAAGATCTCGTCGGCGTGCATGTTGGTGACGGGCACCTCGGCGGTCGGCGCGAGGTAGAGCTCGTTGTTCTCGCGCTCGTCCGCGCTGGCCGTGTCGGCGAGCCTCGTGCGCTCCGTCTTGAACATGTCGGCCGCGAACTTCGGGAGCTGGCCCGTGCCGCGCATCGCGCGGGGCAGCACCAGCGCGGGGGGCCACACCTCGGTGTAGCCGTGCTCGGTGCCGTGCAGGTCCATCATGAGCTGGAGCAGCGCCCGCTCGAGGCGCGCGCCCATGCCGACCAGGATCGTGAAGCGCGCTCCGCTGATCTTCGAGGCGCGCTCGAAGTCGAGGATCCCCAGGCGCAGGCCGAGGTCGTGGTGGTCCTTCGGCGCGAACGCCATCGCCGGCTTGTCGCCCCAGACCTTGGCGACGCGGTTCTCCGCCTCGCCCTTGCCGTCGGGCACGCTCGGGTCGGGCATGTTCGGGACGCCGAGGAGCAGGTCCTCGAGCTGCGGCTCGAGCGCCTTGTCGCGCGCCTCGAGCTCCTTGATGCGGTCGCCGAGGACGCCGAGCTCCTTGCGCTTCGCCGCGAACTCTTCGCTCTTCTTGTCGGCGACCTTCGCCATCGCGGCGCTCGCCTCGTTCTTGCTCGCGCGCGCGCGCTCGAGCTCGGTCAGCGCGGAGCGGCGCTCGAGCGCGAGGGCGGCGATCTGATCGAGCACGCTCGCGTACGCGTCCGACCTGCGGCCGATCGCGGCGCGGACTTCGTCGAGGTGCTCGGTGACATGACGCGGATCCAACATGGCCTGCGCCGTATACCATGCGCCCCATGGCTCGCCCGTTCCGGCTCCGGTCCGCGCTGCTCCCCGCGCTCGTGCTCCTCGGGGTCCTCTTCTCCGCGTCGCTCGCGCTCGCGCAGCGCTCCGGCGGCAGCTTCGGCGGCGGCGACTTCGGCGGCGGTGGGGGCGGCGGCTACGAGGGCGGCGGCGGCTACCACGAGGGCGGCGGCGGGGGCGGCAACGCAGGCTTCGTGTTCGCGCTCGTGCGCCTCGGCATCGAGCACCCACCGCTCGGATTCGCGATGCTCGCCGTCGTGATGGTCGTGCTCTTCATGCGGGCCGTGGGCGGCGCCGATCGCGCGCGCCGGACGCCCGGCCCGCAGGCGCGCGCGTGGATGAACGTCGACGTGACCGCCGTCCGCATCGGCATCGACGCGCGCTCGCGCGAGTTCGTCCAGCGCGAGCTCGGCAAGATCGCGCTCCACGGCACCGCCCAGTCGCGCGATCTGCTCGAGTCGATGCGCTCGGTCATCCGCCTGCTGCGCAAGTGCGACACGGCGTGGGTGTACGGCGGCGCGTCCAACTACCACCCGATGAGCCCGCCGGTCGCGGAGGGCGTGTTCAAGCGCCACGCGCAGGACGCGCGCAGCAAGTTCACGGCCGAGCTCGTGCGCAACGCCAGCGGCAAGGTCGCCTCCCAGGCGAGCCCCGGCTACGTGCCGCGGGAGGCGGAAGGCGAGGGCGTCGCCCTCATCACGCTCGTCGTCGCTGCGCGCCGCGAGATCCGCGACTTCTTCGGCGGACGGCGCGAGGAGATCAACGCGGTGCTCGAGGACCTCGAGCGCCTCACGGCGCACGAGCTCGTCGCCGTCGAGGTGGTGTGGATGCCCGCCGACCCCGACGATCGGATGAGCAGCGCGACCCTCGAGGCGCTCGAGCCCGACATCGCGAAGCTCGCCCCGCAGCCGGGCAAGAAGGGCAAGCCCGTCGGCCGCGTGCACTGCGCCTACTGCCGCGGGCCCTTCGCGGCGGAGCTTCCGACCTGTCCGCACTGCGGCGCGCCGGCGCCGGCGCCGCCCGAGTGACGGGGGACCGCGCGAGCGAGACCGGCGAGCGGGCGCTCCGCCCGGAGCTGGGCCTCGTGGCTGCGATCGCGCTCGTCGTGAACGCGACGATCGGCACGGGCATCTTCCGGACCCCCGCGGCGGTCGCGCAGCACGCGGGATCGCTGCCCGCCGCCCTCGGCGTCTGGGTCCTCGGGGCGCTCGTCGCGCTCGCCGGCGCGCTCTCGATCGCGGAGCTCTCGGCGGCGCTGCCGCGCGCGGGCGGGATCTACGAGCCGCTGCGCCGCGCGTTCGGGCCGCGGGTCGCGTTCGTGTACGGCTTCGCGAAGATCACGCTGCTCGCGCCCAGCGCCGTCGGGTCGTTCGCGACGCTCGCGTCCGAGTCCATCGAGGCGTTCCTCGGCCTGCCTCCGGATCGTCCGCGCGAGATCGCGATCGCGCTCGCGGTCCTCGCGCTCGCGCTCGCGATCAACCTGCTGCGCGTGCGCTCGAGCGGCGCGGTCCAGGCCGCGGTGACGGCCGTGAAGTACGGCGGGCTCGCGGTGCTCGCGCTGGCCGGGCTCGCGCTTCCGTTCATCCCGACCGACGCGCGCGCGCCCGAGGCGCACGTGACGGGGGGCGGCGTGCTCGCCGCGCTCGTCTCGGTGATGTGGGCGTACGACGGCTGGGCCGACCTCGCCAGCGTCGCGGCCGAGACGCGCGACGCGCCGCGGACGCTGCCGCGCGGGCTGGTGCTCGGCACGCTCGCGGTGGGCGCGATCTACCTGCTGACGAACCTCGGCTATGCGCGCGTGCTGGGCTTCGCGGGCCTCGCGACGGCGGGGCCCGGCGCGGAGATGCCGGGTGCGCGCCTCGCGGCGGCCACGCTGGGAGCGACGGGCGCGCGTGCCCTCTCCGCCCTCGTGGTCGTCTCCTGCGTCGGCGGCGCGATGGCCTCGCTCCTGACGAACTCTCGCGCGCTGGTCCCGATGGCGACCGACGCAGGAGTGCTCGCTTCGAAGGATCCGGACGGGAGCGCGCGCAGCGCGCGGACGGGAGGGGCCGCAGGAGCGAGCCGATGGTGGGTGGTCGACGGGACGTTCGTGCGCGCGCTCGGGCGGGTCGACCCGGCCAGCGGCACGCCGCGCCTCGCGGTGATCGTCACGAGCATCCTCGGCGTGCTCTACGTCGTCTCGCGCGACTTCGAGGAGCTGACCGACGGCTTCGTCGTCGGGTACTTCCCGTTCTACGCGCTCGCGATCGTCGCGCTCTTCGTGCTCCGCCGCCGCGAGCCGGATCTCGTGCGGCCCTTCCGCACGCCGATCGTGATGCCCATCGTCTTCCTCGCGGGCGCGGCGCTCGTGCTCGGCGGCGCGGTTCAGGGCGGCGGCCAGCGGATGCTCGTGCCCGCGGCCGTGCTCGCCCTCGGTGCGCTTCTCTCGTTCTTCTTCTTCAGGAGCGCGCCGAGGTCTACTTCTTCTTCTGGGTGAGGGGCATGGCCACGCTCGGCCCCTCGTTCGTGAACAGACCCTTCGGCGGCTTCGCCGAGTCGGCGGCGGCCGCCGGCTGCTTCTTCTGCGTCAGGTCGGCCTCGACGACCTCGACGTCCGAGATCGACAGATCCTCGGAGCTCTTCTCGACCTCTTGGTCCATCCCGAGGTCCACCTTGGGCTCGGGGATCGACGCCGCCGTGGGCGCCTTGAGCGCGCCCGCGACCGACTCGGTCATGTCCTTGCCGAGGCGCACGCGCGCGGCCTTCACGCTCGCGCCGAGAGGCTCGGCGTCCGCCTGCTCCGTCGTCGAGCGCAGGACCGACGCGAGCGCCCGCGCCATCTCTCGCGCCGTCTGGAAGCGCTCGTCCGGGTTCTGGGTGAGCGAGCTCGAGATCACCTCGGCCAGCGTCGGCGGGACGTCGTCGCGCACGCTCCGCAGGTCCGGGATGTCGCCCTTACGGACGGCGAGGAGCACCTCGAGGTCGTTCTTGCCCGTGAAGAGGCGGCGCTGCGCGAGCGCCTCCCAGAGCACCACGCCGAGCGCGAAGATGTCCGAGCGCGCGCTCGGCTTGGCGCCCGTGATGAGCTCGGGCGCGCAGTACGCCAGCTTGCCCTTGATCACGTTCGGCCGTGTCATCGACGCGCGGTCCATCGCGCGCGCGAGGCCGAAGTCCGTGAGCTTCACGGTCCCGTTGCTGCCGAGCAGGATGTTCGAGGGGGACACGTCGCGGTGGTACACGGGCGCCGGCGTGCCGTCGGCCATCACGCGCTCGTGCGCCGCGCCGAGCCCGCGGAGGACCTCGATCCCGATCGCCGCGACGAGCGGCCACGGCGTCGGGCGGGGCGTGTGGCCTGCCGCGACGGGCCGCTGGAACGAGCGGACCCACTGGAACATGTCCAGGCCCTCGCACCACTCCATCACCAGGTAGTAGCCGCCGTCCGGCTCGCGCCCGAAGTCCATGATGTGGACGATGTTCGGGTGCTCGAGCTGCGAGCCGACGCGCGCCTCTTCCTCGAACATCTTGATGAACGAGGGATCGGCCGTCTTCCCGGCCTGGATCCGCTTGACCGCGACCTGCTTCGCGAAGCTGCCTGCCCCGCGCAGGATCGCCTTCCACACGACCGCCATGCCGCCTTCGCCGGCGGCGACGAGCAGCTCGTATTTCCCTGCGATCAGTTTTCCGGGGGCGTCGGGCGCCGACATGGACCGGTGAACCTTACGCGACGATCCGCCTCCGAGGCAACGCCGATGGTCGCGGCAACTGCTCGGAAGGCTTGCGCAAGCGCTTCCGCAGCCCGACGCTGCGTGGACCGTGGAGACCCGAATCGTGCGGCGGCTGTCCGAGGTGCCCGCGTCCGCGTGGGACGCCGTCGCGGGCCAGGACGACCCCTTCGTCGAGCACGCGTTCCTCGCGCTGCTCGAGGAGTCGCGGAGCGTCGGGCGCGGCACGGGCTGGGACCCGCGGCACGTGACGATCTGGGACGGGACGACGCTGGTCGGGGCGCTCCCGGCGTACCTGAAGGACGACAGCTGGGGGGAGTTCGTCTTCGACTTCCAGTGGGCCCGCGCCGCGCAGGCCGCGCGCATCCGCTACTACCCGAAGGTCGTCGCGATGGTGCCCTACACGCCCGCGACGGGGACGCGCTTGCTCGTGGCGCCGGATCGTCCGCGCGCGCCGATCGTGCGCGCCCTGCTCGAGGGCGTGCGCGCGATGGCCGTGGACGAGGGCGCGAGCTCCGTGCACGTGAACTACCTCGACGAGGCGGAGCGGGACGAGGCGCTCGCGCTCGGCTGGCCGAAGGCGCGCCTCAGCGTGCAGTTCCACTTCCGCAACGAGGACGAGCGCAGAGCGCCCTACGCGAGCTTCGAGGCGTTCCTCGCGCGCTTCCGGTCCTCGGCCCGCAAGCAGATCCGCCGCGAGCGCCGCGAGGTGACGGACGCGGGCTTCGAGGTGCGCACGAAGGTGGGCGCCGAGCTCGACGCCGCCGACTGGAAGGCGCTCGACACCTTCTACCGGATGAACGTCGCGCGCCACGGCAGCTACGCGTACCTCACGCCCGCGTTCTTCGCCGAGATGCCGCGGCGCCTCGGGCACCGCGTCGTCGCGTCGCTCGCGTACCGAGGAGCCGAGCCGGTCGCCGGCACGCTGAACTTCGAGAAGGGCGCGCGCCTCTACGGGCGCTACTGGGGCTGCGTCGACGACGCGCCCTTCCTCCACTTCGAGTGCTGCTACTACCAGCTGATCGAGCGGGCGATCACGAAGGGCATGACGCGCTTCGAGGCCGGCGCGCAGGGGCACCACAAGCTCAAGCGCGGCCTGCTCCCGGCGGAGGTCCACTCGGTGCACTGGATGAAGGACCCGCGCCTCGCCATGGCCGTCGAGTCGTTCCTCCCCGAGGAGGCGGCGGCGGTGCGGCGCGAGATCGACATGCTCGCCGGTGAGGGACCGTTCCGCCGCGACGAGCCGGGCTGAGCGCTGCTCGACGGAGCGTTCGTGCGCGCGGACTTCCCCGGCGGCACGCGCGTCGAGGTGCCGCCCGCAACGGTGTCGAACGTCAGACCGTGCGCGCTCACGCTGCGGACTTCCGCCGCGCCTTCTTCGCCGCCCGCCTGGCCTTCTTCGACTTCATGCCTGCCGATGTAGCAGGAGGTGACGACACTCCCGGCTCGCGGCGCGGACGGGCCCGGGAACGAACGGCCGCCCGCTGCGCGTCCAACGTTGGCGACAATGTTGGTGAAGGCGCGGCTTGCGCGGTAGCACGGCCATCGTGACCGAGGAGTCCCCGAAGGCGGCGAGCGAGGCGGGCGGGCGGGCCTCGCTCACGCGGAGCGCCGGGATCGTCGCGGCGGGGACGCTCGTCTCGCGCGTGCTCGGCGCGGCGCGCGACGCGGTGTTCGCGGCGTGCTTCCCGGTCGAGGGCACCGACGCGTTCTTCGTCGCGTTCACGATCCCCAACGCGCTCCGCGGCCTGCTCGCCGACGGCGCCGTCTCGAGCGCGTTCATCCCGACGTACACGGACGTGCGCGCGAAGGAGGGCGACGAGGCCGCCAAGACGTTCTACGCGCGCCTCAGCGGCGCGATGCTCGCCGTCCTCGCGCTCGTCTCCGTGAGCGGCGTCGTGGCGGCGCCCGCGCTGGTCACCGCGTACGCCGAGGGCTACGCCGACGATCCGAGGCTCTTCGCGGACACGGTCACGCTCACGCGGATCGTGTTCCCGTACATCTTCTTCATGGGCGCGGCGGCGCTCGGCACGGGCTTGCTCAACGCGCACCAGCGCTTCGCCGTGCCCGCGCTCGCGCCCGCGCTGCTGAACGTGGCGCTCATCGCGGCGCCCTTCGTGCTCGTCGGGCCCGCCGTGTCGATGGGGCTGCCGCCGATCGCGAGCCTCTCGATCGCGGCGATCGTGGGCGGCGTGCTCCAGATGGTCGCGCAGTGGCCGGCGCTCGCGAAGCTCGGCGCCTTCTCGCTCCCCCGCATCGACCTGCGGGACGAGCGCGTGCGGCGCGCGCTCGCGCTGCTCGGGCCGCTCGCGATCGGCCTCGGCATCTACCAGGTCAACGTGATGCTCTCGCGGCTGTTCACGTCCTACCTGCCGGCCGGCGCGCAGAGCTACCTCTACTACGGGCAGCGCCTCGTCGAGATCCCGCAGGGCATGTTCGCGCTCGCGATCGCGTCCGCCGCGCTCCCGACGCTCGCCGACCTGCACAGCCGCGGGCAGACGGACGAGCTCAAGAAGGTCTTCGCGTTCGCGCTGCGCTCGAGCCTCTTCATCGGCGTGCCAGCGACGGTCGCGCTCGTGGTGCTCGCCGAGCCGATCGTGTCGGTGCTCTTCCAGCGCGGCGCGTTCGACCGCCACGACGCGCTCGAGACGGCTCGCTCGCTCGCGTGGCAGGGCGCGGGCGTGTGGGCGATCGCGTGCGTGCGCGTGGTGGTGCCCATGTTCTACGCGCACGGCGACACGCGCACGCCGCTCGCCGGGAGCGCGACCAACCTCGTGGCGTTCGTCGGCCTCGCGCTCGCGCTCCGCGGATCGATGGGGCACGCGGGCATCGCGGTGGCGATCAGCGCGGCGGGCGTCGTGCAGCTCCTCGTCCTGATGATCCTCTTGCGCCGCAAGCTCGGCCGCCTCGGCCTCGCGAGCGTCGCCGCGAGCGCCGCGCGCATCGGCGCGGGCGCCATCGCGATGGGCGCCGCGGGCGTGGGCGTCGCCCAGCTCGGCGACTGGTCGCGCGGCGGCAACGACCTCGGCAACGCCCTCGTGCTCGCGCTGGCGCTCACGGCGGCGGGCGTGGCCTACGTCGTGGTGCTCCTAGCGCTGAGGGCGCCGGAGCTCGCCGACGTGCTCGCCGCCGTGCGGCGCCGCGTCCGTCGCTGACGGAGCGCTCGACGCTGCGCTCGATCCGACCGACGCCTCGTGCGAGCATCCGCGCATGAAGCGGATCGTGCTCGGCGCCGCGGTGCTCGGCCTCCTCGTCGGTTGTCAGTCGCGCGCGGAGGGCCTTCGAGCGCTCTGCGACGCGCCGCGCGACTGCCCGGAGTGCATGTCGGCTCCGCCCGAGCTGCAGGCCGTGCTCCTGTCGACGTACATCGACGATCACCTCTCGAACGGCGAGGTCCGCGATCTCTTCCAGCACCTGCCGCAGGTCGACCCGGCGCAGCGCGTCGTCCTCGTCCGCGACGCCGCGGCTGCCGAGGGCATCACGGAGTGTCCGCTGCTCGACGTGTGGGGACACTGACGATCGCGTCAGCGCGAGGTGCGCCGACGGCGCTCGCGCATGTGCCTCCGACGATCGGGCCCTGACGCCCCGTCACCTCCGTCGCCGGCGGATCGGGCGCACCCGTCGGTCGTCGCTCCGCGCGATGCTCGATGGCTCGCGCGATCGGAGCCTCCGCCACGTCGAGATGTGCGGCACCTGCACTTCCGTCGCGCCCGTGCGCACGCCGCTCGCCGCGCAGCTTCCCGATCAGTTCCCGTACCCGAGCGCGCGGAGCTGCGCGCGCTGCTCGTCCGTGAGCTGGATCGGCGCGGTGGTCGACGCCGGGCGGTGCGTGGCGGCCTCTTCGATCGCCTGCTGCATCCGCAGACGCAGCTCGGCGGCGACGTCGGGCTCGCTCGCGAGCAGGTTGTGCATCTCGCGGGGGTCGGCCTCGAGATCGAAGAGGCCCTGCACCGGATCGGGCGAGACGCGCTCGCCGTACTTGTAGCGCCCCGCGACGATCGCCTGCACGACCTCGCTGCGTCCCGTCTCGATGATCAGGTCGCGCAGCTCGAGCGCCTCGCCGCGCGTCGCGGGCAGGAGCGAGCGGCCGGGCGTGCCCTCGGGCGGCGTGCGCTGCGCGACGTCGACGAGCGTCGGGAGCAGATCGATGAGCGAGACGGGCGTGGGGACCAGGCCCGGCGTCTGTCCCGGGACGGCGATCACGAGGGGCACGCGCGCGACCTCGTCGAACGCGGTGTGCCCGTGGCCCAGGCGGAAGTGGTCGTGGAACTCCTCGCCGTGGTCGGCCGCGACGACGACCACGAGGTGGCCGTCGTCGATGCGCGCGAGCAGCTCCGCGAGGTAGTCGTCGGCCGCGCGGACCTCCGAGTCGTACGCGGCGACCGCGTAGCCGATGCCGTCCGCGATCGTGACGTGCTCCTGGATCAGGCGGGCGTCGAGGAACTCGGCGAGCTCGATCGTGTCGATGAACGGGTAGCGCGGCCGATCGGGCGGCCAGAACGTGTCGAAGATCGGCCCCGTCGGCACGTAGGGCGCGTGCGGCTCCACGAGGTGGACCCAGAGCAGGTAGGGCGTGTCCCCCGCGACGAGCCCGTCGAGCTGCTCGGCGACGCGCGGCCGCACGTCCGCGAGCGTCGCGAAGTTCAGGCACGCGTACGAGTCGAACCCGCGCCCGAAGCCCTGAAGGTCGGTGAGGTGCACGTTCGCTGTCACGCCGACGGTGCGGTAGCCGGCGGCGTGCAGCTCGGCGGCGAACGTGGGCAGCGAGGGCGAGAGCACCTCCTGGCCGAGCACCTGCGCGTCGACACGCAGGCCGTGCTGGACGCCGTGCGCGCTCGGCAGCACGCCGGTCACGATCGACGCGACGGAGGGCACGGTCCACGTCGAGGCTGCGTACGCGCGCTCGAAGCGGGTGCCGCGCGCCGCGAGGGCGTCGATCGTCGGGCTCGTCGCTCGCTCGTAGCCGTAGCTCGAGAGGTGATCGGCGCGCAGCGTGTCGATCGTGAAGAGCAGGATGTCCGGGCGCGGATCGGTACGCGCAGCGCGCTGGATCAGCACGCGCTCCGTCGGTGGCGGAGCTTCGAGCGCGGTCGTCGGCGCCGGATCCGTCGTGGTCGTGGGCGGCGCCGTCTCGGAAGAGGGCCCGAGCTGCGAGACCACGAACACGGCGAGGACGACGAGCACGCCCCCGAGCACGGCACGCAGCGCGTTCGGCGACGCGCGCATGCGTCAGGCGAACTTTCCGCTCGCGAAGACGTGGCCGAGCAGCTGGTCGACGCGCTGGATGGCCTCCTGCGCCGGCCGCGTGTCCATCGCGGAGAGCGCGGCCTTGATCTCGTTCAGCGCCTTCAGCTGGCTGAAGAGCTGGATGTCGGAGAGCGGCCGCTCGCCCGTCAGGAGATCACGGATGCGGTTGATCTCGGTGACGAGCGCGTCGATGCCCACGTCCACGGCGCCGCTGCGCCGCGCCTGGGGGTGGTCGCGGTACCAGCTCTCGAGCACGCCGCCGACGATGCCGTCGAGGATCTCGGCCTGATCGAGGTTGTTCCACGCGTGCTTGAGCAGGAAGAAGTCGCTCGGATCGGGCGCGGGGCGGCCGTCGACGAGCGCGCTCGCGGCGAAGAGCTTGAGCATCTTCACGGCGCGGCGATCCGAGAGGCTCACGCCCTCGGCGCGGATCTGGAAGACGAGCCCCTTGTACTGCGCGAGGAAGTCCTCGGGCACCTTCCGCAGGCGCTCGCCGAGCGAGAGGTGCAGCGCGTGCAGGTCGGCCGCGCTCAGCACCGGCTGCGTGCGGTCGTAGCTGCCGTCGATCTTGCTGACCTCGTGGGCCAGACCGCGCACGAGCAGATCCTGGAAGTGGTAGCTGTCGAGGTTGTCGCTCCGCAGGCGGATGAGGAAGCGATCGAAGACCGCCATCAGCTCCTCGTCGTTCGGCACCTCGTTCGACGCGCCGAAGCACGAGAGCAGGGGCACCTTGACGACGCTGCCGCCGACCGTGAAGAGGCGCTCGTTCAGCACGCCGAGCAGCGAGTTCAGGATCGCGCTGTTGGCCTTGAAGATCTCGTCGAGGAAGACGATCTCGCCCGTGGGCAGCATCCCCTCGGTGCGGCGCTGGTAGGTGCCCGCACGGAACGCCTGGATGTCGATCGGGCCGAAGATCTCGTTCGGCTCGGTGAAGCGCGTGAGCAGGTACTCGAAGTAGCGTGCGTCGACGAGCTTGGCGAACATGCGCACGAGCGCGCTCTTGGCGGTGCCCGGCGGGCCGACGAGGAGCATGTGCTCGCCGGCGCACGCGGCGACCAGCATGAGCCGCACGGTCTCGGACTTCCCGAGGAAGGTCGCCTCCAGCGTGCGCGACACCTGACCGAGGCGCCTGACGATCTCGGGAACCGGGAGAGCCACGCGCTGCTTTTATCACGCCGGGGTGAGCTACGCTGGGCTCGTGGCCTTCCGGGACGATCGCGAGGCGCTGTCCGAGCGGATCGCGAAGCTCGAGCGCGAGCTCGCGGCGGGGGAGCGTGCGGCCGAGGACGCGGCGCGCGCCCTCGCCGAGCAAGCGGCGCTGAAGGCGCAGCTGCGCGCGATCACCGAGGAGCGCGACCAGCTCCGGGCCGGCGCGGGCGCGCTCGTGCAGCGGACGCGGCGCACGTTCGCGGCGTTCGCGCTCGTGTCGGCGGTCGCGGCCGCCGGGATCGTCGTCGCGCAGCAGAACGAGCTCGCCGCGGAGCGCGCCGCCCACGCGCGCGACAGCGCCGAGCTGCGGGCGGAGGTCGGGGCGACCCAGCTCGAGCGCGATCGCGCGCGCGACGAGGCGACGCGCGCCGTGCAGCGCCTGGAGGCGCGCAGCGAGTGGCCCCCCTCTCCGTCCCCTCCGGCCGTCCCCTCGGACGGTCCTTCGCCGAGCCGGCGGACCTACGCGGGGACTCTGGTCACGCGCATCGGGCGCGCGCCCGAGACGGTGGGTGCGCGATGCTCGGTCGTCATCGACTACGAGTCGTGGGCGCACGACTGCCGCGCGACGGTCACGTGCGGCGAGATCAACCTCTACCCCGGCGCCGGCGAGGGGTTCTTCCGGTGCACCGCGCGCGACGGTTCCGTCGTCCGCGGCGAGGACACGCACCCGACCTCGACCTCGCGCGATCCGCGCCTCGATCTCGACCTCGATCGCGGCACGATCCTCGTGTCGGACACCGGGCCCGACTGGTCAGTCACCGTCCGCATCGTGCCGGACGTCCCCATCTGAGGCCCGTGCATCGCCGCATCGCCCCGCTCCTCGCGCTCCTCGCGTCGCTCGCGGCCGCTCCGGCCTGGGCGCAGGATCGCGACGGCGATCGCGTCCTCGACGCCGTCGATCTCTGCCCCGACGCGAGCGAGGGCGAGCGCACGGTCTTTCCGGGCGACGGCTGTCCCGACACCGACGGCGACCACGACGGAGTGGTCGACGACTACGACGCGTGCCCGGGGGCGGCCGAGACGGCGAACGGGCTGCGGGACCTCGACGGCTGCCCGGACGAACCGAGCGCGCCGCCGCCGCTCGTCGGCACGCCCGGGGCGGACCCGACGCGGGTCGGGTGCTTCGAGGGCGCGGCGCTGCTGGACGTCGCGGGTGGCGCCAGCGGCTCGACGCAGCTGCTCCCCCGCGAGGACGCGCCCGCGTGGATGGGGACGTCGCCGCTCGAGTGCTACGCGGCCGTGTCGTACGACGGGCGCCACGCGATCCACTGTGCCTCTGCCGACGGCACGGCCGAGGCGACCCTTGCGCTGCGCGTGGAAGGGGGCGCGGCGATCGGCGTCGTGGCGTTCCGCTCTTCGCACGGGCTCGACCATCGCCCGTGGAGCGGCCGTGCGCTCCCCTCGTTCGACCGCGAGCGCGTGGCCGAGATGGTCGCGGCGCAGGGCGAGGCGCTCGGGGCTTGCTACGAGCAGGTGCTCGTGCGCACGCCGGGCCTCGCCGGCCGGGTGACGGTCCGCCTCACGGTGACGCCGACGGGCGCGCTCACCGACGTGCGCGTCGCGAGCGACACGCTCTGGCCCGCGCGCCCCGAGGTCGGCGAGTGCATCGTTCGCGTCGTGGCGCCGCTCGTGATCCCCGATCCGCCGCGCTGCCGATCCGTGACGCTCTCGTTCCCGCTCGCGTTCGAGCCCGAGCCCTGATCGCCTCGAGAAGCCGTCGCGGGGTCACTCCACGGGGTCGCAACCACCTGAATTCGAAGGATTCCTGCGGGTAGGTGCGCGATTCGCATTCGACGCTGCGTTTGCAGGCGGTTCCGAGAAAACGCGCACCTAGCCGCCGGTTCGCCGTGATGTCGCGGGGTTGGATGGGTATGGAGTGACCCCCACTCAGCCCTCGAAGAGATAGCAGGCGCCGGAGGTGCTCGCGCCGTTCGATGCGCCGCTGCCGTCGACACCCGTGGCGGCCGAGTCCTCGGTCTCCGCGCCCACCACGATGGTCACTCCGGAGACGTCGACGCTGCGCCCGAAGTGGTCCATCGGGTCGGTGTTGGAGGCCTTGAGGTACTCGGCCGACGACCACGCGCTGCCGGTCCGCGTCAGCACGTACGCGGCGCCGGCCGCGGGGTCCGCCGTGCTCGCCGCGTTGCCCTCGACGCCGGTGGCGTCGCTCGCCTCGCCGACCGCTCCGATCACGATCACGTCGCCGTCGATGGCCACTGCGCCGCCGAAGAGCCAGCCCGCGGCGCCGTTCGACGCCTTGAGGTACGCCTGCGGCGACCACGTCGCGCCGCTGCGGACGAACACGTACGCGGCTCCAGCGTTGGCCGCCGCGTCGTTCGTGCCGTCGCCGCCGACGGTGCGGGCGCTGCTGTCCTCGTCGGGCGCGCCGACGACGATGGTATCTGCCGAGATCGCGACGGACGCGCCGAACCAGTCGCCGGCGCCCGTGTTGGTGGCCTTGAGGTAGCCCTGGCTCGCCCACGCGCTCCCGGTCCGGAAGTAGACGTACGCCGCGCCGGCGCCCGCCGCCGCGTTGCTGGCCTGCGAGCCGCCCACCCCCATCGCCGCGCTCGCCTCGCCGATCGCACCGACCACCACGGTGTTGCCCGAGATGGCGACGCTCCACCCGAACACGTCGCCCGCGTCCGTGTTGGTCGCCTTCACGTACGCCTGCTGGGACCACGTCGTCCCGCTCCGCGCGAACACGTAGGCGGCGCCGGCGTCCATGCGCGAGTTGCTCGCCTGCGAGCCCCCGACCCCGGTGGCGGAGCTGTCCTCGTAGGGGGCGCCGACGACGATCGTGTCGCCGGAGATCGCGACCGCGTGCCCGAGCTCGTCGCCGCCGTCCGTGTTCGTGACCTTGAGGTAGGCCTGCTGCGACCACGCGACGCCCGTGCGGACGAACACGTACGCGGCGCCCGCGTCGGCCGCGCCGTTCGTCTGCGGCCCGTTCACGGTGGTGGCCGGGCCGTCCTCCAGCGGCGCGCCCACGACGATGGTGTCGCCCGAGATCGCCACGCTCGTGCCGAACTGGTCGCCCGCCTCGGCGTTGCTCGGCTTCAGGTAGGCCTGCTGCACCCAGGTGCCTCCCGCGCGGACGAACACGTACGCCGCGCCCGCGTCCGTCGCCCCGTTGTTGGTCGCGTCGCCGTCGATGGTGGTGGCCGCGCTGTCCTCGAGGGGTGCGCCCACCACCATCGTGTCGCCGTCGATCGCGACGCTGATGCCGAGCTGATCGCCCATGCCCGTGTTGCTGGCCTTCACGTAGTGCCCTGGCGCGAAGCCGCGCACGATCGTGACCGTGTAGCTGCGGCTCGCGCCGCCGAGGGCGGTGACGACGACGCTGTGCGCGCTCGCCCCGAGCGGGAGCGTCGGCGAGGTCCACGGGGTCCCCGACGGAACGGTCGAGCCGTCGACCGTGATCGTGGCGTCGGAGGGCATCGGGCCGTCGTGCGCGACGACGAAGCTCACCGATGCGCTCGTGAGCGGCACGCTCAGCCGGTACGCGGTCACACCCGGGCCGAACGCGGGGGCGAGCGTCCCGGCCCCCGGCGCCAGGGTGGCGAGCGCGGGCGCGTTCCAGAGGCACGTGCTCGGCCCGGTGTGTGACCAGGCGCCGTCGTCGCCGGCGCCCAGCACGCCGCAGTCGATCTCACAGGCGCCGGCCACGCAGATCGTGACCCCACCGGTCGGCATCGGGCACGCGCCGCAGCCGCCGTCGGACCCCGCGGCGTCGGGAGCCAGGAACGCGTCGGGCGCTGCGGGTGCGTCGGCCCCGGCGTCGTCGGGCGGAGCGACGTACGCGTCGGTCGCGCTCGCGTCGTCCGACCACGCGTCCCGCTGCATCGAGGTCGCGTCGACCGCGGCGTCG
Organism: Sandaracinaceae bacterium; assembly: GCA_044220955.1. GTDB lineage: Bacteria > Myxococcota_A > Polyangia > Polyangiales > Sandaracinaceae > JBBSAT01. Next base: position 28,354 of record JBGAQA010000004.1, read on the forward strand.
TCGGGGGCCGCGTCGAGCGCCGCCGCGTCGGGCGTGGAGGCGTCCGTCTCCGGACGCGGGACGCACGCGTCGCCCTCGCACACCCCATCGGGGCAGCGGACCACGGTGCCGCACGCGTTGACGCACTGACCGAGGCGACAGACGAAGCCGCTCGCGCACGCGGTACCGCCCTCGCAGTCATCGACGACCGCGAGCGAGCACGCGCTCCCACCGCCGCTCGGGTCGGCGAGGCAGCGCGCGCCCGCTGGGCAGTCCCTGCTCGTGACGCACTCGCTGCGGCATCGCCCGACGGCGCACACCAGCGGCGCGCTGCAGTCCGACGCCCGGGAGCACACGGCGCCCGGGGCGGTGCCCGCCTGACAGCCGAGCGCCAGAACCGCCAAGAGCGCGCCGCGCGCCGCGAGCTCGCGTCCCCGCCACGCGATCTCCCGACCGGAGAGCTCGCCAGGGAGGTCCCGGACGGAAGCGGGCGCAGCCCGCGGACGGGAGGGGCCGGAGCGGCGAGCCGACACGATTGCTCATCAGCATCGCACGAGGCGCGCGCGTCGCGCACGCCCCGCTGGAGGGCGCGTGCCCTCGCTCACCTCACGTTGTCGGGCTGCCGCGGTCCGGTGTCGTGATCCATTCCCGTGCGCAGGTCGGTGACGATCACCCGGATCGTGAAGTCGGCCGGGTTGCTGCTCGCGAGCACCGCGTCGAGCTTGGCCTTGATCGTCACCCGATCGTCGTTGTGGCCGAAGTCGATGACTGCGTTGGTCTGCGTGAGTGACATGGACGTGCCCTCTCTCTCTGGATGCGCGTGCCGATCCCCCTTGGCCCGGCCGGCGCCCGGACGCTACCACGGAGGGCGCCGGCCGATCACTCGCCGAGCCACTCGCAGACCCAGTTGCCCGGCAGGCACGCGTGCGGCGCCGAGCTCGGGCACGCCATGTCGCTCGTCGTGCAGCGCACCTCGCACGTGCGTGCTCCGTCCGCGCGCTGTACGCAGTCCAGCCCCGCGTCGCACTCGGCGCTCGTGGTGCATGGGTGGCGGATCGCGCCGTTGAGCTCGATCGCCCACGCGCACTGGCGGTTTCCTTCGGTCACCGGCGGGCACGTCATGCCCGCGGGGCACGGGTGTGCGTCGTCGCACGCGTCGTTCGCCGAGGTGGCGCAGATCCAGCCGAGGTTCGGGTCCGACGTGCACGTCTCGCTGGTCGGGCACGAGAGGCGGAGGTCGCTGCCGACGCCGGGCGTCTCGCAGGGGTCCGCGCAGAAGCGCGCGCACGCCGCGTCGCCGCGCACGGCGAGGCAGCGGAGGTCGGGCGCGCACTCGCAGTCGCGGTGGCACATGCCGCCGCGCGCCGTCGTGCCGGGGACCGCGCACGCGGGGATCGAGGTCGGGTCGATGGTGTAGGCGATCGCCGTGCTGCCTGCTGCGATCGTCCACGCGCCGGCCCTGAGATCGGGGATCGCCACGTCGCGCTCGTACGCCGCGCCGATGCTCGCGCAGTCGGTGCGCCCGTGCTCGTGCCAGACGTGCGGCGTGATCGTGATCGTCATCGCGCTCGGGTCGATCGCCACGTCGACGGGCCCGGGCGTGTCGCACGACGAGAAGTAGTGGATGCCCACGCGCAGCATCGCCGTCGCGCCCTCGTTCTCGGCGCAGCGCTCGACGGTCACGATCAGGTCCACCACCGCCGGCTCGAGCGTGAAGTAGCGCTCGCCTGGATCGAACGCGTCCACGGGCACGGCCGCGTCCGCTCCGGCGTCCGGCGCGTCGGCACCCGTCCCCGCGTCGTCGACCGACGCCGCGTCGGGCCGCGCCCCGGTGTCCTCGATCTCGTGAGCGCTCGCGCACGAGCACCCCGAGGCGAGCCCGGCGGCGAGCGCGAGCGGGAGGAGCGCAAGAATCATCCATCGAGGAGTCATCGCGTCACCTCACGTCGAGCAGCGCGCTCGCCTCGGCGAGGCGCTCGCTCGTGATCCGCGACCGCAGCTTCTCGGCGCGGAACTGCAGCTTGGCCCGGTCTCCGTCGTCGAGCAGGCGGATCTCGTCGAGCGTGCGCGCGTTCTCCAGCATCGCCGGGAGCAGCGCCGCGTAGCGCAGGGCGCCCTCGTCCATGGCGCTCGGCAGCGCCTCGTCGCGCCCGCCGTCGAGCGCGCGGGTCTGCGCCATCTCGACGAGCAGCTGCACGGCGATCGACACCAGCTTGGCATCCGCCTGCAAGAGCGGCAGCGAGATCGCCTTCGCGAGCGCGCTCGCCGCGCGCCACTCGTCCTTCGACACGAGCTCGCGCGCGATGGCCCCGCGGATGCCCGCGTCGGAGAGCACGGCGAGCGACGCGAGCCCGAAGCGGAAGCGCGGCCGCTCGGCGACGGTCAGGAGCTCCGTGACCGGCGAGCGCGAGACGAGCGCCTCGAGCCGCCCGCGCAGCCCGAGCTCGGTGCGCTCGTCGACCGCGTCCACGAGCTCCACGAGCCGCGCGAGCTTCTCCTCCTGCCGCGGCAGCATGAAGCGCGGCATCACGTCGCTCGTCCACGGGATCGCGCGCCCCTTGAAGCGGTACGTGTAGAGCCACGTCTTGAGCACGACGTCCTTGCGCCGCGCCTCGAGCAGGGGCCCCACGAGCGCGTGCCGGGCGAGCGCGTCGCCGCGCGTGGTCGGCGCCGGCACGAGCGCGAGCCAGCGATCGGTCCACGCGAGGATCGTCTTGCGCGCGCCGCGCGCGAAGAGGCCGTCCAGCGAGGGATCGGTGAGCGCGAGCAGGTCGTGCGCCGCCGCGGCGAGCGCGATGAGCCCGGGCGAGGGCCAGGGCACGGTCTCGACGGGCACGATCCCGCTCGCCGCGCGGTGAAGCGCGTCGAAGATCCGCTCGTCCACCTCGGGCGAGGTCGCGCTCGTGTCGACGAAGAACGAGAAGCACCCGGGCGCGATCGGCCGGTCGAGCTCGCCCGCGCCGCCCTCGACGACGGGCAGCACGAAGCGCCCGACCAGCGCGTCGTACGCCTCCTGCATCTTGCGCGCGTCGGCCAAGCGCGCCTCAGTCCTTGCCCAGCCGCCGGAGCGACGCCTGGGGGCTTCGTCCGCTACGCTCTTTGGAGTGACCACCTCGCGCGCGCTCGTTTGTTGGGTGATTGGAGCGGTCCTGCTGCTGGGCGGACCGGTCACCAGCGCGCGCGCGGACGGCTGCGGCTGCGGCTGCCTGTTCAACGTTCAGCCCTTTTTCGCGGGCACCAGGCCCGGCCCGCACGCCGTCACGTCGAGCGCACGGCTGTTCGCGCAGCTCCAGGCGTACGACGCGAGCACCGTCAGTCTCGTCGATGACGCGGACGTGCCGGTCGCTTTCACGCTGACACCCGCAGACGACTCCGGCGGCACCGCGTTCTGGCTGACGCCCGATGCGTCGCTCGGTCTGGGCAGGCATTACCGGCTCACGGCGACACGCAGGGACGGGTCCGTGTTCCGGACGGAGCTCGTCGTCGATGCCACGGTCGGACGCACGCCGCCGTCCGTGACGGGCCTTCGCGTCCGACTTCCCGAGTCTGCGCCTCCGCGGCTGTGCGGCGATCTCAGGGGACTGATCGTCGAGTGGGACGCGCTCCACGAGGTGCTCCTCGAGGATGCCGTGGTCGAGGTCGAGGTGCAGCGTGCCGGCGCAGTGATCGGCCGGACCTTCGCGCGAAGCGTCCCGTATCCCGACGGGACCACTACCCGCTGGCTCGGCGCGGGCGCGGACCCGGATTGCGTCGGCGGCGCCTGGCTTCCGGATCTCGACGGTGACCTGCTGGATGCGCGGCTTCGTGTCTGGGACCAGGCCGGCCAAGCGACCGGGTGGATCGAGGTGTCCTTCGAGCCGGTGGTGCTGGGCGTCGGGAGCCCACCGCCCTGTCCGGCGAGGAGCTGCACCGCGACGGGCGCACGATCGCGCCCCGATGCGTTCTGCTGGGCAATCGCGCTCGCGGCGTTGGTGCACCGCGGATGCCTCACGCGCTCGCGAGGGCGCGTTGCGGATCCGGGATCGTGATTCCTCGTCACCCTCTCAGTCCTTGTTGTCTTCGCTCTGCCCCACGACGCCCCAGAGCGGGAAGCTCGTCTCCGGCCCGTAGGCGACGAGCGGGAGCGTCGGATCGTGGCGGTCGGGCGCGTCCGCGTGCACGAGCTTGCCGCCCACGTCGCGCAGGACGGTGCGCGAGACCGGGCCGAACGCCTCGTCGGGAACGATGCGCGGCTGCTCCTGCCCGGGCTCGAAGAACGCGTGGCCGGTGCCGCGGTCGGAGAGCAGCTCGGTCAGCACGGACGGCGACACCGCGGGCACGAGCGCCATCCCCGCCGGCACGTAGATGCGGTCGGCGACCTCCGAGTAGAAGCGGCCGAGCGGCACCGTCTCGATGCCGCGCTGGTCGACGAGGAAGATCGCCTTCTCGGTGATCGCCATCCTCAGCGAGGCCAGCGTGTGGCTCGGCAAGAGATACAGCATCTTCGAGAGCCACTCGCGCTCGGCGATGGGCACCACCGACGCGACCACGCGGCGGGCGGGCGCGAGCGTCGGCGCCAGGCGCAGCGAGACGTCCACGAGCGCCGCGCGGACGCTGGCAGGCACGAGCTCGGCGACGTTGCGCGCGTCCTCCCGCGCGAGCTCGGCGCGCACGAGCGTGCGGACGGCCGAGAGCGGCGGCAGGGGGTCGAGGCTCAGGACGGTCCCGTCGCCGCGGAACATCGTGAGGCTGTTCTCGGCGAAGAGCGACGAGCACGCGTCGAGCGAGATCGGGTGCTTGAAGCCGAGCTCCACCGCGAAGCGGCGCCCGACCGGCTCGAAGACGCTCACGCCCGGGAGCGAGCGCAGGAGGCCCAGCACGCGCGCGGGCGGGTCGTCCACGTCGAGGACGTGCAGGCGCCGCGGCCGCTCGTCGAACGCGCTCTCGCTCGGCCACTCCGCCAAGCCCACCGAAGCCTTCACGCGCCAGCGGAAGAGGTAGCCCACGATCGCGTGCCCCACGCCGGTCTCCGCGGTCACGAGCACGCGCGTCGGCGTCGTGCGCTCGCGCGGCGGGATCGAGAAGGGCTGCAGCTTCAGCACCAGCTCGCGGAACGGGATCTCGCGATCGAACGCGTACGCCTGGCGCCACGCGTCGTGGTGGAGCACCACGTCGGCGCTGCTCTCGGTCAGCGAGACCACGTCGTAGCCGAGCGGCGCCGACGCGTCGCGGTACTTCACGAAGTGGCGCGTCGTGCCGGTGAACGCCTCGCCGCCCGCCAGCCGCGCGACCGCCGCGACGCGATCCATGCGGTAGCTCGACTCGGCCCCGAGGGAGACGAGCACCTCCTTGGTCTTGAGCGGGCTCGTCACGCGCCTGATCGAGAGGGTCGGGAGCACCTCCTCGAGCGAGCCCTCGTCGCCGTACGCGCGGAAGAACGCGACCACGCGATCGAGCGAGCTGAAGAGGAGCACGCCCTTGCTCCCGAGCACGACGCCGCGCGAGTCGGGCGCGATCCCGGGCGTGCGGAAGCGCGTCTGGTGCAGGGCCGCGCGCTCGAGGATCGGGCTCATCGAGCGGGAGCGTAGCAGGGCGCCGCCGCGCCCTCGACGCGGCCCACCCCGCGGGCGACGATGCGCGCATGCCCACGGTGAACCCGAGCCTCGACGAGATGGCGCGCTTCGAGCGAGAGACGCCCGACGACGCGCCCATCGTGATGCTGAACCTCCTGCGCTTCCGGGACGAGGCCGACTACGGGCCCGAGGGACCGCGCGGCGTGCCCGGGAAGAAGGCGTACGCCGCCTACAGCCGCGCAGTCATGCCGCTGCTCCTCGAGGTCGGCGGGCTGCCGCTCTGGATGGGCCGCGCGCGCGCGAGCGTGATCGCGCCCGAGGACGAGACGTGGGACGAGGTGCTGCTCGTACACTACCCGTCGCGCCGGGCGTTTCTCCGGATGGTGCGCTCGCCCGCCTATCGAGAGGTCATGCGCCATCGCACGGCGGCGCTCGCGGACTCGCGCCTGGTCGAGACGCGACCTGCATTCTTGCCGCGCTGGCTCCTGCGCGCGGGCCGGCTCGCCGTGCGCGCGAAGGCGCTCGTGGCGCCCGGCGTTCGATGACCGCGTTCTACCTGGGTGCAGGCTGAGCCAGGGCGCGCGCGAGGTCCGCGATCGCCGCGGCCCGACGGCCGGCGCGGCCGCGTCCCGCCGCGCGCGGCGCGAGGCCGCGCTCCTCGGACAGGCTCTCGGGCGTCCCGGTGCGGCGGTTCTCGAGCATCCGGAACACGAGCCGCAGGTCGAGCCGCTCCGGGATCGGCAGCCCCGCGCCGCGGAGCGCGTGGACGGCGTGCGTCCCCCAGTGGACCACGACGTCGCCTTCGCCGACGAGCTGGCGCCACGCGTCGAGCAGCTCCGCGCCGTCCGTGCCCGCCGCGAGCGTGTCCGCGTCGAGCTCCGCGTGGGCGGTCGTCCCGGGCGCGAGGACACCTCGCGTCCGGACCACGCGGTCGAGCCGCCGGCCGTCCTCCACGCGCTCGGCGACCAGGTGTACGAGCTCTCCGTGCGGCTCGCGGGCACGCTCCGGCGTGCCGTGCGGCCACGCGCTCGACTCGACCGACACGCACACCAGCGCATCCCGCCGCGTGAGGAGCGGCTCGGGCACGGGCGGCTTCTTGCGCTCGACCCCGCGCGGCCGTCGCGCGCGTGGCGCGTGGAGGCGGCTCGCGTGCTCGATCTGCGCGTCGATCATCGCGCGGAACGGCGCCAGCATCGCGGCGAAGCGTGCCGGGTCGTCCTCGAGCGTGCCCAGCACGTGGGCGAGCGCCTCGATCGTCGAGACGTAGTCCTCCCGCGGCTCGCGCCGGATGCGGTACTCGCTCGGGGCATGCGGGACGAACGTCAGTCGCGGCAGCGCCGCGAGCGCGGTCGATGCGCGCACCACGTTCTTCGCGTGGGACCACGTACCGTCGACGACCACGAGCGTCCGCGGTCGCGCGTCGCCGAGCGCGGCGAGGTCGGTCGCGTCCTGCCCCGGGTAGAGGAGCGCGGCCCGCTCCGGCGACTGCCCCAGGATGCGCGCGAGCGCGTCGTCGCTCCAGCGAGCGCCGACGTGGAGCTCGGCCCCCGCGATGCAGAGGCTCGCCATGCGCGCCGTGCCGATGGCGACCCTGCGCTCGCGCGGGTGCTGCAGGATCACGACGCGCGTGCGGGTCGCCAGCGCAGGCAGGTGCGCGCAGTAGCAGAGGCGCTCGGGGCGCAGGCACCGCGCGCAGCTCGGGCGCGGCTCGAAGCTCGACGTGCTCACGCTCACGACGGGGAGTCCTGGGTAGTACGCCTTTCACCGTGCTCGCGGTAGTCTCCCCGCCATATGAGCGCGATCGATGCGGTCGGGATCGAGGCGAGGCAGGTCTTGCTCGAGGTGATGATGAGCGTCGCGTGGGCCGATCGCGAGCTCGCGCCCGAGGAGCGGCAGGCGGCGAACGCGGCGGCGCTCGCGCTCGGGCTCGTCAATCCGGGCGAGCGCGACGTGATCTCGCCCGAGCGCAGGCCCATCCCGGTCGAGGAGATCGACGTCACGGCCCTCAAGGAGCGGGATCGCGAGCTCGTCTATCTCTGCGCGGCGTGGATGGCGATGGCCGACAGCATCGAGCAGTCCGAGGAGACGCAGCTCCTGGTCCGGATGCGGGAGAAGCTCGCGATCGGCGCCGAGCGCGCGGGCTGGCTGATGGCGCGCGCCGTGGACCTGCGCAAGAAGCAGGCGCTCGAGCGGGCCTCGTGGTGGCGCGCCTTCGATCGGCTCGTCGTCGAGGCGGCGCGCGCGCTGCCCCGCTCGGGGTGACGAGCTTGCGCTGGGCGCTCCTGCTCCTCTTCCTCGTCGGGGTCTCGGCGTCGCGCGTGTCGGCAGACGACGAGGCGCTGCGCGCGAGGCTCGACGCGCTCGGCACCATCGCCGAGCCCGAGGCCGATCTCGCGCGGGCCGCGCGCGCGGCGCTCGAGCGCGCCTCGGCCGACCGCTCACGCGGCGACGAGCCCGCTGCGGCGCGAGCCGAGCGGATCGCGGAGGCCACGATCGGCCTGATCGAGCGCCGGCGTGCGCGCGCGGGGGCCGAGCAGAGGCGGCGCGTGGCCGAGCGCGAGCGCGACGCGCTGCGCGCCCGGGTGGAGCAAGCGCGGGGCGCGGCCGCGAGCGATGCGCGCGAGCGCGAGCGCCTCGATCCCGCGAGGACGACGCCGTGAGGTGGGCGCTGGTCGCGCTGGCGCTGCTGGGCGCCTGCGGAGGCGCGCCGCGCGCCGCCGCGACGCTCGACGCGGACCTCGAGGCCATCGGTCTCGACGCCGCGAGCACGCGCGCTCCGGACCTCGCGAGCGCGGCGCGGAGCGCGGCGGACCAGGCCCGCGCGGCGGACGCACGCGGCGACGCGGCCGCGGCGGCCGACGAGGCCACGCTCGCGCGTCTGTTCGCGCAGGCGGCCGTCGAGGAGTCGGCGCGCCTGTCGGCCGACGACGCGCGTCTCGCGGCCGAGCGCGAGACGCTCGACGCGGAGGCGGCGCTGCACGCGGCGGAGGCCGGGAGCGCCGAGAGCGCCGCCGCGCTCGCCCGGCTCGCGGCGGCGCGCACGGCGCGAGAAGAGGGTGCACGGGCGCTCGCGCGCGCGGAGATCGACGAGGCGCGCCCCGGTCGCGCGCGACAGGACTCGCTGAGCGACGCGGGCGAGATGCGCAGCGCGGCGCGGGCCATCCGCGATCGTGCGCGCCTGCTCTGGTCGGCGGCGCTCGCCCTCGGGGCCCCGCCCACGACGGAGGTGGACGATCTCATCGCCGCTTCGGACGCCGCAGACGTGCCGATCGAGCAAGTGCGGCTGGCCGACAGGGCGCACGCCGCGGCGCGCGCGCGCCTCGCCGAGGCCCGGCGCGCCCACCCCGGCGTCGACGCCGCGCGGATCGCTTCCCTCGTCGAGGCGGCCGAGAGCGAGGGCTTCCGCATCGTGCGGCTCGGCCGCGGGATGGGGATCGAGCTCGACGAGGTGTTCACGGGATCGGCCGTGCGCCCGAGCCGCGCCGCCGAGGGACGGCTCGCGAGGCTCGCGGCGCTCGTCGCGTCGTACCCGGACGGCCCCGTGCTCGTGGAGATCGACTCGCCGACCGCCGCCGACGCGTCCCGCAGCGCGCCGCAGCGCGCCGCGGCCGTCGTGCGCGCGCTGGTCGCGGGCGGTGTCGACGCCTCGCGCGTGTCGGCCGCAGATCCGATCGCACCCGACGGCGCGCCGGGCCCCACGTCGCGCGTGCGCGTCGTGCTCGTCGCCTACCTCGACGCCCTTCCTGCCTCGGGAGGGGCGATCCCGGTCACGAGCGGCGCGAGCGACGCGGACGCCGCCAGCGAGTGATCGAGCAGGACCCTCGGTCGCGGGCGAAGGGGCACGACGCCCGCGCGACCGGTCGCGAGCGGTGAGCGCGGCTCAGCCGATCAGGCGCGCGATCCTCGGAGGAAGCGGCGCCGTGCTCCCGACGGGGTGCGTGCTCGAGAGGGTGTGCACGAAGAGCAGGCGCCGCCCGCGGCGGGGGCCCCGGGCCGCGCGCACGAGGCTCGCGAAGGCCTTCTCCGTGTAGGTGGCGTCGAGCGCGAGCCCGCCGACGTCCTCCGCCAGCCGTCCGGCCTCGCGGCCGCTCGGAGTGGGGATCCCGTACCCCCGGCCGATCTCCGCGTCGTCGAGGATCATGTTGTCGAGGGCGAGCTCCGCGACGTCGGGGAAGCGATCGTCGAGGGAGCGAAGGACGTCGGTCGCCGTGCGCAGGCGCGAGGCGAGCCACGCGCGGCGCACCACGCCCGCGGGCAGCACCCGGACTCCGACGACGCTCGCCATGACGCCCGCCGCGGCCAAGCCCAGCGCGAGCCCGGCGAGCGTCCCGCCGCTCCCGAGCGCCACGAAGATCGCGTCCGGCTCGGATCCCTTCGCCTCGAGCAGCTGCCCGGCGAGCTCGAGGCCCGCATCGACGTAGCCGATGACCCCGGGGGCTTCCGAGCCGCCGGGCCCGATCACGTAGGGCCGCCTGCCTTGCGCCCGGAGCCTCAGCAAGAGCGCGGCCATCGCCGGTGCGACCGCCACGTAGACGGGCACCGGGTGGATCTCGGCGCCCGCCGCGATGCTCGCCCTCAGGGTGCTCTCGACGTGCGGCGTGCGCTTCTGCGGGACCATCACCGCATGCACGTCCAGGCCGAGCTTGCGCCCGTAGAGGGTCGTCGCGAGCACGTGGTGAGATCCCGCAGCGCCCGTCGTCACGATCGTGTCTGCGCGCGACTCGAGGGCGTCGGCCAGCAGCCGCTCGAGCTTGCGGACCTTGTTTCCGCCGTACTGCCCGGGCGCACCGGTCAGGTCGTCGCGCTTGATCCAGATCTCGCTCGCGAGCGCGTCCGTCAGGTGCGCGGAGCGCTCGAGCGGCGTGGGAAACGCACCGAGCGAGACGTGCGGGAGCGAGCGGAGACGGCTCCAGCGCTGGGAGAGCACGCTCATCGTGAGGTGGCGTCTGCTACCACCTTCGCGCGTTCGTGTCGCGTCCGTCGCGCGATTGACGTACCATGCCCGGCCATGAACCGCGCTGCTCGTCTCGCTGGCTTCCTCGCGCTCGCCTCCGCAGCCTCGGCCTTCGCGGGCTGTGGCACCGCCACCACGCTCGACGAGGACGCGGGCACGGGCGGCGGCACCGACACCGGCATCACGATCGGTCGCGACACGGGCACGACGACGATGACCGACACGGGCACGACGACGCCGGCCGACACGGGCATCATCGTCATCCCGGAGGACACGGGCCCGGGCCCGGGCCGCGACGGAGGGCCCTTCATGCGGCCCGACATGGGCCCGCCGATGCCCGGCAACGACGCGGGGACGACGATGGGCGTGATGTGCGGCACGGCCGTCTGCGGCGCGAGCGAGATCTGCTGCGTCACGCGCGACCCGGGCGGCATGATGCTCTCGATGGCTTGCACGACCGAGGCGGCGTGCACGGGCGTGCCGGTCAGCTGCGACGGTCCCGAGGACTGCGGGGGCGGTGAGGTGTGCTGCGCGAGCGGCGGCGCCGGCGGCATGGGCAGCGCGATGTGCGCGCCCGACGCGGACTGCGGCGGCTTCACGTCGGTGCGGCTCTGCCACACGGACGGCGACTGCTCGGCGGGCGACGCGTGCTGCATGTTCATGGGCATCAGCGCCTGCTTGCCGCCGATCGCCTGCCGCTGACCCGATCCCACGGCGGGGCGCCCGTGGGCCTGGTGGCATGAGCTTCGCGCGCATCCTCGAGCCCGAGCTGATGGACACCGAGGAGGAGGCCCTCGAGTACCACGCCATGGACTTCTCGGAGCCCGACGCGCGATTCGCGCGCGACGCCGTGGCGCTGCTCGGGGGACTTCCGAGGCCCGAGCTGATCGACTTCGGGGCGGGCACCGCCAAGATCCCGGTGATGATCTGCCGCGCGCGCCCCGACGCGCGGGTGCACGCGATCGATCCGGCCGCCGAGATGCTGAAGGTCGCGGCTCGGCACGTCGCAGACGCGGGGCTCGCAGGGGCGATCACGCTCGCGCGCTCGGACGGCCGCGCGACCAAGCTCGCTGCGGCGCGCTTCGACGCGGTGCTCTCGAACTCGACCGTGCACCACATCCACCAGCCGCTCGCGCTCTTGCGCGAGATGAAGCGTGTGCTCAAGCCCGGCGGCGCGATCCTCGTCCGTGATCTCTGCCGTCCGCGCTCGATGGACGAGGCGTGGGCGATCGTGAAGCGCGTCGCCGCCGGGGACTCCCTGCGCCAGCAGCAGCTCTTCTTCGACTCGCTCTGCGCCGCGCTGAACGTCGAAGAGGTGGAGAGGCTGCTCGCCGAGGTGGGCTGGCGCGAGCTGAAGGTGACGATGAGCTCGGACCGCCACTGGTCGATCGAGCGCCGCGCCTCGGCGGCGCCCTGAGGGGCCCGCGCTCAGGGGCAGAACGCGCGCTCCGGCAGCTCGCACGTGAGGCTGCTGCCGCAGCGCCCGCTGTAGCACTGCTCGCTCACCGAGCAGCTCTGCCCGAGGCCCCGCATCGCCTCGCAGACGGAGAGCAGGCAGACGTGGTCGGCGACGCACGCGGCTGGATCGAAGCAGTCGCCCCCGGCGAGCTGCACCGGCGCACAGGCGAGGGGAGAGCCCTGGCAGGCATGGCCCTCGGGACAGACCCCCTGGCCGACGCAGGGCTCGCCGACGCCGGGATTCGCGGCGCAGACCGAGCCGTGGTCGTAGTCGCAGAACAGGCCCTCCGCGCACCAGCGCGCGGGGTCGACGTCGGTGGAGAAGTCGAACGGGTTCACACAGGCGTCCCCGAGCGCCGCACGTCGCAGGTCGCGCACCTCGTGGCAGGTGCCCGCCGAGCAGCGAAGCGCGCCCTCGCAGCCCGCCGCTCCACAGGCCTGGCCGAGCCCCGGGCGCGCGCTCGTGTCGGTCGCGCACACGCCCGTCGCGTCGCATCTCAGACCGCGCGCGCACGGCGCGGCCGTGCACGCCTGGCCGAGCTGGGCCTCCAGGGCGCAGCGGCCTGCACAGGTGCACACGCCCGCCGCACACTCGGCCGTCCGGGTGCACGCAGCTCCGGCGGCGACGGTGCCGTGGAGGGCGGCGCGGCACGCGTCCGGCCACTCCGTGTCGCTCGGGATCGCCCCCGAGGCGCACACGGCGTCGTCGAAGGCCATCAGACAGGCGGAGGCCATGCTCGCGTCGAACGCGACGTCGGGGGACGCGAGCAGCTCGCCGTAGCGCCCCCGCGTCACCGCCAGGCACTGGGCGCGCGAGAGGAACCTCTGGGTGAAGTCGAGGTCCGCCAGCGCGCAGTGGAACGCGGCGTCGCATCCGAGGCTCGCCATGGCGTCCACCAGCTCGGCCGCGCTCGTGGGCAGTGCCGCGTCGAGCTGCACCCCGGAGTCGCGCGGAGCGTCGGCGTCGAGCGGAGCGCCCGTGTCGGGGAGCGCGCTCGCGTCGGCGCCCGTCGCCGCGTCGGTCGGCGCGGCGGGCGAGGGACATCCGGTCACGATCAGGGCACAGAAGAGCAGCAGGGATCGGGTCACGGCGGGGCCTTTCGCGGGGGGCTCAGAACGCGAGCATGGTCGCGCAGTCGACGTCGCTCCCCGGCTCGACGCCGAGCAGCGTGGTGTAGCGCGCGTAGAAGCCGATGCGATCGGCGACGCGCGCATCACCCGGCATGTGGCACTCGAGGCCGCCGTTGATGATGTCGATCGTCACGCCGAAGCCGGGGCGGCGGCCGGCGGCGAGGTCGGCGGCGCTCGGCGTCCATCGGCCGGTCATCGCGTCGTGGCATGAGGGCTTGGGCGCCTGGGGCGTCATCCAGAACCAGATCGCCGTCTGCCACCCGACGACCCCGTCGCGCGTCACGAGGCCCGGGTCGTGGAGCAGGTCCAGGCCGAGCGCATCCCCGCACTGCGCGTAGTTGTAGTTCCACGAGAGCTGCAGGGGCCCACGCCCGTGGTACGTCTGCCCCGCGATGCACGGGAAGCTCGTCGCGTCGCAGTAGCCGGTGCAGCTCCCGCTGCCGCAGCCCACCTCCTCGCGGAAGCAGAGGCCCCAGGCGTGGGGGCCGTCGGGCGCGCTCGGCCAGCCGCCCGTCGTCTCGTGCGATGCGTTGGCGAGGAAGGCCGCGGCCTCGCGCCGCCGGTCGTCGAGCGAGCCGTCCGCCAGGAACGAGGGGAAGCGCGCCGCGGCGAGGACGAACGCGTCGTAGTCGTAGAGCGAGGCGTTGCAGGCCGCGTCGGTCCGGTGGAGCAACATCGCGTCGAAGGTCGCGCGCGAGATCACGTCTCCGAGGCTCGACGGGCCGGCGTCGCTGCCCGGCGAGGCGGCGTCGCTCTCTCTCGTGCCGGTGTCGGAGCCCGCGTCCGGGGCCGGATCTGCGTCGGGTCCCGTCGCAGCATCGGGCAGCGTTCCGGTGTCCATCGCCGCCGCCCGCGCGTCCGCGCCGAGGCCCCCGTCGCTCGCCGGAGCCCCGGTCGAGCACGCGATCGCGAAGGAGCAGCAGAGGACGAGAGCGCGGCGCATCGCGCGAGCATGCGACGGAAACGAACGAGGCGCCCTCCTCTCGGAGAGCGCCCCGTCGCCCGACCCTCTCCCGCTCGCGGGAGAGGGCTTGCCCATCAGTCGTGCGCCGAGATGATGAACTGCACGCGGCGGTTGCGCGCGCGGCCCGCGGCCGTGATGTTCGGCGCGATCGGGTTCGAGTCGCCGTAGCCGTGCGGCTCGAGGCGGCTCGAGTCGACGCCGTGCGCCACGAGCCAGTCGCGGACCGCCTCGGCGCGGCGCTGCGAGAGATCCTGGTTGTGGTCGTGGCCGCCACGGTTGTCCGTGTGCCCCTGGATCTCGATCCGCGTGATCTCGGGGTGACGGAGCAGCACGTCCGCGATCTCGGTCAGCAGCGGCTCGCTGTCGGCGACGATCTCGGCGCTGTCGGTGACGAAGTTGATCTGGCGGCGGATGGTGATCTCGCGGGTGCCGACGCGCACGAGCGAGCGCGCGGGCCGCGCGACCAGCGTGATCTCCGGCGTCGCCTGCTCGCGCGCGACGACGGTGAACTGCGCCTGCGTGATCAGGAAGTTCTCCGCCTCGACCCGCGCCGTGTACGTGCCCGGCGGCAGATCCTGGCGCTGGAAGTCCCCCGAGGGGCTCGTGACGACCGTGAAGCCCTGCGGGCCGGTGACGGTCACCGTGGCGCCGCCGACGGCCGCGCCGGTGTCGCCGACGACGTGGGCGCGCACCGAGCCGACGCGCGGGAGCGCGACGAGCTCGCAGGTGACGGTCACGTCGCCGCCCTCGGCGGCCACCGTCGCCGCGCAGCTGCCGTCCTCGTAGAGCGGCGCGTGGATCGCCAGCGCGACCTCGCCGGGATCGAGCTCGTAGGTCGTGAAGTGCCCGTCCGCGCTGCCCGCGAGCGCCGTCAGGTCGCGGCCCGGGAACGAGACGATGGCGTCGGCCACGCCCGTGGTCGTGCCCTGCTCGACGATCGTGCCCACCACGCGGCCGCGGGGCGGCGGCGGGATCTGGTGCTCGACGACGCGCTCGACCGAGACCTCCTGGATCACGGGCGGCTCCTCCATGCCGTCGAAGGCATAGGCGAGGCCGAACATCACGTTGTAGGGCGCGTTCGGCGCGAGCTCGCGGACGAACGTGTTCATGCCCGTCGTGCCGATGTCGGCCGCGATGGTGATGGCGAGCCCGCGGAAGTCGCCGGGCGGCTGCAGGCGCAGGCCGAGGGTCAGCGTGCTCGGGTACGAGCCGAAGCCCTGGTGCGCGATGCAGCCGTCCTCGCCGGCGCGCGGCGAGCCGCTTCCGGGCGACGAGGGGATGAAGAGGCAGTTGTAGCTGCGGCTGTTGACCGCGATGCCCACCGTCCACTCGACGATCGGCGTGATGTAGAAGTCGGGCAGGCCCGAGATCGGGACCTCGATCGGGAACTCGAGGCCGAGGCCGAGGTTGATGAAGTCCGTCCGGTTGATGCCCAGCGCGAAGCGCTCGACGCGCGAGAGCAGGTGGCGGTCCTCGTTCTGCGGCGACATGCGCGCCTCGGGGCCCGTCGTCGGCAGCGCGTTGTAGCGAGCGTTCTCGACGTCGTTGGTGAGGATGGCGGACTGATCGAACCAGTACTGCGCGTTCAAGCGCGCGATCATCGGGAACTCGACGCCCTGGATGCCGCGCAGGTCGAGCGCGCCGGCGAAGCGGACGCCGAAGCTCGTGGAGCGGGCGACGAGGCCGATGTCGCCGACGGTGTTGAGCAGGCCCACCGAGACGTCGCCGCCGATGGTGAGGCCCGGGATCACCTCGAAGTACGCCTTCACACCGAGGAGCGTGTCCCCGAGCACCTGGAACAGGCCGGGCGACTCGCGATCGTTCGAGTTGGCGGAGCTCGTCACGGACGCGAAGAACTCGAGGAAGTCGAGCGGCGTCCAGCTGAGCGAGAGCGCGCCGCCGATGTGCTGGTCGTGGTCGCCACCGACGAGCCAGTTGTTCAGGATGAAGAAGTTCGTGAGGAGGCCGACCCGGAACGACTGCGAGGGGCCCGAGCCCGCGTCCACCACGTGGATACCGCCGGTGGGTCCGCTCCAGGTGTTGTGGAGCGTGAAGCGGCGGCGGCGCCACGCGCGGCTCCCGGAGCTCGACAGCAGATCGCCGCGCGGGTCGTAGGCGTGCCCGTCCTCGGTGCGGGGCGAGACCGTCCGCGTCGTCGACGTCGCCGCGGGCGTCGCGCCTTCGTCCGCGTCCGCGTCCGCGTCTTCGTCGCCGAATTCGTCCGACTGCGTCGTGGCCGCAGGGGTCGCCGCGGGCGTGTCGCCGCGCTCGCGGTCGTCGAACTCGTCGTCGAACTCGTCGAACGACTGCGCGGACGCGGCCAGTGGGAGAGCGCTCAGGGCGGCGGCGAGCACCAGAAACGAAATCGACCGGGTGAAGACAGTTCGCATCCGATGCTCCTCGATGGCCGTGCCGTCCGAGACGCGCTCCGTGGCGCGTGCTTCATACACCATCCCACGCCGCAAGCACAAACCTCGCCGCAAGGATCGGACGCGATTCAGCGCGCTTGCGCGATCACACGGCACGAACCGGCGCAGCACGAGCGCGTCCGGGGCGCGGCTGCGTCATTCGGCGCACGGCGGTGTGCGTGTCGTCTCAGCGTGCCACGCCGTCCCCGTCGACGACGCGGCGCTCACTCCGGCGCGTCGGGCGCCGGGAGCTGCACGATGAGCGACACCTTTCCGCTCTCGGGGATCATGACCGCGCGCGCCCCCGAGGCGGATCCGTCGGGACCCGTCGCCTCGACCACGTGGCGGCCGGGAGCGACACCCTCGAGCTCGCACTCGCCGGCCTCGTTCGCGTCGCAGGACGTCTCGTTCCCGGCTTCGTCGCGGATCGTCACGCGGCCCTGGGCGGGGTGCCCGTTCCGCACGACGTGCACGACGATCACCGAGTGGTCCGTCGCCGGCACGGCCAGCTGAGCCAGCGCGTCGCCGCCGGCGCCGAGCCCGACCAGGCTCGCGGCGCCGATGGCAGCGGTGAGGCGGCGCACCGAGAACACGAAGCCGTTATAGCCCCCGCCCGGGGCGCGGTCACGGAAGATCCGGCGGCGTGCCGCCCTCTCAGGCCTCTTCTTCGGCGGGGACCTCGTACTGCGAGGTCTCGTCGTTCGTCGCCGTCGCCGCGCCACTCGGTGCCATCCGGCGCGCCGGCCGGCCTGGCCCGGGGGCGGCCTGGACCCGCGCCTCCTCGGGCAGCTCCGGACGCGGCGGGTGGGCGGGCTTCGGCAGACCGCCGCGGCCGTAGTCGAACAGGCCGCTCGACGTCGCGGCGTCCGGGCGCGGCTCGGGCTGGGGGCTCCACGCCGCCGGCAAGGTCGGTCGCGTCAGGATCGTCCCGTTGAACGTGTGCGGCGACGGGAGCGCGACGGGGGCGCTCGCCGTCCCCGGCCGCGGCTTGGCCGCCGCGCCGGCGCTCGCCGCCCGCGCGGGCGGGCCCTTCGGCGGCGGCGGTCGCGAGCGGGCCGTCTCGGCGACCAGCTCGTCGAGGTTGCCTACGGCCGTCGGCTGCTGCTCGGCGAACCCGGCCGCGTCCGGCTCCGCGTCCTGCACGTCGTCGGTGACGTCCGCCTCGACGGACTCGAGCGCGTCGGCCGCTGCGGCCTGCTTCGCCGCGTGCTGCTGCTCGAGGTCCTCGATCGAGACCTCACCCGTGGCGGGCTCCGCGTTGGGCTCCCCCGACATCGAGTTCCGCGCCATGAGCAGGCGCTCGAACATCACCTCGGCCGTGCCCTCGAGCGAGAGCGACTCGACGACGACGTCGAAGCGGTACTCGGGCGGGTGCTCCTCGCCGTTGTCGTAGCTGCCCTGGCACTTGCCCGTGCCTGCGAGCGCCGTCGAGCCGTCGGAGAACAGCACCGTGAACGTGACCCACTCGCCCTCGGCGATCGGCTCGGAGTACGGGAGCATCAGTCGCTCGGTGTCCACGCGCTGCGCGAAGTTCTCGGACAGCTCGGAGAAGTCGGCGAACGGCGTGGCGATCTCGAGGGCGCGGCTCATGGCTTCTCCTTGGCGCTCGTGTCGTCGAGCGCGTCGATCCTGGTCGGCTTGGTGGTTCCGTTCGAGAGCAGCTGCTCGACCTTGAGCTCGGCCTGCTCGAGGCGCTCGGCGCCGAGACGGGAGAGGCGCACGCCCTCCTCGAAGAGCGCGAGCGAGTCCTCCAGCGGGAGGTCTCCCTTCTCGAGCGCCTCCACGATCTCGTTCAGCCGCGCCAGCGCGGTCTCGAAGCTCGGCTCCGCGGCGCGATCCATCCGAGCGGCAGACTGCCTCGATCGAGGGTCGAGGGTCAATGCCGGCCCGCGGTCCCCAGGCGCACGATCGCGGGGGCGTCGGGCACGCGGGGCACGAGGATCTCCCCGTCGACGGGCGCGAGGCGCAGCACCCGCCCGTCGGCGAGCAAGATCGTGGCCCGCACGTCGTCGGCGATGCTGGCGTCGTGGATGGCGATGCGGACGTGCAGCGGGGCCGTGGCGAGCGTGGTCCGTTCGCCGCGCAGGGCTGCCGCGACGCGGGGATCGGTCTCGATCCGAGCGCGCCCGAGCGCGCGCGGCCCGGCGAGCTGATCCGGTGGGAGCGCGAGCGCTGCCGCCAGTCGGACCTCGGGCGCCGGATCCTCGAGCGCCGCGACGATCACCGCGCGGTGGCGCGCGCTCCCGAGCGCACCGAGCGCGCGGACGGCCTCGGCGCGCATCAGCGGGTCGTCGTGCCGTGTCGCCCGGACGAGGCGCGATACGAGCTGCCGGCGCTCGGCTGCGGACGCGACCGGCAGGGCATCGGGGATGCGGCCGATCCCGGCCAGGCACGTCTCGTCCGCGTCGAGGAGGGCCTGCGTCGCCGCGACGCTCTGCGGAGCACCGCCCGCGGCGAGCGCGAGCCAGCCGACGACGCGCGCGTCGCGCTCCGTCTCGAGCGCGCGCGCCGCGGTCTGCGCGCCGCCGGCGAGCACGAGGCAGAGCGCGCCGTCGACTCCGAGCGCAGCCTCGATGCAGCCGCGCTCGTCGACGTCGCCCGTGAGCGCGCGCGTCCACGGCGCGACGGAGCGCGCGAGGAGCGCCGCGTGCGCGTCGCCCGCCGGGTGGGCGAGCGCGAGGGCCAGGTCGGCGTCGGGCGAAGGCGGGAGCGCGGCGAGGATGTCGGCGCGGTCCCGCTCCACGAGCGCGTCGAGCGCTTCGGCACGCGTCGCGGGGACCTCGACGAAGCGCGCGATGCGCTCCCCGTCGGCGGAGACGTCGCGTTCGAGCAGCACGCCGAGCGCGCGCGCGGCCGCCTCTGCGCCGCGCGCACGCATGCGATCGAGCGCCACGTCCGCTTCGGCGGGCGCCAGGACGAGCAGCGCGCGGAGCGACGCCGTCTCGCGCGCGTCGTCGGCGTCGAGCCAGCCTCGCCATCGCTCGAGCGGAACGCGCTCCGGCGCATGCCGGGCGAGCAGGTCGAGCGCGGGCTCGATCAGCGTCGCGTCCGAGCGCGCCATCGCGGTCTCGGCCAGGGCGATCGCCTCCTCGGACGCGCTCTGCGCCCGCGCGAGCGCACGCAGCACCTCGCGCGCGACGGTCGGCTCGAGGTCGAGCCCCGCACGGACGAGCGCGGCGTCGCGTGCTGCCGAGGGCGCCGCGGACGCGATGCACGAGACGACGCGATCGCGGAGCGCGGGATCGTCGAGGGTCGCGGCGAGCCACCCGAGGCGCGCTTCGGTCCGCACGAGCGCGTCACACGAGCGGGATCGGGCGCCCTCGCTCGCCAGGTGCTGGCGCAGGACCGGGAGCGCGGTGTCGCCTCCGATCGCGTCCAGGGCTCCGGCGATCGCACGCCGCTCCGGCACCGCTGCGCGCTCCCACGCCAGGGCGAGCGCGACCACGTCGCTCTCGTCCGCGCGGCGGGCCAGCGCCTGGATCATCGCGGCGAGCGTCTCGGGCACGGCCTCGTGCTCGATGGCGCTCCCGAGGGGCGCGGCGAGCGCGTCGTGTGGACCGACGAGCGCCAGCCGTCCGGCCGCGTCACGCCGCGTCTGCGCGTCGGCCGACGCGAGCGCGGGATCGCGCGCGGCGAGACGCGCGAAGAGCCCGTCCTGCGCGCGCGCGAGGCGTGGCCCGCACGCGAGCGCGAGCAGCGCGACGAGCGCCCACCTCATCCGAGGAGCCACGAGAGCAGCGCGCTCGCGCCGAGCACCAGCGCCGCCGCGCTCCGGGCGAGCGTGGCCTCCGCGCGCGGCGCGACGTGCGGATCGAGCGCCTCCCTCCGCGGGGAGACGCGCGGCGGATCCGCCCCGTCGGGGACCGGCTCGAAGAGCGTCCCTGCTCCGCGGTACGGCATCGCGCCCCGGGCGCAGATCCGGAAGCACGCGACGACCTCGACCTCTTCTCCGGCGCGGATGCGCTGCTCGACGACGAGGCCAGCCTCGCCGTGGGCGGGCGGCGCGTCCACGATCACGGTGCGTGGATCGACCTCGACGGCCCCGGTCTCGTCTTCCACGCGAAACGGGAACGCCTCCAGCGTGTGGGCCACGTCGCGCAGCACGCCCTGGCCCGGGTCGACCGACGCGCGCAGGACGTAGACGCAGCGCGCGTCGTCCACCTGGCTGGTCACCGTCTCGAGGGGCACCACGCGGCCGCGGATGCGAAACCGCCCCTGTTCGAGCTGGGCGATCGGGCGCAGGCGCGTGCCGTCCTCGGCGGGCCGCCGCTCCGCGCGCGTCGCCCACGCCACGAGCGCGTACGACGCGAGCCCTCCCGCTGCGAGCACCGTCACGACCACGACGAGCAGAGCATGCCGCGGGCCCACGCTCGCGGTCGAGCCCCGCCGGCGGGCGAGGAGGCGCTGGCCCCGCCATCGCCGGGGTTGTATCCTCGCCGCCTTCTTTCGGAGCCCCACCTCGTCATGACGTCCCGCCCGCTCGCTGCGCTTCTGTTCGTCGTCCTCGGGGCGATCGCCGTGCCCGGCTGCGGCCAGGGGGACGGGGGCGTCTGCCAGCTCAACAGCGACTGCGCGGCCGGCCTCGTCTGCACGTGCAAGCTCGGCGGCGGCGTCGAGGCGCGCGGTGTCTGCCGTGCGACGGAGACGACCATGTGCACCGTGACGAGCAACGACTCCGGCCCGCCGGTCGACGCCGACCGTCAGGACGGGGGCACGGACGCTTTCGTCGGCGCCGACGCCGCGAGCGACGCGGGCTCGGACGCGGGCGGCTCGGACGCGGGCTCGGACGCGGGCGGCTCGGACGCGGCCTCGGCGGCCGACACCGGGACGGACGCTTCCACTTCCGCCGACACGGGCGCGGACGCCAACGCCGACGCCGGATGAGCACCCACGATCGCATCGGCCGCGATCCGCTCATCGGCCGGACCATCGGCGGTCGCTATCGCCTCATCCAGCGCCTCGGAACCGGCGGGATGTCGAGCGTCTACCTCGCGCGCCACGTGCTGATCGATCGCCTCATGGCGATCAAGACGCTGCGCCGCGACCTCGCGAGCGACCCCGTGCAGCGCGACCGCTTCATCCGGGAGGCGCGCGCCGTCAACCGCATCAACCACGCGAACATCGTCGAGATCACCGACTTCGGCGAGAGCGAAGACGGTCTGGTGTACCTGGTGATGGAGTACATCGCGGGCGAGTCGCTGCTCAAGGCGATGGGCGCCGGGCCCTTCGCGCCGCTGCGCGCCCTCGACATCGCCGAGCAGGCGGGCAGCGCGCTCGCGCGGGCCCATCAGATGGGCGTGATCCACCGGGATCTCAAGCCGGAGAACATGATCCTGGTGGAGCTGCGCGACCGGAAGGACTTCCTCAAGATCCTCGACTTCGGGATCGCCAAGATCACCGACGCGCCGTCGCTGACGGGCTCTCAGCAGATCTTCGGCACGCCGGGCTACATCGCGCCCGAGTACATCCAGTCGACGGCGATCGACGGGCGCGCGGACCTCTACTCGCTCGGTGTGATCCTCTACGAGCTCGTCACCGGCGCGCTGCCCTTCGACTACGAGTACCCCGGCGACCTGCTCGTGAAGCACGTGACGGAGACGCCCTTCAAGCCGAGCGCGCGCAAGGCCGACGTCCCGGCGCCCATGGAGGCGTTCATCCTCCGATGCCTTCAGAAGAACCCCGACGAGCGATTCCGGGACGCGTTCCACTTCCTCGACGAGCTCCGCGCGACGCGCGAGCTGCTCGGCCCGGCGCTCTCCTGGGGCGGGCTGAACGAGGCGGACGTCCCGGTCGAAGAGGACGACGTACCCGTCCCGATCGGCACGCCACGCCGGCCCATGTCGGCCGAGGCGCGCACGCCGCGCGACGAGGCTCGGGGCCACGACAGCACGCCGACCACCGAGCAGCTCATCGACGTGCCCGACGAGGCGCGCCGCAGCGACACCACGCTGCCGCCGCCGCCGGACCCGGGCGAGTACCCGAGCGACGGCTCGAGCCGGCCCGTGACGGCGGAGTACGTTCGTCCGGCGATCCCCGTCGCGCCCAACGACGACCTCGAGGTCGAGATCGAGGTCGAGGAGCCCGCAGGACCGCTCGAGATCCAGGAGCAGGGCGTCTCCACGGGCCTCTCGGGGGCGCGTCGGTGGCGTGAGCGCTTCGTGGCGATCCGCGCCTGCGTCGAGGAGCTCTCGGGCGGCGCGATGCCGCCCGACGAGATCGTGCGCGCGATGGCCCTCGCCGAGCGCTCGATCGAGCAGCTCGAGGAGTCGGTGCGCAGCGCCCGGATGCACCAGCAGGCGGTCGAGGCGCTCTCCGAGCGCGCGCGCGACTTCCGCGCGACGCTCGGCAAGACGATCGACGAGCTCGCCGCCGAGCTCAGCAAGCGGCGCGGGGAGCTCACGCTGCTCGCCCAGCGACGGAGCGATCTCGCCGAGCGGCGCGACGCCGCACGGCGCGGCGTGAAGCTCGGCGGCACCACCGAGGGGCAGGCCGACGCGCTGCTCTGGGAGCTCGCGGCCGTCGAGGAGGAGCTGCGTCAGAAGGGCGGTGCGTGCGACGAGGTCGAGGCGCACCTCGGCGAGCTCCGCGCGCGCCTCGAGCGCGAGAACGAAGAGCTCGAGATCGAGCTGAGCGTGCATACCCACGTGCTCGACCAGGAGATGGTGCGCCTCTGGCCGCTCGCGACCGCGCTCCGCGATCCCCTGCAGGAGGTCGAGGACTGGGTGCGCGCGCGATGGGAAGAGAGCCCGCCAGCCTCGTGAGGTCGAGCGGCGCGCTCGCCGCGGTCACCGCACGCTGGGCAGCATCGTCGGTGGGGCGACCGCCGCGGGCGCCGTCGTGAACTCGACGAAGCGCCGGATCTCGTCGGCGGCCTCCGGCCCCGGCGCGGCGAACTCGAACCCGATGGCCTGCCGGTGGCGCGCCTCGCGCTTCCAGCGCGCGACCGCGGACAGCGCGACCACGCGGCCGCTCACCGGCAGTCCCACGCGCAGCGTCACGCGCGCGCCCAGCTCGACGGGGTCGGCCAGCAGGGCCAGCAGCCCCCCCTCGCTGAGATCGGCGGTCTGCCCGTCGCGGACCGCGCCGTCGGCCGCCACCACGCGGATCGGCGCGACGTAGGGCGCGCGCGCGAAGTGGCGCCGCGGCCTGCCGGTCTCGACCGAGGGCGGGGGCGCCGCCTCGAGCACCCCGAGCGCTCCGCCGCGGATGCCGGTCGCCTCCACCAGCTCGCTCGCCATCTCCGTCGCGCTCGCGTGGCGGTCGGCCGGATCGCGCTGCAAGGCCCGCTTCATCCACCGGTCCAGCGCGTCGCAGGGACGCCCGACGGCGCTCGAGAGAGACGGGAGCGGCGATCCGGCGACGAGCGCGCGCACCAGCGCGCGCGTGCCGCCCGCGATCGGCAGCACGCCCATCAAGCACTCGTAGAACACGAGCGCGAGGGCGAACAGGTCGGCCCGGCTGTCCACGACGTCCGCGAGCAGCTGCTCGGGCGCCATGTAGTCGAGGGTCCCGATGCGGTCGCCCATGCGCGTCAGCTTCGCCGGGGCCTCGGCCGTCGAGACGAACGCGGCGACGCCGAAGTCGATCAGCTTCACCTGCTCGCGACCCGCGCGCGACCTGGTGACGAAGATGTTGGAGGGCTTGACGTCGCGATGGACCAGGCCGGCGCGGTGCACCGTCTCCAGCGCGTCGCAGACCTCGAGCGTGAGCGCCACGGTGCTCTCGAGCGGCAGCTTGGCCCGGGCGATGAGCACGGCGTCGAGCGCGCGACCGTCGAGCATCTCGAGCGCGACGTAGGGAATCGCCCCGTCCGTGCCGGCGTCGAGCACGTCGACCACGTGCGGGCTCCGAGCGAGCTCCAGGGCGCGCGCCTCGCGCAGCAGGCGCTCGCCCAGCATGGGCGCCTCGACCAGGCTCTGATCGACGGTCTTCAGCGCGACGCGCCGGCCGAGGTGAACGTGCTCCGCCTCGAGGACGACGGCCATGCCTCCGCGCGCGATCTCGCGCCGGACGCGGAACCGATGATCGATCATCTCGCCAGGCTGGGGAACGCGGGGCTCAGGCACGGGTCACTCCTTGGGCTGGCGTTCCTTGTCGCACGTAGGGCCCGGGCTTGGCGATCAGATAGCCCTGGACGAGATCGGCGCCGAGGTCCCGCACGCACGCCAGCTCGCCCTCCGTCTCGATGCCCTCGGCCACGACCAGCATACCGAGGTCGTGGGCGAGGGTGCAGGTCGATCCGACGACGCGCCTGCGCACCGGATCCGTGTCCACGCCGCGCGTCAGGGACATGTCGATCTTGACCACGTCGGGCGAGATCCGCGCGAAGTAGCTGAGCCCCGCGTACCCGGCCCCGAGATCGTCGATCGCGATCCGGTATCGCAGCTTGCGCAGCGCCTCGATCCGCGACTCCACCTCGCCGACCCCCTCGAGCGACGCCCGCTCCGTGATCTCGAGCACCACGTTGGCGGCGTGCTCGCTGAGCGGCGCGGACGGGTCGTAGAGCTGCGGGTCCGCGAGGTCGCTCGAGTGGAGGTTCACGAAGAACGCGTGGTCGAAGGGCCGTGCCTCGCGCGCCAGGCCCGCGATCATCCCGCGGAGCTGGCGCCCGAGCGCGTGGAGCCGACCGAGCAGCTCGGCTGCGCCGAGGACGGCGGGCGGGTTGGGCAGGCTCGGCTCCGACGAGCGCATCAGCGCCTCGTACCCCGACACCCTGCGTGTCGTGACGGAGACGATGGGCTGGTAGACGAGCCGAAGGCTCGACGACGCGCGCTGGAACGCCGCGTCGAGCGCCTCCCGCTCGTCGCGGCTCGGCCCGGACGCCCGGGCGCGCGTGAGGCGCCCCCACTGCACGGCCTCGCCTACCACCTCGCGGACGCGCGCCGCGTCGACCGGCTTGGCGAGGTAGCGCACCACACCCAGCTCCATCGCGCGCATCGCGTCCTCGACCTTCGGAGCGCCCGTCAGGAGCACGACCGGCACGTCCGGGTGGGTCCGGCGCAGGACCGCGAGCATCTCGAGGCCCGTCATCTCCGGCATCGAGACGTCCGAGACGATCGCGTCGACGTCCTTCATCGTCTCGAGCGCGCGAATGGCCGCCCCCGGTGACGTGAACGTCTCGACGCGGTGCCCGTGCGTCGCGAGCACGTCGGAGAGGGTCCTGGCGACCATCGGGTCGTCGTCGATCACCACCACGCGTGCGTCACTGCTCGCTCGATCATCCATGGTCGTTCCTCACTTCGTCGGGGCCATCGCCCTGGGGCGTCCACGCGCGGGACTGGATCAGAGCGCGGACGGCGCTCGCGTCGACCGGCTTCGGTAGCCGTGGGAATTGCGGGTCGATCCCGTCTCCGTCCCGGCTCGTGAGCAGCACCAGGCGGCTCGCGACCTCGGGTCGCCGCGCCAGCAGCCAGGGCCACCCGCCGCCCGTCCGCGAGTCACCCGCGCGCGCCTCGCAGAGCACGAGGTCGAAGCGCTCGCCGTCCTCGAGGCGTGCCCACGCCGACTCGGCCGCGTCGGTCACGACGACCTCGTGGTCGCCGCGCAGCGCTCTCGCGATGCCGTGCCTCACGAGTGGATCCCGATCCACGACCAGCAGGCGTCGTCGTCGAGCGCTCGGCGGGCTCGGGCTCGAGACCCGCGGCGGCTCGGCGCCGAGGGGTGCTCGCGCGAGCCACACGGTGAACGTCGTCCCCGCTCCGAGCGTCGACTCGCATTCGATCGTGCCGCCCGCGTCGGCGACGATGCGCTGGCTGATCGAGAGCCCGAGTCCCGTCCCCGTGCCCACCGGCTTCGTGGTGAAGAAGGGCGTGAACACGCGGCGCAGCGTGTCGGGGGTCATGCCAGGGCCGTCGTCGCAGATCGTGATCTGGGCCCCGCCGCTGCGGCCGGAGCTCGCCCGCACCCGGATCTCGCCGTGGCGTCCCGTCTCGGCGATCGCCTGCGCCGCGTTGACGATGAGGTTGACGAAGACCTGCACGAGCCGGCTCTCGGAGCCCATCGCGATCGGGACGTCCTCGATCGTGGTGTGCACCGTGGCGACCGCGCGCGTCGCCGCGTGCGAGATGCGCAGCGCCGCGTCGAGCGCGTGGCTCACGTCCACCGGGACGATCTCGTCCCGGGGCGCCTCGCGTGAGAGCGTGCGGAGGTCGGCGACGATGGTGCGCACGCGTCGTGCGGCATCCAGCGCGGTGCGCAGGCGCCCGGCCCCCTTGCCGGTCTGCCCGATGTCCTCGAGCGCGAGCTCGATCTCGGCGACGACGGTGGTCATGGGGTTGTTGATCTCGTGCGCGATGCCGGCGGCGAGCACGCCGACGCTCGCGAGACGATCGTTGGTGATCTGCCTGACCTGTGCCTCGCGCTCCTGCGTCACGTCGCGGAGCACGGCCACGGCGCCCGCGATCTCGCCCGCGTCGCCCTCCACGGGACGCGAGGTGACGGCGACCCAGCGCCGCTGGTTGCCCTCCGCGCGCGTGGAGATGACGCCGTCGGCGGGCTCGCCGCCGAGCGCTCTGGCCATGCTCAGATCTTGCCAGCCGCACGTCGTGACCTGACCGTCGAGACGGAGGTCGAGCCGCTCTGGCCACGCCGGTCCGGGGAGCTCCCCGATCTGCGCGACCAGCTCCCGCGCGGCCTCGTTCGCGCGGGTCAGCTTCGCGTTCCGGTCGAGCACGAGGATCGGATCCCCGATCGCATCGAGGATCGACTCGAGCAGGTGCGCGCGCGCACGCTCGGTCTGCGAGACGTTCTCGAGCTGCTGGAACGTGCGCGCGAGCGCCAGCACGAGCGCGAGCTGCCCAGCCACGACCTCTGCGAAGTCGACGCGCTGGTCGTCGAGCGCCTCGGTGGCGTGCAGCACGATGGCGCCCAGCAGCTCGTCGCGGTGGACGACGGGCACCACGACCGCCTCGCCCCCTTCGATGCCCACGCTGGCGCTGGTCACGCGGAGCGGAGTCCGCAGGTCCGCGCTGGCGGCCAGCTGCGCCATGAGCTGCTCGGCGGAGCTCTCCACGTCGGTGCGCGCCTCCCCGATGCTGCGGCGCACCCAGCGCGAGCCGCTCCGCACGACCACTCCGCCCCAGGCGATGCCGCCCAAGTCGAGACACGCGTGCAGCGCGGTGTCGACGGCGCGCTCGACGTCGCCGGTCTCGGCCAGGACGCTCGTGAGACCTCCCAGCACCGCGAGCCGCGCCGAGAGCGCGGCGGTGCGCTGCGCGAGCACGGCGTTGCGCGAGAGCTGGCGATCGAGCTGGCGGGCCAAGCGCCCGGCGTGGTCGGGCGCGCCCTCGGCCGACGGCGGCGCGGGACGATTCGACCGGACCCTGCCGTTCGCGATGCGCCGGAGCTCGGGGATGGTCTCGTGGACGTCGTGCGCGCGCGCGAGGTAGGCATCCGCGCCGACGCGCTGGGCCAGTGCGCAGTCCTCGGGCTCGAGGTCGCTGTTCGTGAGCAGCACGACCGGGATCGCGGCGAGGTCGGGGTCGGCCCGCACGCGGCTACAGAGCTCGAAGCCGTCGATGCCGGGCATCAGGACGTCGCTGACGATGAGGTGGGGGTGGTGCTCGCGCGCGGCGTGCAGCGCGGCGTGTCCGTCGGACGCGCTGATCACCTCGAAGCCGGCCTGGCCGAGGCGCAGCGCCCACAGGCGTCGCTGCGTGGCGTCGTCGTCGACCAAGAGCAGCCGAGTGCCGCGCCCGGCCGGGGGCGCGAAGCTCGCCGAGGTCGGCAGGTGCGCCTTCACGGAGTTGACGAGGCGGGGTGGGTCGATCGGCTTGGCGATCACGTCGTCGAACCCGGCCGTCGCGAGGCGCGTCTCGTCCGCGCCGGTCACCAGCCCGGTGAAGGCGAGGATCGGCACGCCGGGACCGACGCTCGCCCGCAGGGGAGCGAGCAGATCGAAGCCGTTCCCGTCGGGAAGGAGCAGGTCGAGCAAGACCAGGTCGGGACGCGCCGCCTGCGCCTCGGGGATGGCGTCCTTCGCCCGGGCGGCCTCGCTCACCGCGAGGCCCTCGGCCTCCAGCAGCGAGCGAACGAGGCGCCGGGTCCACGCGTGGTCGTCGATCAGCAGCACGCGCGCCCGGCTCACGCGCAGGGTCGAGCATGGCCCGTGCCGCGCGGGACCGGTCGCCCACGACCCGAGCGGGCGCGGAGTTGGTCCATTTCGTCCACCCACCTGGCCGAAATGGACCACCTCGCGCTGGCCCGAATGACACCGTCGGCCGGCACGCCTCGTGTAACACTGGCACCTGCGATGAGCGCTGCCGTCCCGCGCATCCTGGTGGGCATCGTGCTCGCCGCGGCCTTGCTCGTCGCCAGCGCGCTCGCCGCATCGCGGGCGTACGGGACGGCCTTCCCTTCGCTCTTCGTCGATCCGTTCGGTGGCTTCTCCGCGGTGACGCTTCCGGCCTGGGGCGACGGGCTCGACGTGGAGATCGGCGCGCCCGTCACTCCGTCGGAGGACGGGGCGGACGCGAGCTCGCTGCCGGCGGAGCGCCTCTCGGCGGCTGCGGCCGCAGCCGAGGCGCGGGGCGACACTTCGCTCCGCGTCGTGATCGGCGCGCCTCCTGCGGCCCGGCAGGTATCACTTCCTCTGCGCCGGCTGGGCGCCGCCGAGATCCTCTGGCTCTACGGGCTCTACGTGCTCGCCGGCCTGCTGCTCCTGTGGTCGGGGATGATGGTCGGGGTCGTCGCGGGCGAGCAGGCGGGGGGGCGCGCGTACGTCGCGCTCGCGCTCGTCGCGTTCGTCTTCCTGGTGACGTTCCTCGACTACCACACCACTCGTTGGCTCGCGCCGCTGTTCGCGGCCGCCACCGTCGGGAACTCGGTCGCGCTCTTCGGCCTCGCCTGGCACTTCCCCGAGGCACCCGCGGTCGGTCCGACGGCCCGCCGGATCGCCGCGCTGGCGCTCTGGATCGGCGTCGCCTTCTCGATCGCCCTCGCGCTCTGCGTCGCGCTCGGGATCGACTTCCGAGCCGGCCGACGGCTCGCGGACCTCCTCGCCCCGTGCGCGCTCTTCGCGCCCATCGTCGGCGTGCTGCTGCGGATGTATCGACGCGACGCGCAGGGCGCGCGCAAGCAGGTCAGGTCGGCGGCGCTGGCGCTGCTCGCCGTGCCCATCACGCTCGCCGTGGCGTTCGCCGTGCTCCTGTCGCTGGGACGGCTCGCGGTGTTTCCCGCGGCGCTGCCGTTCGTATCGTTCGCGGTCCCGGGGGCGATCGGCACCGCCCTCATCCGTCACAACGCGCTCGGCGTTCGTCGGGTGGTCACCCAGCGCCTGCTCTACCCGCCGATCGGCCTGATCGCGTGCACTCTCGCTGCCGCCTTCGCGCAGCCCTTGTGGGCTCCCGGGACCTGGGTCCAGTCGATCGCGGTCGGCGCTTCGGTCGGCGTCGCGTTCTCGCTGCTCGCCGTGACCTTCGTCGCCCGCGTGTTCGGGCGCGCCACCGCGACGTTCCAGCCCACCCTCGAGGGGCTCGCCGACGAGGTCGCGGCGCTGCGCAGGCCCGATGCCATCCGTGGGCGCCTGGCGGAGCTGGTCCACCGGTGCCTCCCCTCGCGCGACGTGCGCAGCGTGTCGGCGAGCGAGCTCGACTCGCTTCGCTTGACCGAGATCGATCGCCGAAGGCTCGCGGCCGGCCAGACCGTCTGGACGGATCCGGCACAGAGCGCGCCCGAGCCCTCGCTCGTCGCGCCGCTCCGGTTCGGTGGACAGGCGCTCGGCGCGCTGATCGTGTCGCCTCGCGCAGGGGACGGCTTGTTCACGGACGCCGAGATCCGCATGTTCCAGACGATGGTGAGCCTCGGCGCGCTCGCGCTCCACCACGCGGAGCTGCTGCGCGAGGTCGAGGAGCGGCGGGCGATCGAGGTGGCGGCGACGCGCGGCGACGGCCGACGCGCCGTCGACGCCATCGCCGCCGAGATCGCGCACGAGCTCTCGTATCCCATCACCTTCTTCCGGCACACGCTCAACCAGGTGGCGGCCGGACGGCTGAGTCACGACATCGTGGAGGTCGGCAAGGACGAGGTGGAGCGCCTCGAGCGCATGCTCGCCTGGGTCCGCAAGCTGCAGGTGCCGGTGCCGGAGGTGGGGCGGGTGCGCGTGCGCCTCGTGGTGGGTCACGCGCTCGTGCTGCTGCAGAGCGAGCTCGAAGCCCGGCACATCACCTGCGACGTGGACGTCCCCGCGGAGCTCGAGGTCGCGGCGGAGCAGGACGCCCTGCTCCAGCTGGTGGCGAATCTGCTCCGAAACGCCATCCGCGCGGCGCGATCCCGCGTCGGCGTCGCGATCCGGGACGAGCGAGGGCTGCCCGAGCTCGCGGTCTGGGACGACGGTCCGGGCGTCCCCGCGGATCTCGTCGAGCGGATCTTCGATCCGTCCTTCACCACGCAGAGCGACGTCGAGGGGCACGGGCTCGGCCTCGCGGTCGCCCAGCGCGTGGTCACGGGGTTCGGCTGGAGCATCGACGTGCGTCGCGAGGACCAACGAACGGTGTTCGCCGTCTCCATGAGGCAGCGCGGCGCGCGCGCCGACGTCCTCAAGCGGGTCGCGTCGTGAGCATCCTGGTCGTCGACGATCAGCGCACCGCGCGGGTGATCCTGCGGGACATCCTGGCCGACGAGGGGCTCGCGGTCCTCGAGGCGGAGAACGCAGCGGAGGCGCGCCGGCTCAGCGCGGAGCACGCGATCTCGCTCGCCTTCGTCGACATCCGGCTCTCCAGCGATCCACGAGATCGCAGCGGGCTTGAGCTCGTACGCGAGCTGCGCGAGACCAGCGGCGCCTCGGTCGTCGTCGTCTCCGGGCTGCGAGAGACGCACGAGGTCCGCGCGGCCTTCCGCTTCGGAGCCGACGACTACCTGCTCAAGGACGAGATCGCCGAGGAGACGCTTCGCCCGATCGTCGCCCGCGTGCGCGAGCGCGCTCAGCTCCTCGCGGAGGTCCACGCGCTCCGAGCGCGGGTCTCGGGTCGTCCGCGCGAGGTCACGAGCATCGTCGGCACCTCGGCGCCGATCCGCGCGCTGCGCGAGCGGATCCGCCGCGTCGCCAGCTCCGCGCGCCCCGTCCTGGTGAGAGGCCCCTCGGGCTGCGGCAAGGAGCTGGTCGTCCGCGAGATCCACGCGCTCGGCCCGGCGCCGGACGCGCCGCTCTTCGACGTCAACTGCGCGGCCCTCCCGGAGTCGCTCGTCGAGTCCTACCTCTTCGGCCACGAGCGCGGCGCCTTCACGGGGGCCGATCGGCGCATGCCGGGTGCGTTCGGAGCCGTCGGAAGCGGCACGCTGTTCCTCGACGAGGTCGCGGAGCTGTCGCCGACGATGCAGGCGAAGCTCCTGCGCGTCCTGGAGTCGAACCGCTACCGAGCCATCGGCTCGACGCGCGACCAGTCCTTCACCGGACGTATCGTCGCCGCCACACACGCGGACCTCGAGGCGCAGGTGAAGGTGGGCCGCTTCCGGGAGGATCTCTATCACCGGCTCGACGTGCTCGTGGTCCGCGTGCCCCCGCTCGGCGCGCGCAGGGAGGACATCGCCTCGCTCGTCGCGCACTTCGCTCGGCAGCAGCCCCGCGTGCTCCGGTTCACCGAGGAGGCTCTCGGAGCGCTCGAGCGCGCCGAGTGGCCGGGCCAC
This sequence comes from Sandaracinaceae bacterium, assembly GCA_044220955.1. GTDB lineage: Bacteria > Myxococcota_A > Polyangia > Polyangiales > Sandaracinaceae > JBBSAT01. The sequence goes on from JBGAQA010000004.1 coordinate 60,421, forward strand.
GTTCGACAGCTACGAAACGTGATCGATCGCCTGGCGGTGCTGCACGAGGACGACCCCATCACGGCTGACACGGTGCACGCCGAGCTCGGCGTCGTGGACGAGAGCCCTGAGCTCTCGACCTTGGCCCGCCTCGCGCTGGCGCGGCCCGGGCCCAACCGGCTCGAGGCGCTCGAGCGCGCGCTCATCGAGGAGGCCCTGCGCATGTCGCGCGGGAGCCACTCCGAAGCCGCGCGCCTTCTCGGCGTCCACCGAAAGCGCATCGCGCGCCGGGTCGGACGGAGCGAGTGGCCGACCGAAGCGGACTGAGCGCCCCGGACGACGAGCGCTCACATGCGCGGGTGATGAGGGTTGGTGTGCGGAATGCAAGGGGCCGCACCCATGACCTCCACCCTCCGAACCTCCGAGCCCCTTCGTCTCCTCGAATCGACACGCGCGCGCGCGCGCCCCGCGCGAGCGATCGCGGCGTCGCTGCGCGCTGCGATCGGCGCCTCGTGGTCTGCCCACGAGCGCGCCTTCCCGCTGCACCAGAGCGACTCCATCACCTTCGACCGCACCGAGCCCGTCGAGACCGAGTGCTTCTCGATCGCGACGATCCTCGATCTGTGCGGCCACCACGTGGACGCTCCGACGCGGCGCGCCGCGCAGCGGAGCCTGCTCGACGACCTCGCGCGCAGCGGCGACCTCGTCCGCTTCTTCCGGTCCGAGCGCCTCCCTCCGGACGCCGACTGCACGGCCGTCGCCGCCCTCGCCTTGTGGGAGCTCGGCGCGCTCGACACGCGCCGCGCACGCTCGATCGCGTCGCGCTTGCTCGACCATCGCACGCGAGACGGCCGGATCTCGGTCTACTTCGACGACGAGGGGGAGCGCGCCGAGCGCGTCGACGCCGTCGTGACGTGCAACGTCCTGCGCTTCGCGACCCAGGTCGGCATCGCCGAGCGCTCGGCGAGCGACGTCGAGCAGATCCGGGCGGCGCTCGGCAGCCCCACGCGGTACTACCCGGCCGACGTGCTGCTCTTCGCGGCGGCGCGGCTCGTCCACGCTCGCGCCGACCTCGCGCCCGCGCTCGCACCGATGCTGCGCGAGGCGCTCGCGGCGAGGCGCGCGTCCGAGGCGACGTCCCTGGAGCAGGCGTGCCGGGCCGCCGCGGCGTTCTACGCCGGGCTCGAGGCCGAGCACGTGCTCGAGCTCGCGCTTCCGCTGCGCGACGTGTCCCGGCCGTTGCGGCCGGAGCCGTTCTTCTCGCTGGGACGTCGTGCGTCGTACTTCGGATCGACGCCGCTCACGGCCGCGTTCCGACTTCACGCGATCACCCTCGGGGCCTCCGTCGGAGCGGGCCATGACTGAGCCCGTCGAGCACTTCCGGGGCGCTGCTGGAGCGGCGCGCCTCGAGGGCGATCGCCATGGGGCCCGCGGTCGCTACCTCGCGGCGCTCGTGCGCGGTCCGCTGCGCCAGTACGCCGACAACGTCGGAGACGTCCGGATGGAGGTCGTCGCGGTCGGCGAGACGCTGGTGCCGATCCTGCTGAACGACGGTGGGGACACGGACTGCTACCTGACCTCTCCGATCGGCTACTACGTCCGCTACGTACGAGACGAGATCCCGCGTCTGCGACAGGACGCCTTCACGCGGGTCTTCGACAAGGTGATCGCGGGGCTCGAGCACCCGCTGCGCTGGTCGTCGTTCAATCGTGTCGCGTACGTGAATCACTGGCTCATGAGCACCTCGCCGCGCGTGCGCTTCGACCGCTCGAGCCTCGAGGCGCTCACGCGCCACCTCGAGCGCGAGTACCCGACGCACACCCTCGTGTTTCGCGGTCTGACGCGCGACGAGACGGAGCACTGCTCGAGCTTCGCGGCGGCGGGCTACGAGCTCGTGGTGAGCCGTCCGATCCACGTGTGGAGCAGCGATCGCCGGGTGGAGTCTCGCGACACGCGGCGCCAGCGCGTCTGCGACGCGCGCGCCGTCGAGCGCTTCGTCGTCGGACACGAGCCCTCCGCGCACGACCTCGACGCCATCCCGGCGCTCTATCGCAGGCTCTACGTGGAGAAGTACTCGCGGATGAACCCGGCGTACACGCGCGCGTACTTCGCGCACCTGCTCGACTCCGGCTGGGGCGCGGTGACGATGCTCCACTCGGACGGCGCGCTGGTCGGCTTCGTGACCCACGCGATCGACGCCGACGGTGCGCTGCTCGGCCTGAGCGTGGGGCACGATCCGGCCGTCTCCCAGCGGGACCTGCCCGTCTACCGCGCGCTCGTCTCGACCCTCTTCCAGCGCGCCGAGCGCGAGCAGAGAGCGCTCTTCCTCAGCACCGGGGTGTCCGACTTCAAGCGGCGGCGCGGCGCGGTCGAGCTGCTCGAGTTCGACGCGGTGCGCGCGGCGCACGCGCCTTGGCCCGCGCGCGCGGCCTGGTGGACGGTCGGGAGCGCCTTCGATCTGGCGATCCAGAACATCGACACGAGGCAGGTATGAGCGCGCACGCCAGCACGCTGCGCGTGGGCCTACGCGACGTGGTTCGCACGGCGCGCCTCCCCAAGATCGCGCCGGTGCCGCTGCTCGCGTGGAGCGGCTACGCGCTCCGCCACGGACGGGACGTCCTGCCGCTGGCCTGGGTCACGCTCGCGGTCGTCGCGGTCACGCTCCTGGTGACCCGCCTCAACGTGCTCACCGACGAGTCGCTCGACCTTGCGAGCCGCCCCGAGCTCGCGCGCGGCCTGCGGCGCAGCGCGCGGTTCGTCGTCGGCGCGAGCGTGGTCGAGGTCGCGCTGCTCTGCGTCGCGTTGCTCGCGGTGGACGGCGACGCTCGTCTCGCGCTCGTCGCGCTGCTCGCGTTCGGCGTGCTCTACTCGTTCAACTTCCTGTCGCCGCATCCGGTGCGCTCGCGCTGGAAGGCCCACTGGCTCGGCCACGCCGCGGCGTTCGTCGGGAGCTATGCCGCGCTCTGGGCCGCGGGAGCCGGCGCGGCCGGGCACGGCGGCGGGGCGCTCGTGCTGCTCGTGGCGCTCGCCACCGGCGTCGTCGACTACGCCGTGTACGTCGGCGAATGCGCGATCGACCACGACGAAGAGGCCTCCGCGGGCCTGCGCACGGCGGCGGCGCTGCTCGGCCCGCGCACGTCGTCCGTGCTCGCGCTCGTCCTGTTCGGCGCCGGTGCCTGCCTCCATGCCAGCTGGATCACCACCGCGCTGGCCGCGGCGTTCGTGCCGCCGCTCGCGCTGCGAGGCACGTTCCTCGTGGCACTCGCCGCCGCGGAGCTCGGAGGCCACCGGGATCGCGCTCACGCGCTGCGCTCGCGCGCGGCCGACGCCGTGTTCCTCGCGACGCGCCTCTGGACCTTCTTCGCGCTCGCGCTCGCCTGAGCGTCGTCAGTACGTGCGGACGCCCGAGAGGAGCCAGCCCTGGCCCTCGCGGCGGAGCGTCAGCGTGACGTGCACGCGCTCGCCGTCGACGCGCGCGCCGACCGAGACCGTGCCCGTCTCGCCGCGGACGTCGACCTCGTCCTGCACGATCTCCACGTGACCGTCGCGGTCGAGCGGCTCGAGCGCGTCGTGCAGGACGTCGGGCAGCGCCGCTTCGTCGTCGATGCGCCAGTGCGCACGGCCCGCGCTCACGTACACCGGCTCGCGCGACGGAGCGGCCCAGGCGAGCAGCCCGTCGACCCGACGATCGGCGCCGTCGAGCGTGAGGACCCGGGCGACCTCCTCCAGGCGCTCCGTGTCCGTCTCGACCATCGCGTCCGCGACGGCGGTGCCGAGGGCGAGCGTCACCAACAAGGCCGAAGACCAGAGCGCGACCTGCGCGCGGGTGAGACCGAAGAGCTCCATGAGCGCACCCTGCAGCAGGGTCCGTGCCGCGTCGGGCAGCCCAGGTTTCGCGGGAGATCCGAGGCTCCGGCGCCGCTCGAGTGACAGTCTGTCATCGACCGTCGCGCGATCGACGGTCTCGCGTGACAGCCGATCAGGGCGGCGCCTCGCTCGATCCGAGCAGCGCGCGGACGTCTCCGGGCCGCACGCCCATCACCTCGACCCGCTTGCGCCGAGACCTCTGTCCTGCCGTGATGCGCACCTCGCGCCTGGCCACGCGCAGGGCCTTGGCGACGAACGCGATCAGCGCCTCGTTCGCCGCTCCATCGACCGGCGGGGCCGTCAGCGCGACCTTGAGCGCGCCATCGTGCGTGCCGATCACCGTCTCGCGGCTCGCCCGCGGCGCGACGAGCACCCCGAAGCGCACGCCGCCGACGATCTCCTCGATCGCGACCTCGCTCGACATCGCACGGAGCCTAGCGACATTCTCCCCTCTCCGGTGCGACAGCCTGCGTCCGATCTCGCGACCCTCGTGCTCGCCGTCGTGATCGCGGCGCTCGCGCGGGTCGACGGCGCCGCGGGCCTCGTCCTCGCGTACGCGGGAGCCTGGGCGCTCGTGAACGCTGCGCGCGTCGCCGGCTGGCCCCCGCAGGCCACCGCGATCCCGCGACTGCACCTCGCCCTCGGCGTCGCGCTCGTGCTCGTGGTCCCCGCCCGCGACCTGCTCGCGCGCTGGCGCACGATCGTGGAGCACGAGGGGCTCGGCGATCCGCTCGAGCACCTCGGCGATCGGCTCGCGCTCGACGCCGACCCCGCGATCGCGCCGCGCCTCGTCTCGGCCGATCGCCCACAGACCTTCTTCGTTCGGGCGTCGGGCGCGCACGTGCGGGTGCGGCTGGGCCCGAGGGTGGAGTGGATCGACGCCGAGGGCATGGGGCACGGCGTGTTCCGTGTGGACTACGACCCTCGGTCGGCTGGGCCGCCGCCGCCGCGCGTGTCGCGCGCGACCATCGAGGTGGACGGGATCGCGCACGAGCGGACACTGCTCGCGGCGACACCGGCTGCGCACCCGCGCTGGCTCCGCACCTCGCCCGACCGGACGCACGCGTGCGTGCCGAGCGAGGAGACCGACGAGGTGGTCGTGCTCTCGGTGGGCGGCGAGCCGGAGCGGATCGGCACGCTCGACGGCCCGACCGACTGCGCGATCTACGACGACGGTTCGCTGTTCGTCGTGCACCGCTTCGCGCGCCGCGTCCTACACCTCGACGCCGCGCGCAGGCGGCAGACCGCGGACGCCGGGGGCCCGGGAGCCACGGCGCTCGCAGAGCTCGAAGGGCAGCCTTGCCATGCGCGCGAAGGACCGGACGCCGAGGTCCGCTGCTCGGGCCCGTCGCCGGCCCGGCTCTCGATCGAGGGGAGCCCGCTCTTCCTCGCGGGCGTGCCGGGACAAGCGGCGTTGATCCTCGCGACGCGGAGCCCTGCGGCGCTCGTTCGCATCGAGCGGGCGGGCGGTACGCTCGTCGCTCGGGCATCGCGGGCGCTCGCGATGCCGGCCGCGCATCTCGCGGTCGATCCCTCCGGCGCGCGCGTCGTCGTCGCCCTCGGCGATCTCGACGAGGACGGGGCGTCGCGGCTCGGCAATCACTTCGCGCAGGATCGCCTCGCCTCGTTCGACACGGCGACGCTCGCGCTCGTCGAGGACCGCCTGACTGCGTTCCGCACCGATCGCCAGGATCACGCGGGTGACGTGGATCGAGGGGCGAGCCCGATGGGGATCGCGTTCGCGGCCGACGGTCGACTGCTGGTGGCGTTCGCGGGAACCGACGAGATCGAGGAGATCGGTGGCGCCGCGCCTCGCGTCGTGGACACGGCGGCGCTCGGGGTGTCCGCGCCCTTCTCGGCGGTCGAGCTCGCCGACGGATCGCGCGTGATCACGTCGCCCTCGAGCGCCCTCGTGGTGGTCCTCGACGTGCGCGGCGCGCCGTCGCGCACGATCGCGCTCGCGGCGCGCGACCGCGAGCTCTTGGCCACCGACCCGTCCGCGCTCCAGCTGCGCTTCGGCGAGCGTGCGTTCTACGAGGCGACGCGCTCGGGCGTGTCCTGTCAGAGCTGCCACCTGCACGGCGGCACCGACGGCGCCGCGCACAACATCGGCGGAAGGGTGCTCGCGCCGACCCTCGACGTGCGCGGCCTGACCGGCACCTCGCCCTACCTGCGTGACGGGAGCTACCCGCGCCTGCGCGATCTGCACGAGGTGGCGGTGACCGAGTACCGCGGCTACCGGGAGTCCGCCGGGGACCGGGGCGCCAACGTCGAGGCGTGGCTCGAGACGCTGCCGCCGCCTCCCACGTTCGTCGCGCGCGAGGCCGCGCTCGAGCGCGAGGGGCTCGACGTCTTCTTCGGCGCCGGCTGCCCCGATTGCCACGCGCCGCCCGCGTTCACGTCGCTGGGGCTGCACGCGATCGACGCCGTCTTCCCGGAGGAGCACGGCGAGGCGGACGCCCGCTTGCTCGACGTCCCCTCGCTGCGCTCGGTCGCCGCGAGCGCTCCTTATCTCTACGACGGCCGCGCATCGACGCTGGCGAGCCTGCTCGCCGAGCACAACAGCGCCGACCGCCACGGCCACACGCGCGGGCTCGACGAGCACGCCCGGCGCGCGCTGGTGGCGTTCCTGAGGTCCCTGTGAGAGCGCTGGATCAGCGACTCACCGTCGCCGCGCTCGGCCTCGCCGCGCTCGCCGGGGTGTGGGCGGCGACGCTCGCCCGGCCCGGCCACGGGCTGGCGCGCGGGACCGGGACGGTGGCGATCGTGCTGCTGCTCCTCGCGCTCGCGTCGAGCCCGGCCGCCCCGTGGCTCGCTCCTGCGCGCGCGGTGGCGCTGCGCGTGGGTCGCCGGCGCGTCGGGATCGCGGCCGCGCTGGTCGCGCTCGGGCACGCCTGCATCGCGCTGTCGAGCTACGTCTCGCCGCTCGTCCTGAGCCCGATCGCCGCCGTCCCGTGGCTGCGCCACGGGGCGCTGGCGCTCGGGATCCTGGCGGCGCTGCTGCTCACCTCGTTCGCGGCGGTCCAGCGAGCGCTCCGTGTGCGGGCCTGGTCCGCGCTGCACCGGCTGGTCTACGCGGCGGCCATCCTCGCGTCGCTGCACGCGCTCGGTGTCCCGTTCGGGTCGGGCCTTCCGGGGGCGGCGGCGCTGCTCGTCACGGCGCTCTCGCTCCTCGCTCGCCCGGCCTCTCGGCTCGCGCGACGTCGGCGCCCGCCGGCCGCGCCCGAGACGGGCGCCGACGGATGAGCCTCACTCCGGCTCCACGTCCCCGGCCGCGCGAGACGAGGGCCGGGTGAGGCGGCCCGCGCAATTGTTTCGTCACGGCGCGCGGCCCCCCTTGTGCCCGGACGGGGTGCTGGCACATTGTTGCGACCACAAGCGTTGCCGAGGCAATCAACCTCGCCCGTGGGGACTCCCGTGACCGCTCACCGCTTCGACCCCGACTCTCTCGAGAACCGCGACCCCGCCCACATCGCGGCGTTCTTCGGCCGGCTCGATCCGATCCTCGAGAGGTTCTTCTCGCCCAGGGTCTCCGGCCTCGGCCGCATCCCGGCGGGGCCCGCGCTCTACGTCGCGAACCACAACGCGGGCCTCTTGATGCCCGACGTCTTCATCCTCGGCAGCGCCATCTTCCGCGCGCGCGGGATGAACGACATGCCCTACGGGCTCGCGCACGATCTGGCGCTCAGGCCGCCGGCGCTGAACCGCCTCCTGTGCCCGGTCGGCGCCGTTCGCGCGCGTCCCGGCACCGCCGAGCGCATCTTCGCGCGCGGCAGCAAGGCGCTCGTCTACCCCGGCGGCGACGTCGAGGTCATGCGGCCCTTCTCGCAGCGCGACCGCATCGTGTTCGGTGGCCGACGCGGCTACGTGAAGCTCGCGCTGCGGGCCGGCGTGCCGATCTCGCCGATCGTCACCGCGGGCGCGCACTCGGGGTTCGTGGTCCTCGACGACGGTGGTCGCGTCGCCAAGGCGCTCGGGCTGCCGCGCTGGGCGCGCGTGAACGTCCTGCCGACGGTGCTCTCGTTCCCGTGGGGCCTCACGGTCGGCTTCCCGCCCCCCTACGTGCCGATGCCGACCCGCATCTACTCGGAGGTGCTCTCGCCGATCCACTTCGCCTGGACCGGCGAGGACGCGGCGGCGGACGAGAAGTGGGTGGAGCAGTGCCACGAGCGCGTCGTGGGTACGATGCAGGACGCGCTCACCCGCCTGGCGCGGACGCGGCGCGAGGATCGCCGCCACGACGCGATCGACGGCGTGAGCCACGCGCTCCACAGGGTGCTCGACGTCCTCGGTCTCGAGCCCGCACAGGTCGCGCGGGTGGCAGACGCGGACGAGGCCGACGACATGACGGGGCTCGACCGTCTCGTCGTGCCGGAGCCGGCGCGAGCGCCCGTCGAGCCGGTTCGCATCGCCGCCTGACGGCGGTTCGCGCCTCGGTCCGCCGGCGCGCGCTCGCCCTCAGAGCGTCTCGAGGTACGCGACGAGGTCGTCGACCCGCGGATCGCTCGCCGACGAGATCGCGCCGTGCGCGGACCCACCGCAGCGGGGCTCGAAGCGCTCGCGCAGCGTTCGCGCGCAGCCGTCGTGCATCACCGGGAGCGCGCGGGAGACGCCCACGAGCGAAGGGACCTGGAACGCTCCCCGGGTGCCCACGTCCACGGTCTCGTTGTTCGTGAGCATCGCCCCCGAGTGGCAGCTCGCGCAGCCCGCCTCGACGAAGACCTGCGCACCGCGCGAGGCCGCGTCACCACGCGCCATGCGCGGTGCGTCGGTCGGCCGCGTGTCGAGCCAGCCGCCGATCGCCTCGATGTGGCGCGCGTCGACGGTCGGGCCGCCCATGCGCTGCGTGAACACCGTCCCCATCAGGTGCGAGAGGTCGGGCAGGTCGCCGCTCCAGTGAAAGGGCGCGGTGTCGAGGAAGCCGGCCGGCACCGTCGGCGTGCGGCGCGGGCCGACGTCGGCGAAGGTCCACACCCGGCCGTCGTCGCCGCCCTCGGGGTGACACGACGCGCACGCCGTTCCATGGCCAGCGTCGCCGTGGAAGAACGCGTGGCCCGTGTCGAACGCCGCGCCGCCGCCGAGGCTGATCACGCGGCTCTCGATCCGGATCTGCGCCGGCTCCCGCCCCTGGACCACGAGGCGTCCGTCCGGGAGGTAGGCGACGGCGATCGCGTTCGGGGTGTGCTCGGCGTCGGCGCCCGTGTCGCCGTAGCTGCTCGCGTAGTCCTGGATGCAGCCGCCGGAGCCGTAGCCGTAGGGCGATCCGGAGTCGAGCGAGGCCTGCTCGATGCGCGTGACGCTCGGGTGGAACTCGGTGCTCTCGACCCCGGCGCCCACGATCGCGACCTCGCCGGTCGTCGCGCTCACCGCGATGTCCACCGGCAGCGTCGCGCCCGCGATGTTCGGCGAGTCGACCGCCTCGAGCGCGTCGCCGTGGAAGATGGTCGCGGCGGACTGCACGATCGAGCCGCTGCAGACGCCCGTGTCGTAGTACGCGCCGGGCGCGAGCTGGAGGTCGCCGTCGCTCGAGCGCTGGTGGGAGACGAGGATTCCGTCGCCGAGCGGGATCGCGCGCCACGCCACCGAGGGCTGGAACTGCGCGGGCGAGCCGTCGCTGCGCACCGACGTCGGCGAGATGCTCGCCGTCGGCTGGACGCGGCCGAGCTCGACGCCGTTCTGGTCCAAGCGGATGATCTCCGCGCTCCGGAAGCGCGTCACGACGAGCTCGTCGCCGCGGACGATCACGTCGCGCAGGTCGTCGATGCCGGTGTCGAGCAGCGAGGGAGGCGTGCTCGAGGAGGGATCGAACGTGGCGATCTCGCCGTCGCGGCACGCGACGCGCACCTGGCCGCGCGTCGCGTCGACGGCGATGCCGCGGGGCGCCGCGCACACGGTCCGGCGCGTGATGGTCGGCGTGCCGCCGAGCCCGACCGATGCGACCTCGCCGCTGCCGCGGAGCACCACGTGCGCGACGCGGTTCTCCTCGTCCACCGCGACGCGGCCCGGCTCCGAGCCCTCCGGGACGCGGACCGTCGTGACCTCGCTCGACGCGACGTCCACGAGGAGGATCCGGTCGCGGTCGGGGTCGGCCGCGATGATCTGCGTGCCGTCGTGCGTGACGGCCAGCGTGCCGCCCGAGATCGGGGGGAGCGGGTGCGAGGAGGTGATCACCGACGCGGCGCGCGGGTCGATGTACTCGCCGGTGGCCGCCGGGGGCGTCGGGAAGTAGTCGTAGGGCGAGCTCGGCGGGCTCAGCGGGTCGGGGGCGCGGCAGCCGCCGAGCAGGCCGAGGACGCACGCGAGGGCGATGGAGTTGCGCATGGGGGCCTCCCCAAGCAGCGGGCGTGCCGGAATTGGCAGCGGGTTGATCCAGCGCAATTCGCGCCCTCGGGCCGCGCCAGCACGTGCCACCGGGCAACGGAGTGCACGGGGGTGTGCCCCGCGAGCACGCCCTTCGCGCTGGCGTCAGCGACGCTTCCCCGCCTGCGGCGTGGGCTCCTCGCCTCGTCGCAGCCACATCAGCACCATGACGATGCCTCCGGCGAAGAGGCAGACCCCCACGGCCCCCGTGAAGACCGCGGACGGCGCGCCAGACACGATGGCGAGCAGCGCACACGCGGCCGCCCACGCGCTCAGACCGGCGCCCAGCGCCGCGCGGACGGCGAACGCGCGCCACGTCTTCGTCGTCAGCGCCGCGTGGATCCACAGCGGCACGGCCACGGCGGCGGCCGCGAGCGTCGGGATCCTCAGGCCGGCCTGGGCGAGCGTCGGCCAGGCGAGCGCGCCGAGCGCGAGCACGAGCGCACAGAGCCCGATCGCGACGACGAGCGCGGTGCCGCGGCGCGCGGTGTCGCTCTGCGAGTGGTCCCCGGCTGCGAGGCGCGCGGCCTCGCTCGACGACGCGCGCTCGCCCTCCGCGCGCACGCTGCTCTTGCGCAGGCACCTCGGGCAGCGCGCGTCGCCGCTCTCGAACGCATGCCCGCACCGGTCGCAGACGTAGCGCGCGCTCATGTCAATGGAGCACGAGCTCGTGTGCGTCCGGCTCTCGCGCCTTCTCGGCGACCAGCAGGGGGACCATCTTGTCGAAACAAGTCGCGTCCACGCGCACGCCTCGCTCGGGCAGCCCGACCTTGGCGCCCTCGAGCTCGGGCACGAAGAGAATGGGCTGCGCCGCGCCGTCGTAGCCCAGCTGGACCAGGAGCGAGGCCTCGAAGAGGCGGCACTTCTTCTCGCAGCAGTGGAAGGCCTCCGTGACGCAATAGAACCCCTCGGCCGCCAGCGGCTCGAGCGCGGCGGCGCTGGCCTCGCTCGGCAGGGAGTGCCCGTTCGCGGAGAAGCGCGCCCGGTTTCCTTCCCAGCGCTCGGGGAGATAGAGGCCCGCGCCCGGGTTGCCGTGGTTGTGGAAGTAGACGAGGCGTCCGGCCGGGATCGGTCCGATGGCCTCGCGGGTCCGGTACATGCCGCAGGGGGGAAGAGCCATGCGCGGGAGGATGGGGCCGCCCGAGGAAAACGTCGATGGGGTGTAAGGCCGGCCGGCTCGCTCCGTTCTTCGGGTGGAGGTGCCCGTGCGTCACTCCCCGGCTCTCGCGTTCGTCCTCGCCCTCTTCTCCGCCAGCGGATGCGGCGGCAGCAGCGCCTCGTACGCGCGCTTCCGCCGCGCGGCGACGGAGGGCGCGATCGTGCGCGCCGAGGAGGTGCGCGCCGCGGACTTCATCGACGTACACGCGGAAGAGGACGCGCCGCGGCCGCCGATCGGGGCGACGAGCACGCTCCCCGTGCTGCTCGACGCGCGCCTCGGGTCCTCGACCCTCGCGGCGAGCGGCGGTCGCGCGATCGTCCAGGTCTCGATCCGCGGCGGCACATCCCTCGTGCGGGAGGCCGCCAACGTCGTGGTCGTGATCGACGTCTCCGGCTCGATGCAGGAGGACGACAAGATCGGCGCGGTCCGCCAGGCGCTCGCGCGCTTCGTCGAAGGGCTCGACCCGCGCGATCGCATCGCGATCGTGACCTTCGCCGACGACGCCTTCGTCGCGCTGCCGCCCGCCGACGTCGGCGCGGCGCGCGCGACCATCCTCGGCGCGATCGGGGGCCTGCGCGCGTACGGCGCCACCAACCTCGGCGCGGGCCTCGAGCGCGGGCTCGCGATCGCCCAGGCGATGCAGGCGCAGACCGGCGCGCCCGTGACGCGCGTCGTGCTCCTCTCGGATGGTGTGGCGACGGTCGGGCAGACGCGGCCCGACGTGCTCGCGCGCTACGCCGATGCCGCGCGCGCGCGGACGATCGCGCTCACCACGATCGGCCTGGGCGAGCAGATCGACTTCGGGCTCCTCGAGTCCCTCGCGAACGGCGCGGGCGGCGCCTTCCACTACGTCGACCGGCCGGCGGAGGTCGAGCGCGTGTTCGGCCGCGAGCTCTCGGCGCTCACCGGGATCGCGGCGCGCGACGCGCACGTACGCGTCACGCTTCCGCCGGGCGCCGTGCTCGCGCGCAGCTACGACGAGCGGACGCGCCTCGAGGGGAACGTGCTCGACACCGCGCTCGGCGACGTGGCCGCGGACGAGGCGCTCGTGATCGTGCACGAGATCGATCTGCCGCCGGGAGCCGGCATGGTGGCGATCCCGGTCGACGTCGCGCTCGGCTCGCTCGACCGCTCGGCGGCGGCGGTCGCAGAGACCTCGCTCGTGCTCACGCAGAACGGCTCGGCCACGAGCCCGCCCCTCGACGCGTCGGTGCTCCGCAACGTCACGCTCGGGCGCATCGCGTGGTCGGTGCGCGAGGCGAGCCACCTCGTCGACCTCGGCGACTCGGTCCGGGCCGGCGGCTTCGCGCACGGCGCGCTCGCGGAGGCGCGGGCGGCACAGGCCACGCTGCGGGCGATGGGCGAGGTGGCGCGCGCTGCGTCGCTCGACGAGCCCATCGCGCTGCTCGAGCGCACGGCAGCGCTCCTGCCCGACCCGACCGCGAGCCCGGCGGCCTCCGGGGGGTGGACCGTGGCGCCGGTGAGCGCGTCGTTCGCCGGCTGGCGGTGAGCACCTGCTTCTGGCCTATCCTCGCCCCGCACGCGTGGGGCCCCCGAGCACGAACGACGAGTGGGACGTCGCGCGCGAGCGCGATCTCTGCGGGCGCGCCATCGCCGGCGACGCCGCCGCGCTCCGCGCGCTGCTCGATCACTTCTCCGGACCGCTCCACGACGCCATCATCCTGCCGCGCGTGGGATCGCGCGCCGACGCGGGCGAGATCCTCGAGGACACGCTCTCGCGCGCGGTGGAGCGCATCGCCGACTTCCGCTGGGACGAGGGGCGCGGGATGTGGCCCTGGCTTCGCCGGATCGCGATCCACCGCATCGTGGACGGCGCGCGAAGGCGGAGCGCGGAGCGGCGCATGACCGAGCGCTACGAGGCCGAGGTGGCGGTGCTGCCGCCCCGCATCGAGGCGGGCGCCGAGGCGGAGCTGATCGAGGCCGAGGAGCTGCGCGCGCGGGAGGTGCGCCTGCGTGCGGCGCTCGACGCGCTGAACGAGCGCTACCGCCGCGCGATCGAGCTGCGCATCTTCGACGATCGGAGCCGCGAGGCGTGCGCGGAGGCGCTCGGCGTGACGGTGCCGACGTTCGACGTCGTGCTCCACCGCGCGCTCGCCGCGTTGAAGAAGAGCTTCGGAGCCCTCACATGAAGAGGAGTGAGCCATGAGCGCGATCGACGACGAGCCCGAGCCGACCGAGGAGGAGCTGCGCGCCGCCGCCGAGCTCGCGCGCGCGCTGGACGCGAAGCGGGACCCCGCGCCGGGCTCCGACGCGGCGTTCGCGGCCGCGCTGAAGGCGACGCGGAGACCGGAGCCGCTCGCCGGTGAGCGGAAGGCGCAGGCGATCGAGCGTGCGATGGTCCGGGGGGCGTCCGCGTCGCGGGCGCGCACGCGCAGCCGCTGGCTGGCCGCCGCGGCCGCCGTGCTGCTCGCGGCCTCGCTCCCGATCGGCTGGGCGCTGAGCGGCGTCGGCGCGCGGGAAGGGGCGGGGAGCACCGCTCCGATCGCGGCGTTCGGCGGGCCGACCGATGCGCTCTTCGCCGCGCCGTTCCCCGACGAGCAGCGCGCGAGCGAGCGCATGGATCGCATCGCGACGGCGCGCGCGCACGACTACTTCGCGGTCCTCGCGGCAGGTGCCCGATGAGGGCGCTGGTGGTCCTCGGGGTCGGGCTCGCCGTCGCCGTCGTCGGCTGCGCGGAGCAGCGCAGCGGCGGGGCTCCGGGGAGGCCCTCGCAGGGGCTGCTCTCGGCGATCGGCACGGCGCAGGCGCTCCAGCACGAGTCCGACGAGCTCGAGGCGCGCGGCGAGCTCCCGGGCGCGATCGCGGCCGCACGGCGGATCCTCGACGTCCCCTTCCCCCCGGACGCGGCGGAGCGCGAGGACGTGCGGCTCGACGCCTACGGGCGCATCGCGGAGCTCGAGCTCGCCCGCGAGGACACGGCCGCGGCCGAGGCGCAGGCCGACGCGGGCCTGCGCGAGTCCACGCGCGACAGCTACTTCCGCGCGCGCCTGCACGTCGTGCTCGGCCGGGTGCACCAGAGCCGCGCCGCCCACCTGCGCGACACCGGAGACGCGACCGGCGCGCGCACCGAGTCGGAGGCGGCGATCGACGAGCTCGAGCGCAGCATCGCCATCAACCGCGTCGTGCTCGGCCTCACCGCCGCGCCCGACGCTCCGGGAGGAACGCCATGATCCGCTCGCTCGCTCGCTACGCTCCCTGGCTCGCCCTGCTCGTGCTCCCGTTCGTGGCCTCGTGCGGCGGCGCCTCGACGCTGCAGCGCCCCGACGCGCGGCCCGATCCGCTGCGCGAGATGGACGCGCAGGAGGCGCGCCTGCACGCCGCCGAGCAGGCGCTCGAGGAGGCCGGGCCCGCGTGCGAGCAGCGCTGCCACGCGGGCACGTCCATCTGCGACGCCGCGCGGCGGATCTGCCAGCTCGCGGACGAGCTCGGCGACGAGCGCTCTCACGGGCGCTGCGAGCGCGCCCAGTCTTCGTGCGGCGAGGCGACCACGCGCGTCTCGGAGTGCGCATGCGCGCCGGCCGACGCGGACGCCGGTCGCGCGTCGGTCGAGCGCCCCGCTCAGGGGCAGGGGTTGGCGGCGTCGTGCGCCTCGACCGAGGGGTAGTAGCCCTCGGCGAAGCGATAGACGTCGGCGCAGCCGGTCGCGGAGAGCGTCTCGTAGCCGGTGCGGTGACCGCAGTAGAGGCGCGTGACCGAGGTCGCGAAGTGCCACTCGCAGCTCGCGTCGCACGTGGCGTCCGACGCGATCGCCGCGGCGGTGTTCGGGAAGTGCGCGCCGTCCGGATCGAACGCGTAGAAGGGCGGGCAGCGAGGGGCGTCGCTCGTGAAGTGGCTGACGAAGACGTAGTCCGCGCCGCAGAGCACGACGACCTCGTCGACGGCGACGTAGCTGCACGCCGCGATGTCCGCGTCCCCGCCGGCGGCGGCGTCGTGCGTGTTGAACGCGTCGATCGTGCTGCCGGTGTCGGCGCCGCCGCCGGAGTCGCGGGCGAGCGCGGCGTCGTCCGTGGCTCCGGTGTCGCTCCCCGACGCGGCGTCGGTCCCGGCGTCGCCGGTCGTGGTCCCGGTGTCGGAGGTCGAGCCTGCGTCGATGACCGAGCCCGCGTCGCTTCCGGACGCGGCGTCGGTGCCCGGGGTCGCGCCTCCGCCGCATCCGGCGGGCAGGGCGAGCAGGGCGAGCACGAGAGAGGAGGAAACGGCGATCGGTCTGGAAGTCATATCCCCGAGGGATGACCGGTGTAAGGCCGGCGCGCCACGTCCGTTGTTCCCGTGACCGCGCGCAGACCGCGCGCCGGAGGTGAACGTGACGCGACTGGCTCTCCCGGCCTTCTCCTTTCTTCTGTTCCCGCTGCTGCTCGGCTCGGCCGCTCCGCAGGTCGTCACCGAGCCCGCCGGCTGCCGCGACGCGACGGGCGAGCCGATCCCCTGCGCCGCGACCTCGCCGCCGCCTCCCCCCGCGCCCGCGGGCGATGCCCACACCCACCGGGGGAGCGAGGCGGGCTACGTCGATGTCTATCCGTATCTCGACGTGATCGACCTCGGCAACGTCCGCTTCACCCCGGACACTCCGCACTCGGTCCCCGAGATCGAGCGCGGCTCGCACCTCGAGGGCTTCGCGCACGACTTCGATCAGGGGATGGGCGGGATCACGCTCGGCTTCGGCTACCGGCCCGTGCCCTGGCTACGCCTCCCGGACGCACGCTTCACGTTCGGCTACGGCGACTTCGCCGCGGGCTCGGTCGACGTGGTCGGCGGTGCGCAGGCGCTCACCGCGGCGCTCCACGACTGCTGGATGGTCCGCGCCCAGATCGGCGGCGGCGTCGACATCGACGTCGACCCGGTGCGCTTCTACGCGCTCGGCCACGTCTCGGTCGGCGGCTACTTCCTCCAGGTGGACGTGAACGGCAGCTCGATCGGCAGCCTCGGGAGCGACACGTACTCGGCCACCTCGCTCGAGGCCGGCTGGACCGCGGGCATCGAGATGGAGCTCGACCCGGACATCGCCTACACGTTCGGCTACCGCCACGTGCACACGGGCGTCGAGCAGAACACGTTCTTCTTCGGCGTGAACATCCGCATCCGGTGAGCGATCGCTCGCTCGTTTTCCTTTCTCGGGCAACGAAATCCGGCTAGATCGCTCCCGCCCCGATGATCTGGCTCGTGCGCTCGGCGATGTGCGCCTTCTACCCGCGGACCGACGATCTGCCCGGCCTCGAGGACGTGGGCATCGACGCGTTCCTGGTGCAGTTCAAGCGCGAGACCACGTTCCTCATGTGGCTCGGCACGGTGCTCGGCGCGCTCGTCTATCACCTCTCGCCGCTCCTCACGATCTTCGTCCCGCTGCCGGCGCTGCTCCTCACGAAGCGCCTGCGCGACGAGCACGCGCACAAGCTCGGCGCGCACCCGATCTACCTGGTGCGGCAGACCGCGATGCTCGTGAAGCTGCCGGCGGGTCTCTGCTGGGGGCGGCACCCCGACGTGCGGAAGAAGTTCGCGCTGCCGGTGCTGCCGCCGGATCCCGACACGTGGAGGACGAGTTGAATTGCATCGGCTCGCCTCTGCGGTCCCTCCCGTCCGCGCCCGTGCGGGCGCTCCCGTCCGGGCCCTCCGCGGCGAGCACTCCGGTGGACACGTGGAGGACGTCGTGAGCCACGTCTCCTTCCGCGAGCGCGGCGAGCCGCCCTACGAGGCCGACGTCGACTACGTGGTGATCGGCAGCGGCGCGGGCGGCGCAGCGGCGGCCTCCACGCTCAGCCGCGCGGGCGCGAGCGTCGCGATCGTGGAGGCCGGCGCGTGGCGCGATCCGGGCGACTACCCGCACTCGACGTACGGCTCCTTCCGCGACCTGATGGACGACTGGGGCGCGCAGCTGGCGATGGGCCGCGCCATCTGGCCGATCGTGCAGGCGCGCTGCATGGGCGGCACCACGGTCATCAACTCCGCCATCTGCGTGCGCACGCCCGGCGACGTGTTCGACCGCTGGGAGCGCGAGGCGGGGATCGGGGGCGCCGCGGGCGGCCGCGGCACGCTGCGCGACCGGGTGTGGGCGCACCAGGACGCGCTCGAGCGCGAGCTCTCCGTCGAGGAGGTGCCGGCGGCGGCGCGCGGACGCTCGAACGAGCTGGCGTTCCTCGGCGGCGAGCGCGCGGGCTTCCCCGAGAGCCACTACATGCGCCGCTACGTGAAGGGCTGCATCGGCTCGGGCCAGTGCCTGCAGGGCTGCCGCGCGCTCAAGAAGCAGAGCACCAACATCACGCTCGTTCCCGAGGTCGAGGCCCAGGGCCTCGTCGTCTCGTCGGCGCCGGTCGAGCGCATCGTGATCGACGGCCGGCGCGCGACCGGCGTGCGCGGTCACTTCGTGCACCCGCGTACGCGCGCGCGGGGCGCCACGTTCCACGTGCGCGCGAAGAAGGCCGTGCTCGTCGCGGCTTCCGTCACGCACACGCCGGTGATCCTCATGGCGTCCGGCGTGAAGAGCCGAGCGCTCGGCAAGTTCTTCCGCGCGCACCCGGGCACGGGGGTCTTCGGCTGCTACGACGACCCCGTCGACCAGAACGTGGGCGCGACGCAGGGCTGGGCGTCGACGGGCTTCCGCGAGCATCCCGGCCTGAAGCTCGAGACGCTCGCGATCCCGCTCGAGCTCGTCGCGTCGCGCTTCTCGGGCGGCGGCGTCGAGCTGATGAAGCGCATCTCGCAGTACCGCCACGTCGCGATGTGGTGCCACGCCGTGCGCGCCGAGTCGGTCGGCTCGGTGAGCCGCTCGATGCTCACGGGCAAGCCCGTCGTCCGCTACGGCCTCGACCAGGCCGACATGCTGAAGTTCCGGGAGGGCATGTACCTGCTCGGCAAGCAGCACGTGGCCGCGGGCGCCAAGGAGCTGATCACGGGCATCGCGGGCTGGCCCTTCAAGACGAGGGCGGACGAGGTCGAGAAGCTCAAGGGCGCGCCGCTCGATCCGCGCGCGTACATCGCGATCCTCTCGCACCTCTTCGGCGGGGCCGTGATGGGCAGCGATCCGACGCGGGCGGTCACCGACGGCCGCGGTCGCGTGCACGGCTACGAGGGCCTCGTCGTCTGCGACGCGTCGGTCATCCCGTCGAACCTCGGGGTGAACCCGCAGCACACGATCATGGGGCTCGCCCGCACGTTCGCGGAGGATCTGCTCGAGGCGTAGGCTCGCGGGGTGCGTGAGCGGCTGCGTCTCGATGCCCACGCCGCGGGCTTCACCTCCGCGCGAGGGTCGCCGGAGGCGGATCCGGCCTTCCCGTCGGCGGTGAGCGGCGGTTGACGCGTTTGTGCCGCGCACTCGACAATATCGAATGCGTTCGCCGCACGCGGCCTCGTGGTCCTGCGCGCCGCGAGGGAACATGGCGTGAGGCTGGTCACGATCACGCCGGTCGTGGCCGAGGGGTGGCGAGGCCGATCCCAGGTCCGCGATCGCGTCCGTCGCGTCGTCGCGCTCGTTCCGCGTCCCGTCGCGGCCGCCGAGGCCGCGGGCGTCGACCTCGCAGATCTCGAGCGGATCGGTGCCAGCTTCCCCTCCGTGCGCGTCCGGCGGACATGAAACGACCCCGCGTGACGCTCGAGCTCTCGTCGCCCTGGTTCGACCCGCTGCGTCCGATGCTGGCGCGCGTGAGCGTCGATCCGCTGCCGGACGCGGGCGCGCTGCAGGCGGCGCTCGGGGCGTTCGTCGCGCCGGAGCGGTTCGAGCCGCAGACGAAGAAGCGCTCGCGCGGCGTGCCGCTCTCGCTCGACGACCTCTACGAAGCGCGCATCGCGCGCCTCGGCGCGATCCCGACGCGCACGCACGCCCACGATCTGATGAACGCGCTCGTGTGGGCGACCTTCCCGCGCAGCAAGCGCGCGCTGGCTCAGCGCCAGTACCGGGCGCTCGTCGATCAGATCGGCGAGCGTCCGAGGAGGCTCCCGAACGCTCGGACGCGCGCGCGCGACGTGCTCGCGATGGTGGACGAGGGGGGCGTGCTCCTCTTGCGCGACCAGCCCATCGTCTTCGGTCACGCGATCCACGAGCACCTCGCGCAGCTGGAGGCGCCCGTGCGCGGCTACCCGATCCCGCTCGATCTCGAGCCTTCGTCGCCCGCCGCGGTGATCGACGCCGCGCTCGCTGCGTGGCTCGAGCGCCTCGACTGCGAGGCGGCGCGCCCCGACGCGGTCACGCTCGCGCGAGCGGAGCCGGGGGGCGCCCGCTGAGGGGCCTCGCTGTGCAACTCGTGCGCAGCGCGCACCCTTCGTACACGGCGCAGCGGTGGCCGCTCAGGTCGCGTCGGGACCGCACTCCGCGTGGACGACCGCCTGCAGCATCGCGCGGAACGCCGCGGTCGCCTCGGGGGCGGTCGACTCGTTCACGTGTACGACGCCCGCCCCGTCGGGCGCGGGGAGCGCCATGACGGTGACCGCCTGGACCGGGTCGCCGAGCGCGAGATCCACGTTCATCCGCACCATGCCCGTCGTGCTGACCGCGGCGCCGTGCTCGCAGCGCGCGCTCAGGACGAGCGGCTCGTTCGTCGCGATGTCCAGCGTCGGACCGTGCTCGAGGGTCGTCACGAGCTCGAGGGCGGGGCCGCTCGCGTCCGGGGCGAGCTCCAGCACCACGGCCGAGTACAGCGCGGGGGGCACCTCGCCGATGGCGATCTCGAAGGGCACGGTCCCGACCGAAACCAGGCCGATCCCCTCGGCGCGCGGGTCGAGCTCGGGACCGCGGTCGCCCACCATGCGCACGGCGGCGATGCGCAGATCGAGCCGCTCCACCGGCGTGGGCGGCCCCTCCGTCGCGCCCGGCAGGATCGCCACCGTCCCGGGCACTCCGGGCCCGCTTCCGTCGCCGGCGGAGCCGCCGTCGGGCATCGCCGGCGTGGGCCCACATGCGGCGAGCCCGAGCGACACGAGCGCCAGGGTGAGCGTTCGCCGCACATTCCCGCGATCGCGCCGAGCCGTCACGGCCGAGGATGGATGCGAGGACGAGGCCAACGGCGCTCCGGGGTTCATCCGCGCCTCTTGAGGCCGTAGCGCTCCATCTTGTAGATGAGTCCCCGCCGCGAGATGCCGAGGCGAGCCGCCGCGTGCGTCTGGTTGCCGCCCGTCGCGGCGAGCGCTTCTTCGATGGCCTGGCGCTCGGTGTCCCCGATCCTGCCGCGCAGCGGGCCCTCCGCTTTTCCCGCGCCGCGCGGCAAGAGGCTCTCGATCGCATGCCGGTCGAGCGCGTCGCCGTCGACGATGGCCGAGGTGCGCGACAGGATGTTGCGTAGCTCGCGCACGTTGCCGGGGAAGGGGTAGTTGGCGAGCGCGTCGAGCGCGTCGTCGGTGAGCGTCTTGCCCGGTGCGATGTCGGCGAGGATCGCCCGGGCGAGCCCGGGCAGCTCGTCGAGCCTCGCGCGCAGCGGGGGGATCTCGATCCGGAACACGTCGAGGCGATAGAGCAGATCTCGCCGGAACGCGTCGTCGGCGGTCGCGCGGTCGAGGTCCCTGTGCGTCGCGGCGATCACGCGCACGTCGAGCGGCACCGGCTTGGTCCCCCCGACGCGCGTGACGGATCGCTCCTCGAGCGCGCGCAGCAGGCGCACCTGGTTCGAGGAGCGGAGCTCGCCCACCTCGTCGAGGAACACGGTGCCTCCGTTCGCCGCCTCGAGCACGCCGTCGCGGCGTGCGTCGGCGCCGGTGAACGCGCCCTTCTCGTGCCCGAAGAGCATCGACTCGGCGAGGGTCTCGGGGATCGCGCCGCAGTGCAGCGCGACGAAGGGCCCCTTGGCGCGCGCGCTCGTCTCGTGGATGCGGCGCGCGAGCACCTCCTTGCCGACGCCCGTCTCTCCGAGGAGCAGCACGTTCAGATCACAGCGCGCGGCGCGATCGGCGAGCGCCAGCGCGTGCTGCATCGAGCCGCGCGCTCCCAGCGGCCGCGCCTCGGCCGGGGGAAGGAGCAGCACGAACGAGGACGGCCCGACGTGCACCACGTCGTTGTGCGCGGCGAACGTCTCGCCCGACACGCGGCGCGAGCCGACGCGCGTGCCGTTGCGGCTCCCGTGGTCGGTGACGCGGACGCTCGACTTGCCGTCCCAGGTCAAGGTCGCGTGCAGGCGGCTCACCGCGGGGTCGTCGACGCGGATCTCCGAGCCGCGGCTTCGTCCGATCGCGACCGGGACCCCGGGACCGAGCTCGAAGATCCCGCGCGCGGGCCCCTCGACGCCGACGGCGCACGCGCTGCTCTGCTGCGCGGCGCGCCGCGCCGCTTCGGGGACGTCGATGGTGGTGGCTTCGTGGGTCATCGTTGGCAGGAGCGCCCGGCTCGGCCGGGCCGAGGTCACTCGCCGCGTGGAGAGAAGTAGAGAGAGAGTGCGCCGTCGGAGGACACGAGGAAAGTGTGGTCCGAGAGCGGCGCGGCGGCCGTGACGTTTCCGGCGCTCGCGAGCGTGCCCGTGAGCACGACGCTTCCCGGCAGTGAGTCCAGCTGGATCTCGGCGATCTCGGCCTCGGCGACGGGGGCGGCTGCGGCGTCGCGCCCTGCCACGATCAGGGCCAGCCCCGGCCCGAGCGCGATCGCGCCGGCCGACTCCCGCGCTCGGAAGAGCGGCGGCGGCGCGGGAGACAGCGCGGCGATCGGGTCGCTGCCGGGCGCGGCGTCGGGCTGCACGACGAGCAGCGTCAGCTGACCGGTCGCCGCTCCCGTCGCGTCCACGCCTCCTGCCAGCAAGACCAGGCCCGTGTCGAGCGCGCACGCGGCGGCCCGGACGGCCAGACCCGGCACCACGACGGAGCGCGGCGCGTCCTGCCCGCTCGGGTCGAGCAGCACGAGGTCCGGCGCGGCGGAGGCCGCTCGCCGGCCGTCGAGGACGAGCACGCGCGGCTCCGGCGTGGCGCGTCGCCGCGCCAGCAGCGGGACGGCGCGCGCGGCCGTGCGCGCGTGCTGCAAGGGAGCGAGCGCCGTCGCGATCAGGTGCGCGCCGTCCCACTCCACGCGCGTCACGTCCGGGGCGAGCGATCCGTCGCTGCGCGTGCCACCGACGACGAGCACGGTCGCCGCGTCGACCGACGCGATCGCGGCGCCGTCGACGATCGGCAGCTCCGCTCCGGCGATCTCGGCGATCACGGCGCCTCGCGCATCGACGAGCGACGCGCCCGGCGCTGCACCGCCGACGACGAGCACGTGGCGGTCGAGGGCGACGGCCGCGCCGCCGATTCGCGGAGCGGGCCATGGCGTGCGCGCCTCGATGGCAGGCAGGCCGCCCGGGCCGTGCGCGACGAAGCGCGTGAGCCCGGCCGCGGAGGCGAGCAGCGCGCCGTCCGCGCTCGGCACGACGGCGAGGTAGGGATCGCTCGCGTCACCGGTCGCCACCGGCGCGAAGCGTCCGAGGACGCCGAGCGACACGTCCGGGGAGTGGCTGGCGCCTGCCGGCGAGACGTCGAACGGAAACGATCGACCGCGCGCGAGCACGAGCCCCGAGAGCTCGGTCTCGACGATGACCGCGTAGCCGTTGCCGAAGGGCATCGGGGGAAGGGTCAGCGCCGTCGCGTCGGGAGCGAAGCGCACCGTCGTGCCCGGCTCGCGCACGCCGTCTCGCTCCATGGTCACGGCGATCGCGGTCGCCGTTCCCGCGAAGAAGGGGTCGTCGCCGAGCGCCACGACGCGGAAGGGCACGCTCGCTCTCGAGGTGCAGGCGCCCAGGGCGAGCAGAGCGCACGCGAGCTGCAGGCGCTCGCTCAAGGCCGGATGACCTCTCCGACGCCGATCCAGCCCGGGGTCGAGGGCGCGAGCGCGACGCCGATCCCGATCGCGATCGCGGCCGCGACGGCCGCGCCGACGCCGACGCCGACGCCGACGACGACGGCGGTGTCGGGGCCGGTGTCGATCGGGGCGAGCAGGGCGGCGGCCAGCTCGTCGGGCGTCGCCGATCCGGCCGCGCGCACGCTGCGAGCGCCGAGCACCGCATGGAGGCCGCCCCCTGGCTCGCGCGTCAGGTCGAGCACGCGGAGCCTGCGGCCGAGGGCAGCGGCGCCGCGCTCGACCAGGGGATCGATCGGGGCGCCAGGCGGGCCGCTCGCCGCGAGCGCGGCGGCCGGATCGACCGCCAGCGCGACGGCAAGCGCGGCCGGCCCCTCGCCGACCCCCAGCACCACGCGTCTCGTGCTGCTCGCGAACCCGGTGCGCGAGACCGTGACCCAGTGCATGCCGCAGCCGAGCTCGGGGGGCATCGCCCGCTGCACGCCGTCGACCGCGACCGCGGCGTCGCTCGGATCGACCGTCAGCGTGACGGCACAGCCGGGGATCGCCGCTCGCGCCGCCTCGACGCGCGCCGCGAGCGTCGGCGGGTAGCGCTCCGGATCCACGGCGAGGGCGGGATCGATCGCGAGCGCGTGACGCACCGCCTCGTTCGCGCGCGCATCGTCGCCCATGGCGCCGTGCACCATCGCGCGCAGCAGCATCACCGCCACGATCTCGGCCGGTGAGCGGACCCCCTCCGCGTCCGCCGCCTCGAGCGCGGCGTCGAGGTCCCGCTCGGCGTCGGTGAGCGCGAGCGCGGCGAACGCCTCGTCCGCCCGCAGCGTGGCCTCGGCCACGCCGCCCCGCGGTGTCTCCGCGCTCGCGGGCGCGGGCGCGCGCACGATGTCGACGCCCTCCGCGGTGCGTCGCTCGACGATGCGATCCGCCAATGCGCTGGCCTCCCGGGCCAGCGCCTCGCTCGCGCGAACCACCAACACCTCGCGCGGCTCCTGCGCGAACGCCGGGGTCGCGAGTGCGGTCAGGGCGAAAACGAGGCAAGATCGAGCGCTGGCGTGGACGAAGTGCTCTCGGGGCGTCTGGGTCGATACGCGCTCCTCGGCCGGGTCGGCCGCGGGGGGATGGGCGAGGTGCATCGCGCGCGCGCCTTCGGTGCCGCGGGCGTCACCAAGGAGCTCTGCATCAAGCGCATTCGCTGCGAGCGCCTGGCCGATCCGGCGTCGCTCGGGCGCTTCGTCGCCGAGGCGCGCGTCTCGATGAGGCTCTCGCACGCGAACATCGTATCCGTCTTCGATTTCGGGCGCAGCGAGAACGACTACTACCTCGCGATGGAGTGGGTCGATGGCTGCGATCTGCGACAGATGATCGCCGCCGTGGAGGCGCGCGGGGAGCGCCTGCCGGAGGACGTCGCGCTCTTCGTCGCGGCCGAGATCGCGCGCGGGCTGGCCTACGTGCACGGCCTGCCCGACGAGCGGCGCCTCGCGCACTGCGATCTCAAGCCCGCCAACGTCCTGGTCTCTCGCGCAGGCGAGGTGAAGCTCGCCGACTTCGGCGTCGCGGTGCACGAGGCGAGCACGGGAGGCGCGGGCGGGACTCGGCGCTACATGGCGCCCGAGCAGCGCTCCGGCGTCTCGGTCGGTCCGGCGGTGGATCTCTACGCGCTCGGTCTCGTGCTCGACGAGCTGCTCGGGGGGAGGTTCAACGAGCGACCGATCCCCGACGACGCGGCCGCAGGAGACGACTACGTCGCGCCGGCCGACGTCTCGCCGAGCGTCGGGGCGCTGCTCTTGCGGCTGTGCGCGCGCGAGCCCGAGGCCCGCCCCGCGAACGCCGGCGAGGTGGTCGACGCCCTCGAGGCGCTCCTCGCGGAGGCGCGCGTGCGCAGCAAGCGCTCGCCGCGCGATCTGCTCGCGCGCGAGGCGAGCGCGCTGGCGTCGGCGGCCAAGGGGGCGGCCACCGAGTCCGTCGAGGAGTTCCGGACGGATGCCTCGTACGTCACCGAGGGCGAGAGCGAGACGTTCGCGCGTCGCATGCGGCCCGACGCGTCGCCCCGGTCGCAGTCGCGCACCACGCCGCTGCCACCAGGACCTCCTCCGTCGCGGAGCCCCGGACGCGTGGTCGCCATCGGCGCCGCGATCGCGCTCGGCCTCTTCCTCTTCTCTCTCCCTCGCCGGCCGGTGCCGGCCCCCGTGGCGCTCGAGGCGACAGGGGCGCCCGCCGCATCTGCCGCTCCGGTCGTCGATCGCGGCCGGGCCCCCGCCTCCGTCCCCGCCGTCGGCCCGGCCCTCGTCCCCGTCGCCGCCCCCGGCGTCGCTTCCGCCTCGCGTCACCCGCCGCGTCCACCCTCCACGCGGCTCGAGGCTCCTCTCACGCCGGCTGCCGCGCCGCCGGCTCCCGCGCCCGCCGCTCCAGCGCTGGTGCGTCTGAACGCGCGTCCGTGGGCGGACGTCACGATCGACGGCGAGGCGCGCGGCGTCACGCCGCTCGTCGGGGTCGCGCTCGCGCCGGGGGCGCACGACATCGTCTTCTCGAACCCCGCCCTCGACGTCACGCGCACCGAGCACGTGGAGCTGGCGGCCGGCGAGCGCCGCGACGTGATCGTGGATCTGCGCAGCGGGCGCTGACCCTCCGCGGCTCAGGGGCAGGCGCCGCCGCCGTCGACGCAGACCGGCACTCCGACTCCGGGATACGCGCAGCACGGTGCGGCGCCACAGCCGTCGCACGGGCAGCTCGTGCAGCCTCCGGGCACGAAGACGTCGCGGCAGTTGCCGGCCGCGCACACCTGGTTGCCGCGGCAGGCGCGCCCGCAGTCGCCACAGTTCCCTGGGTCGCGGCGCAGATCCACGCAGGCGCCGTCGCAGCTGGTCGTCGCGCCGGGGCAGTCCATCCGGATGCAGACCCCGCCGGCACAGCGGTCGGGGCACGCGTGGCCGGGCGCGCCGCAGTTGTCGGGATCGGACGCGAGATCGATGCACCGGCCGCCGACGTCGGTGTAGGGCGGGCGGCAGACGCACGCGCCCGACACACAGACCTGGAGCGCGGCGCAGCTCGCGTGCGAAGCGCCGCAGTCGCCCGGGTTGCCGAGCGGGCCACCGTTGCTCCCGCTGCAGACGCCGGAGACGCACGCCTCGGTCGTCCCGCATCCGTGCCCGCAGCCCCCGCAGTTCCGCGGGTCCGACGCGAGCTGTGCACAGGTGCCGCCGCAGTCCACGAGCCCCGCGCCGCAGCTCGTCGCCGAGTCGGTGCCCGGAACGACGGCCGCGTCGCGTCCGCTGGCGGGACCTCCGTCGCCCCCCAGCCGCCCCGGGTCCGGCGACACGACCGCCGAGCAGCCAGAGCTGGAGAGCACGAGAGCGATCGAGGTGAGCGCGGCGCATCGAAGCATGCCGGTACGCGTGCAAGGATCGCGCGCGCCGACGCGCCTCGCGAAGCACCGTGCGCGCGCCGCCGCGCTGTGCAGCGCAGTGCGCACTGCGCATCGGCCGTACGGCATCTGGAAGTTGCGGCCCGAAAACAAGCCGAGTTCAGCCGCGCGGCTGGGCGCGCTCCTTGCGTTGGAGGTGCGGTCCAACCGAGGAGGACGCGGATGACGCATCGAGGATTGGCTTGGTCTTGCCTGTGTACGAGCGCGCTCGCGCTCGCGCTCCTGTCGATCGGCTGCAGCGCCAGCGAGAGCAACCCCGCCACCGACGGCGGCGCCGGCGGCAACGACGCGAACACCGCTGGGCGCGACACGGGCGTGTCCGGTCGGGACACCGGCCCGGCCGTCCCCGACACCGGCCCCGCGGTCTGCACCGCTCCGCTGAGCACGTGCGGCCCGGCGTGCGTGAACCTGCAGACCGACGGCGCCAACTGCGGCGGCTGCTTGCACGCGTGCGCGACGAACCAGACCTGCAGCTCCGGCGTCTGCGCGTGCAGCACGGGCCTGGTGACCTGCGGCCCCGACTGCGCCGATCTCTCGAGCGACACGCAGCACTGCGGCTCGTGCCCCAACCGATGCGACACGGGCGAGGCGTGCGTCTCGGGCGCGTGCACCTGCCTTTCGCCGGCGATCACCTGCCCCGGCGGCTGCTTCGACGTCTCGAGCGATCCGCAGCACTGCGGCACGTGCGGCAACGCGTGCGGCTCGGGCGCGATCTGCACCTCGGGCGCGTGCGCGTGCCCGAGCGGCACCACGTCGTGCGGCGCGGGCGCGGGCTGCACCACCGACACGACCTTCCAGAACGACCCGCTGAACTGCGGCACCTGCGGTCACGCATGCGCGACCGGACAGACGTGCACGGCTGGCGTGTGCGCGTGCCCGGGCAGCGGGATCGTGTGCGGCGGCGCGTGCGTGGACGTCTCCACCGACCCGAGCAACTGCGGCACCTGCGGTCGTGACTGCGGTGCCGGCAACACGTGTGTCTCCGGCAACTGCGTGTGCGGCGGCGGGCTCACCAGCTGTCCCGTGGGCGGCGGCGGCAGCGTCTGCACCGACACGCAGACCGATCCGCGTCACTGCGGCACGTGCGCCATGCGCTGCAACTTCGGGGAGGCGTGCGTCGCGGGCGCGTGCCAGGTGAACACCACCTCCGACCCCACGAACTGCGGCACGGTGGGCCACACCTGCGCGGACACCGAGTACTGCTCGGCCGGCGCGTGCGTCTGCCGACCGGGTCTCACCGACGTCGGCGGCAACTGCGTCGACCTGCAGACCGATCCGACGAATTGCGGCACCGTCGGCAACGCGTGCGGCGGCGCGACGCCGGTCTGCCGGGCGGGGAGCTGCGTCGGCACGGGGATGTGCGGCGGCGGCGGCAGCCCCATGCGCGTCTGCGACGGCGCTTGCGTCGACATCCGCACCGACCCGCTGAACTGCGACGGTTGCGGCAACGTCTGCGGCGTGGACCAGGTGTGCGATGGCGGTTGCCAGGACTACGTCCCGACGACGTGCACCACCTGCCCCTGCACGACGTGCATGGGCGGCGGCGGTTTCACCTGCACGACGTACGGCACCGGCGTGATCTGCGTCGGCGGCTGAGCCGACCTCGACCGCCGCGGAGCCTCGCCGACAAGGACGGGGCTCCGCGCGCGTCTGCCTCGCAACCTCGACTCGAACCGTCTCTGTCTCCCGGACCGCTCGCCCCAAGGAGGATCGCTCATGGCTCGACTTCACACGCGCGTTCTCGCGCTCGGAGCTCTCGGTGCGCTCGCTCTGGCGGGCTGCTCCGGGAGCGACACGCCTGCGCCCGGCACCGACGGAGGGTCGTCGATGGACTCCGGCGGCGGGATGACCGACACCGGGCTGCCACGCCCCGACACGGGGGTCGACGGAGCAGGTCCGGGGGTGGACGGCGGGTGCACCGCCGGCTCGATGCTCTGCGGTGGTGCGTGCGTCGACGTCACGACGAGCACGACGAACTGCGGCTCGTGCGGTCACGCGTGCCCGACCGGCCAGTCGTGCACCGCGGGCGCGTGCGCGTGCCCGGGCGCACAGGTGACGTGCGGGACCGCGTGCGCGGACCTCTCGACGAGCATGGCGAACTGCGGCACCTGCGGTCACGCCTGCCCTGCGGCGTCGACCTGCGTGAGCGGCGCGTGCACGTGCGCGACGGGCTCGATGCTCTGCGGAGGGGCCTGCGCCGACGTGGCGATTGACACGATGAACTGCGGCGTCTGCGGCAACGTCTGCGGCACGGGCGCGACGTGCACCGCGGGCATGTGCTCGGCGTGTCCGAGCGGACGCACGCTTTGCAACGGGCTCTGCGTCGACGTCACGAGCGACGGCGCGCACTGCGGCACTTGCACGAACGCGTGTCCCGCGACGGCGACGTGCACCGCGGGGGCCTGCGTGTGCCCGACCGGGCAGATCGACTGCGGTGGCACCTGCGCCGACGTGTCGTCGGACTCGGCGAACTGCGGCACCTGCGGCCACACGTGCGCCGCGGGCGCGACGTGCGTCTCGGGCGCGTGCGTGTGCCCGGCCGGGACTCCGATGATCTGCGGCGGCGGCTGCGTCGACACGCAGGTCGACACCAACAACTGCGGCTCGTGCGGCAACGCTTGTCCGTCGACGGCGACCTGCACGGCCGGCACGTGCGTCTGCAACCCTGGCCTGGTGAACTGTGCACCGGCCGGGGCGCCGGTGTGTGCGGACCTCTCTGCCGACCCCAACCACTGCGGCAGCTGCGCGGGCGCGAACCACCAGTGCCTGACGGGCGCGACGTGCGTCTCGGGCGTCTGCCAGGCGTGCCCTGCGGCGAGCCCCGACCAGTGCGGCGGCAGCTGCGTGAACCGGCAGACGGACGAGAACAATTGCGGCGCGTGCGGCCGTGTCTGTCCGACGGGATCGACCTGCACGGCGGGCGCGTGCATGTGTCCCGCGGGCGACGTCGCGTGTCCCGGCGGCTTCGGCTCGCCGGGCGTCTGCGCGGATCTCTCGGCCGACCCGCTCCACTGCGGCACGTGCGGCACGGCATGCCCGACGGGCGCCTCGTGTGTCTCGGGCGTCTGCCAGTGCCCTCCGGGGGACGTCGCGTGCACCGGCTTCGGGCGCAACGAGTGCGCGGACCTCTCGAGCGATCCGCGCAACTGTGGGATGTGCGGCCGGAGCTGCGCGACGGGCGCGACGTGCGTCTCCGGTGTCTGCAACTGCCCCCTGGGCCAGGTCTCGTGCGGCGGCGGCGGCGGTGGTGGCGGCGGCGTCTGCTCGGACCTCTCGAGCGATCCGCTGCACTGCGGTACGTGCGCGACGACCTGCCCGGCGGGCGACGTCTGCGTCTCGGGCGTCTGCACCTGCCCGCCCGGCAACACGATGTGCGGCGGGCGCTGCGTGAACACGATGACCGATCCCCGCGCGTGCGGCACCTGCGGCACGCAGTGCCCCGCCGGCGACACCTGCGTGGCCGGCGCGTGCACGTGCAGCGGCACCACGTGCGGCACCGGTCCGGGCGCGACGTGTGTCTCGACGATGACGTCGGGGCTCGACTGCGGCGGCTGCAACATGCCCTGCGGCGACGCGGAGTACTGCGCCGGAGGCACGTGCAGCTGCGACCCGGGGCTCACCTCTTGCGGCGGCAACTGCACGCACCTCACGACGGACGTGCAGAACTGCGGCAGCTGTGGTCGCACCTGTCTCGGCATGGGCCTCGGCAACCCGCGGTGCATCTCCGGCGAGTGCCGCGACACCACGTGCGGCGCGGTGGGCCTCACCTTCTGCAACGGCAGCTGCCTCGAGCGCGGAGCCTTCACGAGCGATCCGCTGAACTGCGGCGGATGCGGCAACGTCTGCGCGGCCGGCGAGGTCTGCGCGAACGGCATGTGCCAGGCGTACATCCAGCCCCCCTCGTGCACGACGTGCCCCTGCGCCGCGTGCGGTGCGGGCACGCGCTGCTGCACATACGCGTCGCAGGCCATCTGCGTCGACGGCGGCAGCTGCCCCTGAGCTCGGCCCGCCGAAGGGCGGGCCGTGGACGATCGCCCGCGCCGCGCGCACAGTCGTCTCGACGTGGACACGGACGGGCTCGGCTTCGTGATGCTCTTCCTCGGCGCGGTGACGGCGCTGCCGACCCTCGTGCTCCTCTACTTCACGCTGACGGACGACGGCGCCCTCGCTCGGTTCCACGCCACGCCGCGCCAGCCCATCCGAGGCGCGCGGTCCGGCGACGCGCTCAAGATCGCCGGCGTCGCCGCTGCGCTCGAGCCGCTCGTCGGGCCCTTCACGGGCCGTGACGCGGTCTGGTACGCCCTCGTGGTGACGGAGACGGAGCGCTCGTTCGACGGAACGCACCTGCGCGAGCGCGTCACGCGCCATCTCGCGGAGCAGAGCCGCGCGCCCTTCGTGGTCACGGACGACTCGGGAACGTCGGCGCGCATCGTGGTGGACGGCGAGGAGCTGCTGCCGAACGTCACCAGCGAGACGTTCGAGCCCCCGCTCCCCGCGCGCGTGCGGCAGGCACTCGAGGCCCGGGGCATCCCGACGCGCGCGAAGGGCGGCGAGCCGAGGCACCTCGTCTGCATCGAGCGCGCGATCGCGCCGGCAGACCCCGTGGTCGCGATCGGTCCGGCGCGGCGCGTGACGAGCGGGAGCGGCGAGGCGACGAGCTACCGCGACGCCCCGACCGAGCTCGTCCTCGGCGAGCGCGCCGCGTCCGGAGCGCGCATGTTCGTGCTGACGAACCGCCCCGAGCGGGAGCTCGGCGCGGGCGAGCGTCGCTTGACCCAGATCACCTGGGCGCTCGCCGCCTCCACGCTCGCGCTGCTCGGCGGCGGCGCGTGGCTCTTCTTCGGGTGACGCAGCCGCTTTCTTCGTTGCGCCCCGCGGAGCGCCCGGATAGCGTGCCCCCCCGACCGCGCCGGTTTTTCGCGCGGGGGAGTGATCGATGGCCGAAGCCGTTGCCGGAGGCAGCGCAGGGGACAAGCCCCGCAGGCGCCGCCTGCGCGTGTACATGGAGACCCGCCGCAAGGACACGTGGTGGGCGCCGCAGCTCCTGACCTTCGTGGTCTTCACGTCGTTCATCGTCTACGCGACGTGGGCCGCCTTCCAGGGCGAGTACTACACGAGCGGGCCCTACCTCTCGCCGTTCTACGCGCCCGAGCTCTGGGGCACCTCGCACCACGCGTGGTTCGGGCCGCCGCCGGACTGGATCCCCGCCTGGATCCCCTTCACGCCCGCGCTCCTGATCCTCCCGTTCCCCGGGGGCTTCCGCTTCACCTGCTACTACTACCGCGGCGCCTACTACAAGGCGTTCTGGCAGGACCCGCCGAGCTGCGCCGTCGGCGAGGCGCGCGGCAAGAGCTTCTGGGGCGAGAACTCGCTCCCGCTGATCCTGCAGAACGTGCACCGCTACTTCATGTACGCGGCCGTCGTGTTCATCTTCTTGCTGAGCTACGACGTGTGGCTCGCGATGTGGTTCCCGGACGCGGCGGGCGTCGAGCACTTCGGCATCGGCGTCGGCACCATCATCATGTTCGTCAACGTGTGCCTGCTCGCCAGCTACACGTTCGGCTGCCACTCGCTCCGGCACCTCATCGGCGGCGGCAAGGACGCGCTCCCGAAGGGAGGCCTCGGTGCCGCTTGCTACGACGGCTGCTCCAAGCTCAACACCAAGCACCAGCTCTTCGCCTGGTGCTCTCTCTTTTCCGTCGCGCTGACGGACGTCTACATCCGCCTCTGCTCGATGGGCATCATCACCGACTTCAGGATCATCTGATGGCTACGGAGTACCAGACACACGAGCACGACGTGATCGTGCTCGGAGCCGGCGGCGCGGGTCTGCGCGCGGCGATCGAAGCTTCGGCAGTCGGCGTCCGCGTCGCCGTCCTCACCAAGTCGCTGCTCGGCAAGGCGCACACCGTCATGGCCGAGGGCGGCATGGCGGCGGCGATGGGCAACGTGGACGACCGCGACAACTGGAAGGTGCACTTCGCCGACACGATGCGTGGCGGGCAGTACCTGAACCAGTGGCGCATGGCCGAGCTCCACGCGAAGGAGGCGCCCGAGCGCGTCAAGGAGCTCGAGGCGTGGGGAGCCGTCTTCGATCGCACCAAGGACGGCCGCATCCTCCAGCGCAACTTCGGCGGGCACCGCTATCCGCGCCTCGCGCACGTCGGCGACCGCACGGGCCTCGAGCTGATCCGCACGCTGCAGGACCACGGCGTCCACAAGGGCATCGACTTCTTCATGGAGGTCACGGCCGTCCGCCTGCTGAAGGACGGGGACCGCGTCGCGGGCGTGTTCGCGTATGACCGCGAGCGCGGACGCTTCCGCGTCTTCAAGGCCAAGGCCGTCGTCCTCGCCACGGGCGGTATCGGCCGCGCCTACAAGATCACCAGCAACAGCTGGGAGTACACCGGCGACGGTCAGTCGCTCGCGTACCACGCGGGCGCGACGCTGATGGACATGGAGTTCGTCCAGTTCCACCCGACGGGCATGGTGTGGCCGCCGAGCGTGCGCGGCATCCTCGTGACCGAAGGCGTGCGGGGCGAGGGCGGCGTCCTCCGGAACAAGGAGGGCAAGCGCTTCATGTTCGACGACATCCCCGAGAACTACAAGTCGAGCACGTCCGACAACGAGGAAGAGGGCTGGCGCTACGTCACCGGCGACAAGGGCGCGCGCCGCCCGCCCGAGCTGCTCACGCGCGACCACGTCGCGCGCTGCATCCGCCGCGAGGTGAAGGCGGGACGAGGGTCGCCGCACGGCGGCGTGTTCCTCGACATCGCGTGGATCAAGGAGAAGGTCCCGAACGCGCCCGAGCACATCAAGCGCAAGCTGCCCAGCATGTACCACCAGTTCATGCAGCTCGCGGGCGTCGACATCACCAAGGAGGCGATGGAGGTCGGCCCGACGACGCACTACATCATGGGCGGTGTGCAGGTGGACTCGGACACGCAGATGTCCGCGGTGCCGGGCCTCTTCGCGGCGGGCGAGGTCGGCGCCGGGCTGCACGGCGCGAACCGCCTGGGCGGCAACTCGCTCTCGGACCTCATCGTCTTCGGCAAGCGCGCGGGCGAGTACGCCGCGAAGTACGCGAAGGACAACGCGGACGTCTCGGTGGCGAGCGATCAGATCGACGAGATCGCCAAGCTCGCGCTCGCGCCCTTCGAGCGGGACGCGAAGGAAGGCCCCTACGACGTCCAGTACGCGCTGCAGGACATGATGCAGGACCTCGTCGGCATCGTCCGCGTCGAGGACGAGATGAAGAAGGCGCTCGAGGGCCTCGAGGAGCTGAAGGCGCGCGCGGTGAAGGTCGGCGTGCACGGCAACCGCGAGTACAACCCCGGCTGGCACACGGCGCTCGACCTCGACAACCTGCTCACGGTCAGCGAGGCGATCACGCGCGCTGCGATCGAGCGCAAGGAGTCGCGCGGCGGCCACTTCCGCGACGACTACCCGGAGAAGGCCGCCGAGTTCTCGAAGTTCAACGTCGTGATCAAGAAGGGCAAGGGCGGCGAGATGGAGGTCTCGCGCCAGAACCTCACTCCGATGCGTGATGACCTCGCCAAGGTCATCGAGGAGAACAAGTAGATGGCCGGCAAGGTCACGCTCAAGATCTGGCGCGGCGGCGTCGACGGCGAGTTCAAGGAGTACACGGTCGACGCGGACGACGGCATGGTCGTCCTCGACGTCGTGCACAAGGTCCAGGCCGAGCAGGCCAACGACCTCGCGGTGCGCTGGAATTGCAAGGCCGGCAAGTGCGGCAGCTGCTCGGCCGAGATCAACGGCATGCCGCGCCTCATGTGCATGACGCGCCTGGACACCATCGACACGACGCAGCCGATCACCGTCGAGCCGATCGCGAGCTTCCCGCTCGTCCGGGATCTCGTGACCGACGTGTCGTGGAACTACGAGGCGA
This sequence comes from Sandaracinaceae bacterium, assembly GCA_044220955.1. GTDB lineage: Bacteria > Myxococcota_A > Polyangia > Polyangiales > Sandaracinaceae > JBBSAT01. Next base: position 94,871 of record JBGAQA010000004.1, read on the forward strand.
AGAAGAAGATCAAGCCGTTCAAGCCGCGCAAGCCGGACGCGGAGGACGGCACGTGGCGGATGGACCAGCGCGACGTCGATCGCGTCCAGGAATTCCGCAAGTGCATCGAGTGCTACCTCTGCCAGAACGTGTGTCACGTCATCCGCGACCACGACAAGCACGTCGAAGGGAAGGACGGAGTCGGATTCGTCGGGCCCCGCTACTTCGTGTACGCCGCGGCGCTCGAGATGCATCCGCTCGACACCGAGGACCGCGAGCCCGACCTCAAGGAAGCGCACGCCATCGGCTACTGCAACATCACGAAGTGCTGCACGGTCGTGTGTCCCGAGCACATCACGATCACCGACAACGCGATCATCCCGCTCAAGGAGCGGGTCGCGGACCGGTTCTACGATCCGATCCGGCGCATGTTCCGCATCGTGAGGTGACGAGAAATTCCCTCTCCCACTTCGTGGGAGAGGGTTAGGGTGAGCCTGGGGAGGCACGAATGGCTCGTCATCACCTGAAGTCGATCGCGAAGGAGTCGGTCCCGCGGGCGCTCGAGAAGGCGGAGCGTTACCGCTTGCTGAACGAGCCCTTCCTCGCCGAGAGCATCTGCCTCGACATCCTCGCGATCGAGCCGGAGAACGAGGCGGCGCTCGTCTGCTACGTGCTCTCGCTCACCGACCAGTTCGGCGCGGGCCCAGGCGGGAGCGTGAAGAAGGCGCGCGCCGCGGTCGCCAAGCTGAGGACCGAGTACCAGCGGCACTACTACTCGGGTCTCATCTGCGAGCGCCGCGGTCAGGCCTACGCCGAGAGCAACGCGATGGGATCGCGCGACGCCGCCTGGGATTACATCGCGGAGGCGATGGAGTGCTACGAGCGGGCGGCCGCGGACACGCACGAGAAGGGCAACGACGACCCGATCCTGCGGTGGAACACCTGCGTCCGGCTCATCGAGGCCCACGGCCTGGTCGAGCCCAGCGTCGAGCGCAGCGAGCACCCGCTCGAGTAGCCGAGCGTCGGGCCTCGGGAGATGGTGTTCGATCCCTTCTCGGCGTCTCCGGGCAAGCGTGCCGTGGAGCGCGCGTGGCTCGCGTACACCCCCGTCTGGGGCGCGATCACGGGCGTGATCATGCTCGGGGGCTTCGCCGAGACGTGGGGCGACGTGCCGCTCCTCGTCTTCGGAGTCGTCCTCGCGCTCGGCTGCGTCGCGGCGCCGCTCGTGCGCTCGCGCGAGCCTGCAGTGCTCCGCGCCTGGGCGGCGATGACGCTCGCCGCCGTCGTGCTCGCGTTCGGGCTCAACCTCCTGCAGACGCCCTACTTCTTCGACGTGCTGCACATGCGCTACGGGTTCCACGCGAGCTGGCGGATCGATCGCAACCCGGTGTTCCTGTACCTCGTCACGATCCCCTACTTCGCGACGTACTCGGTGCTGGCGTGCATGGCGGTGCGCGCCGCGAGGCACTTCGCACCGGCGGCCGTGCGCGCGCTCGCGATCGCACTCGTGCCCTTCGCGCTCGCGTTCCTCGAGACGCTCCTCAACGCGAACCCGCTGATGACGCGCCTCTTCTGCTACGACGACCTGCTCCTGATGCTCTGGTTCGGGACGCTCTCCTACGGAGTCTCGTTCGTGCTCGCGCTGCCGATGTGGCTGGAGCTCGCGGAGCCTGGCGGCCGGCTCTCGTCGATCGCGCGCGCGCTCGTCGTGGCGCTCGCCGTCGTGGTCGCCGACGCGCTCGTCCTGGCCGCGGTGCGCGGGACCCTCGCGCCGCGCGTCACCACGGTGGTCGACGATGCGAGCGGCGGCGTCGGCGGGTGCCTCGAGGCGCCGTGACCCGGACGCGCTGGGCGCGTACTCTCCCGACGAGATGAGCGCCACCGACGGGCGTCCGAGGCGCGGCTCGCGGCTGGCGCTGGGTGGCGTGATGCTGGCCCTGCTCGGGACCCTCGCCTGGCTCGTGCTCGTGTTCGTCCCCGAGCGTCGCCTCGCGCGCGCGCTCGAGCGCATCGAGGTGGCCGAGCGGGAGCTCGAGCGGCCGGTCGACCGCCCGGCGATCGGCGGCGAGCCGCGTGACTGCGAGTCGAGCGCGACGCTCGCGGCGCCGGCCCTCGCGATCGAGGCGCATGCGTCGATCTCGGACGTCGACCGGCCGCGCGACATCGCGTACCCGCCGCACCCGTATCACGGCCTCCCCGACCTCGGGACGACGCCGCCGCCGGACGACCCGTACGAGGCGCTCGCGTGGGCGCGCCCCGACCGTGACGATGCGCTCGCGTTCCTCGACGCGGCGCGCTGCTCGCGAGCGGCTCGCGCGGTCCGCGGCGCCGATGGGCACCTCACCCATCCCGCGTCCCGCAGCGCGATGGTCGCGCTGGCGAACCTCCGCGGCGAGCCGGCCGCGTGTCTGCGCGCGACGGCGGCGATCGTGCGGCTGCTCGAGGACGTGGCGCCCAGCGACGATGTCTTCGGCGAGCGCAGCTACGCCGAGCCCACGATCGAGCTCGCGACGAGCGTCGGTCTGGCGTGCGCGCGCGAGGCACCCGCGGAGCTCGCCGTGTCCGTCGCCCGCGCGCTGCGCGAGCTGGACGCAGGGACGCTCGACGGATGGATCGCGGACGGGATGCGCGCCGAGCTCGTGACGATGGCGCGCTCGATGCTCGAGGGAGATCGAGGTGGGTCGGTGTGGCGCTGGCTCCATCGCGTGCAGGACGAGCGCTTCGTCGAGGCCGAGCTCGACGCGGCCGATCGCTGGGCCGCGATCCGGTCCCACCCCGAGCGCGAGCGGATCGCGGCGCTGTCGGCCCCGGCCTACCACGTGTCTCCGGCCGTCGATGCGCGTGCGCTGACGGCGCGCCGCGCGCGCGTGCGCGCCTACGTGATCGCGCTCGAGGCGCTCGCGGCCGCTCCGCCGGGCGAGGCGCCCGTGCCCGTGCCGGCCGCGATCGATCTCGTCGATCCGCTCGGCGGCACGCCGCTCGGGGCGCGCACCGCAGACGACGGTGCGCTCGAGGTCTTCCGCGCTGGAGCTGCGGGCGCCGAGCCCGAGGTGCTCGTGCGCGCGCTTGCGCGCCGCTGAGTGCGCTCAGTCCCGCACGAGCGGGCCGAACATCCAGACGCCGCCGGCGCCCACGACCAGATCGTACGCGAGCAAGATCTGGCACCAGCGCAGCGTCTGCGCGATCTCCGTCGGAGCGAAGATCTCGCGCGTCGCGACGACCGCCGCGAGCAGCGCGGGCGCGACGAGCGGAAACACGATCACCGCGACGAGCAGGTCTCGCGCGCCCGTGCGGACGGTCATCGCGCCGAAGAGCGTGCCGGCGAGCACCTGCCCGAGCGTGCCGAGCGCCAGGACCGGCAGCGCGGGCAGCATCACGCGCGGCAGATCGACGTGATAGAGGAGGGCGACGATCGGCAGGAGCAGCCCCTCGACGATCCCGAGGAAGACGAGCGCGCTGAGCACCTTGCCGAGGTAGATGCCGCTCGCCGGGATCGGCGCGAGCAGGAGGCCCCTCATCGCGTCGTTGTCGCGCTCGCGGGCGAACGAGCGCCCGACCGCCAGCACGCCGGAGAAGGACACGGCGATCCACAGCACACCAGGGGCCAGGGCGCGCGCGTCCACCTCGTCGAGGTAGAACGAGAGCGACGCGAGGACGGCGACGAGCAGCGAGAAGAGCGCGGTCGAGACCACGATCTCGCGCGTGCGCCGCTCGATCGCCAGATCCTTGCCGAGCACCAGCCACGCGGCGCGCAGGACCTCGCTCATCGGCGCGCGCTCTCCTCGGGGCTCACGCGGCCTCCTGCACGCGGCCGCCCGCGATCCGGATGCGCGCGTCGGCGACGGCGCCGCCGAAGACCGGGTCGTGCGTCACGATCGCCACGATCGCGCCGCGCGCGCGCTCGGCTCTCACCGCGACGACCAGCAGCTCGCTCGCGTGGGCGTCGAGCCCGGTCGAGGGCTCGTCGAGGAAGAGCACCTTCGGCTCGTGTACGAGCGCGCGGGCGAGCGCGACGCGCTGGATCTGTCCCCGCGAGAAGGTCCGCAGCGGGCGCTCGCCGAAGCCGCCGATCTCGAAGCGCTCGCGCAGGGCGTTCACCCGCAGGTCCGGCCGCGCGACCCCGTGCAGGCGCGCCGCCAAGAGGAGGTTTTCGACGCCGCTCAGGTCCGGATAGCAGAACGACGCGTGGGAGAGCACGCCGATCTGCCCGCGCAGGCCGTCCCGGCTCGCGAGCGCGTCGACGTCACCGAAGCGGAGCGTCCCGCGCGTCGGCCGGATCTCCAGCGTGAGGATCCCGAGCAGCGTGCTCTTGCCCGCGCCGTTGGGCCCCTCGATGACGGTGATCGCACCGGCGCGCAGGTCCACGTCGACGCCGGCGAGCGCGCGCGTCGCCCCGTAGGTCTTGGTGAGGCCATGCGCCTCCACGCGATCGAAGTCGGACACGGTCCTCTGGGTGTGCTCGCCGCGGCCGATCAGAAGACGTCCGTCACGATCGCGTCGAGGGCCAGCCAATGCTCGCGCGGGACGCGCAGGGTGTCACCTTCCCGGATCAGCTCACCGCGCGCGAGCCGACGCGCCACCGCCGTCTCGCGCCCCGAGAGCGGGTCCCGCCCCGCCCGCGCCGCGAGGGCGCGGAGGTCCACGCCCTCGCGCGTCCGGAGGCCGAGCATCAGGGCCTCGCGGACGACGTCGTCGGCCAGGAGCGCCTCCTGGAACACGGTCACGGCGGCGGTGCCGCTCCGCTCGAGGTAGCGCGCCGGCACTGGCTCGCTGCGCCAGCGCGTGGCGCCCCGCGTCGCGGGGGCCTCGACGCAGCCGTACGCGCCCGCGCCGAGGCCGACGTGATCGCCGCCGCGCCAGTAGTGCTGGTTGTGGCGTGCTTGCTCCCCCGGCATCGCGTGGTTGGAGACCTCGTAGTGCACGAAGCCCGCCCGTCCGAGCGCCTCGCTCGCGCGCTCGAAGGTCTCGGCGTAGTCGTCCTCCTTCGCGACCTGGAGCAGTCCCTTCTTGTGCAGCTCGCCGAAGCGCGTGCCCGCCTCGATCGTGAGGGCGTACGCCGAGACGTGCCGCACGCCGGTCGCGAGCACGCGCTCGAGCTCGGGGACGAAGTCGCTCGCTCGCTGCCCCGGGGCGCCGAACATGAGGTCCGCGCTGACGCGGGGCACGACGCTCACGGCGGCCTCGAGCGCGCGGAGCGCGCCGTCCGGATCGTGCAGGCGCCCGAGGTACGCGAGGCGCCCGGGGTCGAGCGACTGCACGCCGATGGAGAGGCGCCCCACGCCCACGTCGTGCAGCGCCGCCGCGCGGTCGCGATCCAGCGAGGTCGGGTTGCACTCGACGGTGACCTCGAGATCGGCGGCCTCACCGGCGAAGGCGGCGCGCACCCCGTGGAGCACGCGGCCGAGCGCCGCCGGCTCCCAGAGAGAAGGTGTGCCGCCTCCGAAGAAGACGCTGACGAGCTCGGCGTCGGTCGCGATCACCGCGGGAGCGCGCAGGCGCAGCTCCGCGAGCACGGCGTCGGCGTACGCCTCGTGCGGAACCGCATCGCGGGCCGTCGCGTGCGAGTTGAAGTCGCAGTACGGGCACTTCTTGAGGCACCAGGGGAAGTGCACGTAGACCGAGACGGGGTGCACGGAGCGTCCTCGTGGCGCTTCCCGGCGGGCCCGTCAATGCCCCGCCGCGCGCGTCGGCCGCAAAGTCGGGGTGCCTCGATGTATCCTCCGCGCGTGGTGCGCGTCTCGGCCCTCCTCTTCGCCCTCGGGCTCACGCTCGTGCCCTCGCTCGCGCTCGCCCAGCGCACGCTGGACATCTCGCGCTTCACGCCCGCGCCGGACGGGGACGGCTTCCTCGGCATCGCGGGCACGCGGACGCCAGGGCCCTTCAACACGAACTTCGGGCTCTTCGTCAGCTACGCCTCGTCGCCCTTCATCCTGCGGAGCACGAGCGATCCGAGCGTGCGCACGGGCGTGGTGTCCGACCGCGTGGACCTCGACGCGCTCTTCCAGGTCGGCATCCTCGGGCGCTTCGCGCTCGTCGTCGACGCGCCCGTCGTCGCGTACCAGCAGGGCAACGGTCCGTTCTACGACGGCGGTCCCGCTCTCGCGGTGGTCGCGATCCGCGATCCGCGCCTCGCCGTGCGCGCCCGCCTGCTCGGTGAGGACGCCACCGTCGATCGGGCGCGCCACGAAGGCGAGGGCCTCGCGCTGCAGTTCGCGACGACGGTCCCGCTCGGCATGAGCGACGCCTTCGCGGGGGAGGGCGCGCCCACGGTGGACGCGGCGATCCTGGGCGACTTCCACCTGCTCGACTTCGGCATCGGTGGTCAGCTGGGCTTCCGGCACCACTTCGCGGAGCCTCAGATCCTCGGGATTCCGTTCCGCAACCAGCTCTTCGCCGGCGTCGCGGTCCAGGTCCCTGCGTTCTTCGTGGACCACCTGCTCGCGATCGCGGAGGTCGACGTCACCACCGACGCGGAGAGCCCCTTCGGCAACTCGGCGAGCACGGCGGTCGAGTGGCGCCTCGGCGGCCGCTACACGCTCGCCGACACCCAGATCACCGTCGCAGGCGGCACGGGTCTGGTCGCGGGCGTCGGCGTCCCGGCGGGCCGCCTGATCGTGGGCGTCTCGTTCGCCCCGCGCGTGCACGATCGGGACGCGGACCACATCACGGACGACCGCGATGCCTGCGTGACGCTGCCCGAGGATCTCGACGATCACGAGGACGACGACGGCTGCCCGGAGCCGGACAACGACGGGGACCTCGTGCCCGACCTCGACGACCACTGCCCGAACGAGGCGTCCGAGTTCGAGCGCGACGCCGACGAGGACGGCTGCAACGATCCGGTCGTCGACACCGACGCGGACGGCGTGAACGACGACGTCGACGGGTGTCCGAGCGAGCCCGAGGACTCGGACGGCAACGAGGACGCGGACGGCTGTCCGGAGCCGGACGACGACAGCGACGGCGTGCTCGACGTGACCGATGCTTGCCGCGCGGTGCCCGAGGACGCCGATGGCGTGGACGACGCGGACGGTTGTCCGGACCTCGACGACGACGGCGACGGCGTCCCGGACGCCGGGGACGCGTGCCGCGACGTGGCCGAGGACGCGGACGGTCACGACGACGCGGACGGCTGCCCGGACGAGGACGACGATCACGACGGCGTCGTCGACGCGAGCGACACGTGCGCGGGGGAGCTGGAGACGATCAACGGGCGAGCCGACGACGACGGCTGCCCGGACGCCGGGCGCGGTCGCTGGACGGGCAGCGGGGTCGGCACTGCCGACTTCACGCTCACCGGCACGCTGCGCTTCGCGCGCGACGGGACGCTGCCCGCGACCGAGGATGGTGCGCTCGATCAGCTCGCCGCGTGGCTGCGCGCGGACGGACACCGGGACCACGTGCTGCGGATCCCGGTCGCGGACGACCGGCGGGTGGCCGCACTCCGCCAGGCGCTCGCGCAGCGGGGCCTGGCGGACGACGGCGAGGTCGCGCCCGATCCGACGCTGCACGGGACCGCGCTGCGCGTCACCCGGCACGGCTACGTCCCGCCCGGCGTGACGGCGCCCCCGGCGCCTGCGCCCGCGCCCGCGCCCGCGCCATGACTCCGCTCCGCGGCCGGCTCGAGCACCCGCTGCTGCGGAGCGCGCTCTTGCGGGCGAACGTCCTCTCGGACCCGACGGAGCGCGAGGTGCTCGTGTATCTGCCGCCGAGCTACGACGAGACGAAGCCCCGCCGCTTCCCGCTGGTGATGATCCTTCCCGCGTTCGGAGCCGCGCACCGCACCCTCGCGACCTTCCGGCTCTGGGAGAAGAACGTCTTCGAGATCTTCGAGTCCCTGCTCGCGCGCGCCGAGTGCGTGGAGGCGATCCTCGCCGTCCCCGACGCCGTGAACCGCTGGGGCGGCTCCCAGTTCCTCGACTCACCCGCCAGCGGCGCGTACCAGAGCTACGTCGTGGAGGAGGTCGTGCCCTTCCTCGATCAGCTCTACCGCACGATCCCCACGCGCGAGGCCCGCGCGATCGTGGGTCGCTCGTCGGGCGGGTTCGGCGCGCTCCGGATCGGCATCGATCGCCCGGACGTGTTCGCCGCGATCGGCAGCCACGCGGGGGACGCGCTCTTCGACGCGAGCCTTCGGCCGACGTTCACCGAGGTCGCGACCGTCCTCGATCGCGAGGGCGGCCTCCACGCGTTCGCAGCACGCATGCGCGATCAGGGGCCGCGCGGGGACGGCGACTTCGCGGCGATCGGGCTGCTCGCCTGCGCGGCGGCCTACGCGCCGAACATGACGTCGCCCTTTCCGCACTGCGATCTTCCCTTCGATCCGGCGACGGCGCTGCCGGTGCCGGAGGTGTGGGCGCGCTTCCTCGACCACGATCCGGTGCTCCTGCTCGAGCGCTTCCCGGCTGCGCTCGCGCGCGCCGCGTTCGTCTACCTCGACGCGGGCAACCGCGACGAGCACGGCCTGCACTTCGGCGCGCGCCGCCTCGGGCACCTGCTGCGCGAGCGTGCCGTGCCGCTCCTGCACGAGGAGTTCGACGGTGGCCACCGCAACACGACCCCGCGTTTCGCCGCCAGCTTGCCGCGATTGATCGAGGTGCTCGCGACGGGATGACGCACGGGAAAAACGCGCCTCACGATGGTCGAGTGCGCGCGCATCGAATATAGTCGCGGCCTCAGATGGCCAAGACGGTGTCCAAGTCGGCGAAGGCGCCTGCCGCCAAGAACTCGAGCGCAGCGCGTGCGCGCACCACGGGTCAGCCCACGCTCGCCGACAACGCGAAGGCAAACGGCAAGCTGTCCGCGCCGGCGGCGACCTCCTCCTCCGCCGCCTCGCCCGCGCCCAGCGTGCCGCCCGCGAGCGGGCTCGCCCACGAAGAAGGGCGCTCGAGCGCGACGACGGAGGCGGCCGACCGCATCATCGTGGCCAACGACTCCGCCGCCGTCGTTCTGCACGCCGAGAACCTCGCGAGCGACAAGCCGACCACGGCGACCAGCTCCGCGCGGATCCTCGACGACCTGCTGGTGAAGAAGCCGGACATGCTCGTGGCCGCCATCGAGCGCTTCGTCACGTCCGTCGCCTCGCCCAACAAGCGCACGGTGCAGACGTCGGCGGCCGCGCTCCCGGTCATGGCGAAGCTCGCGCCGGCGCGCGTCGCGCGCCACCTGCCGCAGCTCACGGAGGCGTTCACGCAGACGACCGACGTGGGGCGCGACGGGCTCGTGAACGCGTTCGCGGCGCTCTGTACCGCCTCCGTCGCCTACCAGAAGCGCCTCGAGCCGGTGCTCGAGCTCGCCCTCTCGACGGCGGACCCGAAGACCCTGCTCCGCTGGGCGGAGGTGGTGCTTCCCTCGCTCAAGGGCGAGCCCCACGCGCGCGCCCGGGCCGTCGTCGAGGGACGCCTCCCCTCGATGCCGCGTCCGCTCGCCCAGCCCATCGCGACGCTGCTGGGCATCAAGCTCCGCCCCGTCGGCCGCTGAACACCGCTCGTCTCGCTCGGCCGCCGGATCCTGCCCGTGGCGGCGTGGGTTGGGGCCCGCCTCGGAGCTCCCGGGCGCACCTCTCGGTCAGCTCGCGAGCGCCCGCTCGACGCGCGAGAGCACGAGCGCCGTGTCCGGTCGGTGACGCGGCGTCACGTGGAGCGCGCGCAGCACCGGGAGCGCGTCGAGCGACACGCGGCCGAGGCGCAGCTCGTCGAGCGACGCCTCGCCGCGGGCGAGGGCGGCGCGCACGCGGAGGTAGCCGGCGAGGTAGCTCGCGTCGCGCGCGACGCCGCCGCCCCGGTACGCCCGCTCGGCCGTGACCACCGCGACGTCGGAGGGCAGGGCGAGGTCGCGGTGCAGCGAGAGCGCCGTCTCGCCGAAGCTCGCGCCCGCGTGCATGCGGTCGGTCGCGACGACGCGCGCTGCGAGCACGCGCCAGCGCGCGGGATCGAGGGTGCCCGCCGCTTGCTCGAGCGCGATCGCGATCCCCTCCTGATCGGCGAAGCTGCCCGCCGTGCCGGTCTCGACCAGACGCAGTGGATGCAGCGCCCCGTTGGCGGCCGCGACCGCGTGGCCGAGGACCTCGTGGGCGACGAGGCGCACGCACTCGCGTCGGCCGAAGCGGCGCGCGGCCACGAAGACCGTTCGATCGCCGGCCGCAGCCCCGGCGCCGAGGCGCGGCTCGACCCGCACGTCGACCTCGAGCCCCGCCGCGCGGACGGCCACGCGCAGGGCCCCGGCCATCGAGCAGGGACCGCCGTCGGACGGGAGCACGCGCGGCTCTGCATCCGCGGCGGCGAGCGCGAGGATCCGGGCCGCGACCTCCGCCAGCGCCTGCTCGCGCCCGTCGTGCTCGACGCGCAGCGCGCCGGTCCCGTAGCGACGCGCCGCGAGCGGACGCACGACGTTCGCTCGCCCCAGCGACTCCATCATGGCCAGATCGAGCTCGAGCTCCCCGAGGCGTGCCGCGTAGAGGTCGGCCAGCAAGTGGCCGCGTGCCCGCTCGACGAGCGCGATTCCGCTCGCGATGGCGCGCCGCAGGCCGGGGTCGATCGGGCGCTGCTCGATCTGCCAGCGCGGGCTCGCCACCTGCCCGGCCTCGACCGCCTGCGTCAGCCGCGCGCGCTCGGCGGGCGCGTTGCGGGCGACGAGCGCCGGGAGCACGCGTGTGACGCGCGTGGCCTCGGCGCAGAGCGTGTCGAGCGCGGCGAGCGGGGATCCGCTGGCCTTCCCGAGCCCGAGCTCGCTGGCGGTCCACACCCGCTCGAGCGTAGCACCGCGATGCAGCTCAATGCCGGTACGGGTTCACGAGCAGGTCGTCGTCGTCTTCGTCGTCCTGGGAGCTGTGGCTCGGACGGTGCGTCGGACGGTGGGCGCCCGTGTGCGCGTGCGTCTCGGGCTCCGCGCTCGTCGCCGGAGGCACGTCCGTGGGGGGCGGTGGGTCGACGCCGACGGCCGTGGTCGCGACGGTGGTGGGGGGCACGACGACCGTCGTCGGGGGCGCGACGACGACCGTGGTGGGAGGCGTGAGCGCGACGCTGCTCGGCGGCGCGCTCGTGGGCGTTCCCCCGGCGCCGCCCCCGAACATCATCACGGCGCCACCACCTGCCACCACCAGGAGGAGCAAGACGATCACCGCCGCCGCGACGGCGAGCCGGCGGTCGGGCGGGGCCGTCGGCTCCTCGGCCGACGCTGCCACCGTCCTCGGCGTGGCGCCGACGGTCGCGTCCTCGGACTTGATCGGCGGCAGAGCGCCCGGCGGCGCGTTGATCGCGCGCACCATGCTCGGCGTCTGGCCGAGCGAGGCGAGCGGGCCCGACTGCGTGATCGGGGTGAGCGCGCTGCCTTCCGGGCGCGGGACGATCCCACCCGGACCGACCTCGCTGCGACCGAGCGAGTCGATGGCCGTGCGGATGCGCGTCGCCTCGGTGTCGATCTTGGTGCCGAGCCATTCGCGCACGGACTTCCCGACCTGCCGCGGCGTCGCGAGGCCGCCGATGCCTGCGGCCGCGGCCTCGAGCGCCTCGACGAGCTCGGCGGCCGTCTGGTAGCGCTCCGCGGGATCGCGCGCGAGCGCCTTCATCAGGACGGCGTCGAGCGGCGCGAGATCCGCGACGTACTCGCTCGGCGCGGGGATGGGCGCGTTGAGCAGCCGGTTGAGCAGCTCTCCGTTGTTGTCGGCACGGAAGAGGCGCCGCCCCGTGAGCGACTCCCAGAGGACGATGCCCATGCTGAACAGGTCGCTGCGCTGATCGGCGGTGCCGTTCGACGCCTGCTCCGGCGCCATGTAGGCGAGCTTGCCCTTGAACTGCCCGTCGCGCGTCGAGCTGAGGCGGACCTCCGCCTTGGCCACGCCGAAGTCGGTGATGCGCGCCACTCCGTCGGTGCCGAGCAGGATGTTGTGGGGGGAGATGTCGCGGTGGACGATCGCGAGCGGCTTGCCGTCGCCGTCCTTGAGGCCGTGCGCCGCGGAGAGCCCCTCGAGCGCATCGACGACGATGCGCAGCGTCACCGACGTCGGCAGGCGCGTGCTGCCGCGCGCGGCCTCCCGCAGCAGGGCGCCGAGGTGGTCGCCCTCGATGTACTCCATGACCAGGAAGTAGCCGTCGCCCTGCGAGTCCGAGATGTCGAGCGTCGGCACGACGTTCGGGTGGCGGATGCGCGCGGCCAGGCGCGCCTCGTCGAGGAACATCGAGATGAACTCGTCGTCGTGCGCGAGGTGTGGGTGCAGCACCTTGATCGCCACGAGCCGCTCGAAACCCGCGACGCCCTGCGCGCGAGCGACGTAGACCGTCGCCATGCCGCCCGCGGCGAGCTGCGCGAGCATCTCGTAGCGCCCGAGCTTCTTGCCCGAGAGATCGCGCGCCGGCTGCATCGCCGAGCTCGTCGTCACGTCAGAAGCTCCCGTCCACGCGGACGCCGGCGCCGCCTGGAAGGCCGATCAGCGAGACCGCGGGCGGCTCGTCCTGCGCGCTCGCGCCACCGCCGCCCCAGTCGGTCAGCACCGCCAGCAGCACCGACGTCGCCGCGAGCGCACCCGTCACGCCCCACATCACGTCGGTTCGAATCTCGCGGCCCTGTCCAGCTTGGAGGGCGGCCTCGGTCGGGTTCGCCTGGTAGCCCGGGACGCCGTCGTACATGTCGACGGCCGACCAGGTGAGGATCGCCCCGGAGACCGCGGTCAGACCCGCGGCCGTGATGAAGATCGCGGGGTGCAGGCCGCTGCTCGAGGGCGGCGGCGGCGGCGGCGGCTCGGTCGTCGGCGGAGGCGGGGCGATGGCGACCTCGACGGCTGGCGGCGGCGGCGGCGGCGGCGGGCGCACGAAGCTCAGCGCTTGCGTCTCGCCGGCGGCGCCCGTCGTCGACTGCGCTGCGGCCGCTCCCGTGTCGAAGGTCGCGCGGACGCTGTGCGACGTGGCCGGATCGACGAAGAACGAGCCGAAGTCCTCGATCGTGCCGTCGAGCTCGATCGCGCACGTCGCATCGCAGGTCACCTCGACGCGGAGGTAGTGCGCGGTCGCGTGTCGCAGCGTCAGCTGCGCCTGTCGCGCGGCCTGCCGCTCGCTGCCGTAGAGCGCCTGCAGCCTCAGCGCGAGCGAGCCCGCGCGAACGGCTCCGTCCGAGTGCTCGTGCGCGCGGATCGCCTGGATCAGCGCGGGAGCGCTGGGCGCGAGCCGGTAGGCGGTCTCGAACAGGGTCGCCGCGCGCCCGTACTCGTGCGCGAGATACGCCGCCGTCCCGCGATCGTACGCCTCACCGGCGGCAGCTCGGTCGCTGGCGCTGGGCTCCGTCTGGGCTCGGGCGGGCGAGGCGGCCGAGAGGGCCCCGAGCGCGAGGATCGCGAGCGCGACTCCACGGACCCATCCGTGAAGACACACTGCCACGAGGCGCTTCGAGCGCCCGCCTGCTCGGTCACCGCACACGAAGTCGATCCTGGGTGCAATGATGCCGACGCCTTCCTCGCAGCGTCAAGCGCCGCGCTCGCGCGTGCGTACGGAGGTGTGGTTGAATGGGGGCATGACGACGAATGACGCGTTGCGGCGGAGCGCCGAGCGCTGGATGGCCGACGACCCCGACCCGGACACCCGCGCCGAGATCGCGGCGCTGCTCGTGAGCCTCGGCGGCGGCGCCGACCTCGCGGATCGCTTCTCGCAGCGGCTCGAGTTCGGGACGGCGGGCCTGCGCGGCGTGATCGGCGCCGGACCGAACCGCATGAACGTGAAGGTCGTCCGCGAGGCGACCGCAGGGCTCTGTGCCTACCTGATGGCGACGACCGAGGGCGCGCGCGAGCGCGGCATCGCGATCGGCCGTGACGGCCGGCGCATGAGCCCCGAGTTCGCGGACGAGGCCGCCGAGGTCGCGCTCGGCGCGGGCTTCCGCGTGATGATGTTCGACCGTCCCACGCCGACGCCGATCCTCGGGTTCGTGGTGAAGGAAGCGAACGCCGCCGCCGGGATCATGATCACCGCGAGCCACAACCCGCCCGAGTACAACGGCTACAAGGTCTACTGGGGCAACGGCGCCCAGATCATCCCGCCCCACGATCACGGCATCGCGAAAGAGATCGATGGCAGCGCGCCCGCGACGAAGCTGCCGCGCAAGTCGCCGGCGGCGGCCGGCGATCGCTTCCGGTGGCTCGGAGACGGCGAGATCGATCGCTATCACGCGGCGATCCAGAAGCTCGTCGTCCGTCCGAAGGGCCCGCGCGATCTCGCGATCGCGTACACGGCGCTGCACGGCGTCGGCGACGTCCCTTGCCGGCGCGGCCTCGCGGAGGCGGGGTTCACGAACGTTCGCTCGGCGCAGGCGCAGGCGCAGCCGGACGGCGCGTTCCCGACGGTGCGCTTCCCGAATCCGGAGGAGAAGGGCGCGATGGATCTCGTGCTCTCGCTCGCGCGCGAGATGAAGGCCGACCTGGTCGTCGCGAACGATCCCGACGCCGATCGGCTCGCGATCGCGGTGCCTCGCGGCGACGGCGGCTACGTCCAGCTCTCGGGCAACGACGTGGGGTGCCTGCTCGCGCACTACCTCCTGAGCGAGGGAGATCCGAGCGGCGATCGCGCCGTGCTGAGCTCGATCGTCAGCTCGCCGATGCTCGGCGCCATCGCGCGCGCGCACGGCGCGTACTGGGAGGAGACGCTCACGGGCTTCAAGTGGATCGCGAACCGCGCGATGGACCTCGAGGCGTCCGGCAAGCGCTTCGTCATGGGGTACGAAGAGGCGCTCGGGTACACCATCGGGGACGTGGTGCGCGACAAGGATGGGGTGAGCGCGGCGCTGGTGTTCGCCGACCTCGCGGCCTGGTGCCGCGAGCGGGGGACCAGCGTGCTCGGCGAGCTCGACGCGATGGCGCGCCGCTATGGCCTCTACCTGTCGCGGCAGGTCTCGGTGACGATGAAGGGCCAGGATGGCGCGGCGAAGATCGCGGCGATCATGAGCGCCGTGCGCGCCGCGCCCCCGGCCTCGCTCGGGCGCTACCGCGTCGAGGCCGTGATGGACCTGCAAGCGCGAGCGCGCGTCCGCGGCGCCCTGCGCGAGCCCCTCGCTCTGCCGCCCTCGAACGCGATCGCGCTCGAGCTCGAGGGCGGACACCGCGTCATGCTCCGCCCGAGCGGGACCGAGCCGAAGATCAAGTACTACTTCGACGTATGCGAGCGCGTCGCGGACGCCGAGACGGTGAGCGACGCGCGCGCGCGCGGCGAGATCGCGGTCAGCGCACTGGTGGAGGCGTTCACCTCGATGGTCGAGGCGAAGGCGAAGGGCCCGGCGTGATGCGCGGCATGCTCGTCGCGCTCTGGCTCGCGCTCCCGTCGGCAGCGCTCGCGCAGGCCGCCGCGCCGGACGCCGAGCTCGCCGCGATCCGCGAGCAGGTCCTCTACGCCTCGTATCCGGACGCGATCGAGCAAGCGAACGCGCTGCTCGCTCGCACCGACCTCGACGCGGCGCAGCGCAACACCGCCTTGGAGCTGCTCGCGACGGCGCAGATCGCCAACCAGGAGCCGGACGCGGCCCGCGAGACGCTGCGCCTGCTCTACGCGCGCGACCCGGGCTTCCGCCTGACGGACGCCGACGCGAGCCCGCCCGTCGTCAGCGCGTTCGCCCGCGCGCGCGAGGCGCACCCCGAGCCGGTGCGCGTCACGCTCGGCCACAGCTCGCCCGGGACGCTCTCGCGCCGCGAATCGCCTGCGATCACGGTGCACCTCCTCGACGGCGCGGACGCGGTGGGCGAGGTGCGCCTCGCGTACCGTCACGCGGGGGATCCCGGCTACTCGCGCGTCGTGCTCGATCGACACCCCGACGGCTCCTACGTCGCGCGCATCCCGGTGATCGGGGCGACCGAGCAGGCGATCGACGTCGCGTACTATCTCACCGCGGTGTCGCCGAGCGGCACCGAGCTCGGCCACCTCGGCAGCGACGCCCAGCCGCTCGCGCTGCGGATCCCGGGCGACGTGCCCCGCGCCGACGCGATCCCGCCCGGCGCGATCTCGGACGCGCCGCCGCAGCGAGGCGGCGACGTCGCGAGCGAGCCCTGGTTCTGGATCCTCGTCGGCGCCCTGGCGATCGGCGCGGGCGTGGGGATCGGCCTCGGCGTCGACGCCGCCACGCGCGGGCCCGAGGGGGGCACGCTCGGGACCGTCACGCTCATGCACTGAACGAGGCCCGCCATGACGCTCCCTCACAGGTCGATGTCCCTCGCGCTCGTCGCCACCGTCCTCGCTTGCTCGCAGGCCAGCCCCGCCGTCGACGCGGCGGCTCCGGTGGACGCCGCGCTCGCGGTCGATGCCGGGAGCGACGCCGCGAGCGCGTGCGCGGACGTGACGGGCGCGTACGTGCTGGGTGGCGGCTGTACGAGCACCGCGGTCGCGCCGATCCCGCTGGTCTGCGTGACCGCGCAGACCGCCTGTCATGCCGAGGTCCAGTACGCGGTGTTTCCTCCGGCCGAGGTGTCGGGCTCCATCCGCGGCGCGTCCGTGAGCTTCGCGGGCTGCACGCTGGAGACGGGCTCGGTCGCGAGCCTGCACTGCGACGTGCCCGGGGGCGCGACGTGCGACGGGAGCGGCACGCGCGTCGACGTGCCCGGCGCGGGCGGCTACTGCTGCGCGGCCGGGAGCGCGAGCGCCTGCGCGAGCGGTGAGCGCTGCACGATCGTGAGCACCGACTCGGCCAACACGCAGACGCTGACTGCGTGCGTCGCGGCCGGGAGCCTCGCCGAGGGCGCGCGCTGCACCCGCACCGGAGGACGCGTCGGGCAGGACGACTGCGGCCCGGGCCTGTTCTGTGCGAACACGCGCCAGCCGGACCTCGCGACGCGCGTCTGCCAGCGCCTCTGCTCGAGCGAGGCCGACTGCACGAGCGGCGAGCGCTGCCTCTGGCTCGGCAGCACGCCGCCCGCCGGCGTCTGCACGGCCGCGTGCACGATCGGCGGGTCGGACTGCCCGACCGGCACCACCTGTCGCGCCGGCACCTCGCTGATCGCGGGCGCACCGACGCCGGCGCAGCGCTACGCGACGTTCTGCCACCAGGCCGGCGCCGGGCTGCTCGCCGGGGCGTGCGACGATCCGACCGACTGCGGGCCGAACCTGACGTGCCCGCTCTCGGGCGACTCCGCCACGGTGGCCAACACGTGCCGCCCGACGTGCGACGCCACGCATCCCTGCGCCAGCGGCACCTGCACGGCCTTCGCCGGGGTCCCCAATCCCGCCGGCGCCGGGTTCTGCGCTCCGTAGCGCGCAGGTCGCGCGAGGCGTTTTCGGCACTCCCCGCATCCGGCTCCGGGTGCTATGTTCTCCACGTCTCGAAAGGCGTGGACCGGCAGCTCGCCGGCCGCGACTGGACGTGACGACCGACATGACCCAGCCGATCCCGCGCGTATCTCGCGTGACCGTCCCCGTCTTGCGTCAGATGAAGTCCGATCACCGTACCGGTCGGACCGGCGAGCGGATCGCGATGGTCACCGCGTACGACGCGACGTTCGCGCGCATGCTCGACGAGGCCGGCGTCGACGTGCTGCTCGTCGGTGACTCGCTCGGAATGGTCGTCCAGGGTCTCGACTCGACCTTGCCCGTCACGCTCGACGAGATGGTCTACCACTGCCGCGCCGTCGCACGGGGCGTGCGCGCGGGCAAGGACGGCGGGCGAGCGCTCGTCGTGGGCGATCTGCCTTTCATGACCTATCAGGTGTCGCCCGAGGAGGCGCTGCGCAGCGCCGGGCGCTTCCTCTCGGAGGGCGGCGCGCACGCGGTGAAGCTCGAGGGTGGCGTCTCGATCGCGCCCACCATCGCGCGCCTCGTCGAGGTCGGCATCCCCGTGATGGGCCACATCGGCCTCACGCCGCAGAGCGTGCACGCGATGGGCGGCTTCAAGGTCCAGGGCAAGACGGAGAGCGACGCGGCCCGTGTGATGGCCGACGCGCGCGCCGTGGCCGACGCGGGCGCGTTCGCGATCGTCCTCGAGGGGATCCCGATGGACCTCGCACGCCGGATCACCCTGGAGCTCGAGATCCCCACGATCGGCATCGGCGCCGGTGTGCACTGCGACGGACAGGTGCTCGTGAGCTACGATCTGCTCGGGCTCACGCCGAACCTGCGGCCGAAGTTCGTGAAGCGCTTCGCCGAGCTCTACGAGGACGGAAAGCGCGCGACGCAGGCGTTCGTCGACGAGGTGAAGCGCAGCGCCTTCCCGACCGACGAGCACTCGTTCGGCGTCGGCGCGAGCGCGGCCGCGGTCGCGGTGCCGCCGCCGGGCACGTACGGTCCCCACTGAGCCGAGGTCCGGCTTTGACACGCATCGTCGAGAGTCCGGCAGCGTTTCGCGGCGCCCTCGAGGTGGCTCGGGCGATGGGACATCGCGTGGGCTTCGTCCCGACGATGGGCGCGCTCCACGACGGGCACCTCGCGCTCGTCAGCGAGGCGCGCTCGCAGGGCGCGAGCTTCGTCGCGGTGTCGCTCTTCGTGAACCCGACGCAGTTCGGGCCGAGCGAGGACTTCACGCGCTACCCGCGCACCTTCGATCAGGACTTCGCGCGCTGCCGCGACGCGAAGGTGGACGTGCTCTTCGCGCCGCAGCGCGAGGCGATGTACCCGCCCGGCTTCTCGTCGGTCGTGGAGGTGAAGGGCCTCACCGACGTGCTCGAGGGCGTGCACCGGCCCGGGCACTTCGCAGGCGTCGCGACGGTCGTCTGCAAGCTCTTCGGGCTCGCCGCGCCCTGCGTCGCCGTGTTCGGCCGCAAGGACTACCAGCAGTGGAAGGTCGTCGAGCGCATGACGCGCGACCTCGATCTGCCCGTCGAGATCGCCGCGATGCCGACGGTGCGCGAGCCGGACGGCCTCGCGCTCAGCTCGCGCAACCGCTACCTCTCGCCGGAGGAGCGCGAGCGCGCGCTGGGGATCGCGCGCGGCATCCGCGCCGCGATGCACGCGTTCGACGAGGGCGAGCGCAAGGCCGCCTCGCTGCTCTCGCTCGCGCGGGCCGAGATCGAGCCCGCGTTCGACGCGATCGACTACGTCGCCATCGCCGACGCCGACACCCTTCAGCCCCTCGACCGCGTCGAGGAGCGCGCGCTCCTCGCCGTCGCCGCGAAGATCGGAAAGACACGGCTCATCGACAACGTCGTGTTCGGCGAAGACCGCGTGCCCTGACGCCCGTCACCAGACGAACGGGACGATGGCGCGGCGCTCCTTCGGGTAGTCGGGGAACTTGTCGTGGTACCAGCGGTGGTGCGTCACCGCGCGCGGGGCGAGGTTGGCGAACGTGTAGACGGTGAACGCGAGGCCCGCGAGGGACCACGTCGCGATGGCCCAGCCCGCCCACTCGAGGATCTCGCCGAAGTAGTTCGGGCACGTGATGAAGCGGTAGAGGCCGCCGTGCGGGATCTTGTAGCCGGTCTCGCCCGGCTTCCTGAGGTTCATCAGCACCCAGTCGGCGTGCTGGTTGATCGCGAACCCGGTGGCGAACACGGCAGCGCCGACGACGAAGCGGGCGTCGTGGAGCCAGCTCGCGTCGTAGGTCCCGAGCTCCGATACCCAGCGAGCGTTGACGTACGCGTTCAGCAGGTTGAACACGATCGCCGTCGCGACGATCGAGAGCGGCGTCGTCTTCCCGTCCGCCTTGATGCGGAAGGGGAAGACGAACGTGCGGTTCACGTAGTGGATCTGCCAGATCAGGAGCAGCGCGAGCGGCGCCGGCTCGAGGGCGTGCCGGCCGGCGACGTAGATGGCCGCCCAGCCGACGCACGCCGGCAGCTCCATGAGCACCCAGCCGAGCCGCTGCGAGACCTCCGGGCCCCAGCCCTTGCGGGCGTGCCGGCCGTAGGGCGCGCTGACCACGAACAGAGAGAGAAAGGTGAGGGTCCCGAGCCCGAGCTCCGCCCACGTCGCGTATCGATGCAGCTCCAGTTCGGGCACGGCCGCGGAGGATAATCGGATCGACACGGGCGATTGAACAAAACCCGGGTGTTCGTCAGTCTAAAGCGCGCCATGGCCCGTTTCGTACTGTTTGCGCCTGCAATCGTCGTCCTCGCGCTCGTCCTCGAGCCACGTCTCGCGCACACCCAGGACGCCGGCACCGCCGCCGCGCCGACGCGCACCGAGGACGAGCTGCGCGCGCTCTACGCGGGCGCGTGGAACCTGACGGTCAGCCACGCGAGCGGGCAGGCGACGATCGATCGCGGCATCGAGCGCTGCGTGAGCGAGATGAACTACTTCGTGCAGAGCATCGCGCGCAGCCAGATGACCGAGCAGACGCCGGTCAACGACCGCATCGACATCGCGTTCCCGGACGGGCAGATCACCATCGGCTTCGACGGGCGCTTCACGTACACGACCCGCCCCGGCGTCTCGCAGGACTTCGACCTGCCCGACGGCGCCTCGGTCACGGTGCGCCAGTACTTCCGCGACGGTCATCTCGAGCAGTACTTCGAGCACTCGCTCGGCCGTCGCTGGAACGTGTACGCGCTGAGCGCCGACGGGCACACGATGACCGTGCGCGCGACGCAGCAAGGGCCGATGATGCCCGTGCCGATGAGCTTCGCGCTCGACTACCGCCAGTAGGAAATTTGGGCGCGATCAGGAGCGCGCGTAGGGTCGGCTGGAAGGAGAGGTCCGCCCATGCCGCTCAAGACGTCGCCCGCCGCCGATCGCCGCATCCACAAGGTCTATGTGACGCGCAACACGGAGTACCACCTGCGCAAGGACCAGTGCGTGGCGGTGCGCGACCGGCGCAGCGGCGAGTGGCTCCGCGCCCACCTCGCGCTCAAGCAGCGCATCCACGGCGGGCTCAAGTTCAGCCGTCAGGGCGGCATCCACGCGACCGTCGGCCTGCCCGACGTGGGCGAGTCGATGTTCTTCCACGCCGAGGGCCGCGACCTCGTGACGAGCCCCGTGCTCTCGATCGATCGCCCGGCCCGTGGAGTGGTCGCCCGCTACCCGGGCGCGTGACAGGATCCCCGCATGCGTACGTGGCTGCCCGGCTCGCTCCTCCTCGCGCTCGTGGGCGCGGCGTCGCCGGCACTCGCGCAGTCCGGTGATCGCGCCCTCACCTCGCTCGACGCGGTGCAGAGCGCCTGCCGTGCCGCCGACCAGGACGGCAACACGACCTCGCTCTACTCGGTCACGGTGGACAACCCGTGGCGTTTCGACGAGCGCGACGAGGACTTCCTCCCACTCGACACGCGTCGCAACCTGCGCGCGTTCTCCGGCTCGGTGGAGCTCTTGCCCTCGCACATGGAGATGATCGGATTCGTCGCGAGCACCGCGCGCGGCGCCGAGCTCGAGGCGGCGCGCAGCTCGGGGGCGCGCCTGCGCGTGGGCTTCTTCCTGGGCTTCGACGACCCGGAGCGCTCGAGCTGCCTCATCCGACCGCGCGCGGGCGTGACGCTCGTGCGCATGGACGTGGCGTTCGTCGAGCTGGTCGACGGCTCCGGACGCCTCGTCGCGCGCGAGGACACCGAGCGCTACCGGTCGTGGCACGACGACGAGGGGCGCGACGGAATTCCGGGGACGGGGCCGCGCGCTGCGGTCGGCACGGCCACCATCGCCGACGGCGCAGCCGTTCCGGACAACTGGGCACGGGCCATCCGCGCCGCCGCCGCCGGCGCGCTCGTCCGGACGCTCGGCGCCTGTCACGCGGCCGGCGTCACGCGGGGCGCCTCGCCCGAGGCGACCATCCGCGTGCGCCTTCACGTCGAGGGCCGAACCGGTCACGTGGTCGAGTCCTCGGTCGAGATCGCGAACGTCGGCGACACGGACGAGGTCGACTGCATCGTGGAGGCCGTGGGTCACCTCGACCTCCCGGCCGCGACCGGCGACGTGGCCGCGCGAGCCGTGGATCTCTCGATCCCGATCACGCTGGCGAACTGACCGACGCTCGTGCCCCGATCGGACTGCGCTCGGGTCGAGCGCGATCGACCGGAGTGCTCGCCGACGGCGGGCCGACGCACTCGTGTCGTGTCCGCGGAGCGGACGCGTCCGGTTGATCGTCGGCCAGGCCGCGTCGCGATGCGAGTGCCCGCGGCCAGCTCGAGGTCGGCCGGCCCGAGGAGGCGGTCCTCACAGCGCTAGGGCGCGAAGACCGCGCCGTCGGCGAACGAGATCGCGCCGTTCGTGCCGCCCCAGACGATCATCTCGGTGCCGTCCCACACCGCGGAGTGATCGGCGCGCGCGCTCGGAGCGCCGGCCCCGGGCAGGGTCGTCCAGGTGTCTCCGGTGGGCGAGTACGAAGCGCCGTCGCCGAGGTAGCCCGCCTCCGTGCCGCCCCACACCATCATCTGCGAACCGTTCCACACGGACGTCGCGCCGATCCTCCCGACGATCGGCGGCGCGGCCATGCCGGTCCACGTGTCGGTGGAGAGGGTGTAGCGCCCGCCGCTGGTCAGGCGCGTCTGGCCTGCGTTCCAGCCGCTCCACACGATCATCTGCGTGCCGGTCCACACCGCCTGATGGTGCGAGCGTGCGGGAGGACGTCCCGTGTTGGTGATGTTCGCCCACGCGTTGCCGACCGGGTCGTAGCGGCCGCCATCCTGCAGGACGCTCGACGGCACGCCGTTGCCGATGTCGCCGCCCGTCGCGTTCTCGCCGCCCCAGACGAGGAAGCGTGTGCCCGTCCAGAGCGCGGGTGCGTAGCGCCGCTGGCTCGGGTCGCCCGCCGTCGCGGTCGTCGTCCAGCCGGTGCCGTTGAAGAGCGCGCCGTCCTGACGGATCGAGGTGGCGTCCCAGCCGCCGAAGACGAAGAGCAGGCCGTCGACGTCGTCCCACGCGTACGCGAAGCGTGAGCGCGCAGCGGGCGAGGTGCCCGGCAGCGGAGCCCACGTGTCGGTCGCGGGATCGTAGATCCCGCCGTCGGCCAGCCAGCCCGTGGTGCCGCGGTATCCGCTCCACACGATCATGCGCGTGCCGGTCCAGACCGCGGCGTGTCCGCGTCGCGCGCCGGGCGCGCCGGTCGTGGACACCGGGAGCCACGTGTTCGTGGACGGCTGGAAGCGGGCGCCGGTGTTGAGCTCCGCCGCGCCCGTCGTGCCGCCCCAGACGATCATCTCCGTCCCGGTCCAGACGGCGGTGTGCTGGCTGCGCCCGGAGGGCGCGCCCGTCGCGCTCACGACACCCCAGCCATGGCAGGCGCCCGCGCTGCACGTCTGACCCGGGAAGCACGCGTGTCCGCAGGTGCCGCAGTTCGCCGGGTCGACGTCGGTGTGCGTCTCGCAGTCGGGCGAGGCCGCGCTGCAGCTCCGGTACCCGGGGTTGCACAGGTACTCGCATCCGGTGCTGCCGCAGCTCGTCGCGGTGTTCGCGAGCGTGAGGCAGGCATCGCCGCAGGTGAGGCAGTGGGTCGTGGTCCCGAGCGTCGTCTCGCAACCGTCGGAGTACGTGGCGTTGCAGTCGCCGAAGCCAGTCGTGCATCCCGAGATGGCGCAGATGCTGGCCGTGCACGTCGAGGTCGCGTTCGTCACGGCGGCGCACGCCGCGCAGGAGCCGCAGTGGTTCACGTCGCTCGTCGTGTCGACGCACGCGAGGCTGCAGCACATCTGGGCGCCGACGCAGAGCGCGCAGGGGCCGGCGTCGCTTCCGGCGTCGCTTCCGGCGTCGCTTCCGGCGTCGCTTCCGGCGTCGCTTCCGGCGTCGCTTCCGGCGTCGACCGGGCCGACGTTCGCGTCGCTTCCGGCGTCGGTCCCCACGTCCGGCAGATTCGCGTCGGCTCCGGAGTCCGGCAGGCCCATGTCCGGCGTGCCCGCGTCGAGCCCGGTGTCGGCGAGCGCGGCGTCGCCGGCGTCGCGTCCGGCATCGAGGGGCGCGTCCATCGCTTGCGCGTCGGTGGATGCGTCGATCGGGCGCGATCCCAGGGCGCTGCGGGACAGGGAGCAGGCCGGGACCGACAGCACCACGAGCCCGGACACGAGCCAGGACAGCCAGGAGCGCATCCATCGATGATGCCACGGAAGCGACCCCTCCAAACAGAGCCGCGGTATGCTCCGGGCGCCATGCACCGCCCCGGAATCGGCCTCTTCTTCGCGGCCGTCAGCTGCTGCGTCACCCTCGGCATCGCGTGCGGCTCCGTCGCCTCCGCGCAGGTGCGGACGCCACCCCCCGCGGTCGAGCGCGTCGAGCCGACGTCCGGACCGCCGGGCACGTCGGTCCAGATCATCGGCCGGTTCTTCCGCGCGGAGCACGTCGTCCTGCTCGGCGACGTCGAGCTGCCGGTCACCCTCCGCTTGCCGAATCGGCTGACCGTGACGATCCCGCCCGGAGCCGCGACGGGCCGCGTCCAGATCCGGCTCGCCGACGGAGCTCTGGTCACCGGACCGGAGCTGCGCGTGCTCGCCGCGCCGCCCCCGCCGGTCATCACGTCCGTGGAGCCGGCGCACGCGCCGCCGGGCGCCGAGGTCCGCATCGTCGGCGACCACTTCTCGGCGCGCCTCACCGAGAACACCGTGACCCTCGGCGGTCTGCCGGTCGTCGTGCGCACCGCGACGCCGACCGAGCTCGCGGTGATCGTCCCGATCGGCGCGTCGACCGGCTCGTTCGCGGTCGCCGTCGCGGGCGCGACGGATGGCGCGTCGGTCGCTTTCACGGTCGACGTCGGCGTGCAGATCAGCTCGTTCGAGCCGGCGGTCGCTTCCCCTGGCACGCGCATCACCGTGCATGGCGCGGGGTTCGCGCCGCGCGCGGCCGGCAATCGCCTCTTCGTCAACGGGACGGCAGCGCGCATCCTGAGCGCGAGCGCGACCGAGCTCACCTTCGACGTCCCGGCAGCGGCGACGACGGGCACGCTGCTCGTGGACGTTCGCGCCGCCGGCCGCGCGTACTCGGGGGCCCCGCTCACCGTGCTGCCGGCGCCGACCGTCGCGGCGATGGAGCCGAGCTCCGGTGTCGTCGGCGTGGAGGTCCACGTCCACGGCACGCACTTCGGAACCGACATCCGACAGGTCGCCGTGTCGATGCACGACGCGGCCCTGACCGTCCGGAACGTCAGCGACACCGAGATCACCGTCGAGATCCCGGCGGGGGCCGTGAGCGATCGGATGTCGGTCGTCGTGCACGGCCTGCCCGCCGTGCAGACACACGACGTGTTCGAGGTGCTCGTGCCGGTCGCGCTCGCGAGCTTCTCGCCGGAGCAGGGCGGCCCTGGCACGGTCGTCACCATCACCGGCACCGGGTTCTCGCCCACCGCGGCACACGATCGCGTCACGCTCGCAGGTCTCGAGTGCCCGATCGTGCGGGCGGGCGCGACCGAGCTGGAGGTCCGCATTCCCACCACCTCGAGCGGTCCGCTGATCGTGGAGGTCCACCACGCGGGGAGCGCTCGCACCTCCCGGCCATTCGTCATCACGACGCCCCCGACGATCACTCGCTTCGAGCCCACGAGCGGAGCCGTCGGGACGATCGTGCACGTATACGGCACGCAGTTCGGTGAGACGGCGAGCATCGTGCAGGTCACGTTCGGCGGGCAGGCGGCGGCCATCCAGTCGATGACGAGCACGCAGCTCGACGTCCTGGTGCCGCAGGGCGCGACGACCGGCCCCATCGGTGTGTCCGTCCGCATGCAGGGCGCGGCGACGTCGTCGTCGGACTTCCGCGTGCTGATGCCGCTCAGCGTCAGCGCCGTCGAGCCGGAGAGCGCGTACCCGGGACAGACGATCGTCGTGCGCGGCGTCGGCCTCGCGGCCAGCGGTCTCGCCGTCTCGTTCACCGGCGCCCGCCGGCCGGCGACGGTCACCGCGCGGACGACGAGCGAGATGCGCGTCGTCGTCCCCGCCGACGCGGCGACGGGGCCGCTCACCGTGCGTTCCGACGACGGGCGCAGCGTCTCGGCGACCTTCACGCTCGCCCCCACTCCGAGCGGCGTCGGCGTCACCGAGCTCGTCCCGGCGTGCACCCACGCGGGCTGCGCCGTCGTCGTGCGCGGCTACGGCTTCGCCCCCCGCGCGACGGGGCAGACGGTCACGATCGGCGGGCAGCGCGCGCGGGTCCGGCGGGCGGCGGCGTACGAGCTCGAGGTGACGATCCCGGCGCGGGTCCCGCCGGGGAGCGCGCCCATCCACGTGGACGTCCGCGGCGTCGGCGCGGTGGACAGCCCGCCGCTGGCGATCACGAGCGAGTGATACGCTCACCCTGACTCGATGGGTGCCGGTGTTCCGCTCGGGCCGTATCGGCTGGTTCGCAGGCTCGCGACCGGTGGGATGGCCGAGATCTTCCTGGCCCGGCAGGAGGGCAAGGACGGCTTCTCCCGCGATCTGGTGGTGAAGCGCATCCTTCCGCACCTCGCCGCCGATCCCGAGTTCAAGCGCATGTTCCAGGGCGAGGCGCGCCTGGCCGCGCACCTCTCGCACCCGAACGTGGTGCACGTGTACGACTACGGCTCGGTCGTCGAGGAGGGCGGGGACGAGGCGTTCTACCTCGCGATGGAGCTGGTCCGCGGGGTCGACCTGCGCGCGCTGATCGTGCGCGCGGCGGAGGCGGCCGTGCAGCGCGGCGAGCCCTTCGCGCTGCCTCCTCACCACGCTGCGAAGGTGTGCTCGTTCGTCTGCGAGGCGCTCGCGTACGCCCACGAGCTGGTCGTGGACGGAAAGCGGGCGAACATCGTGCACCGCGACGTCACGCCCTCGAACGTCCTGCTCTCGTTCGACGGCGCGGTGAAGCTCGCCGACTTCGGCATCGCCAAGAGCGTCGCGGGCGGCGACGAGCGCACGGAGCACGGCGTGGTGAAGGGCAAGTACAGCTACCTCTCGCCCGAGCAGGCGCGCGGCGAGCCGCTCGATCGCAGGAGCGACCTCTTCAACGTCGGCATCCTGCTCTTCGAGTCGATCCTGGGGCAGCCGCTCTTCCCGCACCAGGACGCCAAGCTCGCCAAGCGGATGTCCGCGCGCGGCGAGATCCCCGACCGCCTGCGCATCCGCCGACTGCCGGCGCCCCTGGCGGAGGTCGCGGAGCGCGCGCTCGCGATGCGACCGGGGGACCGCTTCCCGGACGCGCTCGCGATGCGCGCCGAGCTCGAGGCCTTCGTGCGCAAGTCCCCCGAGCCGAGCGACACCGTGGAGATCGGTCGCTTCGTGCGTGCGCTCTTCCCGGAGACGGTCGCCGAGGATCGTCGGGCGGTCCGCGCGGCAGGGACCATCGCGAAGTCCGACGTGCCGGTCGCGGTCCGGGCGCGGACGGCGGTGCTCGACCCCAACGTCAGCGGCGAGACCTCGCTCGGTGAGACGGAGTCCGACCCGACGCTGCTCTCGTCGTCGACCATCTCTCTCGGCGCCGAGCTGCTCGATCCCACGCCCGCCCCGACCTCCGCCCGCGTGCCTTTGCCTTCGCCTCCCTCGCCCGTGTCTCTCGCCACGCCGGCGCCCGCCTCGAGGACGTCGGTCCCGGGCGCGCGCGGGCCGTTCCCGCTCGACACGACGCCGGCGATCCTGCGCCGGCGCTCCCGCCGCGGTACGTGGATCGCGGCGACCGCGATCGTCCTCGGCGCCTCGATCGTCGCCGGCGTCGTGCTCTTCGGCCGGCAACCGGGTCCACCCGACGCGCCCGACATGCCGCCGCGCACGGTGTCGCTCGGCACCGAGCCGGCCGCCACGGCGCGGCTGCACGTCACCACGAGCCCGGCCGGCGCCGAGGTCGAGATCGACGGACGCTCGATCGGAACGGGGCCGTCCGTGCAGACGCTCGCGGCCGGCACGCGCCACGTCGTCCGGGCCATCGACGCGCACGGCGCCGAGCTCTCGCGCGACGAGGTCACGCTCGGCGAGGGCGAGATCCGCGAGCTGACGCTCTCGGCCCGGCCGGTGAGCGCGTCCCTGCGCGTGGCCACGACGCCTCCCGGCGCCTCGGTGCGCGTCGACGGCGAGCTCCTCGGCGAGACGCCGCTCTCGGTCGACGTCGCGCCCTCGCCCCACCACGTCGAGGTCTGGCTGACGGGATACGACCCCGTCGCCGACGACGTGAGCTTCGCGGGTCCGGGCGAGCAAGCGATGCTCTCGTTCGCGCTGCGGCGTCAGGCGACGCGTCCCGCGCCCGACCGGCACCCCCCTCCGAGCACCGCGGCGCGAGGGACGGGCACCCTGCGCATCGCGACGGATCCCTACTCCGAGGTGTACGAGGGGAGCCGCCACCTCGGGACCACGCCGCTGCAGACGACGCTCCCGGTCGGGCATCACCGTCTCTCCCTGCGATCTCCGGGACATGCGCCGCGCGTGGCCGAGGTCGACATCACGGCCGACGAGGTCACCCGCCTGCGCCTGAGCCTCTGACGCGCCCAACGCGTTTCTCGGTCACGAAACACCGGCTCGTCGCCACGTGAGACGGACATGCCGCGTCTCGTCCTCGCCCTCGCCTCGCTCGTCCTCGTCCTGCCCCTGGCTCCGGTCCGCGCGCAGCCTCCTTCCAGCCCGCCGGTGCACGTCGAGCGCCGCAGCGTCGAGCTCGCGGGGGGCGCCGTCGCACGGCTGGCGACACGGTGGACGACGGACGGCGCCTCGAGCGGGGCTTCGCTCGCGGTCGGGGACGCAGCGCCCGTCGTCCTCGTGCGCGGCGCGAGCGCCGCTTCCATCGAGCGCGGCGAGCGCGTCGCCGTGGTCGCGTACGAAGCGTACGACGGTGGGCCCCCCTTCCGGCTCCGCGCCGTGCGTCACGACGGGGGCGCGGACGTGCTCGGAGTCGAGCGCACGCTCGCGCGGCCCGGCGCCAGGCAGGGCGACATCCCGTTCGCGGTCGCGATCGCGCCGGTCCCGGGCCGGGGCTTCGCGGTGTTCTTCGAGGAGGTACAGAGCGACGATCCGTCCGCGGCGCGCACGTACCTGTTCATGCTCGGTCTGGACGGAGAGCCGACCGACTCGGGCCGCGAGATCGCCGTGCCCTGGCCGCTGGCGGCCGCCGCCTGGAACGGGCATGGCTTCCACCTGGCCCTGCTCTACCCCGGCGGTAGCGACGGGATGCGGCTCTCGATGGTGTCGACCACGCCCGAGGGCAATCCCGAGCAGCACCCCGACTGGTCCAGCGCGGCGGGCTTCGTCGCGGACGTCCACCTCGTGACCGTGGGGGCGGCGATCCACGCGCACTACCGCGGCGGACCCGGTGGTGCGCGGTGGTACGAGACCGACGTGACGGTGATCGAGGCCTGGGGCAGCGACCGGCGGCACGCGAGCGACCACGGCGCGATCGATCCCGACGCGACGCTCGTGGTCGACGCGGCCGGGCACGTGCGTCGGATCGCCGCGCGCGACGACGGGCTCGCGGCGCGCTGAGGGTGCGCCCTCGCGCTCGAAAGCTGTCCCTCGATCGACGACGGCCTCGGGCACGACGACGCCGGTGCGCGCGACACCGGCTCACGCTCGGGATGGATCACATCTCTCGCGCTCCGGGCTGGGGCGACGGCCCCTGGAGACTCAGCCGCGCTTCTCGAACTTGCGCTTGAGGACGTCCCCCAGCGTGCCCATCCGCGCCTGATCGCGCGTGCCCGCCTTGTAGGTGTCGAAGTCGGCACGCTCGGCGTCGTCGTGCGCCGCCTTGATCGAGAGGCGCGGGCCGCGGCGGCCGCCGTCGCCGACGTCCGTGACCTTGGCCGTGACGACGGTGCCGACGGGGAACTCGCGGCGCAGGTCGGCGCCCGGCCGCGTGTTCGTCTCCGCGTTGGGGATGGTCGCGCGGCCGGCGCGGCCGTTCGTGCCCTCGATCTGCACGACGATCCCGAAGTTCTCGACCGACTCGACCTTCGCCTGCACCACGCGGTTGAGCACGATGGCGGGCCCACGGTCCTCGCTGCCGACCGCCGCACCCTCGGCCGCGATCGCCAGCCCGATGCGCTTCTTGACGGGGTCGACGGCGAGCACGCGCGCGAGCACCGGCTGCCCGATCTGAAGGACGTCCTGCGCGTGCCGCACCTTCGCGCCCAGCTCGCTGACGTGGAGCAGGCCCTCGACGCCCGGCGCGATCCGCACGAACGCCCCGAACTCCGCCAGGCGCGTCAC
Source organism: Sandaracinaceae bacterium (assembly GCA_044220955.1). Lineage (GTDB taxonomy): Bacteria > Myxococcota_A > Polyangia > Polyangiales > Sandaracinaceae > JBBSAT01. The sequence continues at coordinate 124,779 of JBGAQA010000004.1, forward strand.
CTGCCCGGCGACCACGCGTCCGACGGGCGCGACCGCGTCGATCGCCGTCCAGGGATCGGCGGCGAGCGCCTTGAGCGAGAGCGTGATCTCGGTCTTCGCGTGCCCCTTGGCGTCGGTCTTGTTCTCGATCGCCTTGATCTGGACCTCGACGACGTCGCCGATCGAGACCACGTCCTCGGGCTTCACGCGCTCGTGCGAGAGCTCGCGAAGCGGCACCAGTCCCTCGACACCGCCGAGGTCCACGAACGCACCGAAGTCACGCAGCTGCGTCACGCGTCCGCGCTTGACGTCGCCGATCGCGAGCGATGCGAGCGTCTCCTGTCTGGCCTGCTTGGACTCGCGCTCGAGCAACGCGCGCCGCGAGACGACGACGTTTCGACCCTCGACCTTCGTCACGAGGAACGCGAGCGTGCGGCCGACGAACTGGGTCGTGTCCTGCACGAATCGATCGTCGAGCTGCGAGGCGGGGCAGAACGCGCGCACGCCGGCGAGCTCGACCTCGACGCCGCCCTTGTTCACGGCCGTGATCTTCCCCTCGACCGGCGTGCCCTGCTCCTCTGCGACCTGGAGGTGATCGACGCTCGCCTCGCCCTTGCCGAAGCGCTTGCCGAGCCGGATGCCGCCCTCGGTCGACACGACGAACCCGCGCACGCGGTCGCCCGCCTTCACGAGCGTCTTGCCCCCCGCATCGCTCAGGTCCGGCAGCTCGAAGAAGGCCTGCTGCTTGTCGTCGAGATCGACGAGCACGGAGTCCTTGCCCACGTGCCCGACGATCCCCTCGACCTCCTCGCCGACCGAGACGCGTCGCTGCTTGGCGACCACGATGTCGCCGCGGGTGAACATGTCCTTGAAGGAGCCGGTCTTGAAGCTGTCGCCGTTCGCCATGGGGGCGCGAACGTAGCAGCGAAACTGCCGAGGGAAAGGCGAGCGCTCCCGGCGCGACGCACTTCCGCGCGGCACCGCGGGGGCCCGCAGCTGGGTTGAGCCGTCCGGCGCTTGTCGCGGAGGCCGGGGCGCGAGACGCTCTTCTCGTGCGCGCACCCATCCCGTTCGTGGCGCTGGTCCTGCTGTCGTGCCTCGGCTGCACTACGCCGTCTGCGCAGCGTCCCGACACGGGCCGCGGTGGGAGTGATGCCGGCAACGACGCGTTCGTCTCACCCTCGTCCGACGGTGGGCCCCGGATGGACCTCGGCCCGCTCCGCGACGCGCCCGCGTGTGCGTCTCCGCCCACGCCGGCCGGCCCCGAGGTCGAGCTCGCGGCCGAGTTCGCCGGCCTCTATTCGGTCTACGTGCTCGGCCCGGTGCCGGGTGTGCCGAGCCCGCTCGGGGGCATCGTCCTGAAGGCAGGCGATCCCGACACCTTGCTCGTCGCGGGCGCGTCCGAGCGTCCGGACGGCGCGATCTACGAGATCAGGGTGAGCCGCGATGCGTGTGGGCACATCGTGGGCTTCGCCGGCACGGCCACGCGCGCGATCTCGGCGCCCTACGTCGATGCGAACCTGGTCTACGGCCCGGACGATCTGCTCGTCTACACGGAGTGGCCCCAGTTCCAGCTCGGCCAGCTGAGCCGGGGCGCGATCACGCCGACACGCGAGACGGATCTCCGGACGCTCGGAATCGCGCCGGCGCCCGATCAGGGACCGGGCGGCATCGGCTTCGTCCCGAGCGGCCTCGCGAGCGCTGGCACGCTCCGACTCGTGACGTGGCCAGAAGGGCACTGGTACCAGGTCGGCGCGACGCTCTCGGGCGGGCTCTACACGATCGACTCGCTGACCGAGACGGCCAGGCTCGCCAACAACCCGGGAGGCTTCGCGTACGTACCCGCCGGCTCGCCCGGCTTCGCCGCGCAGAGCCTGATCGTCGCCGAGTGGCGCCAGAGCGACCGGACGCTCGATCGCGTCGCGGTCTACGAGACCGACGCCGCAGGCGATCCGGTCACCGCCACCCGCCGCGAGTTCTTCTCGCGCTTCCCACGCCCCTGGGGCGCGTACTTCGAGCCCGTCACCGGCGACTACCTCTTCCTCACGTGGGGCGACGGCGACGACCGTGTGTACGTCGTGCAGGGCTTCGCGCCTCCTCCTCCGGGACCGTTCTGAGCGGCGAACGGGCCAAATTAGGCGCCGAGCAGGCCGCGGGCGATGAGGCCCACCGCGGCCGCTCCTCCCAGCGTCCGGAAGGGACCGAGCTTGGTCCCGAGCACGGCGGCCACGGCGGCGGTCGAGAGCAGGAGCGCCGGCACGTCCAGGGTGTCGAGGCGTGGGACGAGGAGGCGGATCCAGAACGCGTGCGTCTCTTCCACGGTGGCGAAGAGCACGTGCAGCGCGAACCAGATCGAGAGGTTCGCGATCACGCCCACCACCGCCGCCGAGATCGCGCTCAGAGCCCTCCGTACGGCGCGGTTCGAGCGAAGGCGCTCCACCCAGGGGCCGCCGAGCAGGATCCAGAGGAAGCACGGGACGAACGTCACCCACGCGGTGGTCACGGCGCCGACCGTGCCGGCGACGAGCGGCGGCAGCGCGCCCGGGCTCCGGTACGCGCCCAGGAACCCCACGAACTCGACCACGAGGATCAGCGGCCCGGGCGTCGTCTCGGCGAGGCCGAGGCCGTCGAGCATCTCGCGCGGGCGGAGCCAACGGAAGTCGTACACCGCGCGCTGCGCCACGTAGGCCAGCACCGCATACGCGCCGCCGAACGTGACCATCGCCGTCTCGCTGAAGAAGGTCGCTTCGTCGAGGAACACGGGGCTCGCGCCGGCGAGCCAGGCGAGCACGAACGGAACGGACCAGAGGCCGAGCGCCGTCACGAGCACCCGCAGCGCGCGCGGGATCGAGGGCCTCGTGTGCTCGAGCTCGCCGCGCGCCTCCATGCGATCGAGCAGCGACCCGACGCTCGCGCCGCTGCTCGCGTGCCCGGCGCTCGCGAGGGCGTCGGGCCAGAGCGCGCCCCCGCCGAGTCCGATGGCCCCGGCGACCAGGATGACGAGGGGGAAGGGCGCGTCGAAGAAGAAGAGCGCCACGAACGCGAGGAGCGCCAGGGCCACGAGCAGCCGCGTCCGCAGCACGCGCAGGCCGATGCGTCGCGCCGCGTCGATCACCATCGCGAGCACCGCGCACTTGAGCCCGAAGAAGAGCCCGCCGACGAGCGGCAGATCGCCGAGCGTCGCGTACGCGATGGAGAGCCCGAGCAGCGCGAGGAACCCCGGGAGCACGAAGAGGGTCCCGGCGGCGAGCGCGCCCGGCGTTCGGTGCAGCATCCACCCGACGTAGGTCGCGAGCTGCTGCGCCTCCGGCCCGGGGAGCAGCATGCAGTAGCTCAGCGCGTGCAGGAAGCGCGCGTCGTCGATCCAGCGCCGCTTCTCGACCAGCTCGCGGTGCATCGTCGCGATCTGCCCGGCGGGGCCGCCGAACGAGAGCAGGCCGATGCGCGCCCAGACCCGCAGCGCCTCGCCGAAGGAGACGTGCTCGGGGATGGGGATCTCGGTCGCGGGCTCAGTCCGGGGCACGATCCGGATCGATCCCGTCCGCCCCGAGCTGCTCGCTCTCGGCGCGGCGAGGCTGCGTGCCCGGCGGGTGCGCGAACCACCCGGCGGGATCGGCGCCGTCCGGCTCGTCGCGCACCTTGAGCACCGTGAACATGCCGCCCATCTCGATGGTGCCGAAGGGACCGGGACCGCCGCGCATGGGGAGGCTGTTGCCGGGCACGGGCATGGCCATGTCACCCATCCCTCCCATGCCCGTCGTGCCCATCGTCATCGCGCCCGGCACGGCGCGCATCAAGCGCGCGTCGATCGCGTCCGTGCGCGCGCCGATCATCGACGGAGGGCCGTGCCCCATCTGCGTCATGATGTGGTGGGTCATGTGACAGTGCATGGCCCAGTCGCCGGGCTCCGTCGGCGTCATCTCGATGACGCGTGTCGAGCCGACGGGTACCAGCACGGTCGTCTCGGGGCGGCGCGCGCTCACGGGGATCTCGCCGCCGTCCGTGGCCGTCTCCTCGAACCACACGCCGTGGATGTGGATCGGGTGGTGGTCCATCGGCGAGAGGTTCCCGAGACGGATGCGCACGCGCTCGTTCGTGCCGACGAGGAGAGGCTCGGTCGCGGGGAAGATCTTCCCGTTGAACGTGAGGACGTTGAAGTCGTTCATCGCGTTCGCGTCGGGCCGGTCCGTGCCGACGTCGATCGTCCACTCGTGGGTCATGAGCACGAAGTCGCGATCGACGCGCGGGCCGCGCGGATGGAGCGGGTGTACGACGATCATCCCGACGCAGCCGAGCGCGATCTGCGTCATCTCGTCGTAGTGCGAGTGGTACATGTACGTCCCGGGCCGGCGCAGCTCGAGCTCGTAGACCCAGGTCTCCCCGGGGGGGATCGGCGCCTGCGTGAGCGCCGAGACGCCGTCCATCCCGTTCGGCACGACGAGGCCGTGCCAGTGCACGGTCGTCGGCTCGGGCAGGCGGTTGGTGACGTAGATGCGGAGGCGATCGCCCTCCGTCGCCTCGATCGTCGGCCCCGGCGTCGAGCCCTCGTAGCCCCAGACGCGGCAGCGCAGGCCGGGGGCGAACTCGTGCTCGACCTCGCCGACGACGAGGTGGCCGACCTTCACGCCGTTCACGTCGCGCAGCGCGAGCGTGCTGCCGTTCGGAGTGACGACCCGCGGCTGACCGCCCGGGAGCGTCGAGGGCGGGCGCGTGCGCGGCGCCGGTGGCGTGGGCGCGGGGCGCGCGTCCTGGGCGAGGAGCTCCGCCGGCTGCGCGAGCAGGACGACGCCCGTGGCGCCGCCGAGGCGCATGAAGCTGCGGCGGTCCATCAGAGCTGCTCCATCGAGGTGCTGCTGCGCGTGGTCCGGACGCCGATCGCGCCTCCCTCGACGTGGTGCCCGGCGAGCAGCGCGTCCATCGCGGCCGCCGCCTCCCAGTACTCGCGGCGCGTCTCGACGGCGGCGATCTCGCTCGCCTGGCGCGCGCGCAGCGCCTCGAGGAGCTGGAAGATCGACACCTGCATCGCGTCGTACTGCAGCAGCGTCTCGTCGAGCACCGACTGACGCGCGGGGAGCACGACGCCGGCGTAGTGCCGGCCGCGCATGGCTGCGGAGCGCACGCGCGCGCGCGTCTCGCGCGCGGCCGAGCGCACGGTGATCGCCACCCCGACGTAGCGCTCGAACGCTGCGTCGAGCGCGTGCTCGTGCATCGCGACGCGGCCGGAGCCTTGATCGAAGATCGGAAGCCGCAGCGCGACGCCCGCGCCGACCGCCGCCGCGGGCGCCGTGATGCTCGTGTCGGACGAGCCGACGAGTGTGTGGAGATCGACGAGCACCTCCGGCAGCAGCGCCTCCGTGCGCGCGAGCCCAGCCCGCCGCGCCTCGCCCACCATGAGCGACGAGAGAGCGCGCAGCTCGAGGCTCGCCTCGATGGCGTGCCGCTCCAGATCCTGGGGGTCACCGTCCGCGTCGGGCACCGCGGCGAGCGTTCCGGCCAGGGTCCACTCCGTGTCGGGACCGTTCAGCCCGAGCACTCGCTGGACCGCCTCGCGCGCGACGAGCGCCGCGAGCTCACGCTCCGCGACCTCGACGCGCTCCTCCTCGAAGGCCGCCTCGCGCGCCCGCACGTCGAGCGCCCGGAGGTTGCCGGCCTCGGCGAGCGCCCTCGCCGCGTCGCGCGCCGTCAGCTGCGCGTCCAGCGCCCGCTGCGCGATCGCGAGGGACTCCTCCGCGGCCTCGAGCGCGTAGAACGCCGCGCGTGCCTGGTAGCCCGTCTCGATCACCGCGGACGCGGCGTCGAAGCGTGCCATCTCGAGGTCGGCGCTGGACGCCTCGGCGCGCAGCGGCGCGAGCACCCAGCTCGCCACGTCCCACTCGACGCGCATGGCGACCGCGGACTGGCGCTCGGGCGTGAACTCCGCCTCGACGAGCGGGTTCGGGAGCAGGCCCGCCGTCAGCAGCCGGCCGCGCGCGATCCCGAGCTCGCGCAGCGTCGCGCGGAGCTCGCGGTTGTTCGCGAGCGCGATGCGTACCGCCGCGTCCGCGTCCAGCGGCTGAGCGAGGGCGTCGAGCATCTCCTCGGGCGTCGCGTCCTCGACCGGACCGTCGACGTCGGCGAGCGCATCGACGTGCGCGAGCGCGCGGATGTCGGAGAGGTCGCTGCCGATCGATGTGGAGACGCAGCCGCCGAGCGAGAGGGAGAGCGAGAGCGAGAGCGAGAGCGAGAGCGAGGGCGACTCACTGCGCATCGGACGCCTCCGATCCGGGCGCGGGCATGACCATCCCCGGGTGATGGTGGTGGTGGTGCATCCCCGCCATCGGGTCCGCGGGCCCCGCGCCGAGCCCGGCCCAGCCCTCGGTCGACGCACCGGGCGCGGGCGGCTCCTCCGTCAGCGCGCGGCCGATCGTGCGGAGCGGCGGCGCAGCGCTCTCGGGCGAAGCTGCCGAGCGAGACGAGAACGCGCCCGGCGCCGACGCGCATCCGGCGAGGAACACCACGAGCGAGAGGACGGATCGAGGCATACGCGCCATATAGCCAGCCGAGCGCCCTGCGTGACCCGTTCTCCGTCCAGACGATGCGCTAGCGCACGTCGGCCGAGATCCGGTGCCTCACCGCGTCCCAGCGCAGGCGCGCGGCGTCTGCCGGGCGATCCGCGAGCAGCGACTCGAGCATCGGCTCGACCTCGAAGCGCCAGACGTCCTCGATGGTGTCGGCGAGGTCGTCCCGAAGGAAGTACGAGACGCCGAGCGCTCGGTCGGGATCGCGGATGAGCGCGTCCGCGCGCGCGATCACTGCGATGAGGCCCTCGACGGGGTAGCCGGTGCGCGCGTGGAAGCGACGCAGCGTCTCCGGATCGGGCGCGACGCGCAGGTACGCGAAGCGCCGCCGCAGCACGTGGTCGGTCGCCGGACGGCGCGGGTCGGCCTGGCTCATCGTGCCGAGGATCCGGACGTTCGAGGGGAGCACGAAGGGCATCTCGCCGGAGGCGAGCGGCATCGGCTCGTCACGCGCCTCGAGCAGGTGCACCAGCTCGCCGAGCACGGTGCCGACGTCGGCGCGCTGCATCTCCTCGAGGATCAGCACGCATGGCCCGCGGCGCGAGAGCGCCTTCTCGACGAAGAGGAAGAAGCGGCCGCGGCAGAGCGGCCAGTGCGTGGTTCCGTCGCGGCGCAGCACGGGGCGGTAGCCCTGCACGAAGTCCTCGTAGGTCGTGCCCGGGTGAAGCGCGAGCCGCTGCACGAACCCGTCGCCGCCGCCGACCAGGTGCCTCGCGAGCTGGTGCGCGAGGAAGCTCTTGCCAGCGCCGGGTGGACCGACGAGGACGGCCTGGCCCTTGCGCTCGATCGCGGCGACCCAGCGCGCGAGCAGCGCGGGGTCACGGCCCGTGCGCTCGGCGATCTTCGCGATGGGATGATCGGGCTGCAGCCGGCCCGTCTCGTACGCCTCGCCGACCTGCGACTCGCGATCGGGCCCCGGGTCGTCCTCGTCGTCGGCGTTGCCTGCGGGCTCGCGTGTCATCGCAGGTGCTCATTGTCCAGCGGGGCGCGGCTTCGCGCAATCGCGGCAGGCCGATCGAATCGTGGCAGCATGCGCGCGTGACGCGCTGGCGAGGTGTGATCGTCCGGGCCTTGCTCGGGGTGCTCGGCGTCGTCCTGCTCGCCTCGGTCGTCCACCACGTCGGCCCCGGCACGATCGCAGGCCTCGCCCTCGCCGCGCTCCCCTGGATGCCCCTGGCGCTCGTGCTGGAGGGCGCGCGCATCGGGTGCGACGCCGTCGCGAGCGCGGCCGTGCTCGGGCCGCGCTGGCGCGCGCTCGGGGCGTGGCGCCTCTTCCTCGCGCACGTCGCCGGGCACGGCGTGATGAACCTGATGCCGGGCGGCCGCAGCGCCTCCGAGCTCGTGAAGGCCGGGCTCTTCTACGGGACCCTCGGCGCGAGCGAGGCCGCCGCGCTGGGCACCACGAACCAGGCGAACGTCCTGCTCGCCTCCGCCATCTTCTCGCTCCCCTGCGCCGCCGCCGCCTACGTCACGAGCCCGGGCTCGACGCTCGTGATCGCGATCGGCCTGCACGCGCTCGTGCTCTTCGGGAGCGGCATCGGCGTGCGCGTGATCGTCGAGAGCAGGGGGATCGAGCGCCTCGTGCGCGGCCGCATGCCGCGCTGGATCGCCACGTTCGAGCGCTTCCAGGCGTCGTCGCGCGGCCAGCCCTTCATCGCGCCCGGTCCCGTCGTCTGGATGATGCTGGGCCGCGGCGCGCAGACCCTCCAGTACGCCGTGCTCGCGCACGCGGTCGGCATCGTCATCGGCCCGCTCGGCGCGCTCACGGTGCAGGGCACGAACCTCGTCGCCGCCGCGATCGGTGTGCTCGTCCCCGGTCAGGTCGGCTCGTCCGAGGGCGTGTTCATGCTCGCCGCGGACGCGCTCGGCACGAGCGCGGCACGTGCGACCAGCGTGGCCGTCCTCGCCCACGCGAGCGGCCTGACGTGGACGGCGCTCGGCCTGTTGATCCTGTTCCTCTGGCGCGCGCCGAGGACGAGCTGAAGGGCTGTCCCGAGATCGGGACGGCGCTTCTCGCGCAGCGATACGTCGCCAGTCGGAGGCTCCACTCCGATTCACTCGGAGTGGAGGGGGCGGTGTATGGGCCCCGGCAAACTGAGCTAGCGCTTGTCCACGGGGACGAACGAGCGCGTCTTCTGCCCGAGGTAGACCTGGCGCGGGCGCGCGATCTTCTGCTCGTTGTCGCCGAGCATCTCCTCCCACTGGCAGAGCCAGCCGGGCGCGCGGCCGATGGCGAAGAGCACGGTCATCATGTCGAGCGGCACGCCCATCGCCTGGTAGATGAGGCCCGAGTAGAAGTCGACGTTCGGGTAGAGCTTGCGCTTGACGAAGTACTCGTCCTCGAGCGCGATCCGCTCGAGCTCGACGGCGATGTCGATCAGCGGGTTCTTCCCGATCGCGTCGAAGACCTGCTCGGCCAGGCGCTTGATGACGCGCGCGCGCGGGTCGTAATTCTTGTAGACGCGGTGGCCGAAGCCCATGAGCTTGCCCTCGCCGCCCTTCACGCTCTTGACGAACTCGGGGATCTTGTCCTTGCTCCCGATCTTCTGGAGCATGTAGATGACTTCCTCGTTCGCCCCGCCGTGCAGCGGGCCGTAGAGGGCCGCGGCCGCCGCTGCGAGCGACGAGTAGGGATCGGCCTTGCTGGAGCCGACGACGCGCATCGTGCTCGTCGAGCAGTTCTGCTCGTGGTCCGCGTGCAGCGTGAACAGGACGTCGAGCGCGTGCTCGACCGCCGGGTTCGGGCGGTACTTCGCCTCGGTCATCTTGAACATCATGTTCAGGAAGTTGCCGGCGTAGCTGAGGTCGTTGTCCGGGTACACGACCGGCAGGCCGCGGCGGTGACGGTACGCGTACGCGGCGAGCGTCGGGATCTTCGCGACGAGGCGCGTCATGTGCAGGCGCCGGTTCGCCGCGTCGTTGACGTTCTTGGCCTCGGGGTAGAACGTGCTGAGCGCGCTGACCGTCGAGATGAGCATGCCCATCGGGTGCGCGTCGTAGCGGAATCCGTCGATGAACTCGCGGATGTTCTCGTGCACCATCGTGTGCATCGTGACCTGCTGCCGGTAGTCGGAGAGCTGCTGCTTGCTCGGCAGCTCGCCGTTGGTCAGCAGCCAGACCACCTCGAGGAAGCTCGCGCCCTCGGCGAGCTCGGCGATCGGGTAGCCGCGGTACTCGAGGACGCCCTTGTCGCCGTCGATGAACGTGATCCTGGACGACGTCGACGCCGTGTTCATGAACGCCGGGTCGTAGGTCATCAGGCCGAAGTCGTCGTCCGAGGACTTCATCTGCCGGAAGTCCATCGCCTTGATGGTCCCGTTCGTGATCGGGAGCTCGAAGGTCTTCCCGGTGCGGTTGTCGGTGACGGTGAGGCTGTCCTTCGCCATGGTTCTCGCTTCAGCTCCGAGTGTTCTTCGTGCTCCACCGCGAGGCGGCCACGGGTGCCGCAGTGCGTCGAGCGGGCCGATTCTGTCCGTCCGGTGGTGCCATGTAAAGGAGGATCCGCCGGAGGGTGCGCGGTTACTATGGCCGCATGACCGACGCGTTCGACCTGGTCGTCATCGGTGCGGGGCCTGCCGGTGAGAAGGGGGCGGTGCAGGCCGCGTACTTCGGACACAAGGTCCTCGTCGTCGAGAAGGCGCCCGAGCCGGGCGGCGCGGCCGTCCACACCGGAACGCTCCCCAGCAAGACGCTCCGCGAGACGGCCCTCTACCTCTCCGGGTACCGCGCGCGCGACATGTATGGCGTCTCGGTGAAGCTCGAGGACCGCCACGCCGCCGTCCCCCGCCTCATCGCGCGCAAGGATGCCATCGCGTCGGGCGAGTCCGCGCGCATCCGCCAGAACCTCGCGCGACACGGCGTCGAGCTCGCCCGTGGCACCGCCCGCTTCGTCGAGCCGGGCGTCGTCGCGATCGACCTGCCGGACGGCTCGTCGCGGCGGGTGACGGGCAAGTTCTTCCTCGTCGCGACCGGCTCGATCCCGCGCAACCCGCCCGACGTGCCCATCGCGGAGCTCGACGTCTACGACTCGGACGAGATCCTGGCGATCGACCAGCTACCCGATCGCCTCGTCGTGCTCGGCGCGGGCGTCATCGGCTGCGAGTACGCCTGCATGTTCGCGGCGCTCGGCGTGAAGGTCGTGCTCGTCGAGGCCAAGACGCAGTTCCTTCCCTTCCTCGACTTCGAGATCGGCCGGCTGCTCGAGCAGGTGATGCGCAGCTCGCTCGGCATCGAGATCCGCAAGGGCGCGCGGTGGGGCGCGGTTCGTTGCACGCACCCCGGTGTGCTCTGCGATCTGATGGACGGCCCCGGCGACACGGTCGGCACCGTGCTCGAGTGCGAGAAGCTCCTCTTCGCGGCGGGCCGCGTCGGCGCGACCCAGGGGCTCGGGCTCGAGAACATCGGCCTGACGCCCGACGGACGCGGCGCGCTCGCGGTCGACGCCCACTACCGTACGAAGGTCCCGAACGTGTACGCGACCGGCGACGTCATCGGCTTCCCGGCGCTGGCGTCGACGTCGATGGAGCAGGCGCGCGTCGCGGTCTGCCACGCCTTCGGGATCGACTACAAGCAGGCCGTCGACTCGCTCTTGCCCTACGGCATCTACACGATCCCCGAGGTCAGCTGCGTCGGGGAGACGGAAGAAACGGCTCGCGCGCAGAAGATCGACCACGTCGTCGGTCGCGCGTTCTTCAAGGACAACGCGCGCGGCCTCATCCAGGGGGACACCGACGGGATGCTGAAGCTCGTGGTGCACCGCCAGACGCGACGCCTGATCGGCGTCCACATCCTCGGCGATCGCGCGACGGAGCTCGTTCACATCGGGCAGGCGGTGATGTCGCTCGGGGGCACGGTGGACGTGCTCATCCAGATGGTCTTCAACTACCCCACCCTCGCGGAGGTCTACAAGTACGCCGCCTACTCGGCGCTCGGCGCGCTGGCCAAGGCCTGAGGGCAAGGTCCGGAAGAAGCGGTACGCGCGCGTCACGGGAACGACGCGATCCCTTCTCGCTCGAGCCACACGTCCTCGATCCGCGCGCCCACGCGCGCGAGCACGCGACCGATGGAGAGCGCGGCGGGCACGTCGCAGGTCGCTCGCTCGTACGTGACCCCGTCGAGCAGCCCGTCCACCGAGAAGCGCCCCGTCACGCCGCGCGCGCGGAGCGCCTGCACGAGATCGGCGGGCCACGCCCGATCCGCCTCGACCGCGACCACCAGCGCCTCCCACTCGTCGGGGTCGAGCGCGATCGTCCCGGACTCGGCCAGCGCGTCCCGCTCGGCTGCCGAGGTCGAGAGGTGGAACACCGTGCCGTCGACCGCGCGCATCCGGACGGTGAACGCCGCAGGCAGCGATCCCAGTCCATGGGCCGAGAGCGCCTCGAGCTCCGCGGTCCGCACCGGCCTCGCCGGCCGCAGCTGGAGCAGCTTCGGCCGCGGCCGGGGACCCGACGGGATCCCGACATCGAGCGCCAAGTTGTCGAGAACACGAGCTTCAGCGGCCATGGGTGCACGTCCTTTCGATCGAGAGCGAGCCAGGAGCTGGCGGTCCGACGACACGGAACATGCGTGTCCCGAATCCTCGTCGTTCTCTCGACGTCGGGCACGGTACTGAACTGACGCTCAGAGCCTGGGCATGGTCGCTGCCCGCCGCCATGTGCGCCCTACCCGAACAGGCGGGAGCTCAGGGGAGGAGCCGCACCTGGTGCTGGGTCTCGTAGCTCCCCATCGTACGCTCGAGCCGATCGCGCACGCCCGGTCCGGCGCCCAGCACGAAGGGCGCGGCGTCCGCGTCGTCGAGGTAGCGATCGAACGGCGGGTCGCTCGGGCCGAGCCACGCGCAGGTCACGAGCGCCACCGAGGCGGGATGCTCGCCCACGGCTTCGACGGCGGGGAAGACGTCGTTCCGCGTCACCGAGCAGCGCATCCGGGCGGTGGTCGCCTGCGCGCGCGGTGCTCCGAGCGGCATGGTGCCGTAGCCGGTGAAGCGCGCCTCGGCGCGCTCGACGCGATCGAAGGCGAGCACGATCCCGTCCGGCAGGATGGTGGCGTGTCCCGACCACGTCGCGCGGTGCAGCTCGGTGAGCTGCGAGATGTCGTGATCGCCCGCAGCGTAGCGCCCCGGCGAGGGGCCGCTCGTGCGCGCGTAGCGTCCGTCCAGCACCAGCTGGGCCGCGGAGGTCGCGTCGATGGCCAGCCGGACGGTCGCGCGCGCCGCCACCGACTCGAACGACTGGGAGCAGCCGTGGTCCGTGTCGCGCTCGAGCGTCGTGGTCAGCGCGAGCGGCAGAGCGAGCGAGGTGATCTCGGGCGAGCGCGTCTGCGCGTGCGCTGGCGCGAGCGACGCGAGGAGCAGGAGCATGGGCAGCGCGCGGCGCACGGACAGCCTACGACGCCGCCTCGGTCTTCTGCCTTGGCTCGTGCTCCCGGAAGGCTGCCTCGAGGCCCGGCCGGTCCGTCATCACGCGGAACGGGATGGTCGCCCGCGGGCCGCGGCGGATCTCGTACCAGAGGTAGTCCGCGCCGAGGCCCCACGCGCTCACGTCGCTCCAGGGGACGAGGCGCGCGCCTTTCTCTCCCGCGATCGAGACGCCGCGCTCGTCGACCGTGACGACGAAGGACGGCGGAGCGGCACGTCCGAGCCAGAGCCACGCCGCGAACGCGATCGGGCGCAGCACGAGGAAGCTGCCCCACGCGAGCGCGATCCAGGCCATCGGCGAGGGCGGGCCCGCGCGCCGCATCATCGCCGCGCCCATCGCCGCGATGCCGATCGCGAGCAGCGTCCGCATGGGCGGCCTGCCCTGACGGCGGTAGTGCTCGACGAGCCAGCTGCGCGCACGCTCGCTGGGCGCGAGCGCGATGGTCATGGTGTAGCGCCGCATCAGAGCCCCCGCGGCAGGATGCCCCGGAGCGTGCCCTCGAGCTCGCGCGCGACGGTGCCCGACTCCCCCCTGTCCCACGAAGCGACGCACACGATGGTGCCGGGGTGGTCGGCGCACGCCAGCACGAAGGGGCTGGGCGCGTCGTTGCGCACGCAGAGCGCGAAGGCGTGCGTCGCGGGCGGCTCCTCGCGGCACGCGATGCCGTCACGACGTCGCGGGATCTCGTGCGAGATCGCCATCGCCACTTCGTGCGCGAGCGCGCTGCTCGCCCGCGGGGCCCGCAGGGTCGCGATCGCGTGCAGGGGCGGCGCGCCCTCCGCGTCCGCTCCGCGGAGCCAGGCGACGCGCAGCGGCGCGTCCTGCGCGCGGAGCTCGGAGGCGTGATCGAAGGTCCAGCTCGCCGGCGGGCGCGCCATCACGCCGAGGTCGGTCATCCACGCGGGCCACTGCGCCGGCGCTGGAATCGAGGCGGGAGCGAGGGTCGATGCGGAGAAGTGCAGGCCGCCGAGCGCGAGGGCGAGCACGCAGGACGCCACGATCATCACGCCGCGGAGCACGGCCAAGCCCTGCGCCTGCAGCAGGCGGAGCCGCAGCGTCGGCGAGCCCGTGCGGTCGTGGAGCGGGCCCTCGAGCAGACCCGCCCGCCGTGCGAAGCCGGCGGCGCCCGAGAGAAACGTGAGACCGCCGACCCAGCCCGTGATGCGCGCGAGGAGCGAGCGCGTCGGGTCGAAGGCGACGCCGAGGGGCTGCCGCAGCGACAGGCTCAGGGCGACCAGGACGAGGCCGACGACCACGGCCAAGAGGTCGAGCTCGGCCGCATGACGGCGGAGAAAGCGAGAGAGCGGGGAGCCCTCGTCGCCGCCGCCGTCACCGCCGGCGCGCTCGGCGAAGTAGCTCGCCGGCATCTTCGCGAGCACCTCGGGCGGCAGCGGCTTGGGCGACGGCTCGGGCTCCGCGTCGGGCTCGCTCGGCTCCATCGGCCGCCGCCCTCAGTGGGCGCCGCGCCGCGCGGGCCGGCGATCGTGCCGGACGCGCTCGAGGGCGCGCGCCTCGTTGGCGATCACGCCGTTGAACGGCGGCGCGATCGCGTCGCCGGTCGCGAGCATGATCTCGATCGTGCGCGCCGGCGTGAGCGCCGGGTCGAGCGAGATCATCTTCGCCGCCAGGTTCGCGGCGTTCGGCGACGCCATGCTCGTCCCGCTCAGCGGGACGTGCTCGCCGCTCGGGATCACGCTGTCGACCTCGACGCCGAAGTCGAAGAGGCGCACGTGCTCGGGGTTGCTGTTCGTGAAGGTCGCCCAGTTGCCGAAGCGGTCGACCGCGCCGACGACCAGCAGGTTCGGGGCGCTCAGCGAGGCCGCGACGTCTCCGTACTCGACGACGTCGCGGTTGGAGTTGCCGGCCGCGATCACGAAGAGCGTGTCGGGGCAGTGCGCGAAGATCCACGCCCACTCGGCGCGGCGCGCCTCCTGGATCTCGGCGGCGCGCGTGCGGACGGCGTCGTCGCTCTCGTAGCGGTCGCCCTCGTAGCGGAGCTCGGCCTCCACGTAGTCGCGCGCGAAGCCGAGCGAGGCGTTCACGACGCGCACGTGGTTCTCGTTGATGTACGCGGCGATCGCCTCGACGTTCGCCTGCTCCGCGGCGAGCTCGTCGGCGCTCGGGCCGCGGTGGTGGTAGACGCGCGCCTCGCCCGCCCACGCCGAGCGGAAGATCGCGATGCGCGCCTGCGGCAGCCCCGCGAGCATGAGGCCCGCGACGTGCGAGCCGTGAGCCCACTCGCCGATCGCGTCGAGGTTCGTCTCGAGGTGGTCGAGGCTCTCGGCGTCGGTCGCGCTGCGCATGAGCGCGAGCACCCGCTGCGCCGCCTCCGTGCTCGCCATCCCCGCGCGCAGGTCCATCACGCCGCGCAGGAAGGGACCGTACTCGGCGAGCGTGGCCGCGCCCGGGTCGTACATCAGGGCGGTCTGCGCCGGATCGGGGTCCGAGGCGACGCCGTGCGAGCCGTCGGCGGCGGTGAAGAGCCGGTCGCCGAGCGGCGCGCCCTCGCCGAACAGCGACGGCGCGGTGCCCGTGTCCCAGACCGCGACGAGGACCGGCTGCGCGTCGCGCGCGCCCGCGAGGTCGACGGTGGAGAACGCGAAGTCGGGGTCGGCCGGTCGCGCGTCGTTCTCCGCGCGCACCACGCCGATGGCGTCGAGGTAGGTCTGCCGCGCGCCGACGACGTCGGCGAGCACGTGCGACGCGAAGAGCGCGCTCACGGCCGTGTCGAGCGAGACGAGCTGCCCGTGCACGTCGTCGAGCGCCGCGTCGATCTGCGCACGCTCCTGGTAGATCTGGAAGACGACCGTGGAGGCGCCGAAGCGCGCGCGCGGCAGCTCGCGCAGGATCGTGGCGACGGCGGTCTGCTGCGCGGCGGCGTCACCCCCGGCGTGCGCGCGGGCGATGACCGAGAGAAGCGTGGTTCCGACGAACGCGTTGTTGCGGTTGCGCGCGTGGGCCCGTACGACGCGCACGGTCCGCTCGGCCGAGTCCAGCTCGCCCGCCGCGAGATCTGCGATCGCGAGGTGCAGCATCTGCTCGCAGGCGCGGTCGCCCAGCGTCGGCGCCGACTCGACCGTCCAGCTCGCGCGCTCGTCGATGGGCAGCTCGGGCTCCGCCTCGCGGACGCGCGCGATCGACTGCTCGCGCACCAGCGCGACGAGCCTCGCGTCGTCCAGGCCCTCCCACGGAGAGGCGGGCGCCGCCGTCTCGGTGCCGGTCGTCTCGGCCGCGGTCGTGGTGGTCGTCGTGTCGCTGGGGCTCGACCCGCCGCAGGCGACGAGCAGGAGCGCGAGCAAGTGGGCGCGGAGGCTGTGGCTCATGGCGCGCTAGGGAAGCGCGGTAACGGCCCCGCCGCAAGGGGCGTCGTCATCGTACGAGGGGGGCTCGGGGTCCTCCCTCGCGCGGCTGCTCGGACGCGGATCCGACCGACCCCATGGGACAGGGGCGCTCGTGTGGCGCAGGGGGCGGCGGTTCGCACCCGTGCAGCGACTTCGATCCGCAGGATCCGGGGGGCCAGGGGCGCGGCTGCCACACGGGTGGACCCTGCAGCGACGTGGACCCGAGCGATCCGGCCGGCGCCGCTCGCTAGTGCCCGGGCGGGGCCGGCGGCGGGTGCCGCGGCGCGGCACGGCCGGGGAGGCGGGGGCGGCGCGAGCCGCGGGTGTAGCGACAGCGAGCCGAGCGATCCCGGCGGCATGGGCCGGCGCTGCTGACGCGGGCCTGGATCTAGCCAGGGTGAATCTTCGCCCGCCTCGCGCGTCGGACCCCGGTCGGTGGGGAAGCCCGCGTGAAGGCGGGCGTACCTCTATTTGCTCTCGCTCACCTCCATCCTATCGAACGCCTTGCGCCCCGCGCGGGCATGGGTGAAGAGAGCGAACGTGTCGGAGGGTTTCATGACGTCGGCTCGCTCGCTCGCCCGCCTCCTCGTGCTCGCTGGTCTCGTCCTCGCGCCGGCCGGCCTCGCCCAGGCGCAGTACGTGGTGCCGGGGCCACCCGCCTACGGGAGCTTCTCGATCACGATCGGTGACTACACGCCCGGCTTGCTCCACGGCGTGGCGGGCGGGCCCATCTCGCTGAGCGCCGTCGACAGCTCCTGCCGCGGCACGGCGACCGTGCAGCCGAGCCACGTGCTTCTCGTGGGTGGGCCGACGCAGGTGCGCATCGCCGTGAGCTCCGGCCAGGACTCCACGCTCATGGTGCAGCTCCCCGACGGACGGCGCCTGTGCAACGACGACTCGATCGGGCTCGACGCGATGATCGAGACGGGCACCATCGCGGGCCCCATCTACGTCTGGGTGGGCTCGTACAGCGGCGGCAACTTCTCGTACGACCTCAACGTGAGCCAGACGGGCATGGCGCCGCCGCCCTCGGGCGCGTTCGGCCCGGGCGGCATCCCGCTCGACTGCGGGATGTCGCGCGCCGTGTACGGCTCGCTCCGCGCGGGGGACACCATCTTCCTCGGCGCGCACTCGCCCTGGTCGGGCCCGGACGGACAGGGCGGCTACGTGTCGGGCGACACGAACTGGGCGGACGATATGGGTCGCTACGTCGGTCAGCCGACGGCCATCACCTCGTTCGAGGGGCTCGACTCGGCGGGCTGCGCGGTGGTGCACGTCGCCGTCGACGGCGGCCAGTATTACTGGCGCATCCGTGACGCGCGGCTCGCGTACGGGGCGCCATCGCCGCCGGTCGTGGTGGCGCCTCCGCCGGTCATCGCGCCGCCCGTCATCGTCGCGCCGCCGAGCACCGCGATCCGCGTGACGCTCGAGCCCCGGACGCCCGTCACGCTCTTCGCTCCCGGCATCACGACGCCCACCGTGGCGGTGTGGTCCCCGCGCGGCGGCTCGCCCGTGGAGTTCGCGACGGCCTCGCGTGGTGGCGGGCTCGTGATCAGCGCCACGGTCGGCGGCATGGTCACGCAGCTCGTCGAGATCCCGGCGGCGCTCGCCAGCACGGCGGTCGTCACCGCGACGCGCCGCCCCGACGGCAAGGTGCTCTTCCGCGCGGAGCGCGCGCCCGAGGGCATCGACCCCGGCCAGCAGATGCTCCTGCTCGTGCAGTGGGATCGGGCCACGAGCGCGCCCGCGATCGCGTCGCAGTGGATCGGCACATTCACCGACCGCGCGCCCGGCTGGGCCCGCTGAGGTCGATCCCCCCGCGGGGCGGTGAGCCAACACGGGGTCAGAGACGGTCCCAGCCGATCGCCGTGACGCGGTCCGTGAGCTGCTGCGGCGCGGCGCAGCGACAGACGACGAGGCCGCGCCTGGAGCGCTTCGGATGCTCGTCGAGGAAGGTCTCGAGGTGTCGTGCGTCCTCGGGCCGCGGCCGCTCGGTCCACTTCACCTCGATCGGGATGTCCTCGCGAGCGCTCTCCCAGACGTAGTCGACCTCGGCGCCGGTCGTCGTCCGCCAGAAGCTCACCCGATGCGGTCGACCGAGGTAGCTCGCGCGTGCGATCAGCTCCTGGCCCACCCACTGCTCGAGGAGGCGTCCCCCGTCGTCGCCCGAGATGCGGGCGTCGAGCGAGCGACCGGCGGCGCCGTTCCGGACGCCGACGTCTAAGAAGAGGAAGCGCGGCGTCGTGAGGAGCCGCTTGCGCGACCGGTGTGCGTAGGCCTCGACGAACGTCCCGATGAACGTGTCCACGAGCACCTGGTAGTAGGTCGACAGCGTGCTCGCGGGCACACCGCTCTCCTGGGAGAGCTTGCGGAGGTTGATCTGCCCGCCGGCTTCGGTCGCGGCCAGGCGCAGGAACACGACGAACGGACCGATCTCGCGAACGAGAGCCTCTCGCCGGATCTCCTCCTCGAGATAGACCTGCGCGTAGGTCTCCAGCGTCGCGGCCGCGGTCGCGCGCGGCTCGGCGAGAATCCCGGGCAGCGAGCCGAGCTGCAGCAGTCGCTCGAGACGCGGTCGCGGAAAGCCGCCGGGCGGCGGCGCCCAGCCTCGCGGCGCGCCGATCGCCAGCGCGGCAGCCTGCGCGAACTCCCATGCACAGACGGGATGGATGTGCATCGTGTGGCTTCGTCCCGGCAGCAGGTTCGTGGCGCGGGCTCGCAGGCGCCGCGCCGAGCTGCCGGTGAGGAAGTACTGACGCGCTCGGGGCGCTGCATCGTGGAGGGTCTGGATCTCGTCGAGCAGCGCCGGGACCTTCTGGATCTCGTCGAGCACGACGTTCTCGATGGCCTTCGGAAGGGCACGGATCTCCCGGGAGAGCGCGGCCGGGTCCGCCTCGAAGCGGAGCCGCAGGCTGGCGTCCGCGAGGTCGTAGACCCGCGTGCGCTCGCGGGGGAGCGCGTGGCGCAGCAGGCTGGACTTGCCCGTCTGTCGTGCGCCGAAGAGAAACCGCACCTTGTTCCGCGACACGCTGCCGAGCAGGCGCGTCTCGAGCACGCGAGGCCGGTACATGATCCAAGAATAATGCGGGATAATCCACAAGTCGATGTGGATATTCAGACGGCGTCAGCGCCCCCGTCGCGCGGGCACCCTCGCGAGCCACACGACGTGGCGCGTGCCCCGCTCGCCGTGCGCGCGCGGGTGCTTCACCTTCACGTCGAAGCCCACGTTCTCGAGCCGCCGCCGGAACGCGTGCTCGTCGCCCGCGGACCACACGGCGAAGACGCCGCCGGGCGTGAGGGCCGCCATCGTGCGGCGCAGCGCGGGCTCCCCGTAGAGGTTGGCGTTGCCGGGCGCCGAGAGCGCAGCGGGGCCGTTGTCCACGTCGAGCAGGATCGCGTCGTAGGTGCCGGGCGCCTCGGCGATCACGCGCGCGACGTCCTTCACGATCACGGTGACGCGGCGGTCCTCGAGCGGCCGGCGCGCGAGGTGCGCCAGCGCCCCGCGGTTCCAGTCGACGATCTCGGGGACGAACTCGGAGACGTCCACGCGCGCCGCGGGCGAGACGAGGTCGAGCGTCGTCCGCAGCGTGTAGCCGAGGCCGAGCCCGCCGATGAGCAAGCGCGCCTTCGGCCCGAGCCCCTCGCACGCAAGCGTGGCGAGCGCGTCCTCCGACGCGTGGTGCCGGCTGCTCATCAGCTCCGCGTTGTCGACGCGGATGACGAACGTGTCGTCGCGCTGCACGAGCGTCATCTTGGCGCCGCCGGGCGCGATCGCGGAGGCGAGGGTGACCCAGGGCTTCATCGCGCCGTGTGGTGCGCGACAGCGCACGAGAGCGCAAGGCGCATGCGCGCCCCTCAGCGGACCAGGACCCAGCGGCCCGGGATCAGCACCCAGCCCCGACGCTGGTGCACCCAGTGCGTCTGTCGCCAGTGGTGATGCGGGGGAGGGCTCGCCCAGCGTCCATCGGTCCAGACGTGCGTCTGACCGTCCCACGCCCAGTAGCCCTCGATCCACACCGCGGTGGGCATCGGCGGGAGCGGCGGTACGACGACCCGTGGAGCAGGTGGAGCGACGCGGACGACGATCGCGGGGGGAACGACCCGCGGTGGTGACGGCGCCGGGACGACGACTGCCGGCGGAGTCGCGACGACGACCGCCGGAGCCGGTGGAGCCGCGGGGGGATGGCCGGCGTGTGCACGACGGTGCCCGTGCCCGTGGCCGGGTTGCGCGAGAGCGTGGGGCGCTCCGGCGACGGGGAGCGCGAGGAAGAGCAGGCTCGAGACGAGGAGTGAGGGGCGCATGGGTCCTTTCGGGCGTACGCGGGGCCACACCGGAGCGAT
>JBGAQA010000050.1:0-46748 GCA_044220955.1 Sandaracinaceae bacterium
AGTCGCTCGCCTCGCGCGCGTACCTCGCCGTGTACACCTCGCGCACCGGAGAGCGCGGCGCGCTCGTGCGCTTCTTCGCGCAGGGCTTCCCGCGCGCCGTGCGCTCGATGCTGCCCGAGCTCGCGCTCTCGATCGGCGTGTTCGCGCTCGGGATGCTCGTCAGCTACGGCCTGGTCCGCTGGGACGACCCCGAGTGGTACTTCGCGTTCGTCGACCCGGGCCTCGCGGGCGGGCGCTCGCCCGGCGCGACCACCGAGTACCTGCGCAGCATGCTCTACGACACCGAGCAGGGCGCCGACGGCATGCTCTCGGTCTTCGCGAGCGCGCTCTTCTATCACAACGCCTCGATCGGCCTGACCGCGTTCGCGCTCGGCTTCGCGGCCGGAGTGCCGACCGCCCTGCTCGTGTTCCAGAACGGGCTGATGCTCGGCGCGTTCGTCGCGCTCTACGACGACCATGGCCTCTTGATGCCGCTGCTCGGCTGGCTCCTGCCGCACGGCGTCCCGGAGATCGGCGCCATCCTGCTCTGCGGCGCGGGCGGCCTCGCGATGGGCCGCGCGATGCTCGCGCCGGGCGAGCGCACGACGCGCGCGGCGCTCACGGACGCCGGCCGGCGCGGCGCCGTGGTCGCCGCGGGCAGCGTGCTCCTGTTCCTGGTCGCCGGCGCGGTCGAGGGCGTGTTCCGGCAGACGGTGACGAACGACTTCCTCCGCTTCGCGATGGCCGCGTTCAACGCGTCGTGGATCTCGGCCTGGCTGGTCCTGGGCAGCGCGGACCTCCCCGCGTTCCTCGCGCGGGCGAGGCGGCTGCGATGACCGAGGATCGCGGCGGCGAGCGCTACGTCCACCTCGTGACGCCCGAGGGCGCCGATCTGGTGTTCGCGCTGGCGTCGGTGGGCGAGCGCGCGATCGCGTTCAGCATCGACTTCGTCTTCAGCCAGCTGATCCTGATCCTCTTCGTGCTCATCGGCCTCGCCGCGTCGTTCATCACGGCGAGCGTCCACGTCTTCGCGATCATGCTGATCGGCGTCTTCGTGATCCGGCAGGGCTACTTCCTCTTCTTCGAGGCGCGGCTGCAGGGCTCGACGCCCGGCAAGCGCTTCCTGGGCCTGCGCGTCGTGAGCCGCGACGGGGCGCGCCTCTCGATGGAGAGCATCATCGCGCGCAACGTCCTCAGGGACCTCGAGCTCTTCCTGCCAGCGGCGTTCGCGTCGGCGCCCGACGCGCTGCTCGGTCCCTCGCCCTGGTGGCTCCGCATCCCGGCGACGATCTGGGTCCTCTTGCTGATCGGCATGCCCTTCTTGGCCCGAGAGCGCACCCGCGCGGGGGACATCGTGGCCGGTACGATCGTCGTCCGTGCGCCCAAGGCCGTGCTCGCGGCCGACGAGGCGGCCGGGCACCGCGCCAAGATCCGCTTCACCAAGGAGCAGCTCTCGATCTACGGAGAGCACGAGCTCGAGACGCTGGCCGACCTGCTCCGCAAGCTCGACGCCGACAAGGCGACCGACGAAGATCTGCGGGTGGTGGCCGCGGCGATCGCCCGCCGGATCCGGTACGAGGGCCGCGACCCCGCGCAGCAGCCGACGCTCTTCCTGCGCGCGTTCTACGCGGAGCAGCGCGCCGAGCTCGAGCGCGAGCTCGTCCTGGGGCGCCGGATCGCCGACAAGACCGAGCGGAGAGGCCCGGGCGCGAGGGCGTGAGGTGGCGCTCCCGGCGAGTCGCCAGCCTTGACGCTGTCTTCCGCGCGCTCGTACCATCGCCCCCGATGCTTCTTTTTCCCGGTCTGCGGCGCTCCTCGCTCCTGTGGGCCGTCGTCGCGCTCACCGCTGCCGCGCCGGCCGTGGCCTCGGCCGACGAGGACGCCGACCAGGCGCTCGACCTCATGGACGAGCCCATCTCGTTCACCGACGTCGTCGACGCCTTCGACGACGACGACATCTGGGACCTGAACCTCTCGGTCGGCTACGAGCGGAACTGGGAGCTCGGACGGATCCAGCGCCAGGATCCCACGGCGTCCGACGCGCGGATGACCGACCACTGGAACGACGTCTCGAACTACGAGCGCGCCACCAACCTGCTGAACTTCCGCCTCGACGTCGGCATCTTCCGGGACCTCGCCGCGTACGCACGCCTGCCGCTGATCCTCTCGGACGACCGCACGCTGAGCGGCGTGGGCACCAACCCCGGGCAGTACACGACCGACGGGGTCCCGACCGCGATGGACCCGGGCGGAACGTCCATCTTCAACCCCACGTTCCGCTCTCCGACGCGCTCCGGCATCGACTACTTCGCCGCGGGCCTGGCCTGGTCGATCACGAACCAGTTCCGCGATCGAACGCTGCCCACCTGGATGGTGATGCTCGAGGGGCAGTTCAACATCGCCAGCCCGCAGCGCGCCTGCGGCACGCCCGCGGGCGGGATGATGACGTGCGGCAACCCGGCGTCGAACCCGATGAACAACACCGATCCGGGGGTGAGTCGGGGCTTCAACTTCCTGCGCTTCGAGACGCGCGCCAGCTACCGCTACGAGTCGATCGAGCCCTACGCTGGCCTCGCCTTCCAGATCGGCTGGCCGGGGTACTCGTCGAGCCAGTTCCTGCCGCAGGGCAACCTGCAGGGCTACATCGATCAGCTCCCGCCCATCCTGGGCCGCTTCACGGTCGGCACCGGGATCGTGCCCTGGGAGGATCGCGAGCACTACCAGCGCTTCACCATCGATCTGCGCCTCGTCGGCGACTACGTGAGCGAGGGCCACGACTACTCGCCCATATTCGACGCGCTCGGCAGCTCGCAGAACCCGTACCTCGCGACTCCGAACATCGAGGGCGTGCCGCTCAGCCCGAGCGACTCGCGCTGCGCCGACCCCCGCAACGCCGACTACTGCGGCGCCGGGATGACGAG
The DNA here is from genome assembly GCA_044220955.1 of Sandaracinaceae bacterium. Lineage (GTDB taxonomy): Bacteria > Myxococcota_A > Polyangia > Polyangiales > Sandaracinaceae > JBBSAT01. The sequence goes on from JBGAQA010000050.1 coordinate 2,901, forward strand.
CGGCCTGGCGACGGTGCCCTTCTACGGCCTGACCGACGTCCAGTCGCACGGCCGCTTCGGCGGAACGATCGCGCTCGAGATGCAGGCGGCGCGCTACATCCGCTTCGGCGCCAGCGCGGGCTTCCTCGTCTCGCCCCCGTACGGACTGACGATCGCCGACGCGTGCAACCCGAACGTCTCGCAGACGACGGTGAGCGACCCGCGGCTCATCGGCACCTGCCGTGGCGGCATCATCAACCCGGCGCACCGCCCGGTGATCGATCTTCCCGGTGACCGCTTCCGCATCCAGGGCTGGACGCAGGTCGACATCAACGTCTGGGTCACCGCGATGTTCTGAACCACGGGAGTGCTCGCCACGCGGGCCCGGAGGGGCGGGCCGAGCCATTCGATGTCGCATGCGTACTGCGCTGCTCGCTCCCTCGCTCGCCGTCCTCTTCGTGCTGATCAGCGCGTGCTGCTTCATGGGCACGCAGCGGCCGGGCCCCGACGGAGGGGGCAGCGGGGCGGCGGCTGCTCCGATCCCCGCGCCGACGGCGGGCCACACATGCCATCTCGAGGTGACCGTCGTGTTCCCGGCGACGAAGCTGGACGGCTCGCCCTGGGACGTCGGCGGCGGGCGTCCGGATCCCTTCCTCGTCTTCCATCAGGATGGTGCGCGCGTCGGTCAGACGGCACGGGTGCAGGACTCGACCAGCGCGCACTGGGCGGTCGACGTCGCGTGCGAGCACGCGCACCCGCTGGTGATCGAGGCGATCGACGGCGACGTCTCGCTCGACGACTCGGCCGACACCATCGACCTCCCAGGGCGCGACCCCGGCGCTCCCGCCGGCGCGGTCCACGTGGACACGTGGGGCACGGGCGGCGTTCACTTCGACGTCACGGTCGACTATCGCTGACGGGGCGGCCTCAGTCGCTCCGGGTCTCGAGCCGCACGCTGCGTCCGCGCACCGCGAGCGTCGGCGAGCCGTACCCGGTGCCGTGCATCGGATCCGACCAGCGCAGCGCGCCGTCGCGGGCCACGCACGCGACCTCGCCGCCGAGGGTGACGTAGACGCCGGAGGCGTCGACGAGCATGAGCGGCATCATCGCGCTCGTCAGCGGCAGCTGCGTCTTCCAGCGCAGGGCGCCCGTCACGGGGTCGAGCGCCATCACGACGTTCGCGCACGCCACGAAGAGGGCGTCCGCCTCCACGTGGAGGCAGACGTCGCCCGCTTCGTCGAGATCCTTGCGCCAGACGACGCGTCCGGTCGCCTTGTCGAGCGCGAACGCCCGCCCGTTGTAGGCGAGGTAGAGGAGTGTGTCTTCGGTCGAGGCGCCGCGGTACATGCCGCGAGCGTACGCGCCCTCGGCGGGCCTGTGCTACGAGACGCGTCCCATGCGCTTCTCCCAGGCCTTCATCCCGACCCTCAAGGAAGCCCCGAAGGACGCCACGACCGCGTCGCACGTCCTTCTCCTGCGCGGCGGCTACGTCCGCATGATCGGCGCCGGCATCTACGAGATGCTGCCGCTCGGGCTGCGGGTCCTGCACAAGATCGCGAACATCGTCCGCGAGGAGATGGACCGGACGGGCGCGCAGGAGGTGCTGATGCCCGCGCTGCTGCCGCGCGAGTACTTCGAAGAGACGGGGCGCTGGACGCTCTACGGCGACGTGCTCCTGCGCATGAAGGATCGCAAGGGAGGCGAGTACCACCTCGGGCCGACGCACGAGGAGATCATCACCGACATGGTGCGGCGGGACGTGAAGAGCTACCGCCAGCTGCCGCTGAACCTCTACCAGGTGCAGGCGAAGTTCCGCGACGAGCCGCGCCCGCGCGCGGGCCTCCTGCGCTGTCGCGAGTTCACCATGAAGGACGCGTACAGCTTCGACGTGGACGAGGCGGGCGCGTTCAGGTCGTACGACACGATGCGCGCCGCGTACCGGAGGATCTTCGAGCGCCTCGGCCTCGACTACCGCATCGTGCAGGCCGACTCCGGCGCGATCGGTGGCAAGACGAGCGCGGAGTTCCAGGTGCTCGCGCAGTCGGGCGAGGACGCGATCGTCGCGTGCGGCAGCTGCGAGTACGCGGCCAACGTCGAGGTCGCGACGACGAAGGACCCCGAGAAACACGTGGGCGAGGTGCCCGCGATGGAGAAGGTCTCGACGCCCAACAAGAAGACCATCGACGAGGTCGCCGCCTTCCTCGGCGTGCCCGCGAGCACCACGATCAAGGCGCTCTTCTTCCGCGTCATGCGCGACGACAAGCCCACCTCGCACGCGCTCGTCTTCGTGCGCGGCGATCGCGAGGCCAACGAGGTGAAGGTGGTCAACGCGCTCGGCGCGCGCGAGATCGCCATGGGCAGCCCGGAGGAGGCGACGGCGCTCGGCATCAAGACCGGCTACATCGGCCCCCAGGATCTCGCCACCGCCACGCCGGTCGAGGTCGTCGTCGACCGCGAGGTCGCCACGGGCGCCGGCTTCGTCGCGGGGGCCAACGAGTGGAAGTTCCACACCAGGAACGTGGTCCACGGCCGCGACTACCAGGCCCGCGTGGTGGACGTCCGCCAGATCGGCGACGGCGACGCGTGTCCGAACTGCGGCGGCGCGCTCAAGAGCTATCGCGGGATCGAGGGCGGCCACATCTTCGTCCTCGGCACGCACTACTCGTCGAAGATGGGGTGCAACTTCCTCGACGAGCACGGCAAGGAGAGGCCGATCGTGATGGGCTGCTACGGCATCGGCGTCTCGCGCCTGGTCGCGACGGCGATCGAGCAGCACCACGACGCCGACGGAATCCGCTGGCCCATCGCGATCGCTCCCTACCAGGTGGTCGTGGTCCCCGCCGGCAAGGAAGAGGATCTCATGGCAGCGGCCGTCACGGTGTACGAGGGCCTGCGCGCGAACGGGGTCGAGGTGCTCCTCGACGATCGCGACGAGCGCCCCGGCGTGAAGTTCAAGGACGCCGACCTCATCGGCATCCCCTACCGCGTCGTCCTGGGCAAGAAGGGCCTCGCCGAGCAGAAGGCCGAGCTCAAGGCGCGCACCGAGAAGGACGTGGCCCTGGTCCCCCTGACCGAGGTGGTGGCCGAGGTCGTGAACAAGATCACCGCGGCAGGCGTTAGGCTCCGGCACTGAGAGCACGTGGCCAAGAAGCCGAAGCGGATCACCGACGCCGTGGAGCGCGAGCCCCGGCAGGACGTCACCTGGCGCAACGCCGGGCTGCTGACGGCGTTCGCGCTCCTGCTGGTCGTCTCGATCTTCACGGTCATGGTCCCCGAGCTGACCGACGACGGTGCGGACGAAGAGGCCGACGCGGCAGGGGCGAGCGCCGCCGCTCCGCCCACGACGGACGCGCCCCCCGTCCCGCCCGCCTCGGCTCCGTGAACTCACGCGCTGCGGGTGAGCAGCCGCACTCGCATGTCTCGCTCGTGAGGCACCACACGAGTGTCCCGGCGCGCGTGCTTCTATTCTCGCCCCATCGCTCGGACCGGGGGTCTCCGCAGCCGGCGAGTAGGGATTTCAGAAGCTCATGTCTCTCACGGATTCCATTCCGAACAACGTCGATCTCGCCTCCGACAAGAAGCTCCTCCGCGCGCTCGAGAAGTGGCAGCCGGACTTCTTGAACTGGTGGAAGGAGATGGGGCCGGAAGGCTTCCAGAACGACGAGATCTACCTGCGCACGGCCATCAGCGTGGACCCGAAGGGGTGGGCCCACTACGAGTACGTGAAGATGCCCGACTACCGCTGGGGCATCTTCCTCACGCCGCGGGAGGGCGAGCGCACCATCGGCTTCGGCGATCAGGCGGCTCTCAAGGCGTGGGAGGAAGTGCCCGGCGAGTTCCGCGGCCTGCTCCGCCGCATCATCGTCACGCAGGCCGACACCGAGCCGGCGAGCGTCGAGCAGCAGCGCCTGCTCGGCAAGACCGCGCCCTCGCTCTACGACATGCGCAACCTCTTCCAGGTGAACGTGGAGGAGGGCCGCCACCTCTGGGCGATGGTGCACCTGCTCCACCAGTACTTCGGGCGCGACGGCCGCGAGGAGGCCGAGGCCCTGCTCACGCGCCGCAGCGGCAGCCCGGACACGCCGCGCATCCTCGGCACGTTCAACGAGAAGACCGAGGACTGGCTCTCGTTCTTCTGCTTCACGATGTTCACGGACCGGGACGGCAAGTACCAGCTCTCGGCGCTCAGCGAGTCGGGCTTCGACCCGCTGGCGCGCGCGACGCAGTTCATGCTGACCGAGGAGAGCTTCCACCTCTTCACGGGCGAGACGGGCATCGAGCGCATCGCGCAGCGCAGCGCCGAGCTCACCAAGCAAGATCCCGACGGCGACGCACGCAAGCAGGGCGGCGTGGACCTGCCGACGCTCCAGAAGTGGATCAACTTCTGGTTCTCGAGCGCGGTCGAGCTCTTCGGCGGCGAGATCTCCAGCAACGCGGCCGACTACTTCGCGACGGGCCTCAAGGGGCGCTTCCGCGAGCGCGAGAAGTACGCCGACCACGTGGCGCTCGAGGGCGCCTACGAGATGAGCGTCCTCGAGGACGGCCGCATCGCGCAGAAGCACGTCCCGCTGCGCAACGCGATGAACGAGATCCTCCGCGACGAGTACGTGGCGGACTGCGAGCGCGCGTGCCGCAAGTGGAACCACACGATCAAGAAGGCGGGCGTCGACTTCGAGCTGAAGATCCCGAGCCGCCGCTTCAACCGCAGCATGGGCATGTACGCCGGCCACCCCTTCTCGCCCGAGGGCGAGCCGATCAGCGCCGCGCAGTTCGAGGCGGGGCGGAGCAAGTGGCTCCCGACCGACGAGGACCGTGCGTACGTGAAGTCACTGATGGTGCGCGTGACCGAGCGCGGCAAGATCGCCAACTGGATCGCCCCGCCCAAGCAGGGCGTCGACGGCAAGCCCTTCGACTGGGAGTACGTCCGCTTCAGCTGAGCGCGCGAGGGCGGACCGGGAGCCTCGGTCCGCTCAGCGGCGCGTGAACGTGATCGCGGAGGTGCCGCTCCCGATCGTGAGCATGTTTCCGGAGATGGCGTACGTCCCGTTGAGCGGGAACGGCGTGCCGGTCGTCATCCCGTCGTCCGTCGCGTTGGTGCAGCCGCTGCGGACGACGACGCCGCTCATGGCGGCGTTGGGGCTCAGCGAGAGCGTCATCATCCCGCTCGAGTTGCCGAAGACGTACGTCCCCACGTCCGTCTGGGTCTCGAGGCAGCCGGGCGTCGTCGACGACGACGAGTCGACCTGCGTGTGGATCAGCGTGTAGCCGAGGTCCGCGCGGAACGTGGCCGTCGCCGTCTGGTTGTCGGTCGACGGATCCGTGACCTGCGCGAACCAGGTCCCGACCAGGTTGTTGGTCGCCGCGGTCGACGTGGAGCATGCGGCCACGAGGCAGCTGGCGACGAACAGAGTGCGTGCGCGAAGAGGCGTAGACATGGCGCGAGGCTCGCGCGGGTCGCGGCGCCGGTCAAGGATCTGCGTCGATCGCGCCCTGTCCTCGCCGACCCGGATGATCTTGCTCAACGCCGCTGCTCGCTACGGACGCAGGAACGAGAGGCGCACCGGGTGGAGCTCGGGCCGCATCAGGCCCGACCTCACGGACGGATCGGCCGCGACCAGCGCGCGCGCCTCCTCGGCGTCGGTCGTACAGAGGATGCCCACCCCGAAGCCGCCCTCGTCGAGGCAGGGGCCCGCGAGCAGGAGCTTCCCCTGTTCGGAGAGCCCCCTCAGGTAGTCGAAGTGCGTGCCCATGATCTCCATCTCGGCCGGCGTCGCGTCGTTCACGAACGTCGGACGCGGCGGGTGGATCATGAAGAGGTGGTGCGTGGGAGGTGGCATGGGCGCACGTTCTTCGCGTTGCCAGTGGCTGTCAACGGCGGTCCGGCTCGCGTGGGCGCCACCGCGGCTCGCGCCCGTGTGAGAAAGCGTCCGGCGCGGAGCCGCCGCGCGCGTACGCCGCAGCCATGATGACACGCAGGCTCGCTGGATCGTGGCTCTGGGCATGTCTGCTCGCGTGCGGCTCGCCGCAGGCGCCGACAGACGCGGGGCACCTCGACGACGTCCTCGTCGTCGCGGACGCCGGGCCCGATGCGGCGCTGCCGCATCCCGGGTCGGGCACGCACGAGGTGACGGTGCTCGACACGACGGTCTTTCCGGGCACGCCGCTCGCGGGCGCGAGCGTCGCCTTCGACTACCCCGGCGGCGGCCGTCGCGAGGCCACGACCGACGCCACCGGCCGCGTGACGTTCCGCGACGTCGACTGGACCGCGGGCGAGGCGGCCGTGGTCGCCTGGGCGCCCGGCTACGGAGCGTTCGCGTTCGTGGGCGTCACCGAGGGAGACGCCACGCCTTGCTTCCTCGCGCAGCTCCACCGCACCACGCACCGCGTCTCGGGCAACCTGCTGAACCGGCGCGCGCCCGGGGACAACGTCTTCGTCTCGGCGTCGAGCGGTGCGTCCTCGTTCGGCGGGCTGGCGGGGACCACCTACGACCTCGAGGTGTATGCCGGCGCGCCGCTCTTCGTCGTCGCGACCGAGTTCGGCTACTCGTCCTCGGGACGGACCGAGACCGTGACCGACCGCATCTTCGCGGGCACGTCGATCCCCGCGGCGACCGCGGACGTGACGGCGGACATCGACCTGGGAGCGCCGCTCGCGATCGAGAGCGCGTCCGGTCACGTCGCGATGCCCTCCGGCCTGTCGACGGCCCTCGCGACCGGCGCGCGGGCCATCCCGAGCGTGACGACGCGCGAGTCCGCCAGGAACCTGCTCCTCGGCGCGTTCCGCTCGACGCGGTACGACGCGGCGAGCGACGGCTTCGACTACGTCGTCGACTTCGTGCGCCTGCCGGCCGGACGGACCGACACGGTCGTCACGAACGTGGCGCTCGTGGTCGGGGCGTTCGGCGAGGGGACACAGGTGACGCTGCCCGGCTACCCGACGGATGCGCCGGCGCTCGACGGGTTCCTGCCGAGCCCGGTCTACGCGCCCTTCGGCGCCACGCATACCGTGCACGATCCGCTCGACCTCGACCCGCTGCCCGCGGGAAGCGGCGCGGTGCCCCTCGCCATCTTCGTCGGCGATCCGGGCGTCGTGTACACGATCGCCGGGGCGCGCACCGCGGTCCGCCGGCTGGTGCCCCCGGTGCTGCCGTCGGCGGCCGACGAGGCCACCGCGCTCGCTGGTCCGCTCGGGCTCCAGATCGCGCTCTGCGTGCCGAACGCGACCGGCGACTGCGACCGGTTCTCCGCCGGCCCGCTCACCTCCTTGTTCTGATCCGCGCTCGGGCACGACGCGGGCGCGGGTACTCTCCCTGCATATGCCTCTCGTCCGCGTGGACCGATGACGTCGAAGATCCTGGTGGTGTACTGCCACCCGAACCCCGCGAGCTACTCGCACGCCGTGCTCGAGGCGGTGCGCGCCGGGCTCGCGCGCGTGGGGAGCGAGGTGCAGGTGGTGGATCTCCACGCCGAGGGCTTCGAGCCGCGCCTGGTGGTCGACGAGCAGCATCGCCGGCGCGACCTCGACAAGGTGGAGGACACGCGGCGCTATCGCGAGCAGATCGCGTGGTGCGACGCGATGGTCTTCGTCTACCCGGTCTGGTGGGGCGGCTTCCCCGCGATGCTCAAGGGCTACATCGACCGTACCTTCGTCTCCGGACTGACGTACTCCTTCCAGGGCCGGCCGAAGGACGCCGTGTTTCCCCACGGCCTCATGCGGGGCAAGGAAGCGCACTTCTTCTACACGCTCGACTCGCCGCCGATCGTCGCGCTCGTCGATCCGGGCTGGCTCTCGAGCTACTTCACGGTGTTTCGCTACTGCGGCTTCGGTCCGGTGCGCCGGTACTATCTCTCGCGCCTCAAGCTCACGACGCCGGAGGTGCGGGCGCGCTGGCTCGCGCGCGTGGAGGTGTACGCCGGGGCGATCGCCGCGCGTCTCGCGCGCTGAGCGTCGTGGTAGCGTGCCCGACGTGCCCGACGCGCGCGACGAGAGCGCCGTGGAGACGGCTGCGGGGGCGACGCTCGAGGCGCTCGCGCGCACGCTGCCGATCGCGTCGTTCGATCGGGCGATGAGCGCGACGATCCGCCCAGGCACGCTCGACGCGCGTGGGCTCGCCGCGACGACGGCGCCGCTTCGGGTCGAAGGCCTGCCGACCACGCGCGGCGCGACGCCAGCCGCCTCCAGCGCTTCCGCCACGCTGCCCCGCCTCGAGGTGCGCGAGCCCGACGCCGACAACACGGCCGACCTCGAGCTCCTGAGCCGCCTCGGCGAGGGGGGCATGGGCGTCGTGTGGCTCGCGCGGCAGCGGACCCTCGCGCGCGAGGTGGCGGTCAAGCGCCTCAAGCACGCGGGCGACGTGGCGGCGGCGACGAGCTCGCTCCTGGCCGAGGCGCGCGCGACCGGCGCGATCGAGCACCCGAGCGTCGTGCCGGTGCACGCCCTGGGCGCCGACGAGAGCGGCGCGCCGCTGCTCGTGATGAAGCGCATCGAGGGTCACTCGCTCGAGGCCCTCGTGAAGAGCCCGGAGCATCCCGCGTGGCCCGCGCTCGAGCGGCGTCACGGCGACCGCATCGGCGCGATCGTCGAGATCCTCGCGCGCGTCGCGGACGCGCTCGAGCTCGCGCATGCGCGCGGCGTGATCCACCGCGACGTGAAGCCGGAGAACGTCATGGTCGGCAGCTTCGGCGAGGTCTACCTCGTCGACTGGGGCATCGCGCTGCGCCTCGACGCGATGACCGAGGCCGATCGCGGGCTCGCGAGCATCGTCGGCACGCCGTCCTTCATGGCGCCCGAGATGGCCGCCGGGGCGACGCCGCGGCTCGACGCGCGCACGGACGTGTACCTGCTGGGCGCGACGCTCCACGCGGCGATCACGGGCCGTCCCAGACACGAGGGCCACACCCTCACCGAGGTGCTGCTCGCCGCGCTCCTCTCGCGCCCCCGGACCTATCCCACCGAGCTCGAGGAGCTCGGGGAGCTCGCCAACCGCGCGACGAGCGCGGACAAGTCGTCCCGGCCCGCCAGCGCCGCGGCGTTTCGCGAGGCGCTCGCGGACTTCGTGCGCCACCGCGGCTCGATGCGCCTCGTGCGCGAGGCGGAGGAGCGGCTGGGGGCCCTCGATGGCGCGGGCCCCGAGCTGCTGGCGTCCGGCGAGGCGACCCGTGCGCTCGCGGAGAGCCGCTTCGCGCTGACCCAGGCGCTTCGCGAGTGGCCCGGCAACGGCGCGGCGCGCGCGGCCCTCGACCGCACGCTGGATCGGCTGATCGAGGCCGAGCTCCACCGTCGATCGCCCGAGGCCGCCGCCGCGCTCGCGAGGGAGCGCTCGGGGCCGGACGCGGCGCTCGCCGCGCGTATCGACGCCTCGCGGGCGGCCGTGGCCGAGGCGCGCCGCCTCGAGGAGCGCGCCCGGCGCGAGGAGATCGAGCGCGACCCGACCAAGACCGCGCGGCAGCGCGCCTGGATCGCGGGGGCGCTGATCGTGCTCACGGTCGTGCTCGTCGCGATGGGGTGGGGCTCGGAGCAGTCGCACGTGGACGGCGTCCGGGCGATGGGGGAGGTGCTCGTCTACGACGGAGTCTTCCTCGGCAGCGCCATCGCGCTCCTCGCGCTCTTCCGCCGGCGCCTCTTCTCGAACCGGCTCGGCCGGCAGACGAGCATGGTGATGGTGGCGCTCCTGGCGCTCGGCACGGTCTCCGACGGCGTCTTCTATCTCCGGGACGCCGACCCCCGTGACGCGGGGCCGTCCGCGATGCTCACGATGGCGAGCGTGCTCGTCGGCGCGGGCATCGCGATCGATGGGCGCATGCTCGTCGCGGGCGGGTTCTTCCTCGCGGCGGGCGTCGTGTGTGCGCTCTGGCCCGCGCTGACGATCCCGGCGATCGGCGCCGCCGCCGTGGGCGGCCTGCTCGTCGTCCTCGTGGACGCCCTGTTCCAGGTGCGCGGGCGAGAGGGCGCTCCCCCGCCCGACGGTGCGTCGGGCTGACGGCGGCGCGGAGGCTCACGCGCCCAGGGACGCCTTTCGCTCCGGCGCTCCCGCGGGACCCACGCGGTAGCCGTAGCGGTCCATGTACTCGCGGTGCTCGTCGGCGTACTGCTCCGCGTCGATGCCGTACTCCTCGAGCGAGTAGCGGTGGCGGCCGTACTTCCCCTGGCGGTTCGCGTCCAGGTACGCCCCCATGCGCTGCTCGAACACGGCCGTCACCTCGAGGTCGAAGAACGCGTAGATGCGCTTCACCATCGCGATCGGGTCCGCGAAGAGCTCGTCGTACATGCAGTCGAAGATCCGCGCGTCGAGCTCCGGGTGGGCGCGGCGGTGGGCGAGGGGGCCGGTCAGGCACGCGTCGAGGAAGATCCGCGCGTGCTTCGCGAAGCCCTTCTTGTCGAACGTGCCCTCGCGATCGAAGGCGACGCACCACGACTCGAGCAGGCGGCACACGGACGGGAGCACGATCAGGGGATTGCGGTGGGTGACCACCATCCGCACGTCGGGGTAGGTCTCGAACACGAGCGGGAAGACCGGCGCGTAGTTGGGCGCCTTCAGCGTCCAGTGCGAGGGCGCCGGCCGGTAGGCGTCGAGCATCGTGAAGAGGAGGCGCTCGTAGCGGAGCACGGGGCGCTTGTCCTCGACGGCGAGCAGCGCCCGGGACGCGGTCGCCCCGGCGCCCGGGGCGCCGACCATCGCCATGCCGTGGTGCCCGAGCATGTAGATGAACGACTCCTCGAACTCCGTGGCGCCGAGCAGGTGCGACTCGCTGAACTTCTCGATGAACCCCGGGGCCATGCGCTGGAGCGTTCCGATCACGCTGCTGGCCTGCGCGATCCGCGGATCCGCGAGCGGGTCGGCGTCCGGCCCGAGCGGCGGCAGGGGCGCCTCGAGCTCGTACGTGCGCGGCGAGCGCGAGCGGGGATCCTCGCTCATCAGACGCTGGAGCAGCGTGCTGCCCGTGCGCGGCATGCCCGCGATCAGGATGGGCGCGCGCATCTTGCCGTGCGCCTCGATGAACGCACGGTTGTCGGCGTAGTGCTGGAGCACCCTCGCGCGCACACCGAGCAAGCCGACGACGGACCTGCGGTAGATCGCGCGGCCCACGCCGAGCAGGTATGGGTTGCGATCGAAGCCGCGCAGCATCGTGCCGACGCACTCGCGCAGACGCGCGAGCTCGTCCGGGGTGCCGGTGAGCGCGTCGTGCGGCGCTGCGGCGTCGAACGCGGCGAGCCCCGGTCGCTCGAGCGCGAGCATCCACGGGGCCGCGCCGCCCCCGAGCGCGTTCAGCCACTCGAGCGGCCGGAGCCAGGGGGAGTAGCGCACGTGGTTCGGCGGAAAGCGGCCCGGCTCGGCGCGCTCCGCGGGCGTGCCCTCGTGCTCGTAGTACTCGTCCGGCGACATCGAAGGCTGCGACATCGGGCCGCGAGTGCTTTGTATGCAAGGCTCGGGAGGGAAGACAAGGGGCACGGCGCCGACCGGCGGCGGCGCGCGTCCGCGTTGACCCGGGTCAACGCGAGCCTCGAGTCGCGGACGGAGGCCCGCGGGGCGCGCCGTGTATGATGCCCGCGCTGCTCGTCGGGCATCGCCGCCGCGCGCGGTCCCGGCGGTGGCCGCGCGATCCCGATCCGGCCGTCCTGCCTTCCGCGTAAGCTCTCGGGCGGGATGGCGCTCGATCCCGACCTCGAGACCGGCACCTGGGTCACGCGCGTCGCGACCGGCGAGGACGTCGCGCGGGTGCGCGCCTGCCGCCTGGAGGTGATCGCCGGCCCCGACGCGGGGCTGGTCGTGCGCATCGCCGCCTCGCGCGTCCGCATCGGCCGCGGCCCCGTCGACGTCGCGCTCGAGGACAAGAAGGTGTCGGCCGTCCATGCCGAGATCGAGCTCGAGCCGCGCGGCTACCGGCTGCGCGATCTGGGCTCGAGCAACGGCACCTTCGTCGGGCAGGTGCGGATCGTCGACGGCTACCTCACCTCGGGGGCGGTGATCACCGTGGGCGACGACCAGATCCGCTTCGTGGCCGAGGCGGCGTCGGTGGAGGTGCCGCTCCACGACGACGCGGGGCTGGCGGGGATGCTCGGCAAGAGCGCAGCGATGCGCCGCCTCTTCGCCGAGATCGATCGCGTCGCGGCCACGGACGCGACCGTGCTGGTGACGGGCGAGACGGGCACGGGCAAGGAGTGCGTCGCCGATGCGCTGCACCAGCTCTCCGCGCGCTCGGGTGGGCCCTTCGTCGTGCTCGACTGCGGCGCCGTCCCGGCGCAGCTCTTCGAGTCGCAGCTCTTCGGGCACGAGGCGGGCGCGTTCACGGACGCGCGTCGCGCCTCGCCCGGCGTGTTCGAGCAGGCCGAGGGCGGGACGGTGTTCCTCGACGAGATCGGCGAGCTGCCGCTCGACCTGCAGACACGCCTGCTCCGGGTGGTCGAGACGCGCACCGTGCGGCGCCTCGGGGGCCGGGAGAGCAAGGCGCTCGACGTGCGCGTCGTCGCCGCCACCAACCGCGACCTCGCGGCCGAGGTCAACCGCGGCACGTTCCGGAGCGATCTCTACTATCGCCTCTCGGTGGTGGAGCTGAGCGTGCCGCCGCTGCGCGAGCGCCTCGAGGACGTCGAGCCACTCGCTCTGCACTTCCTGTCCACGATCGCGCCCGGCGGGACGGCCGCGCTGCCCGAGGGGTTCCTCGCCTGGGCGCGCGCGCACCCCTGGCCCGGCAACGTGCGACAGCTCCGCAACGCCGTGGAGCGGGCAGTGACGCTCGGGTCCTTCGCCCCGCAGCCGCGACCCACCGGCTCGCCCGCCGGGCCGACGATCGATCTCTCGGTGCCGTTCCGCGACGCCAAGCAGCGGCTCGTCGACGACTTCGATCGCGCCTACATCGGCGCCCTGCTGGCGCGGCACGCGGGCAACGTCTCGGCCGCCGCGCGCGCGGCCGGGATCGACCGGATGTCGATCTACAAGGCGATGGCGCGCCTCGGTCTCGGCGCGGCGGGGCAGGGCGACGACCACGACGGCCGATGAGCGTGCGCGCGGACGCGGCCGCCGCCGGCTCGGTGATCGATCCGCGCGGGGCCTGGGTGGTGGCTGCGCTGGGCTGCGTCGTCGGGCTGGCTGTCGTCGTGCTCCTCGGTCGCGAGGCCCCGCCTCGCGACGCGGCGCTCGCGGGCCTGGGCGCCGACGCCCTGGTCTTCGGCGCGCTCGCGCTCCGCGCCCGCCCAGGGCTCGACGCCCGCCCGCTCGACGCCGCGCTCCTGGTCGTGGCCGCCGTCCTGCTCGCGCCGCTCGCGTGGTTGTTCGGCCCGAGCGCGGGGGTCATCGCGGCTCCCGTCGCGCTCGCGCTCCTGGTGGTGGGGCTGCTCGCCGGGCGCGGGATCGGCGAGCGGACCGCGCGCGCCGTCGCGCTCGCGCTCGCGGGGGGGCCGCTCGCGGTGCTCGTGCTGGTGGTGGCGCGCGTCCTTCCGGATCTCTCGCTCACACGCGTGCTCATCCCCGGCCACCCGGACTGGCAGCACGTCGCCGCACACCTCGCCGCGCAGATGGTGTTCCTCGTCGCGTTCGTCGCCGGCGGCGCCCTGCGAGAGCGCTACGCGGAGGTCGAGGCCGAGCTCGAGCGAACGGTGCGCCAGGCGCCCGTGCGCGCCGCGCTGCTCGACGAGGCGCGCGCGGAGTACCGCCGCGCGCTCCGCGTGGGCCGCGCGAACCTGCCCGCGGAGCGGGTGGTGCGCGCCAGCGAGCCCCCGCCGCCCGACCCGGACGAGCCGTCGACTCGCGCCCAGCCCGCGCCGCCGGCCGCCCCCGCGGCGGCCCCGGCGTCCGCGACGCTGCGAACGACGGCGCTCTTCCGCGAGGCGTTTCGCGGAAAGATGCACGGGCAGCACCGGGCGGTGCTGGCGCTCTGCGCGTTCGGGGCGGGCATCCTCCTGGTCATCGCGCGCAATCGCGTGCCCCTGCTCGTCGCGCTCGCGTCGATGGGCGCGATCGCCGGCCTCTCGCTCCTCGGCCGCCACCTCGCGCGCACGCGCGGCGAGGACGCCGCGCACTGGCCCTGGGCGCTGATCGCCGCGCTGAGCGTGGGCCCGGCGTACTCGTTCGGGATGCACTCGGCGTTCGCGTGCGTCGTGGCCGCGCTCCTCTTCGTCGGGAGCTCGTTCCGCGCGGCGTCGGGGGCGCACGTCTCGCGGCGCCTCCCGGTGCTCGCGGCCGTCGTGCTCGCGCACGGGGGCCTCTTCGTCGCCATCGCGACGGGTCGGGTTCCGGACGCCGGGAACGTGCCCGTGCTCGCGGCTGGTCACGCGCCGTTCGAGCCGGTGGTCCTGCACGCGATGCTGCAGGGCTCGTACGTGATCGCGTTCGCCGCCGGGTGGATGGTCGACGCGCGACACGACCGTCTCGCGCGCGAGGCGACGCGTGCCGCCTCCCTCGCCGCGCGCGAGGAGAGCCAGCTCGCCCGCGCCGACGCCGAGATCGTCCGCGTGCTCTCCGGCGCCGGCGCGGGTCTGTTCACCGGCGAGCGCATCGGTCCGTACGAGCTCGGCAGGCTGATCGCCAGCGGCGCGGTCGGTGACGTGTACGAGGCTGCTCGCGCGGGTGACGCGGGTGACGCGGGTAGGGTCGCGATCAAGCTCGTGCGACGGGAGCGGGCGACCGACCCCCTCGCGCTCGAGCTGCTCACGCGGGAGGCCGCGGCGCTCGGCCGGATCCGCAGCCCCTTCGTGGCCCGCATCCTCGAGGCGGGCGCGGATCGCGACCTGCCCTACGTGGCGATGGAGCTCATCGAGGGGCCCTCGCTCGCGGCGGTGCTGCGCGCGCGTCGGCGACTCCCGCTCGAGGAGCTGCGCCGGCTCGTGCGCGACCTCTCGCGAGGCCTCGCGGACGTGCACGACGCGGGGCTGCTCCATCGAGACGTCAAGCCGCACAACGTGATGCTCACGGCCACCCCGGAGGGCGAACGCTGGAAGCTCGTCGACTTCGGCCTCGCCGGCGCGGCGGGCCGCGGCGCGGTGAGCGGCGGGACGCCGGCGTACATGGCGCCCGAGCAGGCGCTCGGCGAGCGGGTCGACCCGCGCGCCGACCTCTACTCGCTCGGCCTCGTCGTCTACCGTGCGCTCACCGGGCGGCCGGCGTTCCTCGGGAGCGATCGCGAGGCCATCGCGCGCGCCGCGCGCGCGTCCGCGCCGCCGGATCCCGCGGGCGTCGTGCCCGTGCCGTCGGACCTGCGCGACGCGCTCCGCCTCGCCCTGGCCGCGTCACCCTCGGAGCGCTTCTCGACGCCGCGCGAGCTGGCGGCCGCCTTCGAGGCGGCCTTCGAGGGGCGGCTCCCCGACAAGCAGCGCAGCCGCGCGCGGGCGCTGCCCTGGGCGAGCGCCGATGCCGGCCCGCCGGGCGTCGAGGGGAGTGCGGACCACGGGTAGCAGTCCCGGTCGCGCCTGCTACCCGTGGTCGGCAGTCCGCCCGCGAGACCCGCGAATTCCGCGCGTTTCCGGCGCGCACGCCGCTTGCTGGGCTGCCCGCCCGGAGGTCGCCGTGCGGTCCAAGAGCTTGCTTGCCTCGGTGCTGGGTTGTCTCGTCGGATCGGGCTGCTCGGGCGGCGCGCCGCTGCAGCTCGACGCGGCGGTCGCGGGGGACGCGGCCCGTCCCGGAGCGCCCGATGCGTGGAGCGCCGCGCAGGACGCGGGCGCGTCCAGGCTCGATGCCGCCTCACCGCCGGCCGACGACGCCGCGGCGGCGAGCGACGACGCGGCCCTGCCCGCCCGCGACGTGCGCTGCGGCGACCCCGCCCCGCCGGGCGCGTCGCTGCCGCCCCCGCTGCCCGCCTATTCGGCCGGCAGCTGCCCCGCGATCGCGGCCGGGCGCAACGCCTTCACCTCGGGGGGCGTCACGCGCGAGTTCCTCGTCGTCGTACCGACGGACTACGACCCAGCGGTCGAGCGCCTGCCGGTGGTCTTCATGTGGCACTACCTCGGCGGGAGCGCGGACTCGATGCTCACGCACGGGCAGGCGCAAGAGAGCGCCGACGCGCTCCGGTTCATCGCGGTGATCCCCGAGAAGCTCGGCGACCTCGCGATCGAGCTCCCGCTCGTGGGGACCTTCGATCCGGCGTGGCCCTACCTCGAGAGCGCGAGCGACGCGCGCGTGCAGCAGGAGCTGACGTTCTTCGACGACATGCTCGCGTGCGTGGCGGGCGCGTTCGCCATCGACGAGAGCTGCATCTCCACGGTCGGCGTGAGCGCCGGGGCGCTCTGGACCTCGCAGCTCCTGCAGCATCGCAGCGAGCGGCTCGCGAGCGCGATCGTGATGTCGGGCGGGATCGGCCCGGCGACGAGCGGGCTCGGAGCCGGGCTCGGGCTCGAGGTGCGAGGCTTCACGGGCGTGACCCACCGCATGCCCATCCTGCTCGGCTGGGGCGGGCCGCGCGATCAGTGCGGCCTGGCCTTCCAGCGCGCCTCGCTCAACCTCGAGTCGCACCTCGAGGGCCACTTCGTCGAGGAGTGCGTCCACAACTGCGGTCACACCGTGCCGCCGGTCGACGCCGCCGCGGGCCTGAGCGTGCTCTGGAGCTTCGCGCTCGATCATCCCTACTGGCTTCGCGACGGCGAGTCTCCCTACCTCGCGCGGGGCAGGCCCAGCGGGACGCCGGACTGGTGCGGGCTCGGCGTGGGCAGCGCCACGCCTCGCGTCGGCGAGTGCATGCCCATCGAGGGCGCGGGCGGACTCTCGTCCTGCCCCGTGCCGGCGCTCTGACCTCGTAAAATGAAGTGAGAGGACGATCATGAAGCACCTCGCGTTCGCCGTACTGGCTCTCTCGGCTCTCGGCCTCGTCTCGTCGTGCACCGTGGCGCGCGGGCACGTGGACTCCGACGCGGGCCCGTCGGGAGGCGACACCGGCCGCGGCGACACAGGCGGGTCGGGCGCGTGCACGGTGGGCTTCACGCGCTGCACCGCGGACCGCTTCGAGCGCTGCAGCGCCGGCGTGTGGACGATGGAGGCGACGTGCGCCGCGGACCAGGCCTGTCATCCCCAGCGTGGCTGCGTGTCAGGGGATGCATGCACGCTCGCCGAGATCGAGCGCTCGAGCGTCGGCTGCGTGTACATGGCCGTCGATCTGCCCCAGCCGCGCGTCTCGTCGTGGCCGCTCGTCGTCGGGCACCCGTGGAGCGCGCAGTTCGGCGTCGCGATCTCGAACCCCTGGCCCGACGCCGCGACCATCCGCGTGACCCAGAACGACGCCGCGGCGGGGACGGGCGTGAGCGAGACGCTGGTGACCGAGGTCGTCATCGCGGGGAACACCGTGTCCGTCATCCCGCTGCCGTCGCGCGAGGTCTCGGGGCTCGACTCGAACACGGGACCGCCGAGCCGCTCGGGCGTGACGAACCGAGCCTACCGGATCGAGAGCTCGCTCCCGGTCGTGGCCTACCAGTTCAACCCGCTCGCGAACGCCGGGATCTACTCCGACGACGCCTCGCTGCTCGTCCCGGTGCACTCGCTCGACGAGAGCTACGTCGCCATCGGCTGGCCCGGCCGCGGCGCAGACGGCCCCGCGGGCGTGCCGGCGGACAACCGCTCGTTCCTCACGATCGTCGCGCCCTTCGACGGGACGCGCGTGCGCATCACCCCGAGCACCGACGTCCAGGCCGGCGACGGCGTGCCGGCGCTCGCCGCGGGCGAGTCGTTCGAGGTGCTGCTCAACCAGTACGGTGTGCTGAACGTGCAGGGCGCCGACGTGCGCACGTCCGGCCCGACCGACTTCACGGGCACGCACATCGAGGCCGACCTGCCGATCTCGGTCTTCAGCGGCGTCGAGGCGATCAACATCTCCGAGCCTGGCCAGGGCCGCTGCTGCGCGGACCACCTCGAGGAGCAGCTCCTGCCGCGCTCGTCGCTCGGGCCCGACTACGTCGCGGTGCGCAGCCGGCCGCGCCGTCCGTCGAGCGTCGGCTCGCCCGAGGAGGACTACTTCAAGGTCCTCGCGCTCGTCGACGGGACCACCGTGACCACGTCGCTCCCGGGCGCCGACGCCTCGTTCACGCTCGGGCGTGGAGAGCAGCGCCTGATCTTCACGCCGGAGAGCTTCGTGCTCACGGCCAGCCACCCGGTCGTGGTCGCGCAGTTCCTGCTGAGCGGCGAGGCCATCCACCCGCCCGTCGTCGATCCGTTCACGCACGAGACGACCGACCCGGGCGAGCAGATCGGCGATCCCTCGTTCATGACGCTGCCGCCCGTCGCGCAGTTCCGGACCGAGTACCGCTTCCTCGTGCCCGACGGCTACGAGAACGACTACGCGCTCATCGCCGCGCCCGCGGGGACCGAGATCCGCATCGACGGCGCCGTCGCGTCGTGCACGCGCGCGAGCGTCGGGGAGCTCGCGGGGACCGCCTACGAGGCCCTGCACTGCTCGCTCGGTGACGGTGCGCACCACGCCGAGGCCGACGCGCCCTTCGGCCTCGTGGTCGAGGGCTGGGGCTCGGGCGTCGTGTCCTACGGCTACACGGGCGGTATGGACTTCGAGCCGATCAACCTCGGCTGCGTCGAGGACACGGAGTGTCCCGGTGGCGAGTTCTGCTCCGGCGGGCTCTGCGCGCCCGTCATCGAGGTGTTCTGAGCTTGCAGGGGCCCGGAGCGGGCCCCTCGCCGCACCGGCGGAGCCGGATGCGTCTCACCCCTCGCTCCGACTCGTCGCTTCGCTCCCCGCGAGGCACACCGCTCGTCGCGCGCGGCCGCCGGATCGTGCCCGAGGCCGTCGTCGATCTTGGGACAGCCTTTGAGATCCAGGCGCCCCGCGCTCGGCGGCCGCCCGTTGCGGCGCGGCGCGATTCGCGTCACGTTCGGGCCATGGGGGCTCGGGGGTATCCCGTCGTCGTGGCGCTCGCGTGCGTCCTGGGCTGCACGCCCGGCACGGGTACGCCGCCGTCGGACGCTGGCCCCGACGCGTACGTGCCCCCGGGCGTGAATCCGCCCGCGCCTCCCCGCGCCCGCGCGCTCCCTGCCGACGTCGCCGGCGGCATCGGGACCTCCCCGTCCGGGCTCCCGGTGCTCCTCGAGACACCGCCGGGCCCGGACGGATATCCCGTGGAGCTCGTCTACGACGAGCGCCAGGACGATCCGATCGCTCGCTGGGGCCAGTGCCTCGGCCGCGTCGTGGCCTGCTACGACGCGAACCCCGGCGTGCCCGTGGCGCCTTGCCTCGCGCTCGTCGCGCGCTGCGACACGAGCGCGGGCGGCGACGGGTGCTGTCCCACCCGGTGCTTCGACGACTTCGACGCGCAGATCGCGAGCGGCACGGCCGAGTCGGACGCGGTCCTCGACGTGTTCTTCGGGGGCGATTGTGTCGAGGGCTTCGCGGCCCAGCGCGACGCGGCGGGCGTGGGGCCCCCGTGAGGGCTCTGCGCCCGCTGATGGTGCTCGCGCTCGGCGCCGCGCTCGCGGTGCCGGCCCACACGCGCGCGTGGGAGTCGGAGTGCCGCCCAGGCGACGGAGCGAGCTACACGGGCGGCCGCGCCACCGGCTTCGACGCGAGCATCTGCGCGGGCTTCGACGCGAGCCATCCGTTCTGCGCGCCGGGGACGGACTTCGCGCGCGGCGCGCAGATCGGCGAGCACGGCCACATCGCGAACGAGGCGCTCAACGTGGCCGGGCTCTCGGGCTACGCCGGCGCCACGTTCGACCTCTCGTACTGGGGCACCACCGCGACGGTGTCGGCGGGCGATCCGGCGCGCCCTTCGGCGACGGTGCCCTCGATCGCACCGGCTCGCGTCGGTGCGATGTCCCACCGCGTCACGCGCCCGGTCACGATGGCCGGCTTCGCGCAGCTCGCCGACGGCAGCCACTCGGTGTCGGACTACCTGTTCGGCAACGAGCACTGCGTCGTGTCGGGCCTGCCGCGCCGAGATGCCGTGGGCAACCGCGCCTGCCACACGTTCGGCATCCACATGGGCCTGGTGAACTCGACGCACTTCCTCCCGCAGGCGCGCGAGGTGTACCGCCGCTATCACCGCACCGCGGCCGATCTGATGATGCGCTGCGCCGACCTCGCGACGCGACTCGGCACCAGCGCCCATCCGTGGGTGATCGCCCACCGCACCGAGATCACGCGGAGCTGCGAGCGCGAGGCGATGGCGGTCGAGACCTTCGCGTCGCACTTCCTCGCCGACGCGTGGTCGTCCGGGCACATGTGGGAGCGCTGGGGCGCGCCCGACGGGCCGGCCGACGAGCTGGGCCGGCTGGACCTCGCGACGGTCGCGATCGTGTCGGGCTTCATCCACGGGTTCCGCTCGGTCATCCGCGAGCACTCCGTTCCGTTCAGCGAGCACGACCGCCTCTGCATGCCGGGACCTGGCGGAGACGACGACGCGGACGCCGTCCGCTGGCGCCAGCCCGCGCAGATGGCCGCCGAGGGCGGCGGAGACCTCTATCTCCTCGCATGCAACGCGTACGAGCGGGACGCGCGGCACGCGGTGGCATCCGGCATGGGCCACCAGCGGCAGCTCAACCGGATGCGCGCGTGCATCGCGCACGGCATGGGCGAGATCTACGATCTCGGGCCGCACACGCTCGGCCCGCGCGCGGGGAACGAGCGCGTGGTGGACTCCGGCGTGAACGCCGCCGAGGGCGACGAGTGCTGGACGGCGCGCGTCACCAACCACTCGCTCCGGATGGGCCTGAGCGGCACGTTCGACCTCGCGGATCCGAGCTTCGTGACCTTCCTCGCGATCGAGAAGGGCGTCTCGGAGACGGGCGCCGCGAGCGCCATCACGGACGCGCAGCTCGACCAGCGCGGCGATCGCATGCGCATCGAGGTCGCTCGGATCGGGGCCCGCATCGCCATGCGCGACTCCGAGACGGATCACCTGACGGCGACCGACATGGCGACGCTCGGCGAGTCGATGCTGCAGTCGCTGATGGGCATCGGGCGCAACTCGACCTACGCGTCCGAGATCGCCGAGCTCGGCTACCTCGACGCGCACGACGTCACGTCGTGGCACGACCTCGCCGGCACGGCTCCTTGCACCGTCGACGCCGACTGCGCGCAGGGCGAGCTCTGCGATCCGACCGCCGGCCCCGGCGTGACGCGCGCCTGCGTCCGTCAGGAGGTCGCGTTCCTGCGGGAGTTCCGGTCGGGGGAGATCGCCCGGGCGTGCTCCGACGAGACGGCGGCCGATCTGGACGCGGCGCGCGCTCTCTGCCGCACCGTCGGTGGCGAGGCCTGCGACGCCTGCACCGAGGTGCTGCTGCCGCACCTGCGCAACGGATGCGACGAGCAGTCGTGGCTCTCGGTCGACGGCACGACGCACCCCGAGTACGCGAGCGTCTGCGACGAGCTGCGGCGCGTCGGGGCGATCACGGTCACGCCCGTCGGCGTCTACGACCGCTACCACGTCGGGGACGTCACGGACGCGGAGCGCGCCGCGCGCGGGCTCTGCGTCACGCCGCCGCCGCCGCCGCCGACCACCCCGCCCACGTGGGACCCGCCGGGCACCGCGACGCCGCCCGTCTCGACCCTCGTCGACACGATCGGCAGCTACTTCGAGAACCACGCGTGGTGCGGGCCCGTCACCGACTACGTGACCTGGCACCAGCACCACGAACCGTACGCCGGCCCGCCGCACACGCACACGTTCCTGTTCGAGACCGCGGTGCTCCTCGACCTGCCGATGTCGGTGCCCTTCGATCACTTCGTCTTCGAGCGCCTCGCGAGCTGCGCGCCCGGCGCGGCGGTGGCGTCGGCCGGCGTGCCGGTGGACTCGAGCGGCGATGGGACGCCGGACGCGCTCCAGATCGACTGGACGCCTCCGATCGCCGGTGAAGACATCTGCCTGCGACTGCGCGATACGATGGATCTGGACGTCACGGGGTGGCGCCTCCGGATCCTGCCGTGAGAACCAACGAGGGAGGACGACGATGGACGGGACGAAGATCGCGATGGTGGTGTGCGTGGGAGTCGGGCTGGCGCTGGCGTCGGGAGCGGCCGGGTGCGGCACCCCCGCGGTGCCCGTGAACGACCACGACGTCGTCGCCAGCGTCGACGTCGAGTGGTCGAACCTCGGCGGGGCGCACCACTACGGCGAGTCGTCCTGTCCGCAGAACGTGGGCTCGATCCTGCTCACGAACACCGGCACCGTCGCGACGTCGGTCGACGTGACGGAGACGGCGTCGCAGCTCCACCTGCTGCGGGTGGCGTCGAGCGGCAGCGCGAGCCCGTTCACGGGGCCGGTCACCCTCGCGCCGGGCGAGTCGATCGAGCTGCGTGTCGAGTTCGACTGCACGATGACCGTCGACATCGCGACGAACATCCACGTCACGGCCACGCCGACGGGCGGGACGGCGGACTCGCTCGACATTCCGTTCATGCTCGACATCCAGGGCGCGCCCTGATCGAGCGCTCCGGGCATCGCCCGCGACGACCCGGACGCGGGGGGGCCGATCGACGACCGCACGTCGCGCCGAGGTCACTCGCCGCGCTCGTGCTCACCCTCGTCGGCTGTGCGAGCTGTCCGCCGCCGCCGGGCGCCGTCGACACGGCGGCGGCGCCCGCGGCCATCGACGTCGACTCCGTCGATCGAGACCGGCTCGTCCACGTCCGGCTCGAGGCGGTCGGGGGGACGCTGTGGGTCCACACCGACGCCGATCCCGACGCGGCGGAGATCGGCGACGGCGAGGAGCCGCCGTGCCCGGAGCCGTGGGAGTGGGAGTCGCGCCAGCACGCCACGTGGGAGGCGGGCGTCACGGTGCTGCCGGCGCGGGCGGAGGCGGCCTCCGACGACGGCACGCCTGGCGGCTGGATGGGCATGGCGCTCCCGCTGGGCGACGGACGTGCGGTCGCGGTGCGCTCGTGGACGGTCGGCTGGGGCAGACGCGCGATCGGCGAGCGTGACGACGAGCTCGTCGCCATCACCTTCCCGGACGTCACGGTGCGCCCGCTCTACGCGCCCGGTGGACGGCTCCGGCTGATGGGCGTGGTGTCGGGCCACCCCCTCCTGCTCGTCTCCTCGCGCGACGGCGCGCACCGCGTCGCCGCGGTCGACGCGAGCGGTCGCGAGATCGCGCGTACGGAGGCGGTCGTCCCGCCCGAGGAGGTCCTGGAGTCGACCGCGATGCCGGCGACCGAGGTGGGCGACGCCGTGCCGGTGGACGCCACGACGATCGCGTTCGCCTGCACGCCGGCGCGCGAGGTCTGCACGGTGTCGTTCGACGGGAGGGCGTTGGCGCTGGCGCGCACCGGCGTCGTGCTCGGCGCACAGGACGCGCTCGTGGTCGCGGACGGTGTCAGCCACGTCGCGCGAGGCGCATCGTGCACGCCGCTGCTCGCGGGCGGGCCGAGCGCTCGATGCGAGGATCTCCCGCTCGAGGACGGCCCCGGCCTCTCCGTGGACGGTGTCCTGGCCGACGACCTCGAGTGCGACGTGCTCGCGAGCCTCGCCCGGGACTCGGTCGCCATCGACCCGCGCGAGCCGGAGACCGACGCCGACGTCGCCGCGCGCTCGCGCGCCGGCGTCGTCGCCGCGCTCGTGAGCGAGGTAGCAGCCCGGCGCCGCGAGCGCGCAGAGCACCGCGAGGCTCGCGCTCGGCGCGCGGATGCGCGAAGGGATCGTCAGCACCGGGTCCCGCAAGGGCCGCGGCAGCAGTGACCCGCCGCGCAGTCGGCGTTCGTGCCGCGCGGTTCGCCCATCAGCCCGCAGCGCGGCAGCGAGCGGTCGGGGCGGACGCGAGCACGAAGACGAGCTCGCGCACGTTCGCCCCGGCGCCTCGAGGGGTGCATGCGAGCGTCGCGGAGAGCGCAGGCCGGTCGGCGGTGTTCGCGTCGTAGAGCGTGCGGGCGCCCACCTGCGTGGAGTCGTCCGGCGCGCCGGTCGCGGCGAGGGCCTGCGTCATGTGCGCGAGCGCTGCCGGATCCCCGTCTGCCGCGAGCATCCACGCGAAGCGGTGGTGGCGGCGAACTCCGGCATCGACGAGAGCGTCGGCGCTGGGATCCTGGCGCAGTCGGGCGCCTGGGGGCGGCGCGGGGGGGCGCGGTGAGGGCGACGAGCAGCACCAGCACGGCCCGGGTCACCGCGGCAGGATACGCGATCAGCGGGCGGCGCGAGCGGGCACGGTGCGGGCTCGGGTGCGCTCGGCGTGCGGCGCGCGCGAAGCCTCGGAGCGCGACGAGGCGTGTGTGCTTGACTGCTCCGATGCACTCCCCGGAGGATGACGCGCATGCGTCGGACGCCAGCCCATGGCTCGAGCGTGCGCTCCCACGCTGCCGTGCTCGTGGCTGCGGTCAGCGTCGCGTGCGGCGGCGCGCCCGAGCCTGCGCCGATGGAGCCCGTGGTCGTGCCAGCGCCGCAGGCGACGGCGCCGGCCTGGGGTGAGGCGGTGGAGATCGCGGCGGTGCGCGGCGTGCCGGTCGAGGGTCCGCTCGACTGCACCTCCGAGGGTGTGTGCTGGCTCCACCCCCGACCCCGTCCGCTGCGCCTCCACGTCGCGGGCACCGGGCCGGGCGCCGTGTTTCTCTTCGGCGAGCAGATCCGACGCTTCGACGGACGCGGCTGGCATCGACTCGAGGGCTGCCCCGTCGCGGTCGACGCGATGTGGGCGGGGGCGGCGGATGACGTCTTCTTCGCGGATCTCCTCGGCGAAGACGACGACGGGTACCGGCCGGCCACGATCTGTCACTACGACGGAGTGGCCCTGACGACGATGACCCTCCCCGCGGACGCGCCGCTCGTCGCGCTCTGGGGCACCGGGTCGAGCGACGTGTGGGCCGTCGGCGGGAGCGATCACGCCGAGGAGGAGGACGACGACGGCCCCTGGCTCGTGGCGTGGCACTACGACGGGGCCCGCTGGCGGGCGGTCACCCTCCCGGCGCGCACGCGGGGCCTGCAGGTCGTCGACGTGTGGGGCGCGAGCGGCGACGTCATGCTCATGACCGACGCGGGTGATCTCCTGCGCTGGGACGGGCGTCGCATGCGGCTCGTCGCCCGCGAGAGCGAGTCCGACCCGATCGTCGACGCGCGAGCCGCGAGCCGTCCCACGCTGGACGAGCAACGTCAGTCGCGCTGGGCCAGCGCCCCCGACGACGTCTACGAGATCGACGCGCGGGGGGCCGCCCGGCACTTCGACGGAACGACCTGGACGCCCGTCGCAGGCGTCGAGGCGCTCTTCGGGGGCGAGGTGCGTGCGCTCAGCGCCGCGAGCACGAGCGACGTCGCCATCTTGGGACACGACGCGGGCGGGTCGTGGCTGGGCCGCTTCGACGGAGCGCGATGGACGCGCTACGAGCTCGGCGCGGGCACCGAGGCGCGCGCGCTCGTCCGGCTCGGCGACGGATCGCTCGTGGCCGTCGGAGATGGCCTGTGGCGCGTGGACGGTGAGCGCTGGCAGCACGACGCGGGCCCGACGGGGATCACCGACGCGTGGCCGTCCGGCGGCGCGCTCCACGCGCTCGACGCCGACGGTGTCGTACGGCTCTCGCCGGGGGGAGCGGTCGAGCGCGTCGCGCCCGCGCCGGGCATGCACCACGGGTGCGAGACTCGCGACGGTCGCACCCACCTGGTCGGTCGGCGCGGAGAGGCCGCCGGCACGGTGGTCACGCTGACCGGCGCGGACGCGGTCGAGGACGCCAGCCCCGCGGCGCTGCGTCGGATCTTCTGCGTGGGCGACGATCGCTATCGCATCGGCGCGCGCGGGCTCGAGCTAGCCGGTGTGGACGCGTGGCGGAGCGTCGACCTCGGGCTCCCGCGGGGCGCCCGCGCACCGCGCGACTTCTCCTCGCTCGGGAGCGCCGATCTCGTGGTCGCGGGTGACTTCGGGGTCGTGCGCATCACCGACGGCGTGCGCTCGCAACTCGCGATCGGGGCGATCGATCGCGTCGCACTCGCAGCGGACGGCACGCTCGTCGCAGCCCGCGGCGGCAGCACGATCGCGCTGTACGTCGTGCCGGCGAGTCGGGAGCCCCCTCACGATCGCTGACGCGGGGCGCGGCAGCGCGAGCTCCAAGGCGCGCGCGCACCGAGGTCGGGAGCGCTACTCGGCCAGCTCCCCCGTCGCATGCGCGAGCCGCGCCCGGGCCAGGTGCGCCGCGAGCCTCGCGCGCAGGTCCGCCAGTCGCGCCTCGGTGGCGCGGCCATCGGCCAGCAGCAGGTCGTTGAACGTCGACTCTCCTGCGCTCAGCGCGGCGGTCTGCGCGCGGTACGCCTCCTCCGCGGCCTCGGCGCTCGCGCGCGCCGCCTCCATCGAGCGCTGCGAGGCCCGCAGCTCGGCCACGGCCTGCCGGATCTCGAGGCGGACGCCGTCCTCGGCGAGGTGCATCTGATCCTCCGCCGCCTCGATCTGCGCCGAGAGCTCGTCCGCGCGGAACACCGCCGTCGCCGTGTCGCTCGGCGACCAGGTGAGCACCGCGCCGAGCTCCCACGCCGGGTTCCACGTCTGGCTCGGAGGCACCATCCGCGGGTTGGGGTTCGATTCCTCGGCATAGCCGTAGAGACCGACGTGCGGGAAGCCGGTCGCGAGCGTGCCGTCGCGTGCGCGCGACGTCGCCGCGATCGCCTCGCGCGCCGCGCGCAGTTCGGGGCGCCGATCGAGCGCCGCCTGCTCGAGCGCGTCGAGCGCCCCGGGCGCCGCGGGGGCCTCGCGCGGGATCGCGCCGGCGACCTCCCAGCGCGTGTCCGGCGGCGTGCCGAGCAGGATCGAGAGCGCGGCGCCGCTCACCTCGACCGCCGACTGCGCGCGCGCGAGCGCCTCCTCGGCCTGCGCGACGCGCGCTTCGGCGGCTGCGCGATCGGCCGGGCCCAGGATGCCTGCGTCGGCGAAGCGCACGATCTGATCCCGAAGCGAGGCGGCCTGGTCGCGCCCGCTCGCCGCGACCGCGGCGACGCCGCGCGCCTCGACGTAGCGGAAGAAGGTCTCGATCGCGGTCAGGGCGACGTCCGAGCGCGCCGCTTCGATCCTCAGGCGCTCGGAGCGCAGGCGCCCCTCGGCCCCCTCCATCGCCGGGAGCGCCGCGAAGATCATGTCCGAGACCGGCACCGTGAGCCTCGCGGTGAACGCGCCCTGGTCGCGCGGGATGTGGATCGCGATGCTCGTGCCGGCCGGGCCGGCGAACTGCCCGTCGGGGAACCCGTCGACGTGTGCGTAGCGCGCGCCGAGGTCGAGGCGGGGCACCAGCGCCATCGTGGCCGCATGGAGACTGGCCTCCGCCGCGGCCGCGGTCGATCGCGCGACGTCGACGCGCGGTGAGCGCGCGACCGCGAGCTCGGCGGCGCGCCCGGGCGTGAGCGCCTCCGTCCCCTCGGCGAGCGCGGCGTCGAGATCGAAGCGCGCCGGTGCCGGCGCTGCCTCCTGTGCGGAAGCGAGCCCCGGCGCGGCGAGCGCGAGGAGCAGTGCGAGGGGGCAGAGCGACGATCGACTCATGACGGTTTACTCCACGGTCTTGCGGAAGCGCAGCGAGGCGACGGTCGCGAGCGCGACGCCGAAGCACGCGAGCACGACGAGCTGTGGCAGGACGTCCTCGAGCGTCGCGCCCCGCACGAGCACCGCGCGCAGCACGTCCGTGTAGTGGCGCAGCGGGTTCACGAGCGTCAGCGGTTGCAGCCACGCGGGCATGCTCCGGATGGGCGTCGTGATCCCGGAGAGCAGCGCGGCAGGCATCATGAAGAAGAACCCGCCCATGAAGGCCTGCTGCTGCGTCGCGCTGATCGTCGAGATCAAGAGGCCCATGCTCAGCGTGCTCAGCAGGTAGAGCAGCGTCGCGCCCGTGAGGAGCACGAAGCTCCCCCGCAGCGGGACGTCGAAGACGTACGCGCCGACCACCATCGCGAGCAGGAAGTCGAACAGGCCGATGACCGCGAAGGGCAGCATCTTGCCCACGAGCAGGACCGCGGGCTGCACGGGCGTCACCAGGATCTGCTCGAGCGTTCCCGTCTCGCGCTCTCGAGCGAGGCCCATCGACATCACGATGGTCGTGATGATGAGCAGCAGCATCGACGCGATCCCGGGCACCATCGAGACCGCCGTCTCGAGGTGCGGGTTGTAGAGCACGCGCGGGCGCAGCTCGACGCCGGGGATCCGCAGGGCGGTCGCGGCGGCCCCCATGCGCGCGACGCGGGCCTCCACGACGTCGATCGACGCCTCGGCGAAGAAGCGGGTCACCGCTGCGCCGGCGACGGCGCTGCGGTTCGGGTCCGAGCCGTCGACCACGACCTGGACCGCCGCCGCCCGCCCGCTCGCGCTCCTCGCGAGATCACGGGAGAAGCCCCCCGGGACGATGACGGCGGCGGCCGCGTGGCCGAGGACGATCTCGTTCGTCGCTTCCTCCGCGCTCTCGCCGTCGCCGATGCGCTCGAGCGTTCCGTCGGCGAAGAGTCTCCGGAGGTGTGCGCGCGACGCGGGCGTGCGGTCGAGGTCGACCACGACCGTGGGGACGTGGTCGACGTCGAGGTTCGCCGCGTTGCCGAAGATGAAGAGCTGGATGACCGGGACGACGAGGAGCATCGCGACCATGCGCTTGTCGCGCACCGTCTGGCGGATCTCCTTCGACATCACGGCGAGCAGGGCGGCCAGCATCAGGCGAGCTCCCGCGTGAAGCGTCGCGTACCGACGAAGAACATGACGACCGCGAAGACCGCCAGCGCGATCAGGTCGGTGTAGATCTCGGGGAATCCGTTGCCGCGGAGCAGGATCCCCCGGAGCGCGTGGATGAAGTAGCGCGCGGGCACGACGTTGCTCAGCACCCGGAGCGGAAGCGGCATGTTCTCGATCGGGAAGATGAACCCGCTGAGCAGCATCGAGGGGAGCATCGAAGACATCGTCGCCATCTGCGTCGCGACCATCTGGTTCTTGGCGACGATGGAGATGACGAGCCCCTGCCCGAGCATGCCGAAGAGGAAGAGCATCGCGGCTGCGGCGAGCGCGAGCGGGTCCCCGCGCACCGGCACGTCGAAGACCCAGTTGCCGGCGGTGAGGACCAGCAGGGCCGCGAGCACGCCCAGGGCGAAGTAGGGCAGGAGCTTGCCCACCATGATCTCGGTCGTGCCGACCGGCGTGACGAAGAGCTGCTGCATGGACCCGCGCTCGTACTCGCGCGCCATCGTCAGCGCCGTGAGCAGCACGCACACGATCGCCAGCACGTACGCCACGAGCCCGGGCACCAGGTAGAGGGCCGAGCGGGACCCCGGGTTGAACCAGGTCGAGACGCGGGCGTCGTAGGGCGGCAGGACGCGCCCGCCGCGGGCCGCGACCGCCGCGGCCGCGCTGTGTCGGAGCACGGCGTCGGTCTTGCCGATGATCTGCGTCGCCGTGTTCGCCTCGACTCCGTCGACGAGGATCTGGACCGACTCGTGCTCGCCGCGCGCGAGGCCGTCGCCGAACCCGTGCGGGATGAGCAGCACGGCCGCCGCGGTGCGCGTCTCGAAGAGCGTGTCCGCGCGCTCGGGCGTCAGGCCCTCGCTCTCGACCCGCTCGAACTCGCCCGATGCGAACATGTGCTCGGCGAGCTCGCGGCTCGTCGTCGACCGGTCGTCGTCGATCACCGCGACGGGCAGATGATCCATGTCGAAGCTCACGCCGAACCCGAAGAGGATGAGCAGCACCACCGGCATGCCGAGCGCGAGGTAGAGCGAGCGCGGGTCGCGCACGACGTGCAGCACCTCCTTGCGCGCGATGGCGACGATCCGGCGCGGCGAGATCACGGCGAAGCCTCCGCGCCCCGGATCGCGTTCTCGACGCCCGCGTCGGCCGCGGCGAGGAAGACGTCCTCGAGCGTCGGCTCGACCGTCTCCACGAGGGAGACCCGCGCGCCGGCGCCCGCGCAGAGCTTCGCGAGCATCCCCTCGTCCGCGCGCTCAGGCTCGATCCTCACGTGCAGGCCCGTGCCGAACCCCTGCGCCGCGATGACGCCGGTCTGCTCGCGGAGCACCGGAAGCGCCCTGAGGACTCCCTCGCCCTCGATCCGGATCATGCGGCCCGGGACCAGCGTCCGCTTCAGCTCGGCGGGGGTGTCGAGCGCGACGAGCTTGCCGGCCACCATGAGGCCGATGCGCGCGCAGTACTCGGCCTCGTCCATGTAGTGCGTGGTGACGAACACGGTGGTGCCACCGCTCGCGAGCCTGCGGATGAGGCGCCAGAAGTCGCGGCGCGACGCCGGGTCGACGCCGGCGGTCGGCTCGTCGAGGAAGACGATGGCCGGCCGGTGCAGGAGCGCACTGCCGAGCGCCAGCCGCTGACGCAGGCCACCCGGCAGGGCGCCCGTCATCTCGTCCTTGAGCTCGACCATCGAGACCTCGTCGAGGACGCGGTCGATCCGCGCGCGCAGCTCCCGGCCCATCGCGCCGTAGATCCCGCCGAAGAACTCGAGGTTCTGCTGCACCGTCAGGTCGAGGTAGAGCGAGAACTTCTGCGACATGTAGCCGATCGACTTCTTCACGAGGTCGGGCCGCTTGCCCACGTCGTGGCCGGCGACGATCGCCACGCCGCTGCTCGGGCGAAGCAGCCCGCAGAGCATCCGGATGGTCGTGGACTTGCCCGCGCCGTTGGCGCCCAGGTACCCGAAGATCTCGCCCCTCTCGACGTGGAACGAGACGTCGCTCACGGCCTTGAAGCCGCCGAACGTCTTCACCAGGCGCGAGACCTCGATGCTGTGCTCGCTCGCGCTCGCGGGCTCTGTGCTCATGCTGCCCGCCTCGCCGCGTGCGTGGCCGCCGCGATCTCGAAGAGGAAGAGGTCTTCGAAGTCGGGCGGGGACGGCACCAGGCGCGCTCCCAGCGCGGCGATCTTGGCCGACACGCTCGCCTCACCCCCGGGCGCGATCACCACGCGGAGCTTCGCGCCGGCGGGCGAGGCCGCGACGATCTCGGGGAGTGCCGAGACCAGGGCGTGGAGCGCCTCGCGGTCGCCCCCCTCGATCTCGGCGGCCGATCCGGCGAAGTCCCGCACGAGCGCGCCCGGCGCGCCCTCCCGCAGCACGTGGCCGGAGTGAACGAGCGCGACGCGGTGACAGCGCGCGGCCTCGTCCATGTAGGGAGTCGAGACCACGACGCACATCCCCTGCGCGACGAACTCGTAGATCAGCTCCCAGAGCTCGCGTCGGCTCACGGGGTCGACGCCGTTGGTCGGCTCGTCGAGCAGGAGCACCTCGGGCTGGTGCAGCAAGGCGCAGCTCAGCGCGAGCTTCTTGTACATCCCGCCCGAGAGCTGCGAGGCGCGGCGCGAGAGGAACGCGCCCAGGCGCGTGATGTCGAGCAGGCGAGTCCGGCGCGTGTCGTAGTCCTGCTTCGACAGGCCGTAGAGCTGCCGGAAGAAGTCGAGGTTCTCCTGGATGGACAGGTCCCCGTAGAGGCTGTGCTCTTGCGGTACGAGGCCCAGCGACTCGCGCACCTTGGCGCTCGCCTTCCCGAACGGATCGACGCCGAGCACGCGCACGGTGCCCGAGGTCGGACGTACGAGGCCCGCGAGCATCCGCAGGGTCGTCGTCTTGCCTGCGCCGTCCGGGCCGACGAGGCCGTAGAGCTCACCTCGCGGGATGGAGAACGAGATGCCGCGCACGGCCTCGTTCTTCCCGAAGTGGCGCACCAACGCATCCGCCACGAGCGCCGTCTCTGCGGCGCCTCCGCTGGATGGACCGCTCACCGGGCCGGCTCCAGCGTGACCTGGACCGGCATCCCAGGGCGCAGAAGCCGCTCTGGGTTCGGGATGTGCACCTCGATCGGATACACGAGCCGGTCACGGTCGGTGCGAGTCTGCACCGTGCGCGGGGTGAACTCCGCCTCGTTCGCGACCGTGTCGACGGTCCCGTCGAACGCACGGCCTGGCCACGCGTCGGCGACCACGTGCGCGACGCCGCCGATCGTGGCGGCCGAGAGCTCGGCGTTCGGCAGGTAGAACGTCGCGCTCAGCTCGGTCAGGTCGACCACGCGCACCAGCGA
Organism: Sandaracinaceae bacterium; assembly: GCA_044220955.1. Classification (GTDB taxonomy): domain Bacteria; phylum Myxococcota_A; class Polyangia; order Polyangiales; family Sandaracinaceae; genus JBBSAT01. Next base: position 34,750 of record JBGAQA010000050.1, read on the forward strand.
CGTGCCGGGGCCGACGACCTCGCCGACCTCGTAGAGCACCTCGTCGACGGTGCCGTCGTGCGAGGCGAGCACGCGGCACTCGTCGACGCCGAGCTGCGCGATCCGGCGGACCGCCTGCACCGCGGCGAGCGTGCGCTCGGCGGCCTCGAGCGCCGCCTGCGCGCCCTCGGCCTGCGCCGACGACACGGACGCCTGCGCGCTGGTGACGGACGCCTGCGCGCGCGAGGCGCGGCGCTGTGCGTCCGCCGCTTCCTGTTGGTGGCGCAGCGCATCGAGGCTGTCCTGGGCGGTGTCTCGTCGCTGCGCGGGGGCGTACTCGCCGAGCGCGCCGATGCGCGCGAGCTCGCGCTCGGCCGTGGCCTCGTGCGTGGACAGTACGGCCGCCTGGGCGTCGGCCGCGCCGGTGAGCGCGCGCGCCGCGCCGCCCGAGCGCCTCGCGACCTGGATCGCCGCGCGGGCCGCCTCGAGCTGGGCACGCGCCGCCCCGACCTGCGCCTCGGCGACCGAGATGCGCGCGTCCGCTTCGTCGAGGTGTGCCTGCGGCTCCGCGCAGTCGAGCTCGACGACGAGATCCCCCGCGTGCACCTCCTGGCCCTCCCGCACGGCGATGCTCCGGATGCGCCCGCCGATGCGCGAGCCGAGGTCGTAGCTGGTGCCCTCGACGACGCCGGAGCCGCCCGAGGGGCCCGCCTCCGACGCGCGCTGCGCCGAGATGCGGGCATAGAGGGCGAAGATCAGCAAGCCGGAGAGGACGGCCGCGAGGAGGAGGGGGCGCTGCATGCCGCGCCGTGTCGCAACGCGCGTGCCGCCGGGATCGGCGTGGTTTCGAGGGCATCGGCTCGCCGCGCCGTTCGGCTCTCCGGACGCCCCGTCCGGACGTCCGTCCGCGAGCGTACGCACGGAGAGAAACGCGCCCGCGAAAACCGTGCGCGCAGCCGCGCAGGCATTGCGCCGAGGGCCCGGCCCGGGCTTTGCTCCTCGCCGATGACCGTGCCTGCATCGTCCCACCGCCGTGCGGCGTTCGAGGTGCTCGTCCGCGAGCGTGTCCTGAGGACGATGATCCGGATCCGCGTCGGCGGGGTCCTCGTCATCGCGTCGCTCACCGCGCTCTTGGGGTGGTACGAGCCGACCCGCGCGCGCATTCTCGCGTTCGCCGTGGGCCTCGGGGTGGTGGCCACCCTGGCGTTCGTCGAGCTCGCGCGCACGGGCGCCGCGATGACCGAGCGCCGCCTGGCCGTGAACGTCTGGCTGACGGGGCTCGGCCAGGCCTTCGTGGTGCTGGGGACCGGGGGGCTCGCGAGCCCCTTCATCGCCGCGCAGCTGCTCTTCGCCATCATCGCCGCGGTCTTCGTCCCGCCGGCGCTCTCGCTGGCCGTGCTCGCCTTCGTCTTCATCCCCGCGGTCTGGCTCTACGCATACCTGCAGGCCACCGACCTGGTCCCAGGCCTCGTCCCGCACGCATACGCCGGCGTGTTCGTCGAGAGCGGAACGCCGGGAGACGGTCCCTGGCTCTGCGCGGCGCTCTACACCATCATGCTGGTCGGGGGATCCACCCTGGGTCGGTTCCTGCGCCGCACGATGCACGACCTCGTCGAGCAGCAGGCCGAGGACCGCGAGCGCGCGCTCGAGACCCACGCCGAGCAGAGCCGGACACTCAGCGCGCTCTCGTCGGAGATCGCGCACGAGCTGAAGAACCCGCTCGCGAGCGTGAAGGGCCTCGGCGCGCTCGTGCAGAAGGACGTGACCGGCCAGGTCGCCGAGCGGGTCGCCGTGATGCGACGCGAGGTCGATCGGATGCAGTCCGTGCTGGACGAGTTCCTCGCGTACTCGCGCCCGCTCGTGCCCCTCGAGGCGCGCGAGACGGACCTGGTCGAGCTCGTCCGGGACGTCATCGAGATGCACGAGGGCGTCGCGCTCGAGCGCGGCGTGACGCTCACGGTCGAGGGCGCGGCGCCCGGGCAGCGCTGCGATCCCCGCAAGCTCCGCGCGGTCATCGTGAACCTCGTTCAGAACGCGCTCGACGCGAGCCGCCCCGGAGGCGAGGTGCGCGTCGAGGTCACGCAGAGCTCGGGCGGCACCGAGGTGCGCGTGCTCGACCGCGGGGCCGGCATCGACCCGAACGTCGCGGGGCGACTGTTCACGGTCGGCGCGACGACCAAGCCGAGGGGCAACGGGATCGGCCTACCGCTCTCGCGCGGGCTCGTTCGACAGCACGGCGGCGACCTGGTGCTGGAGAAGCGCGAGGGCGGAGGCGCGGTGGCCCGCATCACGCTCCCGAGGATCCTGCCCGACGCGGTGACGAGCGAAGGAGCGGCGGCATGAGCACACCGCTCACGGCCCTGGTCGTCGACGACGACGCCTCCGTCCGCTACACGCTGCGCGCGTACCTCGAGGACGCCGGCTTCGACGTGCACGAGGCGGACGACGGCGTCGCAGGGCTCGAGCGCATCGACGAGCTCGCGCCCGCCCTGGTGGTGACCGATCTGCGGATGCCGCGCCTCGACGGGATGGGCCTGCTCGAGAAGGTCCGATCGCGGACGGGCCCCAAGCCCCTGGTGGTCATGCTCACGGCACAAGGGAGCGAGCGGCACGCGGTCGACGCGATGAAGCTCGGCGCCTTCGACTACTTCAAGAAGCCCTTCGAGCCCGACACGCTGCGGCAGGCGATCGAGCGCGCCAAGCGTGTCGCCGAGCTCTCGGCGGACAAGGAGCGAGCAGAGGCGGAGCGCAACCTCGGGCGCAGCCTCGTGTTCGAGTCGGCCGCGATGAGCAGGCTCGCGCTGCTGGTGCAGCGTGTCGCTCCGCGCGACGTCACGGTCCTCATCACGGGCGAGAGCGGCACGGGCAAGGAGCGCGTCGCCGAGGCGATCGTCCGCGCGAGCACGCGCGCACACAAGCCCTTCGTTCGCTTCAACTGCGCCGCCATCACGCCCGACCTCGCGGAGGCGGAGCTCTTCGGGCACGCCAAGGGCGCGTTCACGGGTGCCCACCGCGCGCGGATCGGGCTCTTCCGGGAGGCGCACGGCGGCACGCTCCTGCTCGACGAGATCGGTGAGATGGATGCGCGAACGCAGGCGAAGCTGCTGCGCGTGCTGCAGGAGGGCGAGGTGCGGCCCGTGGGCGAGGAGCGCCCGGTGCCGGTCGACGTCCGGATCCTCGCCGCGACGCACCGCAACCTCGCCGAGCTCGTGGAGAAGGGCGCGTTCCGCGAGGATCTGCTCTATCGCCTCAAGGTCGTGCAGCTCGCGGTGCCGCCGCTCCGCGAGAGGCCGGAGGACATCACGGTCCTCTTCGAGCACTTCTTCGCCCGCGCCACCTCTCGCTTCGGCACCGGCCCACTGAGCGTTCCATCGAGCGTGCTTCCGCGCCTGAGCGCGCACCGCTGGCCCGGGAACGTCCGCGAGCTCGAGAACGCGGTGGAGAGCGTGGTCGCTCTCTCGAGCGAGGGCACGATCGACCCGGAGCTGCTCCCCGGCCCGACGATGTCCGAGGCGCCGAGCCTCGGGCTCAAGGAGCGCATGGACGCCTACGAGCGCGGGATCCTGGTGCAGACGCTCCGCGAGTGCGGGCAGAACCGCACCGAGGCCGCGCGACGCCTCGCGATCGGCCGCGCGACGCTCCACGAGAAGCTGCACAAGCACGCGCTCGAGTAGGCGGGCTGCGCACCGCCGGGCCCGCGCCGGCCGGGTCGCGCGGGATGCTCGCCGATCTGGCCCACCACGGGCCGCGTCGATGGCCCATGGCGCGGACGCAGTGCCTCGCGCACCCTCGCGTCGTGACGACGCCCACGATCGCGCTCTTCGACATCGACGGCACGCTCCTGAGCTGCGGTGGTGCAGGGCGGGCGGCCATGCAGAGGGCGTTCCTCGAGCACCTCGGCCGCGCCGACGTCGGCAGCTTCCCCTACGGCGGCATGACCGACCGCGCGATCGCGCGCGCCGCGACGCGCGCCGCCGGGCACGACGACGACGACGCGACGCTCGACGGCGTGCTCGGGAGCTACCTCGCCCACCTCGAGGCCGAGCTCGCGCGCGCGGAGCGCTTCCGCGTCCTGCCCGGCGTCCACGCGCTGCTCGACGCGCTCGAAGCGCACCCGCACGTCGCCGTCGGCCTCGGCACCGGCAACCTCGCCCGCGGCGCGCGTCTCAAGCTCGCGCGCGGCGGCATCCACGAGCGCTTCGCGTTCGGCGGCTACGGCAGCGATGACGAAGATCGCGCGGCGCTGCTGGCTGCGGGAGTCGAGCGTGGCGCCCGGTGTCTCGGCGTCGGGCTCGCGGCGGCGCGCGTCGTGGTGATCGGCGACACGCCGCGCGACATCGCGGCCGGGCGTGCGGTCGGAGCCTCGGTGATCGCGGTGGCCACGGGCGGGTTCGACCCGTCGGCGCTCGCCGAGGCCGATCTCGTGGTCGAGAAGCTCGACGACGCCCGCGTCCTGCCGCGAATCACGGGCTGACCACGGCGTCCCGGCGGGCCCGCGCAGCGGCGGGGGCGAACAGCACGATGGCGTCGAAAGGCGCCGCGCCGCCCTCCGCGGGTGGGACGGAGGCCGCCGAGAGCGCCTCGGTCGCGCAGCGTCCGGACGCGCCGGTCGTGGTGATCGAGACCAGCCGTCCCGACTCGCTGACCGTCGCATGGACGCCGAGGACCTGGACCCGAGGCGGCATGCACGCCGCGAGCGCATCGGCGGAGACCGCGCGGCGTACCGCGTGCTCGTCGACGGACCCGTCGTCGGACGTCGGGTCCACCTGCGTCGCCGCGACCTGCGTGCGCAGCGGCGCGGGGTCGTCTGGGAGGGGCGCCGCGAGGTGTGCCTGCGCGGCCGCTCGAAGCGCGGGGTCACGCGCGCTCGCTGCGCTCGCCGCCGCGATTCTCGCCAGCGCCGGGCCCACCCACGCGGCGGCGTCGGCGACGTCGAGCGCGAGCGTCTCCGATGGGCGCTGCGACAGCAGGCGCTGGCCGAGGGTCACCCCCGAGAGGCACGTCGCCAGCCGCGCGGCGAGGTCGCTCGTCGCGGGCGGTGCGCCACACTGCCCGAGGCGCGCCACCGCGACGAGCTGCGCGCGGTCGAGGAACCCCGCGTCGCAGGCGACGTGGCGCGCGCGGCAGCGAGAGGCCGACGCCAGAGCGTGCTCCACGAGCGCGTCCTCTTCCTCCGCGAGGCGGTAGATCTCCGCCTCCAGGACGTCGACGTCCTCGGTGAGCGCGTCGGGCCAGCGAGCGCGAATCGCCGCGCCGAGCTCCCGCCCGTGCTCGACCATCCCCGTCCCCGAGATCAGGCGCATCCAGCGGAGAGCCATCTCCCTGGACCAGGCTGCGTCCGGCAGCAGCGCGAGGCGCGCGGGCACGAAGCCGGGGTCCTCGAGGCCGTCGGCGTCCGCGTCCACGTCGGCGAGCATCAGCGCGAAGTGCGACGCGACGGCCTCCCGCAGCGCGGCGGCCGGGCGCGCCTCGAGGAGCTCCGCGTACAGGGTGCTCGCCGCCGCGTAGTCCAGCTGCCGCTGCGCCGATCGCGCGGCGCGGTAGAGCGCGACGGGACGCAGCGCGGTGACCCGGGCGAGCGCGGTGTAGAGGCGCTGCGCGTGCGCCAAGCCCTGCGCCGACCCGAGGTCGTAGAGCGCACCTGCCGGCGCGAGCAGCTCGGCCGTCGCGGAGCACCGGTCGAGCCCGCTGGGCCCGAGCGCGGACACGGCGGTCTGCACGTCGGGGCAGGCGCCGCCCGCGGCGGGCGTGCCGCCGCAGGCTCGGAGCAGCGTCGCCCCCGGGCAGGCGTCGGCGGGGGTCACGACCCAGTCCTCGATCGTGCGGGGTCGGGCGTAGTCCGTGTAGCCATCCACGAGGATCACACGAGGTCCCTGGGCGGCGGCATTCGCTGTCGTGAGCGCTGCGACCGCGCTCAGCGCGATCAGCGTGGCCGAGGCGGGCGGGCGCGTTCTTCCGGTCTTCACGCGCGGAGCGTACACGCTCGCCCTCCACCACGGCGCGCGATGCCGGTGTCAGCGCGCGAAGACGCTCGCCAGCGCTGGACCGAGCTCCGGGTACCGGAACGCGTAGCCGGTCGCGAGCGCGCGCGCGGGCACGACGCGGCGGCTCGCGAGCAGCTCGACCGCGAAGTCGCCGGTCGCGGCGCGGATGGCGAAGGCCGGCGCCGGCATGAACGAGGGGCGCCGCATCGCGCGCCCGAGCGCACGCGCGTGATCGACCTGCCGCACGGGCTCCGGCGCCGTCGCGTTGATCGGCCCGTCGAGGTCGCCTCGGTCGAGCGCGAACGAGAGGATGCCCACCGCGTCCTCGAGGTGGATCCACGACCACCACTGCTGCCCGTCGCCGAGCGGTCCGCCGAAGCCCATCGCGAAGAGCGGGCGCATCGCCGCCAGGGCGCCTCCGTCACCCATCACGAGGCCCAGCCGCGTCGTCGCGACGCGCAGGCCGAGCGGGCGCGCCGCGTTCGCTGCAGCCTCCCACTTCACGCACACGCTCGAGAGGAAGTCGCCGCCCGCGCCGCTCGTCTCGTCGAGGATCTCGTCGCCACGATCGCCGTAGAAGCCGATCGCGCTCGCCGAGACCAGCGTGCGTGGGCGCTCGCCCGCAGGCATGGCGCCCATCGCGGCGACGATCGCCGCGGTCCCGCTCACGCGGCTCTGCTCGATCGCGGCCTTCTTCTTCGCGCTCCAGCGCCCCGACACCGGCTCGCCCGCGAGGTTCACGATCGCGCCGACGCCCTCGAGCGCGCGGGGATCGATCGTCCGGACGAAGGCGCTCGCAGCGGGGAGCGCCTGCTTGGCCCGCTCCGGGCTGCGCGAGTACACCACGACGCGATCGCCGCGGGCCGCGAGCGCGCCGACCAGGGCGCTGCCGACGAACCCCGTGGCGCCGGTGACGAGGACGGTTCGAGGCGTGGCCACCGCGGGTCCATCTGGGGCGCCTTTCCTCGCGCGTCAACCGGAGTACGATGGCCGCCTCATGCAGTTCTTCTCCGTGGGCCAGCAGGCCGAGGGCTTCATCGCGATCGGTCAGGAAGCGACGGGCGTCATCGCGATCGGGCAGATGGCGACCGGCGTGATCGCGATCGGGCAGCTCGCCCGGGGTGTCTTCACCGTCGGCATGCTCTCGGTCGGGATCGTCAGCGTCGGGATGCTCTCCCTCGGCCTGGTGCACTGCGTCTCCATGCTGGGTGCGGGCGGGCGCGGCACGGGCGGCGTGCTGCCGCTCTGTCCGAAGCTGCCGCTGCCCGTGCAGCTGCCCGAGCTCACGCCGCGCGATCAGCTCGAGGCGGGCCGCGCATCCGGCTGGATCCGCGTCCAGGTCCAGCGCGCCGCCGCGGGGGTCGCGCTCGTCGCCGACGGTCGGCCGCTGGCCGTCCGGCTGGGGCCCTCGATGCTCTCGGCCGCGGCGCAGGCGATGGTGGCCGGGGGCGCGGCGCTCGCGCACGTCGTCCCCGCGGGGCAGGGCGCCGAGGTCACGCGGATGATGCGCGTGCCCACGGCCTCGTGGCGCAACCCGCAGTACCTCGGCGTCTGCGCGCTGCAGCTCGGCGGCCTCGCGATCGCGTCTGCCGCGTACTTCTGGTTCGGGCTGACTCCGGTCGTCGACGGCGTCCTCGCGCTCACCAAGGAGTGAAGCCCGTGGCAGACCGCGCGCGCATCGTGCTGGTCCGGCACGGTCAGGCATCGGCCCTGGGCGACTACGATCGGCTCTCGGACCTCGGTCGTGAGCAGTCCCGCCTGCTCGGAGCGCACTTCGAGCGCTTCGGCCTCGCGCCCGATCGCGTGCTGGTCGGTCCGCGACGGCGACACGCCGAGACGCACGCCGAGGTCCGCGCGCCGTCGTGGAGCGAGCCGGAGGAGGTCCCCGAGCTCGACGAGCACCATGCGGTGCAGCTCCTCGTGGCGCTCGGGCCGGCGCTCGCTGCGCGAGACGACGAGCTCGGCCGCGTGGCCCGCGAGGCCTTCGGCGGCGATCACGGCTCGATGCGGAAGGCGATGACCCGCGTCTTCGCGGCGATCATCCCGGCGTGGGCGCGCGGCGAGGTCACCCACCCGGACGTCGAGCCCTTCGAGGCGTTTCGCGCGCGCGTCCGGCGCTTCGTCGATCGCATGCGGCAGAGCGAGGGCACCAGCGTCGCCTTCACGTCGGGCGGGGCCATCTCGGCGATCGTCGCGGAGGCGCACGGGCTCTCGGTGGAGCAGCTGCTCGACGTGATGTGGCACGTGCGCAACGCGTCGATCACCGAGCTCGTGGTGCGCGACGGGCGCCTCTCGATCGCGAGCATGAACGCGACGCCGCACCTCGGAGAGCCGCGCCTCGTCACCGGCGTGTGAGCGGCGCGCCCGTCACGGCCGGCGGTCGTGGGGATCTCTCGCGAGCGCCTCGGCGACCTCGAGCGCGGCGTACGTCAGCACGGCGTCGGCCCCGGCACGCTTGAAGCCGACGAGCGACTCCACGATCACGCGCGGCCAGTCGAGCCACCCGCGCTCGGCGCTCGCGCGCAGCATCGAGTACTCGCCGGACACCTGGTACACGAGGGTCGGCAGGCCGAACGCCTCCTTCACGCGCCACACCAGATCGAGGTAGGGCATCCCCGGCTTGATCATCACCATGTCGGCGCCCTCGGCGACGTCGAGCGCGACCTCCCGAAGCGCCTCGTCGCCGTTGGCGGGATCCATCTGGTAGGTGCGCTTGTCCCCCTGCCCGAGCGCGGTCTTGCTGCCGACGGCCTCGCGGAAGGGACCGTAGAACGCCGAGGCGTACTTCGCCGCGTACGAGAGGATGCGGACGCGCTCGTGGCCGGCCGCGTCGAGGGCTGCCCGCACCGCGCCGACCCGTCCGTCCATCATGTCGGAGGGCGCGATGACGTCGCAGCCGGCCTTCGCCTGCACGACCGCCTGGCGGCAGAGGACGGCCACGGTCTCGTCGTTGACGACGTACCCGCCACGCACGAGCCCGTCCTGGCCGTGCGAGGTGAAGGGGTCGAGCGCGACGTCGCAGATCACGCCCAGGCCGGGGCAGGCCTTCTTCACCTCGCGCACGGCACGGCAGACGAGGTTGTCATCGTCCGTGGCGAGCTCGCCGTCGGGCGTCTTGAGCGAAGGATCGATCACCGGGAACACGGCGACGGCCGGGATGCCCGCGGCCTCGGCGGCGCGCGCGTGCTCGACGAGGTGGGCGAGCGAGAGGCGGCTCACCCCGGGCATCGAGGCGATCGCCTCGTCGGCCGCGCCCTCCTTCACGAAGAGAGGCCAGATCAAGTCGGAGGGCGTGAGCACGTGCTCGCGCGAGAGCCGGCGGCTCCACCCATCGCGCCGCATCCGGCGCATCCGGGTCGTCGGAAACGAACCGAGCCAGCTCTTCATCGCGAGCCTCCGTCTTCGGGAAGGGGATCGAAGGGAAGGGTGCCGAATTCGTCGAGCAGCACGCGGACCACGTCGCGCTGCATCTCGATCCGGCGCGGCTCCGGGAAGCCCATCCAGGTCTCGACGCAGATCCCGACGCAGCCGGTCGCCTCGACGATCACCTCGGTCGACGACGTGGCGACCGGGTAGTAGTGAGCCGCCCAGCGCTCGTCGTCGGAGCGGCGGAGCGCGTTCATGCGCTCGACGGCGCGCGCGACGACGGGGGGCATCGGCTCGACGCCGTAGACGAGCGTCTGGCCGAACGAGGGCACGACGGCGGGATCGAAGCGCTTGGTCGACTCGTGCAGCGTGCAGACGAGCGCGGGACGCTCGTCGAGCACGAGATCCATGAACGTCCGGGCCAGGCGCCGCTCACGCTCGGGGGCGCGCGCGTCGCCCGGGAAGCAGCGGTTGAGATCGAGCCCGCCCGGGGCCGCTCGCTGGCGCGCACGATACGCGGGCGCGTTCATCACGGGTACGACGAGGAGGCGCCCGCGCGCGGGCACGAGGCCCTCCTCGAGAAGCTCCGAGAGCGCATGGACGCCCGCGACCTCGTCCCCGTGGATGCCGGCCTGCATCAGCACGGTGGGGCCGGGCTCGCCGGCCTCGAGCACGTGGAGCGCGACGGTCGGCGTGAGCCAGTGGGTGCCCGCGGAGCGCGTCATCGGCGGCGATGGTAGCCGTGTCGGCTTGCGCGCGCCCGTCCTCGTCGTCATGCCGGGGGATGGCCGCCCCGCCCTCCAAGATCTCGCTCGCGACGCTCGCCGGCGGCGTCGAGGTGGGGAGCGCGCCGTCGATCGACGCAGCGCGCGAGGCGATGGGTGGGCGCGTCTGTACCGAGCGCGGCGCGGGCGCGGCCGTGATCGTGGCGATGAAGCGCGGGGCCGACGCGCGCGGCGTCGTCGTGTGCGTGTCCGGCCCCTCCCGCGACGTGTGGATCGGCGAGGGCCGCTTCGTCCGTACGACCGTCGACCGGCTCGCGGCGCTGGCGGAACCGGGTCCGGAGCTCGACGCGGTCGCCGACGATGCACGCCGCTTCGCCGCGCTGCGCGAGGGCCAGCCGGTGCGGGCACTGCGGCGCGACGGCACGGGTCTGGCCGGGGTGCTGCTCGAGAAGTGCCGCTACGGCGCCCTGGTCGGTCAGGGCAGCGTGGTGATCGCGGTCAGCTTCCGGAAGGTGATCGCGGCGCCTTCGTAGCGAGGGCGAGAGCGAGAGCGAGAGCGAGAGCGAGAGCGAGAGCGAGGTCGAGGTCGAGGTCGAGAGCGAGGTCGAGGGCGAGGGTGAGGGCGAGGATCCGAGCTCCGAGGTCGCATCGGGGTGTGCGCTCTGCTCGGGGATCCTCATCTTGCCCGCGGGCTTGTCGCGTTCAACCCCGGCACTTCGTGCCGCCGGTGCTCGCTTCCTCCGCGACCGCATTCGCGGTCGCTCCGTGCAGCTCCGCTCCGGGAGGTTCTGCATTTGCAGAACCTCGGGTTGAGCGCGCCTGCGACCCGCGGGGGGTGGGGCTGCGCCCCGAGCAGGTCGGGGCACCAGCACGGAGAAGAAGCTCATGCTCGACATCTACATCGTCTCGATTCAGCTCTGCCGCGACGTGCGCGTGATCGGTGAACGCGTTGGCCGGCACGACCGGAACTTGCTCGACCAGCTACGGAGGGCCGCCAGCAGCGTGCCGCTCAACCTGGCGGAGAGCGACGGCGTCCAGGGCGGGAACCGTCGGCAGCGGCGCCTGACCGCGCTCGGCTCGGCGCGCGAGGTCGGCGCCTGTCTCGACGTGGCCGAGGCGCTCGGGTACGGGAGCGTGGACGTCGGCGTGAGGCACCGGCTCGACCACGTCATCGGTGTGCTCGTGAAGCTGACGCGGTAGGAGAGCCACGAGGCCCGCGGTTCATCGCCGCGGGCCTCGTCCAGCTCAGTGCAGCCGGTTCAGCGTCCGCGCGATGCGGTCGAGCGTGTCGATCATCCGCGCGTCCGCCGTGATGTGCCCGAGCGCATCCGCGGTCTCGATGCAGGCGCGGACCTCGTTGGCGCTGCCCATCGCCGTCTGGAACCTCATCCGCGCGTTTCCGTTCTTGCGCCCCTCGCCCTCGGCGATGTTGAGCGTGATGCTGGTGAGCGCTCGCCGCGTCTGCCGAGCCAGGTCGGCGTCCTGCTTGGCAATCGCATCGAGCGTGGTCCGCATCTCGCGAATCATCTGGAGCGAGTCGGTGTAGATCTTCAGTGCCACGTTGTCCGTTCCGTTCTGCCCGTTCGGGGGCACCACCCCACCGCCGTCGCGCGGAGCGGCAGTCCACCCTCGCCTCGACACGGCCTATAGCCAACTGGCTATAGGCCTGGTCGAGAGCGACCGCCCGGAGCAGCGCGGAGCCGCGCGCAGCCGCTGTTTGGCGAGCACGGCGAGCACTGCGAGGACGGCGAGCCCGAAGGGCTCGGGGTGGAGTGCCGCGAGCACGACGGCACACTGCCCATCCCCCGAACGAGCCCCGTGCTCCTGACGTCATCCAAGGCGAATCCCCGAAGGGGAGAGCCGTGGTCAGAGCGAGGTCGAGGTCGAGGTCGAGGTCGAGGTCGAGGTCGAGGTCGAGGTCGAGGTCGAGGTCGAGGTCGAGGTC